>NZ_CALRWD010000065.1:0-27150 GCF_943371775.1 Nocardioides psychrotolerans
GAGGGCGTCGAGCTCCAGGTCGCCAAGTCCAAGGCAGCGGTCATCCTCCTGCGCATGGACCCCTCCGACATCACCGTCGCCGAGGGACGCAAGAACTGGTCCGTCGACGGCATCGTCTGCTACTCCAAGATCTGCACCCACGTCGGGTGCCCGATCTCGCTCAACGAGCGCAAGACCCACCACCTGCTTTGCCCTTGCCATCAGTCGACCTTCGACCTTGCCGACTCCGGTAAAGTTGTCTTTGGCCCCGCTGCGCGCGCACTGCCGCAGCTGCCCTTGATGGTCGATGAGGAGGGTTTCCTCATGGCACAGAGTGACTTCACCGAGCCGGTGGGTCCGAGCTTTTGGGAGCGTGGCTGATGAGCGTGGACACCAGCAAGGTCGCGGACAGCAATGCCGGCGAGCCGGCCACCGCGAAGAAGCCGGGCAAGGCGGGCGTCGTCGCCAACTGGGCCGACGAGCGCCTGGGCCTGGCCGGCCTGGCCAAGAAGAACCTCCGCAAGGTCTTCCCGGACCACTGGTCCTTCATGCTCGGCGAGATCGCCCTGTGGAGCTTCGTCGTCCTGCTGCTGAGCGGTGTCTTCCTCACGCTCTGGTACACCCCGAGCATGGGCGAGGTCGAATACCAGGGCTCCTACAACCCGCTGCGCGGCGTGGAGATGTCCGAGGCCATGGCCTCGACGCTCAAGCTCTCCTTCGACGTCCGCGGCGGCCTGCTCATGCGGCAGATGCACCACTGGGCAGCCATGCTCTTCATCGCCTCGATGATGATCCACCTGCTCCGCGTCTACTTCACGGGCGCGTTCCGCAAGCCGCGTGAGCTCAACTGGGTCATCGGCTGCCTCCTGCTGCTCCTCGGCACGCTCGAGGGCTTCACCGGCTACTCGCTGCCCGACGACCTGCTCTCCGGCACTGGCATCCGCGCGGCCGACGGCTTCATGAAGTCGATCCCCGTCGTCGGCACCTACGCGTCGTTCTTCCTCTTCGGTGGCGAGTTCCCGGGTGACTCGATCATCCCGCGCCTCTACACCGTCCACGTGCTGCTGATCCCCGGCATCCTGCTGGCCCTGATCGCGGCGCACATGCTGCTGCTCGTCTACCACAAGCACACCCAGTGGCCCGGTCCCGGACGCACCGAGGAGAACGTCGTCGGGTTCCCGATGCTCCCCGTCTACGCGGCCAAGGCCGGCGGCTTCTTCTTCATCGTCTTCGGTGTCACCACGCTGATGGGTGGCCTGATGACGATCAACCCGGTGTGGAAGTTCGGTCCCTACGACCCGACCAAGGTCACCGCGGGATCGCAACCCGACTGGTACATGGGCTGGCCCGACGGTGCGCTGCGCATCATGCCCGGCTGGGAGTCCAGCTTCCTCGGAGTCACGATCCCGTGGAACGTCTTCCTCCCGATCATCGTGCTGCCCGGACTGATGTTCACCATCCTGCTCCTGCTGCCGTTCATCGAGTCCTGGATCAGCGGTGACAAGCGCGACCACCACCTGCTCGAGCGTCCGCGCAACGCCCCGACCCGCACGGCCGTCATGGTCGCGCTGATGACCTTCTACGGCCTGATGTGGGCCGCGGGTGGCAACGACATCATCGCGATCAAGCTCCACCTGAGCATCAACCAGATCACCTACTTCATGCGTGGAGCGGTGTTCATCGGTCCGATCGTCGCGTTCATCATCACGCGACGTTGGTGCATCTCGCTGCAGCGTCACGACGAGGAGAAGCTCCTCCACGGCTACGAGACGGGCATCATCATGCGCTCGGCCGAGGGTGGCTACTCCGAGCGTCACCTGCCGATCAGCGAGACCGCTGCCTACACGTTGACCGCCCGGGACCGCGACGAGGTCTACACCCCCGGTGGCGGCACCGACGCCAACGGTCTCGACGAGAAGGGCGGCCGTCTCGACGGCCTGCGCGGCCGGCTCTCGACACTGATGTACGCCGACAACGTCCAGCCGGTCACGGCCGAGGAGCTCGAGGCGGCGCACCACCACGCCGATCACGAGCACGAGCTCCAGGCCTCCCTGGAGGGGCACGCGGCCGACGGACACCAGTTCGACGGTCACCACTCGGTCGACGGGGAGAACCTCCGCGGAGACCACTGATCGCTGGCACTGAGCCAACCGCACGGCCCCGTCCGACCTCGTGTCGGGCGGGGCCGTTCGCATTCCCGGCCACTGCTCTCCCCTAGCCTCCCCCACCCCGGGATCGCCGAGTCGGCGCAATGTTGCAACGCCCGGTGCACCATTGCGCCGAGGCGACGCTGCACGTGCAACATCACGCCGACTCGACCCTCCAAGAACAACATTGCGCCGACTCGGCGGCACAGGATCGGTCGTCCTGTCGTATGACGGATGGGCGCAGCGGCGAGCACTCGCGTCGGCGGTGCCGCGCCCGCCCCTTCACGCGCCGAGTCGCGCGGTCAGCGGAGTGCGGAGCCCTGCTGGTAGTCCTTGAAGGACATGTTCCAGTCGCCGTAGCCGTTGTCGAAGGTCATCGGCCGGTCGGTGCCGGTGTATTCGACCGGGTCGCCGCGACGGCTCATGTCGTAGAGCCAGGCGGCGTCCTCGGTGCTCATGCCGGTGCAGCCGTGGGACACGTTGGCGTTGCCCTGGGAGCCCACCGACCACGGGGCGGCGTGGATGAACTCGCCGGAGTAGGTCAGGCGCATGGCCCACTGGACGTTGTCGATGTCGTAGGCCTCGGAGCTGCCCGCGGGGATGCCCACGGTCTCGGAGTTCATCCGCTTGCTGTCGAACTTCTCGATGATCACCTTGGTGCCCGAGCGGGTCGTGAAGCCGGGCTTGCCGGTCGTGATCGGGATGGTGCGGCGGAGCTCGCCGTTGGAGAACACCTTCATCTGGTGCGACGCGGCGTCGACCTTGTAGACGTTGGCGTCGCCGACCTCGAAGTCGACGACGCGGTCCTCCTGCCCGTAGATCCCGTTGCCGGCGTCGACACCGTTGATGTCGACGTCCACGGAGACCTTCGTGCCGGGCTTCCAGTAGGTGCCGGGGCGGTAGTGCGCCTCGTTGTCGTTGAGCCAGTGCCACGACCCGGGCTGCGCAGGCGAAGCGGTGACCTCCATGCGCTTCTCGAAGGCCTCGCGGTCGCTCACCGGCAGGTCGAAGGTGACGATGACGGGCATGGCGACCCCGACGGTCTCGCCGGCGAGCGGCGCGACGGAGGGGTAGGTCTGGTCGTCGAGGGTGAGGGCCTGCGTCGCGAACTCCGTCGTACGACGGATCGTCTTGCCGTCGGCGCCCTCCGCGACCGCGCGGACGGTGTAGGTGGCGCCGGGCTCGAGCAGCTCGTCGGCGGTCCAGCGGGAGCCGTTGCGGGCCAGGGTGCCGGGCACGTCACCGGCATCGGAGGTCACCCTGACCGAGGTCAGCGTGGCGTCCTTGGCGGACACCTTCACGACCTTGTTGACCGGCTGGACATCGCCGCCCCGGGGGATGTTGGTCGCGATCACACCGACCACGGCGGCCTCGCTCGGCGATGCGCCGGACTCGGAGGCCCCGGACGTGGGGTCGTCGGAGGAGGCTCCTGGCAGAGCCGATCCGGCATCGCAGGCGGCGAAGGCGAAGCTGCTGAGGACGAGCGCGGAGGCACCGACCGAGCGGCGGCTGAACATGGTGAGACTCCCCAAGGGTGACGACGGGTGAAGCAGAAACGACCGGGCCAGGCCGATGTTGTCAGCCTAACCCGGTCGTCCTCAGATCCAGGGATCAGTGAGCGTGCTCTCCGCGGTAGTACTCGAAGACGAGACCGCTGAGCGCGATCGCGCCGAGGACACTGCCGATGATGAACATCCACCATGCGGAGGCCGCGATGCCGAGCACCATCGCGCCGAGCGTGGCGGCGCACCACAGGGGCCACCACGAGTAGGGCGGGAAGAAGCCCAGCTCGCCGGCGCCGTCAGCGATCTCAGCGTCCTTGCGGTCCTCGGGACGGGGGTCCATCTTCTTGGCGTGGAAGCCGAGGTAGAGGGCGATCATCAGGGTCAGCAGCGCCGTCATGGTCAGCGCCGAGGTGCCCGTCCAGTCACCGCCCTGGTCGGAGCCGGCGGTGACGAACCAGTAAGCCGGGGTCACCAGCACCAGGAAGACGGTGCAGATCGCGAAGATCCAGGTCTCGGACTTCATCAGGACTCGCCCTTCTTCTGGTCGTCGATGTTGTCGCGCAGCAGCTGCTCGCGACCCTCCATGTCGGGGGCGTCGGCGAACTTCCCATCACGGGCAGCGGTGTTCTCGTCGAGCTCGATGGCCGCGATCTCCGGGTGGTGGAGGTCGAAGGCCGGGGACTCCGAGCGGATCCGCGGGATGGTGACGAAGTTGTGCCGCGGCGGCGGGCAGCTCGTGGCCCACTCGAGCGAGCGTCCCCAGCCCCACGGGTCGTCGACCTCGACGAGCGGAGCCCGCCGCGAGATGTAGACGTTGTAGAGGAAGGGCAGCGTCGAGGCGCCGAGCAGGAACGCACCGATCGTGGAGATCTGGTTAAGCGTCGTGAAGCCGTCACCGGGCAGGTAGTCGGCGTAGCGACGCGGCATGCCCTCGACCCCGAGCCAGTGCTGGACCAAGAAGGTCAGGTGGAAGCCGACGAAGAGCAGCCAGAAGTGGATCTTGCCCAGGCGCTCGTCGAGCATCCGGCCGGTCATCTTGGGCCACCAGAAGTAGAAGCCGGCGAACATCGCGAACACCACGGTGCCGAAGACGACGTAGTGGAAGTGCGCCACCACGAAGTAGGAGTCGGAGACGTGGAAGTCCAGCGGCGGCGAGGCCAGGATGATGCCGGTCAGACCACCGAAGAGGAAGGTCGTGAGGAAGCCGATCGACCACAGCATCGGGGTGTCGAAGGACAGGGATCCCCCCCACATCGTGCCGATCCAGTTGAAGAACTTCACTCCCGTGGGCACCGCGATCAGGAAGGTCATGCCGGAGAAGAACGGCAGGTTGACCGCGCCGGTGACGAACATGTGGTGGGCCCACACCGCGACCGAGAGGATCGCGATGCCGAGGGTGGCGCCGACCAGGCCGACGTAGCCGAAGATCGGCTTGCGGCTGAAGACCGGCAGGATCTCGGTCACGATGCCGAAGAACGGCAGCGCGATGATGTAGACCTCGGGGTGCCCGAAGAACCAGAAGAGGTGCTGCCACAGGATCGCGCCACCGTGGGCGGTGTCGAAGACGTGGGCACCGAGCAGGCGGTCGGCCTCGAGGGAGAGCAGCGCACCGGCGAGCACCGGGAAGGCGATCAGCACGAGGAGGCTGGTGACCAGGGTGTTCCACACGAAGAGCGGCATCCGGAACATCGTCATGCCGGGCGCGCGCATGCAGATGATCGTGGTGATGAAGTTGACCGCGCCGAGGATGGTGCCGAGACCGGCCATCCACAGGCCCATGATCCACAGGTCACCACCGACACCCGGCGAGCGGACGGCGTCGGAGAGCGGGGTGTAGGCGAACCAGCCGAAGTCGGCCGCACCCTGCGGCGTCAGGAAGCCGGAGGCGGCGATGAGGCCGCCGAACAGGAACAGCCAGTAGCTGAACATGTTGAGTCGCGGGAACGCCACGTCGGGCGAGCCGATCTGGATCGGCATGATCACGTTGGCGAAGCCGAAGAACAGCGGCGTCGCGAAGAGCAGCAGCATGATCGTGCCGTGCATCGTGAAGAGCTGGTTGTAGAGCTCGTCGTTGACGACCTGGCTGCCGGGGAAGGCCAGCTCGGAGCGGATCAGCATGGCCATGAGGCCGCCGACCATGAACCACGCGAACGACGTGATGAGGTAGAGCTTGCCGATCAGCTTGTGGTCGGTCGTGGTCATGATCCGGACCAGCTGCTGGCCCAGCGGCTTGCGGGGCGCGACCTGCACGTCGGTCGGGCGTGGTGCGGTGGTGGTCACTCTGCGGCCTCCTCGGCGTCAGTGGGCTCCAGGCCGATCTGGGTGTCGGCGTACGAGCCGCCGAGGATCGGCTCCTCGGCCGCGGAGCCCGCGTCCTCGAGCCCCTGCAGGTAGGCGTCGTAGTCGGCTCGGGAGACGACCTCGACGTTGAAGAGCATCCGGGAGTGGTAGACCCCGCAGAGCTCGTAGCACTTGCCGGCGTAGGAGCCGATGCGCTTGGGCGTGACCTGGTAGTGGTTGTCCTGACCCGGCATGACGTCCATCTTCATCAGGAAGCCGGGGACACCGAAGTCGTGGATCACGTCGGGCGTGTGGAGGTTGAAGCGCGTGGTCTCGTCGACCGGCAGCACGAGCGTCGGAATGGTGTTGCCGTCGCCGCCCTCGTAGACGTACTGGTCGTCGTAGGGGTGGTTGAAGGTCCACGTCCACTGCTGACCGACGACCTCGATGGTGTTGTCGGCCGGCGAGTCGTCGAGGACCTCGTTCTGGACGCGCACGGTGTGCGAGAAGAAGACGACGACCATGACGATCGGGAAGATCGTGTAGAAGATCTCGAGCGGCAGGTTGTAGCGCGTCTGCACCGGGACCTCGTCGTCGCTGCGACGACGGAACTTCACGACGGCGTAGAAGATCAGGCCCCACACGAAGACACCGGTGATGAGGGCCGCGATCCACGCGCCCTGCCACAGCTCGAGGATCGACTCGCCCTCGATGGTCGCGGGGTCTGGCATGGCCAGACGTTCCCACTCCCCGGAGGACTCGGAGGAGCACCCGGTGAGGGCGATGAGGCTGATGCCGAACAGGGCGAGGAGCGTCAACCGGCGGCGGAACTTGCCGGATCCATCCCTGCGCTCGGGGAGTTGCAGACTCACTTACGAGCCTTCCTCTCAGGCGGTCACGATTGCTCTACAGACTATCTGAACGCAGGCTGAGATCCCCGCCCGGGGCACCGCTAATGTCGCGGTGTGACAAATGCCGCGCAGGGGTCCCCCACCCCGCCGCCGTGCTACCTCGACTCGGCCTCCTCCGAGCCCCTCCACCCGGCCGCGCGCGACACCCTGCTGGCCGCGCTCGAGCAGGGGTACGGCGACCCGCGACGCCTGCACCGACCGGGCCGTAACGCCCGCCTGCTGCTCGACAACGCGCGGGCCGTGGTGGCCGAGGGACTCGGGGTGCGACCCGACGAGGTCACGTTCACGTCGTCCGGCACCGACGCCGTGCACCGCGGCCTGCTCGGGCTGCACCGGGCGCGCGCCCGGGTCGGTCGGCGCATCGTCCACACCGCGGTCGAGCACTCCGCCGTGCTCCACGCGGCGGCCTGGGCCGGCGACGAGCACGAGGCGGTCGCGGTGGACGCCCAGGGTCGCGTGCTCGTGGCGGAGCTGCTGAGCCGGGCCGAGGGCGCAGCCGTGGTCGCCGTGCAGGCCGCCAACCACGAGGTGGGCACGACCCAGCCGGTCACGGAGGTGGCCGACCGTCTCGACGGCGTACCCCTGTTCATGGACGCGTGCGCCGCCGCTGGACGCACCCCCCTCCCCCACGGCTGGTCGGCGGCCGCCGCCTCGGCGCACAAGTGGGGTGGCCCGGCCGGCGTGGGGGTCCTGCTGGTCCGCAAGGGCGTGCGCTGGTCCAGCCCCTTCCCCCGCGACGACCGGGTCGACGACCGGTCCAGCGGCTTCGAGAACGTGCCGGCCGCGCTGGCGGCCGCGGCCTCGCTCCAGGCCGTCGTCGAGGAGCGCGAGGCCGTCAACGCCCGCCACGCGGCGCTCGTCGACCGGGTGCGCGCCGCCGTGGCCCGCATCCCCGACACCGACGTCGTGGGCGACCCGGTCGACCGGCTCCCCCACCTGGTGACCTTCTCCTTCCTCTACGTCGACGGCGAAGCCCTCGTGCACGCCCTCGACCGACGTGGCTTCGGCATCGCGAGCGGTTCGGCGTGCACGGCCTCGACGCTGGAGCCCAGCCACGTGCTCTCCGCGATGGGCGCCCTCACCCACGGCAACGTGCGGCTCTCGCTCGGCCGTGACACGACCGAGGCCGACATCGACGCCTTCCTCGAGGTGCTGCCCGGCGCCGTGGCCGACATCCGTGCGGACGTCGGCCTGTGACCGACTCCCCCGAGGGCCCAGCGGAGGTCGCCCTGGAGCTCGACTGCCGCGCCCTGATGTGCCCGCTGCCGATCATCGAGCTGGCGCGTCACGTCGACGAGGTCGCGGTCGGGGACGTGATCGCCGTGGTGGCGACCGACGTCGCCGCGCGCCACGACGTGCCGGCCTGGTGCCGCATGCGCGGTCACGACTACGTCGGCGAGGACAGCGCCGCCGACGGCGCGCCGCGCTTCCTCGTGCGCCGGAGGGCCTAGCTCGCCGACGAGCCCCGGGTCAGAGGTGGGCGGCCACCTCGTCGGCGGCCTCGGAGCCGTAGGACTCCTCGACGCGGGCGACGAACTGCTCGTGGGTGAAGGAGTACTCCTGGGTGCCCACCGTCTCGACGACGTAGGCCGCCAGCACGCAGCCGACCTGGGCCGCCCTCTCGAGGCCGAGGTCCCACGCCATGCCGGCGAGGAAGCCGGACCGGAAGGCGTCGCCGACCCCGGTGGGCTCGATGGCGGTCACGTTCTTGGCGGCGGCCACCTCGATGGTCTCGAGCTTCTCGCCGGTGATCCGGACGCCCTGGGCCCCCAACGTGGTCACCTGGAACCCCACGCGGGACAGGATCTCGTCGGCCGACCAGCCGGTCTTCTGCTCGATCATGTGGGACTCGTACTCGTTGGAGAAGAGGATCGCGGCCCCGTCGATGAGGTCGCGGATCAGCTCCCCGCCGGAGAACGCGAGCTGCTGGGAGCAGTCGGAGATGAAGGGGTAGTCGCGCTGGCGGCACTCGTGGGTGTGGCGCCGCATCGCATCGGGGTCGTCGGCGCCGATCAGGACGTAGGCGGGGGCACCGACGCGCTCCGCGATCGGGGCCAGCTCGATCTGACGGGCCTCGCTCATCGCGCCGGGGTAGAACGACGCGAACTGCGCCATCGTCGAGTCGGTCGTGCACACGAAGCGGGCGGTGTGGAGCGTCTCGGAGATGTGGACCGAGTCGCAGTCGACGTGGTGGCGCTCGAGCCAGGAGCGGTAGTCGCCGAAGTCCTCGCCGGCCGACCCGACGAGCACCGGGCGCAGCCCGAGCCGGCCGAGACCGAAGCACATGTTGGGAGCCACTCCGCCGCGCCGGATCTCCAGGTCGTTGACGAGGAACGACACCGAGAGCTTGTCGAGCTGCTCGACGACCAGGGAGTCCTCGAACTTCCCCCCGAAGGTCATCAGGTGATCGGTGGCGATGGAACCGGCGATGAGGAGAGACCCAGACGTCATGGCACGGAACACTACCGACGGGTACTGCTGGGGCTACGCCCGAGTAGCCAATAGCGTCGGATCATGACGCCCTACGAGGACCTCGCCAGCCCCACCGACATGGCCGCCGACTGCCAGGCCGCCGGCCGCAACCTCGGCCTCGAGAGCCGCCTGGAGCAGGCCGCCCGCAGCGCCGTCGGCCCCGTCCCCAGCATCCACTTCGACGAGTTCCCCCGCGAGGTGCCCAAGCGGGAGATCCGGGTCAGCGATGCGGCCGCCCGCATCGCCAACGCGCTGCACCTGCACCTGGATTGATCACGGCCGCGTCAGCGGGCGTGATCGACGGTGGTTGAGCAGCGACCACGGGTGAGCGTGCGAACCCGCGACGGAGCGTGTCGAAACCCGGTGACGTGCCTGCCGACCTGGACCAACAGAAAGCCCCCGACGGGATCCGTCGGGGGCGTTGCTGTGTGCCGGTCAGACCGGCGCGGCCGTGATCAGTGGAAGCTGTCTCCACAGGCGCACGAGCCGGTCGCGTTGGGGTTGTCGATGGTGAAGCCCTGCTTCTCGATCGAGTCGACGAAGTCGATCATCGCGCCGTTGAGGTAGGGCACGCTCATCCGGTCGACGACGACGTTGACCTCGTCGAAGGACGTGACGACGTCACCATCGAGGGTGCGCTCGTCGAAGAAGAGCTGGTAGCGCAGGCCGCTGCAGCCGCCGGGCTGGACGGAGATGCGCAGCTGCAGGTCGTCGCGACCCTCCTGCTCGAGGAGGCTCTTCACCTTGCCGGCCGCGACCGAGCTCAGGTTGATCTGGTCGGTGCGGCGCTCTTCGGTGGTCTCGAGCTGCTCGGTCATGTGATGACTCCCAAGTCCGTGGTGCGGTTGTCTTGCCTTGCTCAATGGTCGCACACCCGGGGATATTCCCTACCTCGACCAGGTCCGGGCCACCCGGGCGGCCAGATCGGCCAGCGAGCCCGCGGGGTCGGCGAAGGCACGCTCCTCCCCCACGAGGTCGACCAGCGAGTAGGCCGACTCCACGCCGAGCGCGCGCATCTCGCGTGCGCCGACCAGGACCTGCCCGGCCAGCGCCACGCAGGGTCGCAGCGCCTGCTCGGCGACCTGGGCGACGCCGTAGGGCACCTTGCCGGAGCGGCTGGAGAAGTCGAAGGCGCCCTCTCCGGTGATGACGAGGTCCGCGCGGCGGGCGCGCTCGTGCAGGTCGACGGCGTCCACGACCAGGTCGATGCCGGGGGTGCGGGTCGCGCCGAGCAGCATCAGGGCGAAGCCGAGCCCGCCGGCCGCTCCGGCCCCCTTCTCCAGCGAGGTACGACGATCGGTGGCGGTCGCGAGCTCCTCCAGCAGGCCGTCGACCACGACCAGGCGCTCCTCGGCGAGACCCTTCTGCGCTCCGAACGTCTTGGTCGCCCCGAAGAGCCCGGTGAGCGGGATGTCGACATCGGTCGCGGCGACCAGCTCCACGCCGGCGCACCGTCGCCGGGCGGGCTCGAGGTCGACGCTCGTGATGCCGGGGAAGCCGATCGGTCCGCACCCCAGCGGCGTCTCGCTGACGGCGCCGAGCGCCTCGAGCAGCCCGGCACCCCCGTCGTTGGTGCCGCTGCCACCGAGACCGACGACGATCCGTCCGACCCCCGTGCCGAGCGCGGCGAGCAGCTGCTCCCCGACCCCGATCGTGGTGGCGAACTCGACGCCCTCTCCCTTGGTCAGGTGCAGGCCGCAGGCCTGCGCGGTCTCGACGTAGGCCGTGTCGCCCACCACGAGCACCGTCGCCGGCACCGGGGTGCCGAAGGGGCTCTCGACGGTGATCGCGCTGAGCTCGCCCCCGAGGCTGGCGTGCAGGACGTCGACGAAGCCGGGACCGCCGTCAGCCATGGGCGCCAGGTCGAGCTCGTCGTCGGGCGAGTGGCGGCGCCAGCCCGCGGCGATCGCGTCGGCCGCCTCGACGGCGGTCAACGTGCCCGCGAACTTGTCGGGCGCCACCAGGACTCGCATGCCGCCATCCTGTCCGACCCCACCGACAGGGCACACCCAGGGCCCGCCCCTAGGGTCGTCCCATGACCGAGGTGACGATCCGGCCGATGCTCCCCGACGACGTGCCGGCCGCCGAGCGCCTGAGCGCCGAGAGCTTCCTCGAGCTCGACCAGCGCACCACCCGCCGTGACCGGCCCGCACCGCAGCGGCGCTCCGCGGCGCGCAGCGAGGGGTGGATCCTGCGCACCCACCACTTCCTCGAGACCGACCCCGGCGGCTGCTGGGTCGCCGACGACGGGAGCGGCGTGATCGGCATGGCCACCTCGTTCGTGCGCGACACGACCTGGTGCCTCGCGACGTACGCCGTGCGGCCGGGGTTGCAGGGCCGCGGCCTCGGGCGGGCCCTCCTCGACGCGGCGCTGCAGCACGGGCGTGGCTGCCTGCGCGGGATGCTCTCCTCCTCCAGCGACCCGAAGGCCGTGCGTCGCTATCGCCTGGCGGGCTTCTCCCTGCACCCGCAGATGCACCTCACCGGGACCGTGGACCGCTCGGCCATCCCGGTCGTCGACAAGGTGCGGGAGGGGTCGGCGGGCGACACCGACCTGATGGACTCGATCGACCGGCAGGTGCGGGGCGCCGCCCACGGCGTCGACCACCCGCTCATGCAGCACCTGTGGCGATCGATCGTCTCCGACACCACGACCGGCTCCGGCTACGCCTACCTGGCCCCCGACGGCAGCGTCATGCTGCTCGCCGCGACCAACCGCACCGCGGCGACCCGACTGCTGTGGACCGCGATCGCCGACGGGGGTCCCGAGCAGAACGTGCACCACCTCACCGCCGCCAACGAGTGGGCGATCGACGTCGGCCTGGCGGCGCGCCTCGAGCTCCACCAGGAGGGCTACCTCGGGCTGAGGGGGATGGCGCCCCCGTCGCCGTACGTCCACAACGGTGCCCTCCTCTGAGGGGTCCGCCGAGCGAACTAGGATCGTGGCATGACGACCGTCGACCTGCCCCTCCTGCCGCTGGGCCGCGGCACCGACCTCGGCGCCGAGCGCGGCGTGGAGTGCCCCGGGGACCTGCCGGCCGCTTCTGACCCTGCCCTGGTCGAGCGCGCCCGTGCCGCCAAGGAGGCCCTGGGCGACAAGGTGTTCGTGCTGGGCCACCACTACCAGCGCGACGAGGTCATCCAGTTCGCCGACGTCACCGGCGACTCCTTCAAGCTCGCGCGCGACGCGGCCGGTCGGCCCGAGGCGGAGTACATCGTCTTCTGCGGCGTGCACTTCATGGCCGAGTCGGCCGACATCCTGACCGGGCCGCACCAGAAGGTCGTGCTCCCCGACCTGGCCGCCGGCTGCTCGATGGCAGACATGGCCGTCCTGACCCAGGTCGAGGACGCCTGGGACGCGCTGGCCGAGGCCGGCGTCCAGGACGCCGTCGTGCCGGTCACCTACATGAACTCCAGCGCCGACATCAAGGCGTTCTGCGGTCGCAACGGCGGCGTCGTGTGCACCTCCTCCAACGCGGAGGTGGCGCTCGAGTGGGCCTTCGACCAGAAGGCGCACCTCGAGGGCGGCGGCAAGATCCTCTTCTTCCCCGACCAGCACCTCGGTCGCAACACCGCCGTGCTCAAGATGGGCTACACCCTCGACGACTGCGTCGTCTGGGACCCCCAGAAGCCCCACGGCGGCCTCACCGTCGAGCAGCTGCGCGACGCCACCATGATCCTGTGGAAGGGCCACTGCTCGGTGCACGGCCGCTTCACGCCGCAGGTCGTCGACAAGCTGCGCGCGACGATCCCGGACATCCAGATCCTGGTGCACCCCGAGTGCACCCACGAGGTCGTGCTCAAGGCCGACCTGGTGGGCTCGACGGAGTTCATCATCAAGACCATCGAGGCGGCGCCGGCCGGCTCCACCTGGGCGATCGGCACCGAGCTCAACCTCGTCAAGCGGCTCGCCAACGCCCACCCCGACAAGAACATCGTCTTCCTCGAGAAGAACGTCTGCTACTGCTCGACGATGAACCGCATCGACCTGCCGCACCTGGTGTGGGCGCTGGAGTCGCTGGTCAACGGGATCGTCGTCAACCAGATCGACGTCGACGACGACACCGAGCGCGATGCCCTGGTGGCGCTGCAGCGGATGCTCGACCTGCCGGGCAAGTCGCACCGGGACTGACCCGGCTGGTCACGCCGGGCCGGAGCGGGGCGCGGATCAGGCCGGGAGCTCGAACCACGCGACGGTGCCACCGCCGCGAGCGGCGTCGAGGCCGATGCGGCCGTGGTGCGCCTGGATGACCCGACGGCAGGTCGCGAGACCGATGCCGAACCCCTCGACGGCCTCGGTGGCGCGGGCCAGCGGCTCGAAGACGCGCTCGCGCTCGGCCTCCGGGACCCCGGGACCGTTGTCGGTGATCTCGACGCGCCACACGTTGCCGCGGCGGCGCGAGCTGATCTCGATGCGCGCGGTGCGGTCGGTGGCGCGGAACTTCCCGGCGTTGCTGAGGAGGTTCTGGAGCACCGCCCGCAGCTGCACGGCGTCGCCCTTCACCGTCGGGAGGGTCTCGATGCTGGTCGAGACGCCCTTCAGCGCCACGCCGAGGTCGACGAGCACCTCGGTCAGCACGTCACCGAGGTCGACGTCGCTCACGTTGAGCGTGCCGCCGAGCTTGGCGAAGCCGAGCACGTCGTCGATCAGGGTCGCCATGCGGTCCGAGCCGTTGAGCGCCCGCTCGATCAGCCACTCCGCGTCCTTGACGTTGCCGCCGGCCCGGAGCTGCTCGCGGATCAGCTCCAGCGACATCGTCACGCTCGTCAGCGGCGTCTTGAGGTCGTGGCTCACCTGCCCGGCGAACGACGCCAGCCGGTCGTTGGAGACGCTCAGCTCGTCACGCATCGCCTCCACCTCCGCCAGCGTCGTGGCCAGGAGGCGGCTGCGCAGGGACAGCTCGAGGATGTCGACGACCCGCTCGGCGAGCGTCGCCAGCGCGGCCACCTGGCCCGCGTCCATCGTGCGCGGCTCGGTGTCGAAGACGCACAGGGTGCCGATGCCGACCCCCGCCGGGGTGATCAGCTTGTGGGAGGCGTAGAACCGCACGTTGCCGATCGCCCCGGTGACGAACGGGTTGTTGCTGAAGCGCTCGTCGAGGCTGGCGTCGGCCACCACGATGGGGGTGTCGGCGTCGAGCACGGCCGCGCACATCGAGTCCTCGCGGCGGCAGACCGAGGCGTCGAAGCCGACGGTCGCGACCTGGTGCTGGGCCACGTCGGTGATCAGGTTGATCGTCGCCATCGGCACGTCGCAGATGTTGGCAGCGAGCTCGACCACCGCGAGCAGGTCGCGGCGGGGCGGGCCGTCGAGCACGTCGTAAGCGGCGATGTGGGAGGCACGGCGCTGGTGGTCGGCTGTCATCGTCACGGCCTGATTCTTGCACCCCCCCAAGGTCCCCGCAGGCGTACGACGGCGAGCTGCGGCTCAGAGCCCGGGCGCGCCCCACAGGGCCAACCAGCGGGACTTGTCCTTCTCGACAGGGATCTCGGCGGCGAGGGTCTCCCCCACCTGGAGCTCGAGGAGCGTGTCGCGCCTCTGCCCGGCTCCGGGGGCGAACGGGTAGAACGAGGCCTGCTTGTAGAGGTAGACGAGCGCCACGCGACGACCAGCGGAGTCCTCGAACGGGATCGTCGAGCACAGCAGGGACGGCCCGAAGCCCTCCAGCTCGAGCGTCGTGTTGACCGCGTGGAGGTCGGTGCACAGGCCGCCGGTGTCGTCGGGGTCGCGATGCACGGTCAGCCAGGTGAAGCCGAACTCGTCGCTGCTCACGTCGACCTGGGGTGCGTCGGCGGCGCCGCGGATGAGCTCCAGGACGTCGCTCTGGGTGTCGGCGAAGCCCGCACCCCGGGCCGCCCGGTAGCAGACCGAGCCGGTGCCGGTCGGCATCAGCCCGGCCGCCGTCTGCAGCGTGATGGCGGCGCTCGGCACCAGGAAGAGCGCGTCGAGGTCGGCCTGCTTGGGCCGGGAACGGCCGGTGATCGACTGCCAGAAGCCGGCCATCAGACCGTGGGCCGGCCCAGCTCGGCCTGGATCCGGGCGAGCTGCTCGAGCCGCTGCTCCAGCGAGGGGTGGGTCGAGGAGAGGGTGCGCAGCGAGACGCCGCGGATCGCCGGGGCGATGCACAGGGCACTGGCCGCGCTGACCTGACGCAGGTCGCGCTCGGGGATGGTGTTCATCTCCCCCGTGATCTTCTGCAGGGCCGAGGCCAGGGCGCCGGGGTTCATCGTGAGGTAGGCACCGGCGCGGTCGGCCGACATCTCGCGGTAGCGCGAGAGCAGGCGCAGGAGCACGAAGCTCACGGCGTAGACGACCAGGCTGATGACGAGCACCACGAGCCAGACGGGCAGCCCGTTGTTGTTGTCGCGACGACCGCCGAGGAGGCCGAGGCCGCCGTACTGGGCGCCCTGCGTGAGCATGCCCGCGGCGATGCCGGCCGACGAGGCCACGGTCATCACCAGCACGTCGCGGTGGGCGACGTGGGAGAGCTCGTGGGCCAGCACACCCTCGAGCTCCTCGGCCGTCAGGACCTGGAGGATGCCGGTCGTGACGCACACGACGGCGCGGTCGGGCGAGCGCCCGGTCGCGAAGGCGTTGGGCACGTGGGTGTCGGCGATGCCGACCCGGGGCTTGGGCATGTCGGCCAGGGCGCACAGGCGGTCGATCATCCCGTGCAGCTCCGGGGCCTGCTCGGGCGTGACCTCGCGGGCACCCATCGCCCGCATGGCGATCTTGTCGGAGCGCGACCACTGGTAGACCGCGATGCCGATGCCGGCCAGCCCGATCACGATGCCGAGCCCGCCGCCGACGGCCGACGCGAGGCCGACCACCAGGACGACGAACAGTGCACCGAGCAGGAACATGACGAGCGTCATGCGGGCCGTGAGCCGCTTGTCACCTACGAACCGAGAGCGAGCCATGCGTCCAGTCTCCCCGGTCTTCCCAAGGGTTTGCTGAGCCCGCGCGTCAGCGGGGCGTCTCGCCCTCGGTCTCGGTGCGGGGCTCACCCACGACGTCGCTGGGCGGGGTGTAGCCCGGGGCGATCGCCTCGGGGGCGGCAGGGGCCGAGAGGCCCTTGAGGCGGGCGAGCTCGGTCTCCACGTCGGCCTGGGAGCTCATGGCCTCGAGCTCTCGGGCGATGTCGTCGCCGGCATTGATCGACGAGGCGTCGTCCAGAGCACCGGAGGCGATGAGCTCGTCGATGGCGCCGGCCCGGGCCTGCATCTGCGCCGTCTTGTCCTCGGCGCGCTGGATCGCCTGGCCCACGTCGCCCATCTCGTCGCCGATGCCGGACATCGCCTCGTTGATGCGCGTCTGAGCCTCGGCGGCGGTGTAGGTCGCCTTGATCGTCTCCTTGCGGGTGCGGAAGGACTCGACCTTCGCCTGCAGGCGCTGCTGGGCGAGGGTGAGCTTCTCCTCCTCCGCCTGGAGGTTGGCGTGCTGGGTCTTCAGGTCGGTGATCTGGCCCTGGAGACCGGACTTGCGGGTCAGCGCCTCGCGGGCGAGGTCCTCGCGGTCCATCTTCAGCGCCTTCTCGGCCTGGTCGGTGTACTTGGCCGCCTGCTGCTCGAGCTGGGCGACCTGAAGCTCCACGCGCTTGCGGCTGGTGGCGACGTCGGCCACGCCCCGGCGTACCTTGGAGAGCAGGTCGAGCTGGCGCTGGTAGCTGTAGTCGAGGGTCTCGCGAGGGTCCTCGGCGCGGTCGAGTGCCTTGTGGGCCTTCGACCGGAAGATCAGGCTGATGCGCTTCATCATGCTCATCGGGTGGGGTCCCTCTCGGATGGTCCTGCGTGCTGCGTGGTCTCACTTCAGCCTACGGCGCCACCGATGCGCTCCGCGACCACGCGGGTAGTCTGGGGGCGTCGGATCACGCGTCCGCCGCACCTCCGCCCCTGCCAGCCCCGACTCCCGAAGGCCTGTCCCGTTGTTTGGTCGTAGCAAGTCCGAGACCCCCGCCGTCGACACCACCACGGTCAAGCCCGGTGGCAAGGGTCGCCCCACGCCCACGCGCAAGGAGGCCGAGGCCGCGGCACGTGCCAAGGCCAAGGTGCCGCGCACCCGCAAGGAGATCGCCGCCGCGCAGCGCTCGTCGCGTGTCGAGTCGAGCCAGAAGGTCCGTGCGGCGATGAAGTCCGGCGACGAGCGCTACTTCATGGCCCGCGACAAGGGGCCGATGCGCCGCTTCGTCCGCGACTACGTCGACGCCCGCTTCTCCATCGTGGAGCTGATGATCCCGCTGCTGATCGTGACGATGGTGCTGGGCTATTCCGGCAACCCCGACCTCGCCAGCATGGGCAACACGATCCTCCTCGGCACTCTGCTCCTGGTCATCTTCGACGTCTTCCTGATGCGTCGGCGGATGAAGAAGGAGCTCGAGCGCCGATTCCCCGGCGAGAGCACCAAGGGCATCGCCTACTACTCCATCACCCGCTCGATGCAGATGAAGTTCATGCGGATGCCCAAGGCCCAGGTCAAGATCGGCCAGGAGCTGCCCGAGCACTACCGGTGACGGGCACCCGGTGACCGGCCAGGCGGCCGGTCTGCTGACCGGTGCGCTGGCCGCCGTCCTCTTCGGCCTGGCGGCCGTCGCCCAGGCCCGCGCCGTACGACGGGGCGCGCAGCGCCCGAGCCGGCTCACCGACTTCGTGACGCACTCCGTCCGCGACCCGCTGACCATGCTGGTCGTGCTGGCCTACCTCGGCGGCTTCGTGCTGCACGCGGTCTCGATCTACCTGGTGCCGCTCTACCTCGCGCAGGTGCTGATCTCGCTGTCGTTGCCGATCACGGCGCTGGCCTCGCGCCGCGTCGACGAGGACCTGGCGCCGGGTGACTGGGCCGGCGTGCTGGCGGTGACCGCGGGCCTGGTGCTCGTCGCGCTCGGTGCCGGCGAGCCCGGCGACGTGGTGACGACCTGGACCCTCGCGCTCCCCCTGGCCGGCGGCGTCGTGGTGCTGGCCCTCGTCGGGCTGGTCGGGAGCGGCTGGGCCGGGCCGGTGCTCGGAGCCGCAGCGGGCCTGGGCTACGCCGGCTCCGCGCTCGCGGTGCGCGGGGTCGGGCTGCCGCTCGAGGCGGCCGTCGTGGTCGCGGCGCTCGCCGTGCCCGTCTTCGGGCTGCTGTCGTTCTGGCTCTACTCCCTGGGCATGCACGCCGACGCGGTGACGGCCACGACCGCCCCGCTGATCGTCGGTCAGACCGCGGTGCCCGCCCTGCTCGGCGTGTGGCTGCTCGGGGACCAGGTCCGGGACGGCTGGACCGCGAGCGTGGTCGTCGGACTCACGCTCGCGGTCGCAGGAGCCGTCTGGGTCAGCCGAAGTCGCGGCGCGACGGCGACTGCGTCTTAGCCGGGTCCCGCTCGGCCACGTCGCCGACGACGCCGTCGATAGCGGTCATCGTCGCCTCGTCGAGCTTCACGCCGGCCGCCTTGACGTTCTCCGTCACCTGCTCGGGCCGACTGGCACCGATGATGGCCGAGGACACGTTGGGGTTCTGCAGGACCCACGCCACGGCGAGCTGGGCCAGGCTGAGGCCGGCCTCGTCCGCGATCGGCTGGAGGCGCTGCACCCGCTCGAGCACGTCGTCCTTCATCCAGCGCGAGATCATGTCGGAGCCACCCTTGGCGTCGGTCGCCCGCGACCCGGCCGGCGGCTGCTCGCCCGGCTTGTACTTGCCGGTCAGCACGCCCTGCGCGATCGGCGACCAGACGACCTGGCCCAGGCCGAGCTCCTCGCTGGTGGGCACGACCTCGGCCTCGATGACGCGCCAGAGCATGTTGTACTGCGGCTGGTTGGAGACCAGCGGGATCCTGAGCTCGCGGGCGAGCGCGTGGGCCGCGCGGATCTCCTCGGCGCGCCACTCCGAGACACCGATGTAGAGCGCCTTGCCCGAGCGGACGACGTCGGCGAAGGCCTCCATCGTCTCCTCGAGCGGCGTCTCGTGGTCGTAGCGGTGGGCCTGGTAGAGGTCGACGTGGTCGGTCCCGAGCCGCGTCAGGGAGCCGTCGATGGCCTCGAGGATGTGCTTGCGGGACAGGCCGTGGTCGTTGTGCTTGCCGGGGCCGGTGGGCCAGTAGACCTTGGTGAAGATCTCCAGGCCCTCGCGCCGCTCGCCCTTGAGCGCCTTGCCGAGCACCGTCTCGGCGGCGGTGTTGGCATAGACGTCGGCGGTGTCGAAGGTGGTGATGCCCTCGTCGAGGGCCTGCCGCACGCAGGCCAACGCGGCGTCCTCCTCGACCTGGGAGCCGTGGGTCAGCCAGTTGCCGTAGGAGATGGCCGAGATCTTGAGGCCGCTGGCCCCGAGGTTGCGAATTTCCATGCTTCCGACCCTAGGCGCCGGGCCAAGCCGCGTCGCGGGTGGCGCCGAGGCAAGAGCCCATGTCCGATCGCCGAGTCGCCGCAAGGTTGCAGTGCAACAGCGCGCCGACTCGGCAGTGCCTACGGTGCTGCCTGCCGTGCTGCCCACGGCCTGCCCGATGCCGCCCCCGCGGCGGGTGCCAAGATGCACGGGTGAGCAGCCCGACCGCCGACGTGTCCGTGCGCATCGCCTGGGCCGACGACGCCGCGGCGATCGCCGCCCTCCAGCTGCGCACCTGGCGCACGACCTACGCCGACCTCCTCCCGCCCGAGGCCCTGCCCGACGACGTCGACGCCGCAGCCGCGGCGTGGGCGGCGTCGCTGCGCAAGCCGCAGGACGCCCGCAACCGGGTGCTCGTCGCACTGGAGCGCAACCGGGTCGTGGGCTTCGCGATGACCGGCCCCGGTGCGGACCCCGACTGCGACCCTGTGGCCGACGCCGAGGTCCAGGAGTTGACGATCGATCCCACCGAGCGGGGCAAGGGCCACGGGTCGCGCCTGCTCCAGGCGGCGATCGACACGATGGTGGCCGACAAGTTCACCCGTGCCGTGCTGTGGACCATCGCCAGCGACGACGCCACGCGCGTGTTCCTCAGCGAGGCCGGCTGGGCGCCCGACGGCGCCCACCGCGGGCTCGACCTGGACGGGACCGGAGCGACGGTCGTCAAGCAGGTCCGCCTGCACACCGCCTTCTCATGAGCGAGGGGGCCGCCGCCCCGGACGACGTGCCCCCCGAGGACCGACGCTCGATCGCGCGCGACAGCCTCGCCGTCGGCCTGGCCACGGGCACCTACGGCGTCTCCTTCGGCGCCGTGTCGGTCTCCTCGGGTCTCGACGTGCTCCAGACGTGCGTGCTGTCGCTGCTGATGTTCACCGGCGCGTCCCAGTTCGCGATGGTCGGCGTCATCGCCTCCGGTGGCGCTCCCCTGTCGGGGGCCCTGACCGCGCTGCTCCTCGGCACCCGCAACACCCTCTACGGGCTGCGTCTCGCGCCCCTGCTGGCGTGGACCGGACGGCGTCGCGTCGGCGCGGCCCACCTGCTCATCGACGAGTCGACCGCGATGGCCGTGACCCGTCGTACGACGGCGGGGGCGCGGGTCGGCTTCCTCACCACCGGCGGCTCGATCTTCGTCCTGTGGAACCTCTTCACCCTGCTCGGCGCGATCGGCGGCACGGCGATCGGCGACCCGCGCACCTACGGGCTGGACGCGGCCGTGGGAGCCGCCTTCCTGGCGTTGCTGTGGCCGCGTCTCCAGCAGCGGCGCACGGTGCTCGTGGCGCTGCTCGCCGCGGCCGTCGCGCTGGGCATGGTCCCGGTGACCGCGGCCGGCATCCCGGTGCTGGTCGCCGGCGGCGTCGTGCTGCTGGTGGGCCTGCTCGCGCGACCGGACGAACCGGACAGACCGGACGGGGCCGCGCGATGACGTGGGTGGCGATCGTGGTGGCCGGCGTCGGCTGCTACCTGCTCAAGCTCGCCGGGCTCTCGGTCCCGGCCCGGGTGCTCGAGCGTCCTGTCGTGGCGCGGGTGGCCGACCTGATCCCGGTCGGGCTGCTGGCCGCTCTCGTGGCGATCCAGGTCTTCACGACCGGGCAGGCGCTGGTGCTCGACGCGCGGGCCCTGGCCCTCGGCGTCGCCGTGGTGCTGCTGGCACTGCGCGCGCCGTTCCTGGTCGTGGTCTTCGGCGCGGCCGCGGTCGCGGCGCTGGTGCGCCTGGTCTGAGCACCTGGTCTGAGCGCCTGTGCGGCACAGGGTGCGGACGCAGGACGGGGCCCGCGCCGGTTCCGTCCGGCGCGGGCCCCTTCCCCCAGCGAGGAGAGCTGTCAGGCGACGCTGACGGCGCTCCACGCCGCAGCCACCGTGGTGTGCTGCGTGCTGCCGCTGCCGAACAGGTCCGCGGCCGCGCTGAGCGTGGCGGTGCGGGCCTGCGCGTAGGTGGTGCCGGAGGTCATGTAGACGTCCAGGGCGCGGAACCAGATCTTCTGGGCCGCGTCGCGGCCGATGCCGGTGATGGTCGAGCCGTTGCACGTGCTCGAGCTGTGGGCGGTGCCGCCGATCGTCTTGGCGCCCGAGCCCTCGGCCAGCAGGTAGAAGAAGTGGTTGGCGACGCCCGAGGAGTAGTGGACGTCGAGGTTCTTCGTGTTGGCGCTGTAGCAGTTGGGCGAGCTGCCGTCGGCGATCGGGTTGTCCATGCGACGGAAGCCCTTGCCCGCGGCCAGGTCGAACTCCTCGCCGATGAGGTAGTCGGCCGGGTCGTTCGCATTGGCGGCGTAGAACTCCACCATCGTGCCGAAGATGTCGGAGGTGGCCTCGTTGAGCCCACCGGACTCACCGGAGTAGGTCAGGTTGGCGGTGTTCTCGGTGACCCCGTGGCTCATCTCGTGACCGGACACGTCGAGGGAGACCAACGGACCGAACGTCGTGCCGTTGCCGTCGCCGTAGGTCATCTTGGTGCCGTCCCAGAACGCGTTGACGTAGTTGCGGCCGTAGTGGACGCGGCTCGGAGCACCGGTGCCGTTGCCGAAGATGCCGTTGCGACCGTGCACGAGCTTGAAGTAGTCGAACGTCACCGCTCCGCCGTAGTGGGCGTCGACAGCGGCCGACTCGCGGTTGGCGTTGGTGCCGCTGCCGAAGGACGTGTCGGGGCTGGAGAACGCCACGCCGTTGCTGCAGGAGCCGAGCAGGCCGCAGATGGGCGAGTCGGTCTTGTTCTGCATGTCGGTGGTCTTGGCGTTGCCGTGGGCGGCGTCGGTCAGCGTGTAGGTCGACCCCGACTGGGTGATGCTGATCGGGACGGTGCCGCTGTAGAGCGACTGACCGGAGCCGTCGGCGGTGTGGATCTGCTCCTCGCGGCGGATGACCTGGCCGGTCTTCGCGTCGACGTAGGTCGCGAGCCGGCTCGGCGTCCCGTCGCTCTGACGTCCCAGCGTCATGACCTCCCACGCGAGGCGCGGGGCGTCGGTCACGGCGTCGACGACGAGGCGCGGGGCGCGGTCGGCGGCCCGGAGACCGACGATCGTCGCCGTGGCCTTGGCCGGGCTCAGCGCCTCGGTGCGGGCGGCGGTCCGGGCGACCGAGGGTGCGGTGGAGAGCGTCAGCGGCGTCGTCAGCGTCTGGCTGACCCCGCGCCACCCGGCCTCGGGGCCGCGGTGCACGACGAGGTCGCCGCCGAGGACGTCGAGTCCGTCGATCGTGCGCTGGAGCCGGACGTGGGTGCTGCCGTCGGCGTCGACGATCGTGTCGACCTCGACGAACTCCTGCTCGGCCGCAGGAAGCGCAGCACGCGGGTGCTGCTGGAGGGCCTGGAGCGCGCCGGCGACCACGTCGGGCCGGCGGTCGGACGAGCCAGGGGCGCTCGTGGCGGAGGTCGCCTGGACACCGAGGGTGCCTGCTGCCAGGACGGCGGCGGTGGCGAGACCGAGAGTCTTACGCATGCTGTGCCTCTCAACGTGGACGTTCCCAAGTGAACGTCTGTGCTCCCACAGTGGCCCCTGCGCACGCGTGCGCGCACCGGTCGAGGGCCTGCGAGTCGCTGCACTGCACGAACTTGCAGAAGTGAGCCGCGGGTCAGTCCAGGTCGAGCAGGTGCTCCAGGCCGACGGTCAGACCGGGGTGGGCGGCTATCTGGCGCACCCCGGTGAGGACGCCGGGGGTGAACGAGGCGCGGTCCATGGAGTCGTGGCGGATCGTGAGGGTCTCCCCCACCCCGCCGAGGATGACCTCCTGGTGGGCGACCATGCCGCGGATCCGCAGGCCGTGGACCCGGATCCCGTCGACGTCGGCTCCGCGGGCGCCCTCGAGCCCCGTGGAGGTGGCGTCGGGCGGCGGGGACATGCCGGCCTCGCGGCGGGCGGCCGCGATGAGCTCCGCCGTACGACGTGCGGTGCCGGAGGGTGCGTCGGCCTTGTCGGGGTGGTGGAGCTCCACGACCTCGACGGACTCGTAGAAGCGGGCGGCCTGCGCGGCGAAGCGCATCATCAAGATGGCGCCGATCGAGAAGTTGGGCGCGATCAGCACGCCCACGTCGGGGGCTGCGGCGAGCCGGTCGCGCAGGACCGCGAGCCGCGCCTCGTCGAAGCCGGTGGTGCCGACCACGGCGTGGATGCCGTGCTCGATGCAGAACGCGAGGTTGTCCATGACGACGTCGGGGTGGGTGAAGTCCACGACCACCTGGGCCCCGGCCTCGACGAGGGCCTCGATCGGGTCGCCCTGGTCGACCTGGGCGACGAGCGCGAGCCCCTCGGCCTCCTCGACCGCGCGACACACCTCGGCGCCGACCTTGCCCCGCGCGCCCAGCACGCCCACCTTGATCCGCTCAGCCACGTGACCAACTTAGCGGTCCACCTGCATGGCGTTCTCAGCGCGGCAGGGTCCGTTTCTGGCAGTCTGGTGACATGCCGGTGAACACCATCCCGTCGCGGATTCGCTGGGCCGTCGACTTCCTGGACGTCCAGCCCTCTGACCACGTCCTCGAGATCGGCTGCGGCCCGGGTGCCGCGGCCGAGCTGATCTGCGACCGGCTGGAGACGGGCAAGCTCTTCGCGATCGACCGCTCGGAGTCCGGTGTCGACCGCACCAAGCGCCGCAACGCGGCCCATGTCGAGTCCGGTCGCCTCACCGTGCGCCAGATCGACCTGGCGACCCTGCGGGTCCCGGTCAAGCGGCTGCACAAGGTCTTCTCGTTCAACGTCAACCTCTTCTGGGTGCGCGACTGCGCCGACGAGGTCGCGCTGCTGCACGAGCGCGTCCTCCCCGGGGGTGGGGTCTACCTCTTCTACGAGGTCCCGCGCCCCGAGGAGGTGCCGCGCGTCGTCGAGCAGGCCTCCGCCGCGCTGAGCAACGGCGGTTTCCGGGTGTCGGTCGTCGACAACAAGCGTCCCGCCGTCATCGGCATCATCGGTCGTCGATAAGGACTCAGGCTTATCAATCTCGTTCATTAGACTATTTCCTAATGTAGGCTGGCGCTCCCGACAGCCGAGGAGGTCCCGTGCTCGCCGTGCTCACGCTCGACCAGCGGCGCAGCCGCAGCAGCCCCGACCTCGTCGAGGACGCGCTCTCGACCCTCGCACCGCTCGGCGCCCTGCGGGCCTTCGAGCGCACCGCGGGCGACGAGCTGCAGGGCGTCGTGGACGAGCCGGTCGTCCTCGTCCAGGTGGTGGAGCTGTTGCTGCGCCAGGACCGGTGGAACGTCGGGGTGGGCCTCGGCGAGGTCGAGCTTCCCCTGCCCTCCTCCACCCGCGCCGGACGGGGCGCTGCGTTCCTGCGGGCTCGCGAGGCCGTCAGCGCGGCCAAGACCAGCCCGTGGCACCTGCGGGTCGTGGGCGACGAGGGGGCCGGTCCCGCCCGGGCCCTCGAGACGACCTGGTGGTTGTGGGCCGCGATCCTCTCGCGCCGCAGCGCGCGCGGGTGGGAGGTCGCCGACCTCGTCGAGGGCAGCGACGTGTCCTACGAGGAGGCAGGACGACGCCTGGGCATCAGCCAGTCCGCTGTCAGCCAGCGCGCGCAGGCCGCGGGGCTGGTCGAGGGACGGCGCGCCCGCGAGCTGGCGGGCTACCTCGCCGCCCAGCTCCTGACCCCGGTGGGAGCGAGCGCATGACCCCGCTCGACTCGGCCTGGCTGACCGTGGCGCTGCTGGTCGCCGCGATCGTCGCCTCCGGCTGGGGCTGGACCCGCGCCGGTCGGCTGCTGTGGCCGCCGCTGGCCGCCATCCTGCTGGCTGGCGCCCTCGCGGTGGCCGTGCACGGGCGGCTCGGCGCGAGCGAGCAGGCGCTGCACGCCATGGTCGCCACCGCGGCGGCGGTCCTGGCCGTCGCCGGCGGCGGACCGGTCACCTCCTGGGTGTTCGCCTGGATCGACCGCCACGACACGACGGGCGCGCACTCCATGCGCGACGCCGGGTCGGTGCTGCGCGGCGGGGCCTGGATCGGGGGTCTCGAGCGCACCGCCATCGTCGTCAGCCTGCTCGCGGGCTGGCCCGAGGGCGTGGCTCTCGCGCTCGCCCTCAAGGGGCTGGGCCGCTATCCCGAGCTGCGCAACCAGGACAACCCCGGCACGGCCGAGCGCTTCATCATCGGCACCTTCACCAGCGTGCTCTGGGCCGCGGGGTGTGCCGGGGTCGTCCTGCTGCTGCGCGCCTAGCCCGGTCCGACGATCGCGAGGATCTCCGGCTGGGAGAAGATCTCGGCGGCGACCGACGACACCTCGTCGAGGGTGACGGCGTCGATGCGGGCGAGCACGTCGTCGATGCTGAGCAGCTCGTCGTGGACCAGCTCGGACTTGCCCAGCCGCGACATCCGCGAGCCGGAGTCCTCGAGCCCGAGGACCAGTCCCCCACGCAGCTGACCCTTGCCGCGCGCGAGCTCCTCGGCACTGATGCCGTGGGCGGCGACGCGCGACAGCTCGGTGCGCACGGTGGCGAGCACCTCGTCGAGCTTGCTCGGCAGGCAGCCGACCGAGACCCCCACGATGCCGGAGTCGGCGTGGTGGGAGGCGAAGGAGAAGACCGAGTAGGCCAGCCCCCGTCGCTCCCGGACCTCCTGGAAGAGCCGGCTCGAGGTGCCCCCGCCGAGGGCGGTGTTGAGCACGCCGAGCGCGAAGCGGCGTTCGTCACCGCGCGCCATCCCCTTCATGCCGAGCACCAGGTTGACCTGCTCGAAGGGCCGGGTCGCCTCGACGGTGCCGGGCGTGATCCGCGAGCCACGGCCCGACGTACGCGGGGGTGCCGGGACGGCGTCACCGGAGAGGAACCCGTTGCGGCCGAAGGCCCGGCGCACCTGGCGCACCAGCGCGGTGTGGTCCACGCTGCCGGCGACCGCGACCACCATGTTGGCAGCGGTGTAGTGGCGACGGTAGAACCGCCGGATCTGCGTCCGCGTCAACGCCTCGATGGAGAGCACGGTGCCCGCGATGTCACGTCCCAGGGGCGACTCACGCCCCCACGCCTGCTCGGCGAAGAGGTTGTGGACGACGTCGTCGGGGTCGTCGTCGTGCATCGCGATCTCGTCGAGGATGACGTCACGCTCGGCCTCGACGTCCTCGTCGGTGATCGTGCTGTTGGTGATCATGTCGCCGAGCACGTCGACGGCCAGCGGCAGGTCCTCGTCGAGGACCCGCGCGTGGAAGCAGGTGTACTCCTTGGCGGTGAACGCGTTGAACTCACCGCCCACCGCGTCGAGCGCGATGGAGATGTCGAGCGCCGACCGCTCGGTGGTGCCCTTGAAGAGCAGGTGCTCGAGGAAGTGCGAGGCACCGTGGAGCTTGGCGGTCTCGTCGCGCGAGCCCACGCCGACCCAGACGCCGACAGCGGCGGAGCGGGCGCCGGCGATCTGCTCGGTGACGACGCGCAGGCCCCCCGGCAGCACCGTACGACGCACGCGTGAGGTCACCTGTCCGTCACCGTCGCGGACGGTCTGGAGGGTGCGCGTGGAGCCGACCGGCTGAGCCGCCGAGGTGCGGCGGCCGGGGACCCGCACCCCCCGAGAAGGCGTCGACCCGCCCGAGGAGCTCGG
>NZ_CALRWD010000066.1:0-26983 GCF_943371775.1 Nocardioides psychrotolerans
AACATCGCGCCGGCTCGGCACTCAGGCGGTGACGTCCCCGGGCGTGGCCTCGTGACCGGAGCGTCCCTGGGTGCGGCGCAGCTGCTTCATCTCGGCCTCGAAGAGATGGCGCCGCCCCTCGACGAGCTGGTCGAGGGCACGCTGCTGGAGGCCCTTGACCGCCGCGTAGTAGCCGTCGTCGTAGGCCTCCACCATCTGGAAGGACCACATCCCCGGCAGCGGGTTGCGGCCCAGGACGTCGGTGTCGAGGGCGTCGGCGAGGTAGTCGTGCCCGGCGTCGCGGATCATCGCGGTCGCCTCCTCGAGCGTCGTCTCGGCGCTCCCGCAGAGCCGGTGGAAGGCGTAGAGGTGCCCGCGGGCGTCCTCGACGTGGTCGAGCGCGGCGGAGAGCTTGCCGAGGGCCTCGACGGTGGCGTCGTCGACCCCGTCGGGGCGGCGGTGCTCGGGGCTGGGCTGGCCGTGGTCGGCGTGGTCGTGCGTCTCGTCGGTCATCGGACCAGCGTGCCAGTCACCGCGCTCGCGCGGCACGCCCGCAGGGGGGAGGCCGTCGTGCACCGTCGCGCCGACTCGGCACCGGGGATCAGAGGTCGGTGACGACGACGTCGAGCTGGGTGCCCTGGGGGGTCGGGTCGCCGAGCTCGACGGTCCAGCCCAGGTCGCGGACCAGGTCGGCGAGGGCGGCGGGGGTGCGGGGGTCGCGGCCGTCCTCGAGGAGCGCGCGGACGATCCGGCCCTTGGTGGCCTTGTTGAAGTGGCTGACGACCTTGCGGGTGCCGGCGACCTCGTGCAGCACGCGGACGGTGGCCACCCGCTTCGCGAGGTCGACCGGCGGCCGCCAGAACGCGGCGTACATCCCCGACCGGAGGTCGACGAGCAGGCCCTTGCCCAGCGCCTCGGTGACGGCCGGCCCGAGCGCCTCGCGCCAGTGGGCGGCCACGCCGCCGAGGCCGGGGAGGGTGGCGTCGCCGGAGAGCCGGTAGGCGGGGATGCGGTCACCCGGGCGCACCAGCCCGAAGAGGCTGCTGGTCACGGCGACGCGCGAGGTGGCGCGCCGTCTGGCGGCTGAGGAGAGCGTCGCGAAGTCGAGGGCGTCATAGACGACGCCGCTGTAGACCTGGTCGGCCCGCGCCGTCGGCGCCTCGCGGACGGCGGCGTTGAGGGCGACCAGGTCGAGCTGCGTCTTGGGTACGCCGAGGGTCGAGGCGGCCACGTCGGGGTCGGCCTCGCAGAGGGTCACCAGGGCGTCGAGGACGCGCTCGCGGGCCGGGGTGAGCACCGGGCTGCCGAGCGCGGTGAGGTCGAGCGGCTTGCCACGTCGCGCAGCGGTCTTGCCCTCGCTGGGCGGGAGCAGGATCAGCACGGAGCAAGCCTAGTGAGGGCACCCTCGTCTAGGGTCACAGGCATGCCGAGCAACCGCGTCGTCCACATCACGGGAGCCGACGACGGTGCCGTCGCGGCGCTGCTGCGCGAAGGGATCGGCCGGATCCGCGCCGAGCTCGACGTGTCCGCGGACTTCCCGCCCGAGGTCGAGGCCGCCGCAGCGGCCGCCGCCGCGAGCCCGCGGATGCCGGACCTGGACCGCACCGACCTCGCCTTCGTCACCATCGACCCCGAGGGCGCGATGGACCTCGACCAGGCGCTCCACATCGAGCGCGACGGCGACGGCTACGTCGTGCACTACGCGATCGCCGACCTGGCGGCGTTCGTCACCGCCGGCGACCCGGTCGACCTCGAGTCGCACCGGCGCGGCGAGACGCTCTACGGCGGCGACAGCAAGGTGCCGCTGCACCCCCAGGTCATCTCGGAGGACGCCGGCTCGCTCGTGGCCGGCGCGGTCCGCCCCGCGCTGCTGTGGACGATCCTCGTCGACGACACCGGGGAGGGCACCGACATCACCGTCGCGCGGGCCCGCGTGCGCTCCACCGCCAAGCTGACCTACGAGCAGGCGCAGCAGATGATCGACGACGGCAGCGCGAGCGAGTCGCTGAGGCTGCTGCAGGAGATCGGCGAGCTGCGGCTGGCGCGCGACGCTGCCCGGGGAGGGGTGTCGCTGCCGCTGCCCGAGCAGGAGATCGACATCCAGGGCGACCGCTGGACCCTGGAGTTCCGCAGCCTGCTGCCGGTCGAGCTGTGGAACGCACAGATCTCGCTGCTCACCGGCTTCGGAGCCGCGTCGCTCATGGTCTACGGCCGTGTCGGTCTGCTGCGGACGCTCCCGCCGCCGGACCCGCGTGACGTGGAGCGCCTGCACCGCACGGCCAAGGCACTGCACATCGAGTGGCCCGCCGAGCAGCTCTATCCCGACTTCATCCGGTCGCTGGACGCCACCGACCCCGCGCACGCGGCGATGATCGTCGCCTCGGCCCGGCTGCTGCGCGGCAGCGGCTACGTCGCCTTCGACGGTGAGGTGCCGGCCGAGCCGCTGCACGCGGCGCTCGCCTCCGAGTACGCCCACGTGACAGCACCGCTGCGTCGGCTCGCCGACCGCTATGCCGCCGAGGTGTGCGTCGCGCTCTGCTCCGGTGACCCCGTGCCCGACTGGGTGCTCGCGGCGCTGCCGGCGCTGCCCCAGGAGATGCAGCAGTCGGGCCAGCGGGCCAAGGGCTACGAGCGCGCCGTCTTCGACCTGGTCGAGGCCGGGCTCCTGGCCTCGCGCGTGGGCGAGGACTTCGACGGCGTGGTCGTGAGCCGGGACGGCAAGGACCCGTCCCGCGGGACCGTCATGCTCACCGGTGTGGGCGTCGAGGCGCGTGTCGTCGGGGACGGCGAGCTGCCGCTGGGGACCGACGTGCGGGTCCGGTTGGAGAAGGCCGACGTGGCGACGCGCACCGTGGAGCTCCGGCTCCTGCCGGACGTCGGCTAGCAGCTGCCCCAGAGGCCGAGGTCCGCGGCGCGGGCCTTGCGGGCAGCGGCGCGGTAGGCCTTCACCCGACGGAACGGGTGGTCGTCGAAGACGTAGACGCGGGCATGACCACGGCGCACGAGGCGCTGGCCGACGTCGACGCCGCCCTTCATGACGTAGCGCAGCAGCCGGCCGTAGCGGTCGCGCAGGTCCTGGGTCGGGTCCGACACCAGCGTGACCCGGGTGCGGCGGGGGAGCAGGTGCTTGGTCGTGCGTGACGCGGCCCGACCGCCGCACTCGACGCCACCGAAGACCTCGGGGGTGTCGATGCCGAGCAGGCGCACCGTGACCTGACGTCCGGTGCGGGTCAGCCGGGCCACGACGGTGTCACCGTCGACGACACGGACGATGCGGGCCCCTTGGCGCTTCGCCGGGGGCAGCGCCGGGCCGGAGCCGCTCTGGGCGGTCGAGCACGGGCAGGGGTTGGACTCGCACGCCACCCCGTCCCCGTCGGAGTCGAGCCGGTCGGGGTCGCGTCGCGGCCCGCCCTTGTCGAGGAAGTAGTCCTGGGCCGCGGCCTGGGTCGCGAAGTCGCCGCAGTCCTTGTCGGCGGCGTACGACGGTGACGCGACGCTGCTCAGCGTCGCGCACCCGAGGGCGAGCGCGAGCAGCAGGCGGGCGAGGTGTCCTCGCACTCTTCCCTCCCGGGACGTGGTGGTGTCACCGGAGGGTAGGCGCGGTGACGACCCAGCGCAGCCGAACGCCTCAGGAGCCGGCCACGAACGCCACGATGGCCGAGTCCGGGGCGGACCAGGCGGTGCGGAACGACGGGTGGAGCGGGAGCGCCTCGACCTCCGCGAGCGGGACCCAGCGGTGCCCGTCGCTCTCGGAGTGGTCGTGCAGCTCGAGCGTCCGGGTGGGCACGGCGAGGACCGTCTCGTAGGTCCAGCCGCCGCAGCTGGCCGTCGACGAGCCGCGCACGTCGACTGCCTGCGCCGCGAGCCCCAGCTCCTCGCTCGCCTCGCGCAGCGCCGCCTGCACCCCGGACTCACCCTGCTCGCGGGCACCACCGGGGATGGACCACGTGCCGCCGCGGTGGACCCAGCGGGCACGCAGCTGCAGCAGGACGCGCCCCTCCTCGGCCAGGAGCAGGCCCGCCGCCCCGCGCCGGCCCCAGTGCGCGTGGCCGTGGTCGCAGGTCGCCCAGGTCATGGCTCCAGCGTAGTAAGGCCCTCTCAAGCGGCGTCGGACGGCGGCAGCGGCTTGATGACGCGTGCAGGGTTGCCCACGGCGACGACGTCGGCGGGCAGGTCCTTCGTGACGACCGAGCCGGCGCCGACGACGGTGTTGGCGCCGATGGTGACACCGGGGCACACGATCACACCGCCGCCAAGCCACACGTTGTCACCGAGGGTGATCGGCTCGGCCGACTCCCAGCCGTCGCGGCGTGGTCCGGCCTCGAGGGGGTGCGTCGGGGTGAGCAGCTGAACGTTGGGGCCGATCTGGACGTGGTCGCCGATGGTGATCGGCGCGACGTCGAGCGCCATCAGCCCGACGTTGACGAAGCAGTGCGACCCGATCGTGATGTGGGAGCCGTAGTCGACGTGCAGCGGCGTGCGGATCTGGGTGTCCTCGCCGACCGAGCCGAGCAGCTGCTCCAGCAGCCGACGCCGCATCGGCCGCTGCCGGTCCGAGGTCGCGTTGTAGGCGGCCGCGAGGTCGCGGGCCGCGAGGCTCAGCTCCTCGAGCACGGGGTCGTCGGCGATGTAGGGATCTCCGGCCAGCAGGCGCTCGTGCATCGAGCGCTCGTCACGGGTGTAGGTCATGGGGACACCCTAGGAAGCGAGGGGCAAACACCCCGTTTCACCGAATTTGGGAATGGTCGCGGGTCCCGGCGAAACCTAGGTTGACCTGCAGTGATCGCACCGGGTCACAGCAAGTGACGGGGGTGGGGTCCATGGGGCGACGTCGGGGGCGCAGCGCGCTGGCGGTGGCCGTGGGGTTGGCCGTGGGGGCGGCAGGTGCGGTCGTGGGGACGACGGCACCGGTGACGGCAGCCGTGCCGACGACGTCGGCGGTGCTCGTGCGCACGGTGGCCACCTCGGCCCTGTCGCCGGCCCTGCCGGACCCGGCCGGGATCGTCTACCTGCCCGGGCGTGACAGCTTCCTGATCTCCGACTCCGAGGTCGACGAGACCCCGGTCTTCGAGGGCGCCAACGTGCTCGAGACGACCCGCAGCGGAGCGGTGCTCGACCGTGGGCTGACCACGGCCTACACCAAGGAGGCGGCGGGGATCGGCCACGACCCGGCCAGCGGCCACGCCTTCGTCTCCGACGACGACCAGCTCCGCATCCACGAGATCGACCCGGGTGCCGACGGCCGCTACGGCACGGCCGACGACACCCGCACGTCGTTCAGCACGGCGGCCTTCGGCAGCACCGACCCGGAGGACGTCACCTACTTCCCCCCGACCGGCGAGCTCTTCGTCCTCGACGGCGCCGACCACGACGTGCACCGGGTCGACCCCGGTCCCAACGGTCGCTTCGACGGCGTGGCCCCCACCGGGGACGACACCGCCACGGAGCTCGACGTGGAGGTCTACGGCGCCGAGGACCCCGAGGGCATCGGCTACCACCCCGGCCGCGGCACGCTCGTGGTCGTCGACAGCACCTCCGAGGCGGTCTACGAGCTCAACCGCCAGCTGATGCTGGTCTCCCGCGTCGACATCGCGGTGACCGGCCAGGTCTTCGCCGCCGGCATCACCGTCGCTCCCGCCACCGACGACCCCGGCCGCTACGACCTCTACGTCGTCGACCGGGGCGTCGACAACGACACCGATCCCGACGAGAACGACGGGCGTCTCTTCGAGCTGCGCGTCGACCTCCCACCCATCGTCAACCTCACACCCGTCGTCGACGCCGGGCGAGACGCACCCGTCGTGGTCGGTGAGCCGCTGGCCCTGCGGGCCGACGTGCGCGACGACGGACGTCCTGGACCGAGCACGACCCTGACCTGGACCAAGGTCGGCGGGCCGGGGAGCGTCACCTTCGCCGACGCCACCTCGAGCCGCACCACGGCAACGTTCTCGGCCGCCGGCACCTACGTCGTACGCGCGACGTCGTCGGACGGCGCCCTGGCCGGCACCGACGACCTGACCGTCACGGTGGTCGCGGCGGGTGCGCCACTGCCGCTCGACACCCCGGTCGCCAAGGCCTTCGACGACGTGGAGCAGCGCCCGATCGGCTATGCCGACTGGCTGGGCGCGAGCCTCAACATCCCGCGGGCCGGCACGACGTCGCAGACGATCGGCATCCGCTTCGACGAGCTGGCCGTGCCCGTCGGTGCCACCATCACGGAGGCGTGGATCCAGTTCCGCGCGTCGGGCTCCAACGCCGACGCCGCATCGATCCAGGTCGCCGGGATCGCCGAGGACGACACCCCCACCTTCACGACCTCCGGCACGACCGTCTCGTCGCGCCCGCGCACGCAGGCCACCACGACCTGGGTGCCACCGGCGTGGAAGAGCGGGCAGACGACGACGGCCCAGCGCACGAGCGACCTGCGCGCCATCGTCCAGGAGGTCGTACGACGACCCGGCTGGCGGGCGGGCAACGCCCTGGCCTTCGTCATGACGGGCTCGGGCGAGCGCCGGGCCTCCTCGCACGACGGCGTGGCCGCGCCGGTGCTCCACCTCGCCTACACGACCGCGGCGACCGAGCCGCCGCCCACCAGCACGCCGATCGCCTTCCGCGGACTCGCGCGCTCGATGACCAACACCGCGTCGGCGTCGGTGACGACCCCCTCGGCGGTGCGCGCCGGCGATGCGATGCTGCTCTTCGCCACGGTCAACGACACCGCGGCCGCGATCACGCCGCCGTCGGGCTGGACCCAGCAGAGCAACGTCGTGGCCGGGTCGCAGCGCACGCTGCTGTGGCACCGCGTCGCTACGTCCACCGACGCCGGGCGCAGCGTGACCGTGGCCCTGGGCAGCTATGCCAAGGTCGGGCTCCACCTCGCCGCCTACAGCGCCACCGCGACCGGCGATCCCGTCGCGACCGTCAGCACCGGCACGGAGACGGTGGGGTCGACGTCCCACCCGACGCCGACGGTCAGCGTGGCCGGCGATGGACAGTGGCTGGTGTCCTACTGGGCCGACAAGTCCTCCGCGACCACCGACTGGACCCCGCCGGGCGGGGTGGTCGTCCGCGACGAGCTGGTCGGCACCGGGGGAGGGCACATCGGGGTGCTCCTCGCCGACAGCGGTGGCCCGGTCCCGACGGGCACCCGCGGCGGGCTGACCGCGACCACCGACGCGACCAGTCGCGCCGCCACGATCAGCGTCGTGCTCCGGGCCGGTTGAGCCGGATCACGTGGCAGGTCGGCCATCTGAGGAGGTCCCAGCACCGGGCGCCGGTAGGTTCCCTTCCATGGAGCCCGTCCGCGTCGCCATCGTCAACGACTACGAGATCGTCGTCCGGGGCCTGGCCTCGGTGCTGGCCCCCTTCAGCGAGCGCATCACCGTCGTGGAGATCGACAGCCGCCTGCCGGTCGTGAGCGACGTGGACGTCGTGCTCTACGACACCTTCGGCCAGGTCCAGGGCGACTCGGTCCGGCTCGACGACCTCACGGACGGCGCCGGGGCGCGCGTGGCCATCTTCACCTGGAACCTCCAGCCCGACCTCGTCCGCAGGGCCGTGGCGCAGGGCGTCTCGGGCTACCTCTCGAAGGCGCTGGATGCCGAGCAGCTGGTCCAGTGCGTGGAGGCCATCCACGCCGGGGAGGTCGTGGTGCCGTCGAGGGACCTCGGCGACCCCGACTCGCTGCTCGTGACGGCATGGCCGGGTCTGGAGCACAACCTGAGCGCCCGCGAGGCCGAGGTGGTGGCGCTGATCACCCAGGGCCTGTCGAACCAGGAGATCGCCGATCGTTGCTACCTCAGCATCAACTCGGTCAAGACCTACATCCGCACCGCCTACCGCAAGATGGAGGTGTCGAGCCGATCGCAGGCCGTCCTCTGGGGTCTGGCGCACGGCTTCGAGCCCGACCGTGCGCGCGTGGTCGGGCCCGACGCCGACTGAGGCGGTCCTGCGACGACCGACCGTGTCTCCCGGACGTGCGGGCCGAGATGAGGCGCCGTCTCGTGGGTACCGGGATCCAGGACCCACCGAGGAGAGCACCCATGTCAGACCCGTCCCCGACCACCCCGACCAGGCCCACCGCCAGCAGCACCGCTGACCGTGGGGCCGTGTCACCCACGCCGGAGGCCACCGAGGCGCCCGACCCGCTGCGCGGCTCACGCACCAGCGGGCTCTGGGCCGGCGTCGTCGCGCTGGCGGTGGTGCTGATCCTGCTCATCGTCTTCGTCGCGCAGAACACCCAGGACGTGACCGTGTCCTACTTCGGCTGGGAGGGCCAGACCCCGCTGGCGGTCGCGCTGCTCGTGGCCGCGACCGCGGGTCTGGTGCTGGCCGCGATCGCCGCGACGCTGCGGATGTGGCAGGTGCGCCGACGCGTGCACCGGGGCCGCTCGACCAGCCGGTCGGCACGCTAGCTAGTCGACCTGCCGCACCGCCCGGAGCGGGGAGAGCGCGGCGACCGCGAAGGCGAGCCCGAAGACCACGGCCACCCCGACCAGCGTCGCGCTCCCACCGAGGAGCATCACCGACGTGCCGCCCAGGACGGCCCCGAGGGCCGCGATCGACCGGTTGACGGACCGCCTGGTCGCGTTGACCCTGCCGAGCAGCCCGTCCGGCGTGATGAGCTGCCACAGGCCCATGTCGTTGGCGTTCTCCAGGCCCCCGGCGAGTCCGTGCACGCCCAGGGCCAGCGCCAGGAGCGCGACACCGGCGGTGTCGGGGTCGGGCACGGTCGGCGCCAGGGCGACCAGCAGCCAGGCGAGGGGGTAGGGCGCGCGGGCCGCGATGATGGCCGGCCCGGCGCCGATGCGCCGCCCGAGCGCCGGAGCCAGGCTCGCACCGATCAGGCCCGTGATGCCGGCGACGGCGACCAGCAGCCCGAAGACGAAGGCGGACAGCGCCATCTCGCGCAGCGCGACGAGGGTCAGCGCGGTGAAGCCGGCGGCGTTGGCGAGGAACCACACGTGCGTCGAGGCGGCGAGGGGCGCCAGGGTCGGGTGGCGGTAGGTCCACCGCAGGCCCTCGCCGATCTCACGGCCCAGGTGGCGTGGGGCCGACGCGTCGCTCGGCGGCTCCTCGACGCGCAGCCCGGCGTTGAGCACCGCGTCGACGAGATAGCTGACCGCGTCGACCGCGATGGCCACGGGTGCGCCCAGCAGCCCGACGAGACCGCCGCCGATAGCGGGCCCCAGCGTCTGGGCGGCAGCGTCGGTCTGGTCGAGGCGCGCGTTGGCGACGACCAGGCGTTCCCGGGGCACGAGCCGGGGGAGCAGGGACTGGGTCGCGGCGAAGGCGAACACCGAGAAGGACCCGAAGAGGAGCAGCAGCACGACCAGCGCCCACACCTCCAGCGCGTCGAGCGCGGACAGGACCGGGATCGCCCCCAGGGTGACCGCCTGGCCGACGCTGCTCCACACCAGGATCCGCTGCCGTCGCCACCGGTCGGCGTAGACCCCGGCGAGCAGGCCCAGCACGGCATAGGGCACGAACTGGGCGGCGTTGACCACCCCCACCTCGAACGGCGAGGCCTGGAGCGTCGTCACGACCAGCACGGGCATGGCCACCGTGGTGACCGCCGTGCCGAAGGAGCTCAGGGTCGCGGCCGCCCAGAAGCGACCGAACGACGGGGAGCCGAGCGGGGGCGGGGCGTCCGGCATCGGCGACCTCCCAGGCTCCGGGTGCCTTCATCACACCACGAGGAACACCGCGAGGTGCGCCTCACCAGGTGGTCCGGTCCCTCCGTGGACGGTCCCGACTGCGACAGTTGACGTGGTGATCGAGGACCGACGAAGGAGTGCAGCGTGACACACGACATCTGCGACGTGGACGGGCTGGAAGCCACGGTCGGTCGCCAGCCGCTGGCCGCCATGATGAAGTCGATCGCCGAGCTCGACGCCCACTGCTCGGCCATACTCGCGTGCTCGACCGCGGCGGTGATGGTGCACCTCGACCGCGACGGCGTCGTCCATGCCGTGGTCGTGGGGGGAAGGGCGGGGTTCGCCCGCCCCGATGGCGCCAGCCACCTTGCCTTCGATGCCCACGTTGCCCGCCCTGAGGTCGGCTCAGCGACAGCGCTGCTCTTCCTCATCCCGGGGTGGCGCGAGTCGCTGCGCGTCAACGGGCGGAGCGATGCCACGGGCCTGGTGGTCGAGGAGGCGTTCGTGCATTGCGGCAAAGCGATGATCCGCTCCGAGCTCTGGTCCTCACTCGAGACCGCGACCGACGCTCCGGTGGTCAGCGAGTCCGACCGGATCGACGACGCTCAACGGGTGTTCCTGTCAAGGACGCCGTTCGTTGTCATCGGATCCTGCGACAAGGACGGTCGGGCCGATGCCAGCCCCAAGGGAGACCCTGCGGGCTTCGTGTCCGTGCTCGACGACCGCACCGTGGCCCTGCCCGACCGGCCAGGCAACCGTCGCACCGACACTTTCCACAACCTGCTCGAACGCCCGGCGGTCACCGTGCTGGCCATGAGTCCGGGAGACGACCGCGTGGTCGAGATACGGGGTCGGGCGCGGCTGACCACAGACCCGGCGCTGCTGGCGACGATGGCAGTGCAGGACCAGGTCCCGAAGGTCGCACTTGTGGTCGACGTGGACCACTGCTCCCTGCGGGTCAGCGATGCCGTGCGAGGCGCCGCCCTGTGGAGCCCGGCTACACACCTCTCGAAGGGCACCCTTCCACGCGCGGCCAAGATCTGGGCCGACCATGTCAAGAGCAGTGACCGTCGGGGTCTCGCTGCTGCAGCAGTGCGAACCGGCGCCAGCGAGGCTGCGGTACGCGCAGGCATCGCCGTGGACTACCGCCAGAACCTCTACTGACTCAGTCACGGACAGACCTGCCCCCATGGACCTGCAGGTGAGGCCCCGGTGCGGACGGGCTGGCCTGTAGGCCGGGTTCTGTGACTGGCAAGCCAGCCGGCGACCATCCATCTACGACTGCCGTTGCCGACAGCCTCCAGCGATCTACCCGTGCACTCGGGCGAGCAGCCCTCGAGCGCGCACTGTCTGATCTTGCTCCAGGTGGGGTTTGCCGAGCCGATCCGGTCGCCCGGGCCGCTGGTGGTCTCTTACTCCACCGTTTCACCCTTGCCGACCGCTCCCGGAGGAGCGGCTGGCGGTCTGTTCTCTGTGGCACTGTCCCGCGGGTCACCCCGGGTGGGTGTTACCCACCACCTTGCTCTGTGGAGCCCGGACCTTCCTCGGGGACCGGATCACTCCGGTCCACGCGGTCGCCCGGCCAGCCCGTCCGCACGCGACACCTTAGGGCATGGCCGCGCCCGGTGCCGGAATCCACAAGTCTCCCGTGGTGTTCTGGAGGGCATGACCGACGACGTGACGATCCAGGCTCCTCCGGTGCTCCAGCCGGCCCACCTGCGTCCCGAGTCCGCCTACCGGGTGGCGCACGACCTGCTCGTCGAGCGCGCCCCGCGCGAGGCCCTCGAGGTGCTCGAGCGCGCGCTGGCGCTGGATCCCGCCAACACCGGCCTCCGGGCGCTGCGTGCCTGGGCCTACCTGATGCGCGCCCAGCTGCAGAAGGCGGAGGCCGAGCTGCGCTCACTGGTCGAGGAGACCCCCGACGACGTGTGGGCCCGCTTCGCGCTGGGTCGCGCGCTCGTGCGCCAGTCGCGGCTCCCGGACGCGCTGCCGCACCTGCGCATGGCGGCCGTCATGAGCGGCGACCCCGAGCACGAGGTCGAGGTGCTGCGCGTCGAGCGGATGCTCGCCGAGGCCGGTCAGCTGTCGTGGGACCAGCTCACCTGACGTCGTACGACGTCAGGGCAGGATGCTTCACGTCAGGCGGGTCAGCGTGACGTCGACGTGCATCCGCGAGGTCTTGGCCCCGGAGTAGATCCCGCTCAGCGGCTTGACGTCGCGGTAGTCGCGGCCGGTGGCCACGACGACGTAGCGGTCGCACGGGACGTGGTCGTTGGTCGGGTCGAAGGCGTGCCAGCCGTCGTCCCACCACTCGACCCACGCGTGCGACTCGCCGGGCACGGTCTCGCCGACGAGGGGCTCGGCCTGCGGGTGGAAGTAGCCGGAGACGTAGCGCGCCGGGATGCCCATCGAGCGGAGGCCGCCGATGACCAGGTGCACCATGTCCTGGCAGACGCCGGCCCGTTGCTGCCACGCCAGGGCGGCGTGGCTCTGGACGTCGGTGGCGCCGGGGATGTACTCCACCTCGTCGTGCACCATCGCGCACAGGTCGCGCGCCGCGTCGCCGGGCAGCTCGTGGTCGGCCGCGACCTGCTTGGCGCGCTGGGCGAAGTCGGTCGGCGGGGCGACCATCTCCGGGAGCGTGAGGTATTCGGTCCAGCGGTCGGCGACCTCGCGCTCGGCCAGCGACTCCCACGTCGCCGAGGGCGGGGCCGGGGCCGGGCGGTGCGTCTGCACGGTCGAGCTGACCGTGACCGTCATCGTCTCGTGCGGGTCGACGACCTCGAAGGCCGTGACCTGGGTGCCGAAGTAGTCGCGGTAGTCGTAGGTCCACGGCGCCGGCGAGACCTCCAGGCGGCTGTGCAGGACGATCTGCTCCGGGGTGGTCAGCGGAGTCAGGCGCGCCTGGTTGTAGGACGCGACCGCCTTGCCGTCGTACTCGAAGGTCGTGGTGTGGATGATCCTCAGCTGCATCAGACGACTCCCTGCCAGGTCAGTGCCTCGGCGCCGGCGAAGTAGCGCCGGGTGACCGCTTCGGTGGCGAGCGCGCACGCGCGTTGCAGGCGCTCCATCTCGTTGGGCAGGTCGTGCAGCACGTCGGAGAGCGAGCGGTACTCCAACTCGGCACGCATCCGACCCAGCAGTCGTTGCGCCTCGTTCTGGAAGCCGGCGCGCTGGCCCGCCGACTCGAGGTTGTCGAGGCACTGCTCGGCGCGGTTGAGCGAGAAGACGACCGAGCGCGGGAAGAGCCGGTCGAGCAGCAGGAACTCCGCAGCCCCCCGCTCGGTCTCGAGCCCGCGGTAGGTGCGCAGGAACGCCTCGTAGGCGCCGCACGCGCGCAGCGTGGAGGTCCACGGCGCACCCTGCGACAGCGATGCGGTGGCGATCAAGCGCGAGGTCATGTCGGCACGCTCGACGCAGCGGCCGAGCATCAGGAAGTGCCACCCCTCGTCGCGCACCATCGTGGCGTCGGCGGTGCCGTTGATCAGCGCGGCGCGCTCGCGCACCCACTGGAAGACACCGGGCGGCCGCTGCGCGTGGAGCTGCCCGCTCGGGATCGCACGGTAGGTCGTGTTGATGGCCTCCCACATCGGCACCGACAGCGTCTCGCGGGCGCGGCGCGCGCTCTCGCGGGCGGCACCGAGCGCGGAGGCGATCGACACCGGCGACGAGGCGTCGTAGGCCAGCTGGTCGAGCACCATGGCGACGTTGACCGCGCTGGTCGGCTCGTCCTCGACGCCCATGATCGACAGCAGCCCGCGACAGGTCGCGTCCTCGTCGATGGTGGCGTCCTCGAGGATCAGCTGGGTCTGCACGTCGAGGATGCGCGCGGTGTCCTCCGCGCGCTCGACGTAGCGGCCGATCCAGAACATGGACTCCGCGATCCGGCTCAGCACGTCGCTGCTCCCTGCTGCTGCTGCTCGGCCTGGTTCTTCAGGTCGGCGATGGCGGGCCCGGTGACCGACGGCGTCGACGGAGGGGGTACGACGTGCCGGGGGGCCCCCACCTCGCTCGCGGTCGGCGCGGGGTCGGGCTCGGGCGCGGGGCTGGCCGCTGGCGCCGCATGGCCGGCGAGCACCCAGGTGTCCTTGGAGCCACCCCCGCGCGAGGAGTTGACGATGAGCTCGCCCTCGGCGAGCGCGACCCGGGTCAGCCCACCGGGGAGCACCCACACGCGCGAGCCGTCGTTGACCGCGAAGGGGCGCAGGTCGACGTGGCGCGGGCCCAGCTTGCCGTCGACGAAGGTCGGCACCGTGGAGAGCTGCACGACGGGCTGGGCGATCCACGAGCGCGGGTCCTCCAGCACCTTGGTGCGCAGCTCGTCGAGCTCGGCGCGGGAGGCGGCGGGCCCGATGACGATGCCCTTGCCGCCGGAGCCGTCCACGGGCTTGCACACGAGCTCGTCGAGACGGTCGAGGACCTCCTCGCGGGCGTCGGTGTCGCCGAGGCGCCAGGTGTCGACGTTCTTGATCGCCGGCTCCTCGGAGAGGTAGTAGCGGATCAGGTCGGGCAGGTAGGTGTAGACGAGCTTGTCGTCGGCGACGCCGTTGCCGACCGCGTTGGCCAGCGTCACGTTGCCGGCGCGGGCGGCGTCGATCATGCCGGGGCAGCCCAGCATCGAGTCGGCGCGGAAGTGCACCGGGTCGAGGAACTCGTCGTCGACGCGACGGTAGATCACGTGCACCGGCTCGAGGCCCTTGGTCGTGCGCATCATCACGCGGCCGCGGCGGCACTCGAGGTCGCGGCCCTCGACGAGCTCGACGCCCATCGTGCGGGCCAGCAGCGCGTGCTCGAAGTAGGCGCCGTTGTAGACGCCGGGGGTCAGCACGACGACCGTCGGGTCGGTGACGCCGGCGGGTGCGGCGGCCCGCAGCGCGGCGAGCAGCCGCTGGGGATAGGCCGCCACGGGTCGGATGCGGTGGGCCGCGATGGTCTCGGGCAGGGCCGCGGAGATCGCGCGCCGGTTGGTCATCACGTAGGACACGCCCGACGGGACCCGCACGTTGTCCTCGAGCACGCGGAACTCGCCGTTGTTGTCGCGGATCAGGTCGATGCCCGACACGTGCACCCGCACGCCGTTGGGCGGTCGGACCCCGGCGGCCTCGCGGTGGTAGTGGCTCGAGGTGGCGATGACCTCGCGGGGGATGACACCGTCGTCGAAGACCTCACCGGCGTCGTAGACGTCCGCGAGGAACATCTCCAGGCAGCGCACCCGCTGCTGGACGCCCTTCTCGATGGTCGACCAGGTGTCCATCTCGATGACCCGCGGCAGGATGTCGAGCGGGAAGGCCCGCTCCTCGCCGCCGATGTCGAAGGTGACGCCCTGGTCGAGGTAGCTCGCCTGGAGCGCCTCGACCCGGGCGACCAGGTCGGGAGTGGTCATGGTCTGCAGGGAGTCGCGCAGCCGGAGGTACGGCGGGCGCAGCGCGTCGCCGTCGAACATCTCGTCGTAGGCGACCCCGCCGGTCCCGTAGCCCTCGAACATCGCGTTCATGGACCGACCCTACAAAGTCGCGTGTGTCGGTCGTGTGTCGGCGCTCGGGGGTGTCACCTCAGGGGAGCGTCAGGACCTCCGCGCCGGACGGCGTGACCAGCAGGGTGTGCTCGAACTGCGCCGAGCGCTTCCCGTCCAGGGTCACGACCGTCCAGTCGTCGTCCCACATCTGCCACAGGTGGGTGCCCAGGTTGAGCATCGGCTCGATGGTGAAGGTCATGCCGACCTCGATCAGGTCGTCGTGGTCGTCGGTGTCGTAGTGCGGCACGATCAGCCCGCTGTGGAAGGACGTGCCGATGCCGTGGCCGGTGAAGTCCTGCACGACGCCGTAGCCGTGGCGCTTCGCGAACGACTCGATGACGCGGCCGATCACGTTGATGCGCCGCCCTGGTCGCACCGCCCTGATCCCGCGGTCCAGCGCCTCGTGAGTGTGCTCGACCAGCAGGCGGCTCTCCTCGTCGACGTCTCCGGCGAGGAACGTCGCGTTGGTGTCGCCGTGGACGCCGTCGAGGAAGGCGGTGACGTCGATGTTGACGATGTCGCCGTCCTCGACCCGGGTGTCGTCGGGGATGCCGTGGCAGATGACCTCGTTGACGCTCGCGCACAGCGACTTGGGGAAGCCGCGGTAGCCCAGCGTCGAGGGATAGGCGCCGTGGTCGCAGAGGAACTCGTGGCCGATCCGGTCCAGCTCGTCGGTCGTGACCCCGGGCTCGACGTGCGAGCCCACGAGGTCACGGGCCTGCGCTGCGAGCCGACCGGCCACCCGCATCCGCTCGATGGTGTCGGCGTCCTTGACCTCGGACCCGGTGAAGCGCGCCGGCGCCGGCCGGTCGACGTACTCGGGGCGCGCGATGTGGGCGGGGACGGGGCGGCGTGGCGAGGGAGGCACGGGGGAGAAGTGTAGTTTCGGCGTCATGAGCGACAGCGAGTTCTGGTACTGCATCAAGCACTCCCGCGTCGAGGGACACGACGGCTGCCCCAACAAGGAGCGGCTCGGTCCCTATGCGACCGAGGCCGAGGCCTCCCGTGCGCTGCAGACCGCTGCCGAGCGCACCGAGGCCTGGGACAAGGAGTCCGACTCCGGCTGGGACGACGAGCAGCTCGAGGACTAGCCGATCGTGCTCAACCGCCGCCGCCGGGCGACCGCGCCCCGCGCCGTCGAGCCCTGGCCCTTCGTCGGGATGATCCTCATGGCCGCGGCCTTCTTCCTCTACGCCGCCAGCGGCCTGGTCGCCCCGTGGTGGGGCGTGCTCGTCCTCGTCCTGGTCTGGATCGCGCTCTTCCTGCTCTGCTGCGCGTGGTGGACGCCCCACCCGCGCCGGCTGGTGGGGGTGGCGCTGTTCGCCTTCGTGTTCTGGTTCGCCGCGCTCAACGCCGGCGGGGCGTTCCTCGGCTGGACCGCCTGACGGCTGCTTCGTCGGTCGAGCCCTCCCGCCGGTGGTCGAGCCCCCTCGTTGGTCGAGCAGCGAGCGCAGCGAGCGGTTGTCGAGACCCGGCGGCTCGTGGGTCGTGGGCGTTCGTCGGGGGTCTCGACGTGCGTTCGTCGCTGGTGCTCCTCACTGCTCGACCACCGGTGGTCGAGCCCTCCCGCCGGTGGTCGAGCAGCGAGCGCAGCGAGCGGTTGTTGAGACCCGGCGGCCCGGGGGACTCGCCGTACGGCGTGGGTCTCGACCGCCGGTCGCGAGGACCCCGCTCAACTCGCGGGTCGCACCCGCAGCACCGCGCCGCCGCCGGAGTCGGTGTCGGTCGTGACGAGGAGGTCGCCGTTGGGGGCGAGGGTGACCGAGCGCAGCCGGCCGAAGCGCTCGAGGATCTTCGGCACGTCCTTGCGCACGAGCCTGCCCTCGGCGTTGAACGTCAGGAACAGCACGCGGGTCGCCTTGAGAGCGGCGACGGCCAGGGCACCGTCGAGCGCACCCCACTTCTTGCCGTAGACGAAGGAGGCTCCCGACGTCGCGAGCGTCGGGTCGCCGGAGCGCCAGCGGGCCTCGAGCTGGGTGCCGGGGAGGGACTGGTCGGTCATCGGCACCGACTCGTCGTAGCCGGGCACAGGGTTCCAGCCGTAGTCACCGCCGCTCACGAGGCGGTTGACCTCGTCGTCGCGGAAGGAGCCGTGCTCGACCGACCACAACGTGCCGTCGCGACGCTGGGCGAGGCCCTGGACGTTGCGGTGGCCGTAGGTAAGGACGTAGCGCTGGCGCCGGTTGTCGGCGGAGATGTAGGGGTTGGTCGGCCAGGGGGCGCCGGTGCGACGGTCGAGCCGCAGCGTCTTGCCGCCGAGCGACGTCAGGTCGCGCGGGTTGGTGCCGACGGCCGCGTCACCGGTGCCCACGACCAGGGCGCCGTTGCGGGCGATCAGCAGGCGGCAACCGCCGTGCCGACCGGTCGTCGTCGGGAGCCCGCCGAGCAGCTTCCTGACCAGCGTCGCCCGGGTGAGCGACGTGTTGAGCGTCCAGGCGTTGACCCGCACGTCGTGCCCGCCTCCGGCCAGGAAGCCTCCCGAGCAGGTGTAGAAGCGGCGGTTCTTGCTGAAGTCGGGGTCGACCTCGAGCGACATCAGCCCGGTCTCACCGGCGACCCAGACTGAGTCGGAGGGGAAGGCCACGCGTCGCTTGGCGCCCTTGCCCGCCACGAAGAGCCGGGCGGTGTCGCGCTCGGTGATCAGCAGCCGTCCCGCCCCGATGGGCTCGACGTCCCAGGGGTTGCTGAGGCCCGTGACCCGCTTGGTCACGACGAGCCGCGGCACCCCGGCGCGCGCCGGCTCCTGCGCGACGACGGCCGCCGGCGCCGCCGTCGTCGCCGCGGATCCGGTGGACGAGGGGGTCAGCGCCCCCGCGGGGGCGGCTGCCGAGACGAGGGCCAGCAGGACTCCGAGCGTCAGCGATCGCATGCGCTCACGGTAACCCCATCGCTGTCGGGTCGTTGGGCTGTGGACACCCGCCCGTGGCCAGGAGGATCCCCGTGCCCCGCACCAGGTCTGCTCGTACGACGTCCATCGCCGCTGCTGCCGCGGCTCTCTGCTTGTCGGTCCCCACGGCAGCGGTGGCCCACGAGGGCGCCGGTGACGTCGCCACCAACGAGCGGTCCTTTCTGGTCGCGCCCAGCGGCGACGGGCAGCGGATGTCCCACGTGGCCAACCTCCAGTACGACCGCACGGGCGAGGCGCAGAACGGCTCCGACATCGAGTTCGTGCGCATCGCGGGCCGCGACTACGCGCTCGCCGGCACGCTCGACAAGGGGATGCAGATCATCGACATCAGCCGGCCGACGCAGCCGAGGCGGGTGGCGGTCTTCGACTGCAAGGTCAGCCAGGGCGACATCCAGGTCTGGACGAAGAAGAACCGGGTGCTCGCGAGCTACACCGCCGACGGCACGGTCGGCGCCGAGGGCGCCCGGTCGCGCTGCGGTCGCGACCTGAAGCTGGCTGCCGACGACGCCGGCACGGTCATCGTCGACATCACCCAGCCCGCCCAGCCGCAGTCGGTGAGCTTCCTGCCGGTGCCGCGCGGGTCGCACAACATGACGATCCACCCCAGCGGCGACTACCTCTACAACTCCAACTCCGACCTGATCTCCAGCACCCGCCCGGCGGTGACGATCTACGACATCCGCCGCCCCAGCCTGCCCAAGAAGGTGCAGGACTTCCGGATCCCGTTCGTCCCGACGTCGCTGGGCTCGGAGTCGCACGACATCACCTTCAACGCCGCCGGCACCCGTGCGTTCGTCGCGGCGCTGTCGCAGACCCTGATCCTGGACACCAGCAACCCGGCCCGGCCGCGCCAGATCGGTCAGATCATCGACCCGGCGATCAACGTGGTCCACCAGTCCGACCCGATCACGTTCAAGCGCGCGGACGGCAGCACCCGCACGCTGCTGGTCATCACCGACGAGCGCGCCGGTGCGGCCGGGAGCGTCGAGTGCCCCGGTGGCGGTCTGCACGTCTACGACATCACCGGCAGCCGGGTCCGCACGCCGGTCAAGATCGGCGCCTGGTTCATCCCGGTCGTGCAGCCGCAGGACGGGGCGATCTGCACCTCCCACGTGCTCCGCATGTATCCGCGGCAGAAGATGATGACGATCGCGTGGTACAGCCAGGGCGTCCGGGTCCTCGACATCAGCGGCCTCGCGACCGCCCAGGGCTCACCGGCCACCATCGCCCTGGGGCAGGGGATCGGCATGCGCGAGGTCGGCCACTACACCTTCCCCGACTCCGACACCTGGTCCTTCAAGACCAACCGGATCAACCGCGACGGGTCCTTCTACGGCTACGGCAACGACCTCGTGAGGGGCTTCGACGTCTACCGCTTCCGAGGCCTGCCCGGCCGCACGGTCCCGCCGCTGGCGCCGCGCGACCTCGCCCCGGTGCGTACGTCGTCCAGCGCGGCGCTGCTGGCACCCGCGGCGGCCGTGGTCCCGGCGTTCGGACTGGCGCTGCTGCTGCACCGCCGGTCGCGACGCCGGGTCACGGCTGACTGAGGCTCAGAACGTGTGCTCGGGGCCGGGGAAGGTCCCGGCCTTCACGTCCGCGTCGTAGTCCTTCGCGGCCTGCAGCAGGGTCGCGTGCAGGTCGGCGTACTGCTTGACGAACTTGGCCATGCGGCCCGTGCGCAGCCCGAAGGCGTCCTGCCAGACCAGCACCTGGCCGTCGCAGCCGGCGCCGGCGCCGATGCCAATCGTGGGGATCACCAGCTGCTGGGTCACCTGGGCGGCGACGTCGCCGGGCACCATCTCCATGACGACGGCGAACGCGCCGGCCTCCTGGATCGCCTTGGCGTCGCGCAGCACCCGCTCGGCCGTCTCGCCGCGACCCTGGACGCGGTAGCCACCCAGCGTGTGCTCGGACTGGGGCGTGAAGCCGATGTGGGCCATCACCGGGATGCCGCCCTGGGTGAGCTTCTCGATCTGGGGGGCCATCTCGACCCCGCCCTCGAGCTTGACGGCGTGCGCGCCGCCCTCCTTCATGAACCGCACGGCCGTCAGGTAGGCCTGCTCGGGGGAGGCCTGGTAGCTGCCGAACGGCAGGTCGCCCACCACCAGCGCGCGGCGCGTGGAGCGGCTGACGGCACGGGTGAGGGGGATCAGCTCGTCGACCGTGACGGGCAGCGACGTCTCGTTGCCGTAGACGTTGTTGCTGGCGGAGTCGCCGACGAGCAGCACCTCGATGCCGGCCTCGTCGAAGGTCTGCGCGGCATATTGCTCGTAGGCGGTGAGCATCGAGAAGCGCTCCCCGCGCTCCTTCATCTCCCGCAGGTGGTGCGTGCGGACCCGCTTGACCGGCGCGGCGGCCGCCGGCGCGGACACGGCCGCCGGGCCGGTGCCGTAGGGCGCGGTCTCTTCTGACGTGCTCATCATCGAGCTCCCATCGACGTGCATCTCGAGGCTCCCTGGTGGAGTCCCCGGACTGCTGATCAGGCTAGCCCCGCACCCGGTCGCTGCGCGCTGTGTCGCCGATCACGGGAGGGGCGTCGGCTCGTGCCACTCGGGTCGCCCGAGCTCCTCGACCAGACCCTCCACCGCCTCGAGGTCGTCGGCGCCGCCGGGGTGGGGCTGCTGGAACCACACGGCGTACTGCTGGACCTCGTCGAGGCGCCACTCGAGGTCGAACATCTCGGCCATCGTCCCGCCCGCACCCAGGGCCCGGAGGTCGCGCTCGGCTGGCGCGAGACGGAGGGACTCCCAGTCCACGAGGAGCGTGCCGTGCTCGGTGACGAGCTGGTTGTGGACATCGGGCTCGCCATGGGTGGGTACGCCGGGCCGCGAGGCCGCCTCCTCGGCGAGCCGGTGGTAGCGGGTCACCCAGACGTCGATCGCGGGCAGGTGGGCGCGCAGGGCCGCCTGTGCCCGCGCGGACAACGGGCCGCCGTCCCAGGTCGCCCGCAGGCGCCCGGCCAGGTCGTCGGAGAGGTCGCGCCCGACCAGCGGGCGCCAGTGGGGGATGCCGTCGGGCGCTGGTGCGGCGTGGAGACGGGCGAGCATCGTCGCCGTGGCCTCGCGGTCGAGACGCTCCGGACGGCGGCCCTCGACCCACGGCGTGGCGCTGAGGAGGCCGTCGGCCAGCGGCACGGTGAGGGGTGGGAGCGAGGCGTGGACGAACTCCAGCCCGTCGCCTGCCAAGGCCGCGGCGGCACCGTAGGCAGAGGTCAGCGAGTCGGCGTCGTCCCTGGCGCCCAGGACGTCGAGCGTGACGAAGAGCCGACGCTCGCCGGCAGCCGAGGCCGCCCAGTGGTGAGCGCCGAAGCCGACCGGCAGGTGGACGACGCTGTCGGCCTCCGGCAGCCAGGTGGCACGGACGGTGTCGAGGACGTCCTGGTCCCCGACGTGGGTCGGTGGCTCATGCACGGCTGACCCCGCTGCTGCGGGCGTGTCGTCCCGCGGCGGTCACGACGGCGAGGCAGAGCGCCACCACGCCGATGGTGAGCAGCAACGCGCCCTCGTCGCCGGCTCCGGCGCCGCTGATGGCCCCCAGCGCATAGGGGGCGCCGAAGCCGAGGTAGGTCAGCGCGTAGAACACCGCGACCGTCGCGCCGAGCTCGCCGTGGTCGGCGAGCCGCTCGGTCTCGCGCAGACCGGAGACCAGGCAGCAGCCGTAGGCGGCTCCGAAGACGGGGCCCGCGAGCAGGAGCAGCCAGCGGACGTCGGTCTGGAGCGCGACGATGCCGATGGCGGTGGCGACCATCGCGGCGACCAGCCCGACCTGCCCCGCAAGCAGGGGACGACGGTCGTCGAGGCGCCGGGCGGTGCCCTGGACGAGCACCCCGGTGCCCAGCGTGATGCCGGTCAGCACTCCGGCGAAGGCCAGGGCGCCACTGGTCGACCCGCCGATCTCGGCGGGGAGGAAGGCGATCGAGAGGGCTGCGGAGCCGAAGACCCACGGGGCGACGGGCGCGACCAGCAGGAGGAACGGTCGCGTCCGCGTGACCGCCGGGACGCGCAACAGGGAGCGCGTGGCCCCGGTCGTGGGGCGTGGCCCGGGCACGGGGAGCAGCAGGACGAGCGCGACGACGCCGAGCACGACGTGAGGGAGGTAGGGCACCGTCAGCGGGTGGTCGGTGGCCTCCGCGACCAGTCCGGCCACCAGCGGTCCGACGCCGAAGCCGGCGGACAGGGCGATCGCCGCCCGCTTCGCGGCCGTGCCGGCAACCTCGTCGGACGACAGCTCGGAGACCCAGGCACTCGCGGCGCTGAAGACCACGCCGGAGCAGATGCCGGCAAGGAGTCGCGCGACCGCGATCCCGGCGACCGACTCGTGCTCCACGATGAGCAGGACGGTCGCCAGGGGCGACAGCGCGACCAGCGGCAGGACCACCGCGCGCCGTCCCCACCTGTCGGAGGCGGCACCGCCGACGAGGAGCGCCGGGATCAGCCCCACGGCGTACACACCGAAGAGGAAGGCCCTCGTCTGCGTCGACATCCCGAGCTCGTCGCGATAGGCGATGAGCAACGGGGAGAACTGGTTGGCGCCCCACCCGACCGAGAACATCGCGAGGGCCACCCGTTTCCACGCGGTCATGCGGGCCACGGTAGGTGGCACGGGTTGGTCAGACGCTGGCGCCCTCGGCCGCAGCCTCGAGGTCGGCCACCACGATCTTCTGCATGCCGAGCATCGCGGCCTGGGCTGCCTGGGCGCGCGCCGGATCCGGGTCGGAGAGCAGCTCCATGAGCCGGCGGGGCACGATCTGCCACGACAACCCGAAGCGATCCTTGAGCCAGCCGCACATCGACGCGGTGCCGCCGTCGAGGAGCGAGTGCCAGTAGTGGTCGACCTCGGCCTGGTCGGCGCAGCTGATGCTGAAGCTGACCGCCTCGGTGAAGTGCGCGTGCGTCGGCCCGCCGTTGATGCCCTGGAAGGTCAGGCCGTCGAGGGCGAACTCACCCGCGAGCGCGTCGCCGTTGGGCAGCCGGGCGAGGTGGCCGACCGAGGAGTTGGGGAAGATGCCGGTGTAGAAAGCGGCCGCCTCCTCCAGGTTGTCGTCGAACCACAGGCAGGGGGTGATCGCGGGCATGGTGCCTCCTTCGTCGGGGGTGATGCCCGTGCAGACCCGTGCGACGTCCCCGACTCATCGCTGCGGTCGTCGAGACCTCAGCCGACCCCGACCAGCGCGGCAGAGCGCTCCCACAGTCCGTCGATGACCGCCTGGTCGTGGGCCTGCTTGTTCTCGCGCCCGTCGGCGTGGAAGCGGCTGTAGTAGCGCCCGTTGACCTCCTGGACCGGCCCTCCCTCGGCGAGCGCGATGAGCGGCGCCGCGCCGTCGGGGACGCTGATCGTGGCGAGCCGCTTGAGCGGCGAGCGGTAGAGGAGGCCGACGAACCACGAGTCGCGACCGAACGAGCTGCCGACCGGGCCGGGGTGGACGGCCGCCGAGACGACCCCGTCGCCGGCCCAGCGCTGGGCGATGCCGCGGGTGAAGACGATGTTCATCAGCTTGCCGGTGCCGTAGGCCGGGAACTCGATCGCGCGGCGGTGCTCGTAGTCGAGGTCGTCGAGCACGATCTTGCCCATCAGGTTGCCGATGCTGGAGGTGTTGACGACCAGCGACGAGCCGGCCGCGGCGAGCTGCGGGCGCAGCAGGTTGGTCAGCAGGAACGGCGCCAGGTGGTTGACCTGGAAGTTGGGCTCGTGGCCGTCGTGGGTCGTGCGCGACGGGGAGAAGGTGCCGCCCGCGTTGTTCATGAGCACGTCGAGCTTCTCGACCCGCTCGCCGACCGACGCTGCGAGGCGTCGTACGTCGTCGAGGCGGGAGAAGTCCGCCACCAGGGGCTCGGTGCCGACCGCCTCGGCCACCGGCTTCAGCTTCTCCGCCGACCGGCCGGTGACGTGGACCGTGGCCCCCCTCGCCGCCAGCACGCGCGCCGTCTCCGCGCCGATCCCGTCGCTCGCACCGGTCACCAGGACCGTGCGGCCTGCCATCGTCTGGTCGCTCATGTGTCGGAGCCTAGGGCGCGACACCACGGCCGGGACGGCGCTGGTGTCCCTAGACTCGCAGCGTGGACTTCTACTCGGCCTATGCGCACGGGTTCGCCCGGGTGGCGGCCTGCACGTTGCCGGTCGCGATCGCGGACCCGGCGACCAACGCCGAGCGGGTGCTCGAGCAGGTGCGGCTCTGCCACGACGACGGGGTGGCGCTGGCGCTCTTCCCGGAGCTGGGCCTGAGCGGCTACTCCATCGAGGACCTGCTGCTCCAGGACACGCTGCTCGAGGCCGTCGAGGCGGCGATCGCGACCATCGTGGCGGCGTCGAGGGACCTTCTGCCGGTGATCGTGGTGGGAGCCCCGCTCGTGCACGGCACGCGCGTCACCAACTGCGCCGTGGTCATCCACGCAGGCGAGGTGCTCGGGGTCAGCCCCAAGTCCTACCTGCCGACCTACCGCGAGTTCTACGAGCGACGCCACTTCGCCCCGGGTGACGACCGTCGGGCCAGCACCATCACGATCAACGGCGCCACCGTGCCCTTCGGACCGGACCTCATCTTCAGCGCGACCGACGTGCGCGGTCTCGACGTGCACGTCGAGATCTGCGAGGACATGTGGGTGCCGGTGCCGCCGAGCGCGGAGGCCGCGCTGGCCGGCGCGACGGTGCTGGCCAACCTCAGTGGGAGCCCGATCACCGTCGCTCGCGCCGAGGACCGCCGGCTGCTGGTGCGCAGCGCGAGCGCGCGCTGCAACGCGGCGTACCTCTATGCAGCCGCCGGCCAGGGGGAGTCGACCACCGACCTGTCCTGGGACGGGCAGACGATGGTCTACGAGTGCGGCGACCTGCTCGCGGAGACCGAGCGCTTCCCCGAGGGCCCGCGACGCTCGGTCGCCGACATCGACCTGGACCGGTTGCGCCAGGAGCGTCTCCGTCAGGGGACGCACGACGACAACCGGCGCACGCACGAGGCGCGCACCAGCGCCTTCCGCACGGTGCCCTTCACCCTGGGTCCGCCGGCCGGTGACATCGGCCTGCGGCGCAAGGTCGACCGCTTCCCGTTCGTGCCCGACGACCCGGAGCGGCTCGCGCTCGACTGCTACGAGGCCTACAACATCCAGGTCTCCGGCCTCGAGCAGCGCCTCCAGGCCATCGGCGACACCCGGCCGGTCATCGGCGTCAGCGGCGGGCTCGACTCCACCCACGCCCTCATCGTCGCGGCCCGCGCCATGGACCGCCTCGGTCGTCCTCGCAGCGACATCCAGGCGATCACGATGCCGGGCTTCGCGACCGGCGACACCACCAAGGACTACGCCACGCGGCTCTCGCAGAGCCTCGGGGTGACCTTCGAGGAGCTCGACATCCGGCCGGCGGCCACCCAGATGCTCCACGACATCGACCACCCGTTCTCCGACGGTGAGCCGGTCTACGACATCACGTTCGAGAACGTGCAGGCCGGACTGCGCTACGACTACCTCTTCCGGATCGCCAACCACCGCAAGGGGATCGTCGTCGGCACCGGTGACCTCTCCGAGCTCGCGCTCGGCTGGTGCACCTACGGCGTCGGCGACCAGATGTCGCACTACAACGTCAACGCCGGCGTGCCGAAGACCCTGATCCAGCACCTGATCCGGTGGGTCGCCGAGAGCGACCAGTTCGACGCGGAGACCAACGCGCTGCTGGAGAGGATCGTCGAGCAGGAGATCACTCCCGAGCTGATCCCGACGACCGACGGTGCCAAGCCGCAGGCCACCGAGGACACCGTCGGCCCCTACGCGCTGCAGGACTTCACGCTCTTCCACGTGATCCGCCGCGGTCATCGACCGAGCAAGATCGCCTTCCTGGCTTGGCACGCGTGGCGCGACGCCGGTGCGGGGGACTGGCCGCCCAACTTCCCCGACGAGCGTCGCCAGGCCTACGACCTGCCGACCGTCCGGCACTGGCTCGAGGTCTTCGTGCGCCGCTTCTTCATGAGCCAGTTCAAGCGCTCCGCCCTGCCCAACGGGCCTAAGGTCAGCGCCGGCGGGACGATGTCGCCGCGCGGTGACTGGCGGATGCCCTCGGACGCCAAGGCCACCGCATGGCTGGCCGAGATCGAGGCCAACGTCCCCTCCTAGGAGGCATCAGCACCTTTGCCTCGCCTTAGCAACGACATGGTTCGCCGTTAGCGACCTCGTTGCGAGTCTCCTCCTGTCACCACGACAGAACACCACCTGAGGAGAACAAGACGATGAAGAAGGCCATCCTGGTCGTAGCCGGCGCCGTCGTGCTGGCGCTGGTCGCCGGCAGTGCCTGGGCGCTGATGCGCGGCGACGCGGAGTCGGTCGCTCGCGGCACCTGCGGCTCCGCGTCCTACGAGCTCACGGTCGAGAACGACGACGAGGGGCTCGAGGTCACCTACGAGCTCCAGTCGAGCGCTCCCGGCGAGAGCTGGCTGGTGCTGGTCGAGCAGGGCGGCACGACCCTCCTCGAGGGCGAGCGCCTCACCGACGAGGACGCTGAGCTCGACGTCGACGCACTGGGCCGTGAGGACGGCGCCGACGACTTCACCGTCACCGCCACGCCGGACCAGGGCGAGCCCTGCGTCGCCACGCTCACCCGCTGAGCGACGTCGCCCCCACCCACTCGAGGGCTCCGGCTGGAAGGTCAACGCCGACCTCGACGTCGAGCGCTGCCGCAGCATCGCCTCGGCCGATCCCACCCCCACACGCCGAGTCGGCTCAATGTTGCAGAGCCCCGGCCGAGTCGGCGCGATGTGTCACGACACGACGCGCCGATCCGGCATTGCGGGGGTCGGACCGGGGGTGCTCGGGCGTGGGGGGAGTGGGTCGTGGGTCGTGTGCCGGGGACTGCGCCGGGGCGCGGTCTGGGGCCCACGACTCATCAGGGTGTCGATCGGCATGCGCGGGGTCGTCGGGTCGTGTGCCTCACACCGCGCTCGATCGC
>NZ_CALRWD010000067.1:0-26601 GCF_943371775.1 Nocardioides psychrotolerans
AAACTGACAATTGCCAGAATCATTAACTGCCGAAAAAACAAACCCACAAACAATTAAGATGAGGGCATACAAACTAATTCATCGACTATGACACACTGTTGAGTTCTCAAAGATCAGACGCACACCAGACTTAACTCTTGCGAGCTAGCCCGGGGCTTTTCGCTTCACCACATGGTTTCACACCGGAGTTTCTAGTTCAACCTGAGGGCTGAACGTGGACTCCGGTGAGAGTCATGGGTGGCCACCTCGGGGCCGGAAACCCGACCGCTTCCGGTCTTGTTTCCCGCCGCTCCCCGGCGACTTGGAGAACATTACGTGTCTCCTGGGCGACCGTCAACTCGGGGGGTGGCGGCAGCCCGGTAGCGCGACACCGAGGGCTCCCCTGGCAGGAAGAAACGCCAGGTCAGCGTGGGTGCGAGACGCACACCGACGCGTGCGGAGGTCGCGTGGACCAGTCCCCTCGACGCCGCCTCCAGGTGACACGGCCCGTCCAGCAGGCTGGTCCCGTCGAGCTCCAGACCGATGCCGAGCGCCCGGCACAGGTTGCCCGGACCGCGTGCGAGCTCGTGGTCCGACACCCCTGCACGGCGCTCACGAGCGCGCGAGCGACCTGCGACGACCTCGCCGGCGCGCACCAGGACGGCCGCCGGGTCGCCGAGTGCACCGGTCACCACGTTGGCGCAGGTGTGCATCCCGTAGATCCGGTAGCAGTAGAGGCTCCCGGGAGCGCCGAACATGCTGGCGTTGCGCGTGGTGCGCCCGCGCGCAGCGTGGGAGGCGGGGTCGTCGGCGCCGCCGTAGGCCTCCACCTCGGTGATGCGCACCGCGACGTCGCCGTGGCTCAGCACCGCTCCGAGCAGACGGGCCGCCACCTCCTGGACGGGCGCCGCCAGCAGGGCACTCAGGTCAGGAGAGTCGCTCACGCTGGTGGTGCACCCGTGCGGTGAGCTCCTCGAGCTGCTCGCGGACCCGGTCGGGAGCGGTGCCCCCGCGCCCGCTGCGGGACGACACCGAGCCCTCGACGGTCAGGACGTCGCGCACGCCGGGGGTCAGGGTGGGCGAGATCGCCGCGAACTGCTCGTCGGTCAGCTGGTGCAGGTCGATGTCGAGCTCCTCGCACCGGCGCACGCACGCGCCTGCGACCTCGTGGGCGATGCGGAAGGGCGTCCCCTCACGGACCAGCCACTCGGCGATGTCGGTGGCCAAGGAGAAGCCCTGGGGGGCCAGCTCGGCCAGGCGCGCGGTGTTGAACCTCAGCGTGGCGACCATCCCGGTGAAGGCGGGCAGCAGGACCTCGAGGGTGTCGATGGAGTCGAAGACCGGCTCCTTGTCCTCCTGGAGGTCGCGGTTGTAGGCCAGCGGAAGTGCCTTGAGGGTCGCCATCAGGCCTGCCAGGTTGCCGATCAGGCGACCGGCCTTGCCCCGGGCGAGCTCGGCGATATCCGGGTTCTTCTTCTGCGGCATGATGCTCGAGCCCGTCGACCAGGAGTCGTGCAGCGTCACGAAGTCGAACTCCCGCGTCGACCAGAGGATGACCTCCTCCGCCAGACGGCTGACGTCGACGCCGACCTGGGCGGTGACGTAGGCCAGCTCCGCGACGAAGTCGCGCGCGGAGGTGCCGTCGATCGAGTTGGCCGAGGAGCCGGTGAAGCCGAGCTCGTCGGCGACCCCGGTAGGGTCGAGCCCGAGGCTGGAGCCGGCGAGCGCACCGGAGCCGTAGGGCGAGTCCCCTGCGACACGCGCGTCCCAGTCGGCGATCCGGTCGACGTCGCGCACCAACGGCCACGCGTGCGCGAGCAGGTGGTGGGCCAGGAGGACCGGCTGCGCGTGCTGGAGGTGCGTGCGCCCCGGCATGACGACATCGAGGTGGTCTCGCGCCTGGGTGGCGAGGACCTCGACGAGGTCGAGCACCTGGCCGGCGACGATCCGAGCGTGGTCGCGCAGGAACATCTTGAACAACGTGGCGATCTGGTCGTTGCGGCTGCGGCCGGCCCGGATGCGGCCGCCGGTGTCGGCACCCACCTCCTCGAGCAGCAGCCGCTCCAGGGCGCCGTGCACGTCCTCGTCGCTGGGGTCGGGCTGGAGGGTGCCTGCCGCGAACCGCTCCCCCAGCACGTCCAGCCCCCGCAGCAGCTCGGTGAGCGCCGCGTCGCTGAGCAGCCCGGCACGGTGCAGCGCCCGGGCGTGGGCCCGCGACCCGGCGAGGTCGTAGGGCGCCAGCCGCCAGTCGAAGTGGGTGGAGCGCGACAGGGCCTCGAGCTCCGGCGACGGGCCTCCGGCGAACCGGCCGCCCCAGAGCTTGCCCTCGTTGGTGGTGCCGCTCTCCCCCATCAGTCGGTCCCGGACTCCATCGCGGCGTAGTCGAGCGCCTCGTCGTCGGCGTCGCGCGCGGAGGGGTTGTCGGTGATGCGCTCCGCGCCACCGGCAGGGAGCTCGCCGAAGAGGGTGCCGTTCTCGACCAGCACCTGGCCCTGGTCGAGCGGCTGCGCGGCGTACATCTCGAGCTTGGCGCGCGAGTCGGCGATGTCCAGGTTGCGCATCGTGAGCTGCCCGATGCGGTCGGTGGGTCCGAAGGCGGCGTTGTCGGTGCGCTCCATCGAGAGCTTGTCGGGGTGGTAGGAGAACGCCGGTCCGGCGGTGCGCAGGACGGTGTAGTCCTCGCCGCGACGCAGTCGCAGCGTGACCTCGCCGGTGACCAGCGAGGCGATCCAGCGCTGGATGGCCTCGCGCATCATCAGCGCCTGTGGGTCGAGCCAGCGGCCCTCGTACATCAACCGGCCCAGGCGGCGGCCCTCGGCGTGGTAGTTGGCGATGGTGTCCTCGTTGTGCACCGCGTTGACCAGGCGCTCGTAGGCGATCCAGAGCAGCGCCATGCCGGGCGCCTCGTAGATGCCGCGCGACTTGGCCTCGATGATGCGGTTCTCGATCTGGTCGGACATGCCGAGCCCGTGCCGCCCACCGATGGTGTTGGCCTCGTGCACCAGCGCGACCGCGTCGGAGTACGTCGTGCCGTCGATGGCGACCGGGCGGCCCGCCTCGAAGCGGATGGTGACGTCCTCGGTGGCGATGTCGACGCTGGGGTCCCAGAACTTCACGCCCATGATCGGCTCGACGGTCTCGAGCGAGACGTCGAGGTGCTCGAGCGTCTTGGCCTCGTGGGTGGCGCCCCAGATGTTGGCGTCGGTGGAGTAGGCCTTCTCCTTGCTGTCGCGGTAGGGCAGACCACGCTCGGTGAGCCACTGGCTCATCTCGGTGCGGCCGCCGAGCTCGTGGACGAAGGCGGCGTCGAGCCACGGCTTGTAGATGCGCAGGTCGGGGTTGGCGAGCAGGCCGTAGCGGTAGAACCGCTCGATGTCGTTGCCCTTGAAGGTCGAGCCGTCGCCCCAGATGTCGACGCCGTCCTCGTGCATGGCGCGCACCAGCATGGTGCCGGTGACGGCCCGGCCCAGGGGCGTGGTGTTGAAGTAGGTGCGCGAGCCGGATCGGATGTGGAACGCACCGCAGGCCAGGGCTGCGAGGCCCTCCTCGACCAGCTGGGGCCGGCAGTCGACGGACCTGGCCAGCTCGGCACCGTAGGCCAGCGCCCGGCCGGGGACGCCCGAGATGTCGGGCTCGTCGTACTGGCCGATGTCGGCGGTGTAGGTGCAGGGGATCGCACCCTTCTCGCGCATCCAGGCGACGGCGACGGAGGTGTCGAGGCCACCGGAGAACGCGATGCCGACGCGCTCGCCGACGGGGAGGGAGGTCAGGACCTTGCTCACGAGGATTCCTTCAGGTGCGAGGTGGCCGAGTGGAGATCGACCGTGGGGGTGGACTGGTGGACGTCGGCCAGGGCCAGGAAGCGACGGGCCAGGTCGGCCCCGCCGTCCGGGTTGCGGCTGATGACGAGAACGGTGTCGTCGCCGGCGATGGTGCCGAGGACGTCGGGCAGCTCGGCCCGGTCGAAGGCCGAGGCCAGGAACTGCGCGGCACCGGGGGGCGTGCGCAGGACGACGAGGTTGGCCGAGGAGTCGGCGCTGACGAGCAGCTCGCTGCACAGCCGCGAGAGGCGCTGCACGGCTGCCTGGGTCTCCCCCGGCGCCGAGGGCCGACGGTCGCCACCCTCGCCGGGCACGGCGTAGACGAGCGGGCCGGAGGTCGAGCGCACCTTGACCGCGTCGAGCTCGACGAGGTCACGCGAGAGGGTCGCCTGGGTGACGTGGACGCCGTCGGCTGCGAGGAGATCGGCGAGCTCGCCCTGGGAGTGCACCTCGTGGTGCGTCACGAGCTCGATGATCAGCTGGTGCCGGGCGTTCTTGGTCGTCGGACGCATCGCCTCGGTCATGGCGCACCCGAGGCCCCGAGCAGGAAGACGAGCGCCGCCTTCTGGGCGTGACGCCTGTTCTCGGCCTCGTCCCAGACCACCGAGCGGGGGCCGTCCAGGACGTCGGCGGCGATCTCCTTGCCGCGGTAGGCCGGGAGGCAGTGCATGACGATCGCGTCGGCGTCGGCATGGGCGAGCAGCTCGTCGGTCACCGACCAGGGAGCGAACGCCGCCTCGCGGGCGGCCGCCTCGTCCTCCTTGCCCATGGAGACCCAGGTGTCGGTCACCACGACGTCGGCGCCCGTCACGGCGACGACGGGGTCGGCCTCGCCCCGCACCGATCCCCCGGTGGTGGCCGCGATCGCGGCCGCGCGGGCGAACATCGACTCCTCGGGGAGGTAGCCCTCGGGGCCGCTGAGGACGACGTGCATGCCCGCGGTCGCCCCCGCGAGGAGCCAGGAGTTGCCCATGTTGCAGGCCGCGTCGCCGACGAAGGCGACCCGGAGCCCGGCGAGGTCGCCCTTGTGCTCCTGGATGGTCATCAGGTCGGCGAGCAGCTGGCACGGGTGGAAGTCGTCGGTCAGGGCGTTGACGACCGGGACCCCGGCGTAGGCCGCCATCTCCTCGAGCTTGGCCTGCGCGTAGGTGCGCCAGACGACCACGGCCGCCTGGCGACCCAGGATCCGGGCGACGTCGGCGACCGACTCGCGCACCCCGATGCCGGCGAGGTGGCCGTCGACCAGCATCGCGTGCCCGCCGAGCTCGACGACCCCGGCGGCGAACGACGACTGGGTGCGCAGGGTCGGCTTGTCGAAGATCATCGCCACGGTGTGGGGACCCGCCAGGGGCTGGGCGCTGAAGGGCGCGGCCTTCAGCTCAGCGGCGAGACGCAGCACCTGCGCCTGCTCGTCGGGGCTGAGGTCGTCGTCGGCGAGGAGGTGCCTCATGACTCGGCCGCCATGGCGTCGTCGAGGAGCGTCGGCCAGATCTGGAGGAAGGCGTCCAGGTCGGCGTCGGTGATCACCAGGGGCGGGGCGAAGCGGATGCGGTCGGGGCCGGTGGCGTTGATGATCCAGCCGGCTTCCTGCGCCGCCGCCACGACGGCCGGGGCCACGCCTCGGGCGAGCGTCAGGCCCACCAGGACGCCGACACCGCGGACCTCGAGGACCCGCGAGTCCTCGCGCAAGACTGCGCGGAGGCGCTCACCGACCGCGGCAGCACGGGCGAGGAGACCCTCCTCCTCGATCGTGGCCAGCACGGCCAGCGCAGCGGCACAGGAGAGCGGGTTGCCCCCGAAGGTGGTGCCGTGGTTGCCGGGCTCGAACAGGGTGGCCGCACGGCCGAAGCCGATCAGCGCACCGATCGGCAGGCCCCCGCCCAGCCCCTTGGCCAGGGTGACGATGTCGGGGACGACGCCGGAGGGGTGGCTGGCCAGCCAGGTGCCGGTGCGACCCATCCCGCTCTGCACCTCGTCGAGCCACAGCAGGGCGCCGTGGCGCGCGGTGATCTCGCGGGCGGCGACGAGGAAGTCGGTGGGGGCGACGTTGACGCCCGCCTCCCCCTGCAGCGGCTCGATCACCACGGCGGCGGTCTCGTCGGTCACCGCGGCCGCCAGGGCCTCGGTGTCGGCGAAGGGCACCCAGGTCACGTGGCCGGGAAGCGGCTCGAACGGAGCGCGGTAGGCGGCCTTGGAGGTGAGCGCGAGCGCGCCCATGGTGCGGCCGTGGAAGGCGTCCTCCATGGCGACGACGTGGGTGCGCCCGGTCAGGCGGGTGAGCTTGAGGGCTCCCTCGTTGGCCTCCGCGCCGGAGTTGCAGAAGAACACCCGACCGTCGGCGCCGTCGACCGCCGTCACGGTCAGCAGACGCTCCGCGAGCTCGACCTGCTGGGGGGTGGTGAAGAAGTTGGAGACGTGGCTCAGGGTCGAGACCTGCTGCGTCACCGCCGCGACCAGGGCCGGGTGGGCGTGGCCGAGCGTGTTGACGGCGATGCCGCCGAGGAGGTCGACGTACTCCTTGCCGTCGGAGTCCCACACGTGGGCGCCCTCGCCGCGGACCAGGGTCAGCTTGGGCGGGCCGAAGGTGTTCATCAGCGAGGCGGCGTAGCGCTCGGCCCAGGTGGCCGCGGTCATGCGGAGGTCTCCCGCGCCTTGCGGGTCTTGGTCTCGACGCCGGGCAGCACCTGGGTGCCGACACCCTCCTGGGTGAAGAGCTCCAGGATCACCGCGTGCAGCTGACGCCCGTCGACGACGGTCGCGCGCTTGACGCCCCCGCGAACGGCCTCGAGGCACGCCTTCATCTTCGGGACCATGCCGCTGGCCAGGCTCGGCAGGAGCTGCTCGAGGGACTCGGGACTGATCTCGCCGATGACGTCGTCGGAGCTGGGCCAGTCGAGGTAGAGGCCCTCGACGTCGGTGAGCACCAGGAGCTTCTCGGCCCCCAGGGCGACCGCGAGCGAGGCGGCCGCCAGATCGGCGTTGACGTTGTGGACCTGGCCGTCGATGTCGGGGGCGACGCTGGAGACGACCGGGATCCGGCCGGCCTCGATGAGGTCGAGCACCGACTCGGGGCGCACGCTGGCGACCTCGCCGACGAGGCCGAGGTCGACCTCCTCGCCGTCGACGATGGTGTTGGTCTGCTCGGCGGTGAACAACCCGGCGTCCTCGCCGGAGAGCCCGACCGCGAGCGGTCCGTGCTCGTTGATCAGCCCGACCAGCTCGCGCTGGACCTGGCCGACGAGCACCATCCGCACGACCTCCATCGCCTCGGGCGTGGTGACGCGCAGCCCGCCCTTGAACTCCGACTCGATGCCGAGCTTGTCGAGCATCCGGGAGATCTGGGGGCCGCCGCCGTGCACGACGACGGGCTTGAAGCCCGCGAAGCGCAGGAACGCGATGTCCTCGGCGAAGGCGCGCTTGAGGGTGTCGTCGGTCATGGCGTTGCCGCCGTACTTCACCACGACGATCTTGCCGTGGTAGGCCTTGAGCCACGGGAGGGCTCCGGCCAGGACCAGGGCCTTGGCGGGGTCGGGCTTGCCAGGCTGCTTCTCGGGCTGCTTCTCGGGCGTCAGGTCAGTCATGAGCTGTAGGCACTGTTCTCGTGGACGTAGGCGTGGGTCAGGTCGTTGGTCCAGACGGTCGCGCGGGCGTCGCCGGACTTGAGGTCGATGGTCACGCTGACCTCGCGGGGCTCGAGGTCGACCAGGGCGGGGTCCTCGGCCGGGGTGGACTGCCGGCAGACCCAGACGCCGTTCATGGCCACGTCGAGGTCGGCCGGGTCGAAGGCCGCCTGCGTGGTGCCGATGCTGGCCAGGACGCGGCCCCAGTTGGGGTCCTTGCCGAAAACGGCGGCCTTGAAGAGGTTGCTGCGGGCGACGCTGCGGCCGCACTCGACGGCCTCGTCCTCGCTCACGGCGTTGAGCACGGTGATCGCGATCTCGTGGTCGGCACCCTCGGCGTCACGCAGGAGCTGCATCGCCAGGTCGGTGCAGGCCTGGGTCAGGGCCTCGGTGAAGTCCGGCAGGGACGGCGTGATGCCGCTGGCGCCGCTGGCCATGACCGTCACCGTGTCGTTGGTCGACATGCAGCCGTCGGAGTCGAGCCGGTCGAAGCTGACCCGGGTCGCGGCACGCAGCGCCTGGTCCAGGTCGGCGGCCGGGACGACGGCGTCGGTGGTGAGGACGACCAGCATGGTGGCCAGCTGGGGCGCGAGCATGCCGGCGCCCTTGGCCATGCCGCCGATCGACCAGCCGGCGCCCTCGACGACGACCTGCTTGCTCACCGAGTCGGTGGTCATGATGGCCTCGGCCGCGGCGTCGCCGCCGTCGGCCGCGAGGGCTGCGTGGGCGGCGTCGACACCGGCGAGCAGGTCGTCACGGTCGTTGGCGAGGCCGATCAGCCCGGTCGAGCAGACGACCACGTCGCCGGCACCGATGCCGACGCGCGTGGCGACCCGCTCGGCGACCGCGTGCGTGGTCTGGAAGCCGTCGGGGCCCGTGTAGCAGTTGGCGCCGCCGGAGTTGAGGACGACCGCGCGGACGACGCCGTCCTTGACGACCTCCTGGCTCCACAGGATCGGGTTGGCCTTGCAGCGGTTGGCGGTGAAGACGCTGGCGGAGTCGAAGGTGGGGCCGTCGTTGACGACAAGGGCGAGGTCCTTGGCGCCGGTGGACTTGAGTCCTGCGGCGACACCGGCGGCGCGGAAGCCGGCGGGCGAGGTGATGGTCATGAGCGTTTCTTCCGGGGAGGCGTGACGGGGACGGCGAGGTCGACGGTGTGCCCTCGTCGTCGCCAGGCCTCGGCCGCAACCTCGGCCTTGGCGACCGGCACCAGGATCCAGTCGGTCTCGTAGGTCGAGATCGTGAAGACACTCAGCTCGGCCTCGGCCAGCGGGACCAGCAGCTCGGCGAGCACGCCGACCATCGTCAGGTCGAGCTGGCCCATCACGGCGAACGCGGTCAGGCCCTTGTGGGCGACCTGCTTGGTCGGCACGTTGCGCCCGGCGCAGATCAGGGAGGTCTCGGTCGCGGTCGCGGTGATCGAGAAGAGCGAGGACGACTCGGCCCACTCGGGGATCTCCGCGCCCGGCGGGAGCTTGACGATCGCGAGCTTCTCGGGGAACTGCTGGAGCGTGAAGGTCACCGACGCCGTCGGCTCCTCGGGCTCGGTCCCGCTCGGGGCGGCTGTCTCGTCGGTGCTCTGGCCTTCGGTCATGGTGCGATCCCAACGGTGGTGAGGCCCAGGCCCTCGGAGAGGCCCAGGGCGAGGTTCATGCACTGTACGGCGGCGCCGCCGGTGCCCTTGGCGAGGTTGTCGACTGCTCCGACGGCGACGAGCCGGCCGGCCGCGGCGTCGACGGTGACCTGGAGGTGGACGGCGTTGGAGCCGGTCACGGACTGCGTCTGCGGCCACTGCCCCTCGGGCAGGACGTGCACGAAGGGCTCGTCGGCGTAGAAGCGGGTGTAGACCTCGTGGGCCTGCTCGGCGCTCACGTCACCGCGCAGCGCGGCCGAGCAGGTGGCGAGGATGCCGCGCGACATCGGGACGAGCAGCGGGGTGAAGCTCACGCTGACGGTGCCCTCGACGAGGCGGGAAAGGTTCTGGGTGATCTCGGGGGTGTGCCGGTGCCCGCCACCCACGCCGTAGGCGCTCGCGTTGCCCATGATCTCGCTGCCGAGCAGGTGCGTCTTGGCGGCCTTGCCGGCGCCGCTGGTGCCGGACGCGGCGACCACGACCACGTCGGGGTCGACGAGTCCCTCGGCGACGGCGGGGGCCAGCGAGAGGGTCGAGACCGTGGGGTAGCAGCCGGGGACGGCGATGCGGGTGGCGCTGGCGAGGACCTCGCGCTGACCGGGCAGCTCGGGCAGGCCGTAGGGCCAGGTGCCGGCATGGGTGCCGCCGTAGAACTGCTCCCACACGGCCGCGTCCTCGAGCCGGAAGTCGGCGCCGCAGTCGATGACGACGGTGCTCTCGGGGAGCTGGGCGGCGATCTCGCCGGACTGGCCGTGGGGCAGGGCGAGGAAGACGACGTCGTGACCGGACAGCGTCTCGAGGTCCGTCACCTCGAGGCGGCGCCCGGCGAGGGGCACGAGGTGGGGCTGGAGCCGGCCCAGCAGCTCGCCCGCGTTGGAGCCGGCGGTGAGCGCGCCGATCTCGACCTCGGGGTGCCCGAGGAGGAGCCGGAGCACCTCTCCACCGGCATACCCACTGGCACCGGCTACCGCGACTGAGACCGTCATGTGCATGACTATACATAACTCTGCATGATCATGTGGAGTGGGGGCCGAACAACGGGATGGCGGGTGTCGGCGCCGCGACCTAGGTTCGACGCATGACGCGTCTGGACCCCTCGACCTACCTCGACCACCTGCGCCGTGAGTCGGCGCGCTTCCGTGAGGTTCTCACGGACTGCGACCCGCGGGCCAGGGTGCCGGCCTGCCCGGACTGGGACGCCGACGACCTGCTCTGGCACCTGGCGGAGGTCCAGTGGTTCTGGGCGCGCACCGTGCGCGCACGTCCCGCTGCCCCCGACGAGGACGCGGCGCGCGTGGAGCGGCCGACCTCGCGGATCGAGCTGATCGCGCACTTCGACGACTCGTCGACCGACCTGCTGGCCGAGCTCGAGGCGGCCGACCCGGCCGAGCCGGCGTGGTCGTGGGCACCGGAGCAGACCGTGGGCTTCACCTTCCGGCGCCAGGCGCACGAGGCGCTGATCCACCGCCTCGACGCCGAGCAGACCGCCGGGACGGTCACGCCGCTCGACCCGGCGCTGGCGGCCGACGGCGTCGCGGAGCTCCTCGACGTCATGTATGGCGGCGAGGCGCCGGAGTGGGGACGCTTCGAGGCGTCGCAGCACCTGGTCAGGGTCGCGTTGACCGACGTGGGCACCGACCTGTGGGTGCGACCGGGCCTCTTCTTCGGCACCGATCCCGAGTCCCGCAAGAACTACGACAGCGCCCACCTGGTGCTGACGGACCCCGGCGAGGCGTCCGCGACCGTGAGCGGCCGCGCCGCCGACGTCGACGCGTGGCTCTGGAAGCGCCGCGACGACAGCGACATCACCGTCGAGGGCGAGCGGGCGGCGTACGACGCCCTCCTCGCGGCCGTCAGCCCGCCGCTGGACTGACAGGATCGGCGCATGACGACCCCGCCGCCCTACCTGGCCGCCGCCGACCGCTACGAGTCCCACGCCTATCGCCGCTGCGGTCGCTCCGGGCTCAAGCTGCCCGCGGTCTCGCTGGGCCTGTGGCACAACTTCGGCGACGACAAGCCGCTCGAGACCCAGCGCGCGATCCTGCGCCACGCCTTCGACCGCGGCGTCACCCACTTCGACCTCGCCAACAACTACGGACCGCCCTACGGGTCAGCGGAGAGCAACTTCGGTCGGATCTTCCGCGACGACTTCCGCCCCTACCGCGACGAGCTGGTCATCTCGACGAAGGCCGGCTACGACATGTGGCCGGGACCCTACGGCGAGTGGGGGTCGCGCAAGTACCTCCTCGCGTCGCTCGACCAGAGCCTGGCGCGCATGGGGCTCGACCACGTCGACATCTTCTACAGCCACCGCTTCGACCCCGAGACCCCGCTCGAGGAGACGATGGGGGCGCTCGCGACCGCGGTGCAGTCGGGCCGGGCGACCTATGCCGGGATCTCGTCCTACTCCGCGGAGCGCACCCGCGAGGCCGCCGGGCTGCTGCGGCAGATGGGGGTGCCGCTGCTGATCCACCAGCCGTCGTACTCCATGTTGAACCGCTGGGTGGAGGACGGCGACCCGTCGCTGCTGGACGTGCTCGAGGAGGAGGGCGTCGGCTGCATCGCGTTCTCCCCGCTGGCCCAGGGGATGCTGACCGACCGCTACCTCGACGGGATCCCCGAGGACTCGCGGGCGGCCCAGGGCAAGTCGCTCGACCCGGCGCTGCTGAGCGAGCAGTCCCTGGCGCACGTGCGCCACCTCCACGAGGTCGCCCAGGAGCGCGGCCAGTCGCTGGCCCAGCTCGCCCTGGCCTGGGTCCTGCGCGACCCGCGGGTGACCTCGGTGCTGATCGGCGCGAGCAGCGTCGCCCAGCTCGACGACAACCTCGCGGTGCTGGACCGGCTCGAGATCGCCGACGCGGAGCTCGACGTCATCGAGCAGCACGCCGTCGACTCCGGCATCAACCTGTGGTCTGCCTCGTCGGACGCGTGAGCGCAGGGGCGGTCGTCAGCGCTGGACCGCCCCGCACCTCTCGGCGGCCACGGCGACCGCGGCGTCGCGGGCGGCGCTGGTCTCCTCCTCGGTGAGCGTGCGGTCGGGCGCCCGGAAGCGCAGGGCGAAGGCGAGGGACTTGCGCCCCTCGCCCACCTGGTCCCCGGTGAAGACGTCGAAGAGCCGGATCGACTCGAGCAGCTCGCCCGCGCCCTCGCGCAGTGCCACCAGGACATCGGCCGCGGCCACGGAGTCGTCGACGACGAGCGCGACGTCCTCCTTGGCGACCGGGAACGACGAGAGCTCGGGGCCGGTCACGACGTCGACCGCCACGCCCATCAGCAGGTCGAGGTCGATCTCGAGGGCGGCGCTGCGCGGGGGCAGCCCGAAGGCCTTGCAGACCTTGGGGTGCAGCTCCCCCGCGTGACCGAGGTCGAGGTCGCCGACCGACAGGCGGGCGCACCGGCCGGGGTGCCACGGCGCGCGGACGGCCGAGCGGACGTCGAGGTCGACGCCCAGGTCGTCGGCGAGTCGGCGCGCGACGGCGATGGCGTCGGCCCAGCCGCTGGTGCGACCGGTGCCCCACCAGCCGGTCCGCTCGCTCTCGCCGGCCAGCACGACCGCGAGGTGGAGCGGCTGGAGCGGCAGCGTCTCGAGGAGCTTCGCGAGCTCGTCAGGGTCGGGGCGCCGGTCGACCCTGAAGATCGGGGCCGGCCCCCGGTCGACCGGGAACGCGACCGTGCCGGTCTCGAAGAGCGACACCCCGGGCGCACCGCGGCCGATGTTGCGGGCAGCCGCCTTGAGCAACCCGGGGAGCAGGGTCGTGGTGTAGGACGGCTCCTCCGACGAGATCGGGTTGGCGATGCGGACCGTGTGCCGCAGCTCGTCGTCGGCAGGCAGGCCGAGCGCGTCGAACGCGGCGTCGCCGACGAAGGGGAAGCTGATCACCTCGACGCACCCGGCGCCGGCGAGCAGCCGACCGACACGTCGGCGCAGTCGCTGCTCGCGGCTCAGGCCGCGACCGGCCGCCTCGCGAGGCAGCACGGACGGGACCTGGTCGTAGCCGACCACCCGGGCCACCTCCTCGACGAGGTCGTAGGGGTCGGTGAGGTCGGGGCGCCACGTTGGGGCGGTGGCACTGAGCACCTCGGTGTCGCGCACCACGGTGCAGCCCACGGCCTCGAGGTGCCCCACGACGGTGTCGGCGTCGATCTCGATGCCGGTGATCCGTGCGGGGAGGTCGTAGGCCATGGTGATGGACGGCGCGGCCGGCGGGGTGCCGACGACGGTGACGCCCTGCTCGGCCGTGCCGCCGCCGTGGGCGACGAGGAGCTCGACCACGCGGTCGGCGGCGGCCTCGCACACCACGGGGTCGACGCCGCGCTCGTTGCGCTTGCCGGCCTCGGAGGTCAGCTTGTGGCGCTTGCCCGTGCGGAACATCGAGGTGGCGTCCCAGTGCGCCGACTCGACCAGGATCCGGGTCGTCGTCGACGACATCTCGGTGGACTCCCCGCCCATGACGCCGCCGAGGCCGATGATCCCGGAGTCGTCGGTGACGACGAGGTCCTCGGGCGACAGCGCGCGGTCGGTGCCGTCGAGCGTGGTGAGCCGCTCGCCGGCCTGGGCGCGGCGGACGCGGATCGCCCCCGTGAGCTTGTCGGCGTCGTAGCCGTGGATCGGGCGGCCGATCTCGAGCATGACGTAGTTGGTGACGTCGACGGCCAGCGAGATCGGGCGCATCCCGGCCTGGGTGAGGCGGCGCACCATCCAGTCGGGCGTGGGAGCGGTCGGGTCGACGCCGCTCACGGTGCGCGCCACGAAGACCGGGCAGCCGTGCGGGTCGTCGATGACGACCGGGTGCCCAGCCCCGTCGGCCGCCGGGACGGAGCGGTCGGCCGGGTCACGGAACGGCGCGTCGTAGGCGAGCGCCGCGTCGCGGGCCACGCCACGCAGCGAGAGTGCGTAGGCGCGGTCGGGGTTGATCTCGAACTCGATGACCTCGTCGGAGAGGCCCAGCACGCCGAAGGCGTCCTCGCCCGGCTCACCGGCGTCGGCCGGCAGCACGATGATGCCGTCGTGGTCCTCGCCCAGGCCGAGCTCGCGCGAGGAGCAGATCATGCCGGCGGAGAGGTGGCCGTAGGTCTTGCGGGCGGAGATCGCGAAGTCGCCCGGGAGCACGCCCCCGGGCAGGACGCAGACGACCAGGTCGCCGGGCGCGAAGTTGTGCGCCCCACAGACGATGCCCTGCGGCTCGCCGGTGCCGTTGGCGTCACCGACGTCGACGGTGCACCAGTTGATGGTCTTGCCGTTCTTCTGCGGCTCGGGCTCCATCGTGAGCACGCGGCCGATCACCAGCGGGCCGGTGATCTGGTCGCCGGGCTTCTCGATCGCCTCGAGCTTGAGCCCGAGGGCGGTCAGCCGGGCGGCGAGCTGCTCGGTCGTGACGTCGGCCGGCAGGTCGACGTAGTCCCTGATCCAGGAGACGGAGGTCTTCACAGGTCGCTCCCGAAGGTCGTGGTGAAGCGGATGTCGCCCTCGAAGAAGCCGCGGAGGTCCTCGACGCCGTGACGGAACATCAGCGTGCGGTCGATGCCCATGCCGAAGGCGAAGCCGCTGTAGCGCTCGCTGTCGACGCCGCAGGCGGCCAGCACCCGCGGGTTGACGACGCCACAGCCGCCCCACTCGATCCAGCCCTCGCCGCGGCAGGTGCGGCAGCTCTCGCTGTCGATCCCACGGCACACGAAGCAGATCAGGTCGACCTCGGCGCTGGGCTCGGTGAAGGGGAAGTACGACGGGCGGAAGCGCGTGGTGATGCCCTCGCCGAACATCTGGGTGGCGAAGTGGTCGAGCGTGCCCTTGAGGTGGGCCATGGAGATGCCCTCGTCGATCGCGAGCCCCTCGACCTGGTGGAAGACCGGGCTGTGCGTGGCGTCGTACTCGTCGGTGCGGAAGACCCGGCCGGGGCACACGACGTAGATCGGCGGCGTGCGCGTGAGCATGGTGCGCGCCTGGACCGGTGAGGTGTGGGTGCGCAGGACCATCGCGTTGTCGGACGGGTCGGTCCAGAACGTGTCCTGCATGGTGCGCGCCGGGTGGTCGGGACCGAGGTTGAGCGCGTCGAAGTTGAGCCACTCGGCCTCGAGGACGGGGCCCTCGGCGACCTCCCAGCCCATCGCGACGAAGATGTCGGCGATCAGCTCGGAGCCGGTGGTGATCGGGTGGCGCGCGCCGGCGGGCAGACGGTCGGTCGGGAGCGTGACGTCGACGGTCTCCTCGACCAGCATCCGCTCCTCGTGCTCGGCCTCGAGCACCTGCTGGCGGGCGGCGAACGCCTGGTTGACCGTGCCGCGGGCCTGGCCGATCCGTTGACCGGCGTCCTTGCGCGCCTGGGGCGGCAGCGCGCCGATCTCGCGGTTGGCCAGGGCCAGCGGCGAGCGGTCGCCGGCGTGGTCGGTGCGGGCCTGCTTGAGCGCCTCGAGGTCGCTCGCCGCGGCGATCGCCGCCAGGGCGGCGTCGCGGGCTGCCTCGACCTCTTCGGGCTGCAAGGTGCTGACCTCCACGGGGTCGTAGTCGGTATTGGGTCCTGACACGGGGCCAAGTCTAGGAAGACCCGGCCCCGGCCGCTCAGCGGGGACCGGTGCGGTCCTCGGCGGGCCAGGTCAGGACCAGCCGGGCGCCGCCACCGGGGGCGTCGTCGATGACGACGGTGCCGCCGTGGGAGCGCACCAGGCCGTTGACGAGGTAGAGCCCGAGGCCGGAGCCGCCGCGCACGCCGCCGCGCCAGAACTTGGTGAACACGCGCCGCCGCAGCTCCTCGGGGATGCCGGCGCCCTCGTCGTCGACCACGAGCCTCACCCCGGCGAACTCGGCGGTCGGGGGCAGCGGGGCCAGCGTCACGCGGACGGTGCCCTCGCCGTGGCGCACGCCGTTCTCGATCAGGTTGGTGACGACCTGGGTGAACTTGTCGGGGTCGACGCTGATCTCGGGCAGGTCACCGTCGCCGACCAGCTCGATCGGGCGCGAGGTGCCGGCCTGCACGGAGTCGACGATGCGCTGCACCAGCACGGTCGCGTCGGAGGGCCGGGGATAGAGCTGGAGCCGACCGGTGTCGATGCGGGCCACGTCGAGAAGCTCCGCGATCAACCGGCTGAGCCGGTCGGAGTCGGCGCTGACCGTGGTCAGCATCAGCTTCTTCTGGTCGTCGCTCAGCTTGTCCCAGCGGTTGAGGAGTGCCTGGACGAAGCCCTTGACCCCGGTGAGGGGCGAGCGGAGCTCGTGGGCGACCGTGGCGACGAGGTCGGAGCGCTCCCGGTCGAGACGGGCGCGGCCCCGTCCCGAGCGCAGGGTCACCGCCACGCGGGACACCGGGTCGCGCAAGGACTCGCGGTGAAGACGGGCGGCCACCAGGACCTCGGTGCCGTCGGGCAGCAGCCAGGGCTGCTCGGGCACGGCGGTGCGTGTCGCCAGCCCGTCGTACGGCGTGTTGCAGGCGTGCCAGGCCTGGCCGTCCTGGTCCTGGAGCGCGAGGACCTCGCCCAGCGGGCGGCCGACCAGCTCGGCCGGTGCCGCTCCGAGCATCCGCCCGGCGACGCTCGAGACGAGGACCACGACACCGTCGGCATCAGCGACCACGACACCGTCGGGCAGGGCGTCGGCCAGCTCCTGCGCGCTCTCGATGCTCCCGGTCACGGGTGCACCCTACGAGGCGCCCTGCTGGATGCCCGGCCTCGTGCGGCCTGGCGCTGGGCATCACGGGCGGGTAACGATGGGGGTTCGGCGCGAACACCTCGCCGGATCCAGGCGTCGGTCCCTGCGACACCCGATCTCGAACGCCTCTCGGAGGAGACACCCATGCGTCCAGGAACCACGCGGGTCCTCGCGGCCCTGATCACCGCCGCCGTCGTCGGCACGGGGATCGACGCGATGGCGACCGACTCCCCCCCGCGCGCGTCGTCGTACGCCGCCGACACGGCGCCCGCGTCCTACCGCTACCTGAAGGCCCGGGTCTTCCGCGCCCCCGGTCTGGGGACGATCGCCGTCGGGGCAGCTACGCCGCGCCGCGTGATGGTGCAGCGGCTCGACGAGGCCAGCGGCACCTGGACCGAGCCGCGGCTGCTCTTCCTCGGCACCGACGGGGTGACCTGTGGCGACATCTCAGGGCGCGCCTCGGCGGGCGGGGTGGCGTTGCTGCTGGAGTGCGACGCGTCCTACTCGGAGGACCAGGCACCGACCTCCAGCGTCGCGCTCGTCACCCAGGACCTGCGCACGTGGCACCGGAAGGTGCTGCCGGGCGAGGCCTACCGGGATCCCGCCATCTCGCCGGACGGGAGCCAGGCCGTGTGGCCGCTCGGAGGCATCGGTGACGTCGTGCGCTGGAGCAGCGACGCGGGCTTCTCCTCCCGGCTCTCCACGACCTACGACTACGACGGCGGCGGGGGGTCGACGGCAGTCGTCGCCGACGACGGCACGGTCAGCGTGCTGGGCCCCGAGAACGGGGGCGAGGGCTGCGTCGTCGGCGTGCACGAGCGCAGCCCGGACGGTCGGCTGAGCTCCTACCAGGTCGACGGGGTCGACCCCGGCTGCAGCGAGGGCAACCTGGAGAACCGCAACGCGCTCGAGGTCGTGGGGGGCGGGTCCGAACGCGCCTACCGCTTCTCCCTCACGCGGGCCGACACCTCCTCGCGCTGGCAGCTGGGCAGCATCGCCCCGGCGAGCGCCCCCGGCCTGGTCGACTACCGCGGTGCGCCTCGCAGGGCCATCGCCACGTCGTTCTCCGACGTCGCCGGCCAACCGCTCGTCGCCTACGGCTCGCCGGACCGCAGACGGGTCCTCATCCAGCGCTATGACGGGGAGGCCCAGGCGTGGGGCGCCCGCACGCAGGTCTACGACCACGGCTTCCCGGCCTGCGCGGCCGAGGGGACCTTCGGACAGCGCCGCAGCGCCGTGCACGCGATCGCGCTGCACTGCTACCGCGCTCGGCGCGCTGACGGCGACTACCCGCCGAGCACCGAGGGCTACCAGACCGCGCCGACCTTCCAGCTGCAGGCACTGCTCAGTGTCGACGGCGTGGACTGGCGCACCGTCGACCTGGCGGGGCACCCCCTGGGCCGATCGGCCGACCGCAGGCTGGTCGCCGCGCCCGGTCTCCGGTCGACGACGATCGTGTCGTCGACCGGGATCGTGGTGCTGCCCGTTCGGGCTCCGGCGCCCTGCGGCTTCGTCCACCCGATCGGGCCCCGGCAGCTGCTGCGCCTGCACGGGTCGGCCGGCTCCGACTGGCCGCGCCTGCTGCAGCGCCTCGACGGCGACCGCTGGCGCACCATCCAGCGGGTGCGGATGCCCCTCGAGGGCTCCTGCACGAAGGTCCGCTCGATCGAGGACTTCTTCCCCGCGAGCTATCTGCTCTCGGGCCAGGGTGCGCGCGTCGCGCTGCGCGTCGTGCGCCGAGACGGTGCGTGGCGGGTGGTGCGGGTCGGCGGGTCCTAGCGCGCGCGCTGGGCGGTGGCGGAGGCGTAGAGGCAGAGCGCGGCGGCGGTGGAGAGGTTGAGGCTCTCGGCGCGGCCGTGGATCGGGATCGCCACCCGGTGATCGGCGAGGGCCGCCAGGTCGTCGGGCAGTCCCCACGCCTCGTTGCCGAAGAGCCAGGCGGTGGGCTGCGTCAGCAGGTCGCCGGCCTCGTAGAGGTCGACGTCTCCCCCACCGTCGGCCGCGAGCACGACGAGCCCGGCAGCCTTCGCGGCCCGCACGGCCGCCGTGGCGTCGGGCTCGACGGCGAGCGGCAGGTGGAACAGGCTGCCGACGCTGGCACGCACGGTCTTGGGGTTGTAGGGGTCGACCGAGCTGCCGGCCATGACGACCAGGTCGGCACCGGCGGCGTCGGCGCTGCGGATGACCGTGCCGGCGTTGCCGGGGTCACGCACGTCGGCGCACAGCGCGACCAGCCGCAGTGCGGGGTCGAGCAGGTGCTCCAGCGGACGGTCGAGGAAACGGCAGACCGCGACCACACCGGCCGGGCTGACGCTGTCGCTGAGCGAGGCCAGCGCGCGCTCGTCGACGAGGGTCCACACCGGAGCCGCAGCGACGAGGTCGGCGTGCTGGTCGGTGGCGGCGGGGGTCGCGAAGACCTCCACCACGCACCCGGGGCGCGAGAGCGCCCCCTCGACGGCCTTCGGGCCGTCGGCGAGGAACAGCCGCCGCTCGGAGCGGTCCGAGCGGCGGCTGAGCTTGCGCGTGTCCTTGACCCGGCTGTTCCCTGCGGTGAGGGACGAGCCCGGGGTCACGGACTGCGCGTCGTGCGAGGTCAGGCGGACGCCTCGGCCTTGGGCGCGTTGACGTCCTCGGGCAGCGCGGCCTTGGCGGTCTCGACGAGCGCGTTGAACGTGGCGATGTCGTTGACGGCCAAGTCAGCCAGGATCTTGCGGTCGACCTCGACACCAGCGAGGTTGAGGCCCTGGATGAAGCGGTTGTAGGTCATGCCCTGCGCACGCGCGGCGGCGTTGATGCGCTGGATCCACAGCTTGCGGAAGTTGCCCTTGTTCTTGCGGCGGTCGTTGTAGCTGTAGACCAGGGAGTGGGTGACCTGCTCCTTGGCCTTGCGGTAGAGACGCGAGCGCTGGCCGCGGTAGCCCGCTGCGCGCTCGAGGGTGGTACGACGCTTCTTCTGGGCGTTCACTGCCCTCTTGACGCGTGCCATGGTGGTACTCCTTGATGCTCGTGCTCAGTGGTCAGAGTCCTGCTCGACCATCGAAATGGGGGTGGACGAGGGTCAGATGCCGAGCATCTTCTTGGCGCGCTTGGTGTCGGCCTTGGCGACCACCACCGTGCCGGTCAGGCGGCGCGTCACCTTGGAGGGCTTCTTCTCCAGGTTGTGGCGCTTGCCCGCCTTCTCGCGAAGGATCTTGCCGGTGCCCGTCACGCGGAAGCGCTTGCCGGCACCGGAGTGGCTCTTGTTCTTCGGCATCTCAATCTCTTTCTTGTCGGTCGTGGTCACGCACGCGTGACCACCGATCGGCGGTCAGGGCCGGCACGGGGCCGGTCCGGGTCTCAGGCCTCGATCTCGGGATCGAGGTTCTCGGAGCGGCCGCGCTCCTTCTTCTGCGCGACCGGTCCTGCGGCGTGGGCGGCGTCGCGCTCGGCCTTCTCGGCGTCCACGACGGCAGCACGCTCGGCCATCTTGGTCTCCTTCTCGGCGAGCATGTCGACCTTGGCGTCGGCCTTCTTCTTGTGCGGGCCGAGCACCATGATCATGTTGCGGCCGTCCTGCTTGGGCGAGGACTCGACGAAGCCCAGCTCCGTGACGTCCTCGGCCAGGCGCTGCAGCAACCGGAAGCCCAGCTCGGGACGGTGCTGCTCGCGACCGCGGAACATGATCGTGATCTTGACCTTGTCGCCCGCGCGGAGGAACCGCACGACGTGACCCTTCTTGGTCTCGTAGTCGTGCGCGTCGATCTTGGGACGAAGCTTCATCTCCTTGATGATGACGTTCGTCTGGTTCCGGCGCGCCTCACGGGCCTTCTGGGCGTTCTCGTACTTGAACTTCCCGTAGTCCATGAGCTTGCACACGGGCGGCTTGCCCTGGGGGGCGATCTCGACGAGGTCGAGGTCTGCCTCCTGGGCCAGCTTGAGGGCCTGGTCGGTCGGCACGATGCCGACCGTCTCTCCGTTGGGACCGACGAGGCGGACCTCGGGTACCCGGATCCGCTCGTTGATACGAAGCTCGGTGCTGATGTGTCCTCCAGTGTGTTCGGGATCGGGCACCGCCACAAATGAAGAACGGCTCCCGCTTGCTCAAGCGGAAGCCAGTCACGACACGTCGCCAGGGGCGACGCGACTCCGAGTGCCAGGGAAACTGCGCCGAGAAGAAATCTCTCGGCACGAGGGCCAAGGCCTTCGGGACCGGACCCGACGACCTGGTTCGGTCGATGCGGGTGGGAGACGTGTGGTGCTTGATCTCCGCTTGTGTGATCGGTCCGGCAAGCCGGACTGATCGGTCAACACCTGATCCTAGTCGACGATCCCTCTGGGATCCCAATCAGGGCGTCAGGAGTCCTCCGCGGGACGGAGCCAGGCGGAGCGGCCGGCGACGGTCGTGAGCTGCCACTGCGCCGCGACGCCCTTCAGGTCGTCACCCTCCACCACGAAGCTGACCGGCCCTGCGACGTCGACCACGAGCGCGGCGGCACCCTCCTGGAGAGCGGCCTGCGCGGCCATCGCCGAGGTGACCGGGACGGGCCTGGCCTCGGGGTCCCACGCGGCGAGGGAGTCGGTGCCGGTGAAGGCCAGCATCGCGACGCGTCCGTCAGCGCCCTCGAGCATCACCGCGGCCATGTCGCTGGTCTTGTCGTGGGCCAGACCGGCCTCGTCGACCTCCACCTCGCCCAGGACGGCGACCACGGGCACGAGCAGGCGCCCCCCGGCCAGGACGGCGAGGGCGTCGGCGTAGCGCGCCGGGGACGCGGCGTACGCCGTCAGGGCGTCGCGCAGTGCGGGGTCGGGCTCACCGGCGTCACCCGGGAAGCCGGGTCCAGCGAGGCGGCGGTCGGTCATGGAGGCCATTGTGCCGGAGGGGCGTCGGTCGCCCCTCGTCAGCACGACGGTGAAGGACATCACGACTTAAGTCGAGTGTCTGAGTTGATTTAATTGTGTTTGGTGACTAGACATGTCCACCATGTCCACCAGCACCCTCGACGTCCCCGGCGCCCTGGCGGCGCCACCTCCCCCCACCACGCCTCCACGGCGCCGGACGACCGGCGGCTCCCGTCTGTCCTTCCTGCGCCGCTGGATCTCCCCGGTCGCCCTGGTCGGCCTGTGGCAGCTGGCGAGCGTCAGCGGCGTGCTCGAGGAGAGGAAGCTGGCCGCGCCGTCGCAGATCTTCGCCACGGCCGTCGAGCTGATCGCCGACGGCACGCTCGGCCCGGCGACCTTGGTCTCGCTGCAGCGCGTCGGGTTCGGCTTCGCCATCGGAGCCGGCGTCGGCCTGGTGCTGGCGGTGATCGCCGGCCTCAACCGCGTGGGCAACGACTCCGTCGACCCGATCATGCAGATGCTGCGCACGCTGCCCCACTTCGGCCTGATCCCGCTCTTCATCATCTGGATGGGGGTCGGCGAGGCGCCCAAGGTCGCGCTGATCGCGATGGGCGTGGCGTTCCCGCTCTACCTCAACACGTTGGCCGGGATCGGGGGCATCGACACCAAGATGCTCGACGCCGCCCGGTCGATGAACCTCACCTGGGGCCAGCGGCTGCGTCACGTGGTCATCCCCGGCGCGCTCCCCCAGACCCTGACCGGCCTGCGCCAGAGCCTCGGCATCGCTTGGCTCTCCCTCATCGTCGCCGAGACCATCTCGGCCAGCTCCGGGCTCGGCTACACGATCAACCTGGCCCGCGAGTTCCAGCGCACCGACATCGTCGTCGTCGGCCTGGCCGTCTACTCGATCCTCGGCCTCGTCACCGACGCCATCGTCCGCAACCTCGAGAGAAGGGCCCTCGCATGGCGCTCCTGACGTCCACCCCGTCCACGACCGACCCCGACCTGGTCGCCCGCGTCCGCTCGCACAGCCGCTCCTTCGGTGACACCCACGTCCTGCGCTCGGTCGACCTCGACATCGCACCCGGCGAGTTCGTGGCCCTGCTCGGACGCTCCGGGTGCGGCAAGTCCACCCTGCTGCGCAGCCTGGCGCGCCTCGACAAGGCTCCGCCCGAGGAGGTGCAGGTCAACGGCCGCAGCTCGGTCGCCTTCCAGGAGCCCCGGCTGCTGCCGTGGCGCCGGGTGCAGGAGAACGTCGAGCTCGCGCTGCTCAACACCCCCGAGCGCCGCTCCCGCGCCGAGCTGGCCGAGAAGACGCTCGCCGAGGTCGGCCTCGCCGAGAAGCTCGACGCCTGGCCGCTGCAGCTCTCCGGTGGCCAGGCCCAGCGGGTGTCCCTGGCCCGGGCCCTGGTCAGCAACCCGTCGCTGCTGCTCCTCGACGAGCCGTTCAGCGCCCTCGACGCCCTGACCCGCATCGAGATGCACCAGCTCGTGATCGAGCTGTGGCGCCGTCACTCGATGGCCGTGCTGATCGTGACGCACGACGTCGACGAGGCGCTGGCACTGGCCGACCGGCTGATCCTCATCGACGAGGGCCGCCTCGCCCACACCTGGCACGTCACGCTGCCGCGCTCGGACCGGGCGCCGTCACAGCCCGAGATCGCGGAGACCCGCGCCGAGGTCATGCGCGCCCTGGGCGTGCGCCCCACCCCGCCCAACCCGAACCGCAACCCCCTCAAGAACCGCACCGAGCAAGGAGCAGCATGAACCGCCGCAGCATCCGTCCCCCCGCCCGTCGTACGCGCCTGACCGGACTGGTCGCGACCGGACTGGTCGCTGCCCTCGCGCTGTCCGCCTGCGGCGGCGACGCCACCGGCAACGAGGGCGCCGTCAACGACGACGGCTCGGTCGACCTCTCGGAGGTCACGCTCATCGTCGGCGACCAGAAGGGCGGCTCCAAGGCGCTGCTCCAGGCCTCGGGCCTGCTCGACGAGCTGCCCTACGAGGTGCAGTGGCAGGAGTTCACCTCCGGTCCCCCGCTCCTCGAGGCGCTCGGTGCCGGCTCGCTGCACGTCGGCGGCGTCGGCAACACCCCGCCGCTCTTCGCCGCCGCGGCGAAGAGCGAGCTGAAGGTCGTCCAGGCGGCGACGTACGGCGGTCTCGGCGACGCGATCGTCGTGCCGGCCGACTCCGACATCGACGAGGTCTCCGACCTGGAGGGCGGCAACATCGCCGTCGCGCAGGGCAGCTCGGCCAACTACAACCTGCTGGCCCAGCTCCAGGAGGCCGGCGTCGCCTACTCCGACGTCGAGATCCAGAACCTCCAGCCGGCCGATGCGCTGGCCGCCTTCAGCGCCGGTCACATCGACGCCTGGGCCATCTGGGAGCCGTTCACCTCGCAGGCCGAGATCGAGGAGGACGCCACGGTCATCGCCGACGGCGCCGAGCTCGCCAACGGCTACACCTTCCAGGTCGCCTCGGACGAGGCCCTCGCCGACCCGGCGACCACGGCTGCGCTCGAGGACTACCTCGCCAGGATCGCCGAGGCACAGGTGTGGTCCTCCACGCACAAGGAGGAGTGGGCGAAGGTCTGGGCCGACGAGACCGGCCTGCCCGAGGACGTGACGCTCGCGGCCGTGATGAAGCGCGACATCCAGGTGGTGCCCGTCGACCAGGAGGTCATCGAGTCCGAGCAGCAGATGGCCGACGCCTTCGTCGCCAACGATCTGCTGCCGGAGGCCTTCGACGTGACGCCGTTCTTCATCGGCGACTTCAACGAGTTCACCGCCGAGTTCACCGCCGGGAGCCAGGGATGAGCCTCGACCTGCACTGGTTCCTGCCCACGTCCGGCGACAGCCGGTCGCTGGTCGGCGCAGGCCAGGGCGTCCCCGGCTCGGTGCAGCTCGGCCTTGGCGAGACGCTGACCCACGGCTTCCGGGCCCCGACGATCGACTACCTCGCCGATGTCGCCCGGACCGCGGAGAAGCTCGGCTTCACCGGCGTGCTGACCCCGACGGGCACCTTCTGCGAGGACGCGTGGCTCGTCACGGCGGCGCTGCTGCGCGAGACCAGCCGGCTGAAGTTCCTCGTCGCCTTCCGTCCGGGCGTCATCAACCCGGTCCTGGCGGCCCAGATGGCCGCGGCCTACCAGCGGATCTCCGACGGACGACTGATGCTCAACGTGGTCACCGGTGGCGAGCCGCGCGAGCAGGCCCGCTTCGGCGACACCGCCTCCAAGGCCGAGCGCTATGCCCGCACCGAGGAGTTCCTCTCGGTGGTGCGCGGCACGTGGAGCAACGCCCCCTTCGACTTCGACGGCGAGCACTTCTCGGTCGAGGGGGCCATGGTCAGCGGTGACCTCGACCCCGTGCCGCCGATCTACTTCGGTGGCTCGTCCGGTCCGGCCGGGCCGGTCGCGGCCAAGCACGCGGACGTCTACCTCACGTGGGGCGAGCCTCCCGAGCTCGTGCGCGAGAAGATCGCCTGGATGCGTGACCTGGCCGCAGCACAGGGCCGGACCCTGCGCTTCGGGCTGCGCGTCCACACCCTCTCCCGCGACACCAGCGAAGCCGCGTGGGCACACGCCCAGTGGCTGCTGGACCACCTCGACCCGACGGTCGTGGCGAAGGCACAGGAGGCGCTGCGCGCCAGCGAGTCGACGGGGCAGCAGCGGATGCTCGCGCTGCGCGGCGGCGACCCCACGTCGTACGCCTCGGCGCGCGAGCTGGAGGTCTCGCCCAACCTCTGGTCGGGCGTCGGCCTGGTGCGAGGCGGTGCCGGCACCTCGCTCGTCGGCAGCCACCAGGAGGTCGCCGACCGGATCGAGGACTACCACCGGATCGGCATCGACGAGTTCATCCTGTCGGGCTACCCGCACGTGGAGGAGGCCTACTGGTTCGCCGAGGGCGTCATGCCGCTGCTGCGGGCCAAGGGGATCTACGGCGAGCAGGACGCCCGCGTCGCCGTGCCCGCCTGACGTCGGCCGCCTGGGCGGGCCAGCCTGCCGGGCGCTCCCCCGTGCGTGTGCCACCCTGGGGTGGTGGACGACGTGACGTGGGGAGCGCTCACGCTGACGCTCACCCTCCTGGGAGGGATCTGGACCTGGTACGCCTACCAGCGCCGGGGGCTGCCCGCGGCGCTGAAGGGCGCCGGGATCACCCTGCTGCCGCTCGCGGCCTACCTCACCAAGTCGCTGCAGATGCTGACCCGCATCGTCGACGCGGTCGCAGACTGGGCCACGACGCTGGTCTTCAGCCCGTTCGTCTGGCTCGGCGTGATCACCGCGGGCGTCGCGGTCGTGCTCTTCGGCGCCGGTCGCGCCCTGGAGCGCCGCCGCGGGGGCACCCCGCCTGCCGTCGCTGCCGGAGCGAAGCCGCCCCGCGGCCGCGGGAAGCCCGCCATCGACGACGACCTCGACGAGATCGAGGCCTTGCTGCGCAAGCGCGGCATCAGCTGATGGCGATGCCCGCTGCTGCCGACTCATCCTCGTTCGTCGAGCGCAACCGGCTCTGGGCGCGGCTGGGCGCCGCCGTCGTCGCGCTCGAGGAGCCGCTGTCCACGCCCCTGATGGTGGTGGACCTCGACGCGTTCGACGCGAACGCCGACGACCTGGTGCGCCGGGCCGCCGGCACCCCGATCCGGGTGGCGTCCAAGTCGGTCCGGGTGCCGGCCCTGCTGCGGCGGGTCCTCGACCGCGACGGCTTCCGGGGCGTGCTCGCCTACACGCTCGCCGAGGCGCTGTGGCTCGAGGAGCAGGAGGTGACCGACGACGTGCTCGTGGCCTACCCCACCGTGGACCGGGCCGCCCTGAAGCGCCTGGTCGAGTCGCCCCGCGCGGCCGCCCGCATCACCGTGATGATCGACGACGTCGCCCACCTGGACGTCGTCGACTCCGTGCGGTCCTCCCACGCCGTGCAGGTCCGCGTCGCGATCGATGTCGACGCGGGGCTGCGGGTGGGGCACCAGCACGTCGGACCCAAGCGCTCCCCGCTCCACGACGCGGCGTCGGTGACGCGGCTGGCGCGCACCGTGGTGGCCCGTCCGGGCTTCCGGCTGGTCGGCGCGATGACCTACGAGGGCCAGGTCGCCGGC
>NZ_CALRWD010000068.1:0-26405 GCF_943371775.1 Nocardioides psychrotolerans
GCAGGTCCGGGCCGGATCAGCGCTGACCGACCCGCAGCTGGACCGCGTAGCGCACCGGCGAGGCACCGACAGCCTTGGCCAGCCGACCCACGGCCTCGAGCGCACGGTCGGCGTCGAAGGACGTGCCGGGCACCAGCAGCGCCAGCCTGCCGTCGTACGACGCCAGGTGGATCTGTCCGTGCCGCCAGGCCTGGTGCGCGGCTGATCGCAGCGGGGTCGCGGTCACGGGCTCGGGATAGGCCTCGTCGACCGCCAGCAGGTCGCAGGCAATCTCGTCGGGCGCCGAGACGAGCCGGCCGGGGACCCGGTAGCCGGTGCGCAGGCCCGCGTCCGAGGTCCAGACGACGTCACGCTCCCCCAGCCACTCGGGCAGGTCGAACGGGTCCACCTCGACCGAGTCGATAGTCGTCACAGGGGGGACGCCTCGTCGGGCGAGAGCCCGGCGTACTTGTTGCGCTTGGCCTTGCGCCGGTCGTTGTAGCGGGCGATGACCTCGGAGATGAGGAACAGCACCACCATCGGGCCTGCCATGAGCGTCATCGTGAACGGGTCGGCCGACGGAGTGGCGACCGCGGCGAACACGAAGACCCCGACGATGATCCAGGGTCGGTGCGCCCCGAGCGCCTTGCCGGACACGACCCCGGCGAGGTTGAGCAGGACGACGAAGAGCGGGATCTCGAAGGCGATGCCGAAGACCAGCAGGGTGCGGCTGAAGAAGCTGAGGTAGTCGTTGAACTCCACGAGGTTGGTCAGGCCGTCGGGGGTGAAGCCGATCAGGATCTCGAGGCCCTTGGGCAGGGTGACATAACCCAGGAAGATGCCGGCGAGGAACAGCGGGCCCGCGATGGCGGCGAATACCCGCGACCAGCGGCGCTCCTTGGCGTGGAGGCCAGGCAGGATGAACGCCCAGATCTGGTAGAGCCAGATCGGGCTGGTCAACACGACCGAGGCGAGCCCACACAGCTTGAGGTAGAGCAGCAGGCCGGCTCCGGCCCCGGAGGTCGTCGGCACCGTCGTGCCGTTGGGCAGCGCCTCCTGGGCCTGCTCGTAGGGGCCGTAGACGAGGTCGAAGAGCTGGTCGAAGAACACCAGCGAGACCGCGAGGCCCACGATGACGACGAGCGCGATCTTGAGGATCCGCGCCCGGAGCTCGCGGAGGTGGTCGGACAGGGCCATACGCCCGTCAGCACCGACGGGGTGGACCGGTTTGCCGACGAAGAGCTGGACGATTCCAGTGATGCGCACGCGCAGATGCTCTCAGCCGACCCGCGTCTCAGCCGTTGCGGGTGTCGGTCTGCTCGCTGCTCGGCGTCACGGGGGCCACGGACGGGGCCGGGTCGACCGGGGCAGCGGGGGTCACGGGCGCGGCGGGCGGGATCTCGGCCTTGGGGGCCGGCGGGGTCGCCTCGTCCTCGGTCGTGTCGTCGTCGTCCTTCAGGCCCTTGGTCTCGGCCTTGAAGATGCGCAGGGCCTGGCCGGTGCCACGGGCGAGGTCGGGCAGCTTCGCTGCTCCGAACACGAGCACGACGATGGCCAGGATCACCAGCCACTCGGCTCCCTGGGGCATACCAATCATCGGGTTGATCATCGTGACCTCATCTGTCGGTGTCGTTGCATGGTCATAGTACGTCGCGGGTCAGGCATACAGATTTAGTGCGCCCTGTGCAGCTGCTGCGAAGGCAGTGCCGTAGGCGGCGGGAGCGACCACCTCGGCGTGGGGCGCCAGGCGCAGCAGGAGTCGTGTCAGCCAGCGCTCGTCGGCGACCTGGAGGTCGACCTCGAGGACGTTGCCACGGCGTCGGCGGACGGCTTCGACGGGGTAGTACTCGGTCACCCAGTGCGCCGGCGCCTGCAGCCGCAGCGTCACGGGGGTCGTCTCCGAGGAGGACGTGAAGAGCCCCTCCCCCAGGTCGCGCGGCTCGGCGGTGGGCTCGGCGACCGGCGTGTCCAGCACCACGGCATCGGCGATCCGGTCGAGACGGAAGAGGCGGGGCGCCTCCGCGCTGTGGCACCACGCGTCGAGGTAGGCGAGACCACCGTGCGTCGTGACCGCCCGGGGGTCGACGACCCGCTCGGACTCCTCGTCGCGGGTGGGCACGTAGTAGGTGAGCCGCACCTGTCGCTGGGCGGTCACCGCTTCACGCAGGCGTACGGCGAGCACCGCACGGTCGGCGTCTCCCGCATCGACGCCGGGGTCGATGTGTCCGGTGCCGCCGGCCTCGGCCGCCGCGACCTCGAGCTTGGCCAACGCCCGGTCGACCACCTCGCGGGTCTCGTCCTTGGCCCCGTCGCGCAGGGCCCGGAGCGCCACGATGATGGCGGAGGCCTCGGTGGGGTTGAGCCGGAGCGGGCGGGCGAGGTAGTCGGCGTTGGACACCCGGATGACACCGGCGTCGAGGGCGTCGAGGTCGACGTCGATCAGGTCGTCGGGGTAGCCGCCGGGCAGCCCGCACATCAGGAGCACCATCAGGTCGGTGACGAGCTGGTCGGCCGGCACCCCGAGGGCCGCAGCGGCGTCATCGATGCGGACCTGGCCGTGGGTGTGCAGGAACGGCACCAGCGTCAGCAGGCGCGCCACCTGGTCCTTGGCGCCGGGCGGTGGGGTGCTCACGGACTGCCCTCGGGTGCGGCGAGGGCCGCCGTGAGCCGCGCCACCAGTGCCTCGCGCACCGCGGCCGGCTCCTCGACGTACACGTCGGCACCGTAGCCCAGGAGGTCGTCGGTGAGCCCGACCGTGGCGCGGGTGAGGACAAGGCGGTCCCAGGTGGTGCGCTCGTCGGGGCCAGGGACCCCCTCGTGGACCTCGTCGGCGTCGCGTCGCAGGGGTACGCCGGCACCGGCGCGCGCCAGGACGACGGCCCGCTCGGTGCTCGGCGGGGGCGCTAGTCGTCGGGCGACCTCGCTGACGTCGGTGCCGGCGGGCACCTCGTAGGCGCCGGGCTGGCCGACCTTGCGTGCGGTGCCCTGGACACGGGAGAGCCGAAAGACGCGCTCGGCGCCGCGGTCGAGGTCGAGGCCGACGACGTACCAGCGTCCCGAGTAGCGCGCGACGCCCCACGGCTGGAGGCGGCGCCTGGTGGTCTTGGCCTGGCCCGTGCGGCCGTAGTCGAACTCGACGACGCTGCGCTCCTGGACGCCTTCGAAGAACACGTCGAAGGCCGGCTCGTCGGCGCTGAGGCGGGGCTGGGCGATGTCGAGGGCGGAGACGTCGACGGGGACGCCGAGGGCGGTCAGCTTGCGCACGACCTCGGTCGTTGCCTGGGCGAGCCGCGCGTGCTCCCAGACCTTGGTGGCCAGGCCGATGACGGCGGCCTCGTCGGGCTCGAGATCGATGTCGGGAAGGGCGAACTCGTCGGGTCGGATCCGGTAGCCCGGCTCGTCGTCGAAGTAGGCATCCATGTTGCCCACCTCGACGGGGACGCCGAGGCTGCGCAGCTCCTCCTTGTCGCGCTCGAACATCTTCTCGAAGGCGTCGGTCGAGGAGTCGGCGTAGAGCATGCTGCGGATCCGCTCCTTCGGCACGAAGTGCCGTTGGACGAGCAACATGATGAGCAGGTTGAGCAGTCGCTCGCTCTTGCTGCCGGCCATGATGTGGATCCTTGCAGGTCGAGAAGCTGCTCGGGCGGGTGGGTCAGGCGTCCTGGGCCAGCGTCAGGCGGCCGAGATGATGTCGACCACGAAGTAGAGCGTGCTGTTGGCCGGGATGTTGTCCTGCTCCTGGGCGCCGTAGCCCAGTGCCGGCGGGATGGCCAGCAGCACCCGGCTGCCGGCCTTCACACCCTCGAGGCCGAACGTGAAGCCCGGGACGAAGCCGGAGAGGTCCAGGGAGAGCGGCTCGCCGGAGAAGCTCTCGTCGAAGGGCACGTCCGCGTCGTAGACCGATCCCAGGTAGTTGACCTTGACCTTCAGGTCGGTCGTCAGGACCTTGCCCTTGCCCTCCCGCAGGACGGTGCGCATCAGGTCGCCGTCGGCCTTCGGCTCCGGGAGCCCGGTGAAGTCCAGGGCGGTGGGCTTGCCCTTCTCCTCGACGATCTTGGGCATCTTCGACTGGGGCACGTCGACGGGCTTCGGGTCCTCGTAGAGCTCCATCAGGTCCACGATGACCAGGACCGAGTCCTGGTTGCCGATGCCGAGCTGCGGGTTGCCCGCCTCCCCGAAGGCCTCGGGCGCGGAGGCCGTCACGGCGACACGGGACCCGATGGTCTGGTCGAGCAGGGCGTCTTTGAAAACCGCGAGCAGCTCGTCGTTGACCGTCACGGTCTCGGGCTGGCCGCCGCCGTCGTAGGTGCTGAAGGTCTTGCGCTGGGTGAAGCCGTTGCCGACCCAGTAGTTGACCGTCACCTGGTCGTCCTCGGCGACGACCTCCCCGTCACCCTCGACCAGGGTCTCGACCTCGATGTCGTCCGCCGACATCTGGTCCTTCCAGGTCACCTTCGGCTGCTTGCCCTGGTCACCGCTCACGCTGACGGCCTCGAGCCGGTCGAGCCCCGACGCCGCCTCCTGCGTGTCGTCGCCGCACGCGGCGAGGGTCGTCAGGAGCAGGACAGAGACGGCCAGGGTCGCAGGGCGACGAAGACGCGAGAGCACAGAGAGGTCCTTCGGGAGCAGGTCAGTACGGCGCCGTCACCCTACAAGCCGTGCCTGAGAAGTGCCGACAGGTCTCGCGGCCTGCGGTTTGGTCACCGTCCACAGGTGGCGCGGCCCCCGGATTGCGGTAGGTGACCAAACCACAACTCCCCGCAAGATCACATGCCGTCGATGAGCCGCTGCACGCGCTCGTCATGGGCCCGGAACGGGTCCTTGCACAGCACGGTGCGCTGCGCCTGGTCGTTGAGCTTGAGGTGCACCCAGTCCACGGTGAAGTCGCGTCGGCGCTCCTGCGCCTTGCGGATGAACTCACCGCGCAGGCGGGCTCGCGTCGTCTGGGGTGGCACCGACTTGGCCTCGAATATCTTCAGGTCGGTGCTGACCCGGGCCACGGCACCCCGCTTCTCGAGCAGGTAGTAGAGACCGCGGCCGCGGTGGATGTCGTGGTAGGCCAGGTCGAGCTGCGCGATCCTGGGGTGACCCAGCGGCAGGCCGTGCTTGGCCCGGTAGCGCTCGATCAGCTTCCACTTGATCACCCAGTCGAGCTCACGGTCCACCAGACCGAGGTCGTCGGACTCCACGGCCTTCAGGCCCCGCTCCCAGAGGTCCAGCGAACGCTCGATGAGGGGCGTGCTGATCTGGCGACGGTCCACGAAGTCACGCGCCTTGGAGAGGTACTCACCCTGGATCTCCAGGGCACTCGCCTCCCGACCGTTGGCCAGCCGCACCTTGCGACGGCCCGTCATGTCGTGGGAGATCTCTCTGATGGCGCGGATGGGGTTCTCCATCGTGAGGTCGCGCATCACCACGCCCTCCTCGATCATCCGCAGCACCAGGTCACAGCTGGCGACCTTGAGCATGGTGGTGGTCTCGCTCATGTTGGAGTCACCGACGATGACGTGCAGGCGTCGGTACTTCTCCGCGTCCGCGTGCGGCTCGTCGCGGGTGTTGATGATCGGGCGGCTGCGCGTGGTGGCGCTGCTGACGCCCTCCCAGATGTGCTCAGCACGCTGCGACACCGAGAAGGACGCGCCCCGCGGCGTCTGGGTGATCTTGCCAGCGCCCACGACGATCTGCCGCGTCACCAGGAAGGGGATCAGGATGTCCGCCAGCCGGCTGAACTCCCCTGCTCGACCGACCAGGTAGTTCTCGTGGCAGCCGTAGGAGTTGCCGGCCGAGTCAGTGTTGTTCTTGAAGAGGTAGATCTCTCCCTGGATGCCCTCGTCGTGGAGGCGTTGCTCGGCATCGAGCAGCAGGCCTTCGAGGACACGTTCACCGGCCTTGTCGTGCGTCACGAGCTCGGCGATGTCGTCGCATTCAGGAGTGGCGTACTCGGGGTGGCTGCCGACATCGAGGTAGAGCCGGGCGCCGTTGCGCAGGAACACGTTGCTCGACCTGCCCCAGCTCACCACCTTGCGGAAGAGGTAGCGCGCGACCTCGTCGGGACTCAGGCGCCGCTGGCCCTTGAACGTGCACGTTACGCCGTACTCGTTCTCGATGCCGAAGATCCGTCGGTCCACACCCAGACCCTACGGCCCACGATCCAGCCCGTCTGCTCATTGCAGGCGCGACATGGTTGCGGTTTGGTCCCAAACCGCAGCCCATGGGACCTAGCCCGTGGGCTGCCACTCGACCTGACCCGTGAGCCGCTGCCATCGCATGTGCAGCCGCTCTCGGCACTCCTCGGAGTAGCACGACGCGCGCACCAGCGAGCGCCACCGCTGGAGCCGTCGCAGCTGATGAGGCCGATCCAGGAGCCGGTCCAGCTCGTGCATGACCGTGAGCGGATGGTTGGTCAGGTCGTCGAGGGTGAACCCTCGCCTTGTGTAGTGCGGTGCGAGACCACGCTCGCGTCTCAGGTCGGCGCGGTGCTGGTCCTTGTTCCGGTGGTGCCCGCCGTCGTACTCGTGGACGTGGCGCGTCCCCCGAAGGAGCAGGTCCGCTCGACCAAGCGACGTCCCCTGGTCGTCGAAGAGCTCGACTTGCGGCTCGGTCTCGACGTCGCAGACGTCGTGGAGGATCTTCAGCAGCACCTCGCCGGGCGACTCGCACCTCTTGTCGGCCAGCTGCCATGCGGCACGCAGACGTCGTACGCCGGGCCTGCGGGAGGCGAGGAGACTGTCCATGCGTTGCTGGTCGATGTCGCCCATCCGCATCGCAGACGTGATCATGATGGCGATGTCGAGAGTCCCGAGATCACGGCTCGCTCGGAGCAGGATCTCCTCGGCCGCGGCGACGGGCAGGCCGTGCCGTGTCTCGTTGGGGGCGTCACTGACCAGCCGCGACACGATCAGGCCCGGGCGTCGCGGTCGCACCACGTCACCCGGGGCAGAGGCGAAGACCGGGACCTGACTCGGCAGCTGGGGAAGGTGCCAGCCGCGGATCCGTGCGCCCGTCACGTGTGTGAACGCTGCCCCCTCGGGCAGCACCAGACGAAAGGCCTTCAGATCCATGACCAGCTCGGACCACTGGTCGCCCTGGGTCTCTGAGCGGTAGAGCCCGAAGCTCACGCGGCGGTGTCCGGCAGTGCGTACCTCTCCGCGCTGGGCGTCGCCCACCTGCTCAGGGGTCAACCGGCGCCAGTGCGGCTCAGCTTGATCCTCGGAGGTCTCGGTCATGGCGACATGATCGGCATGCGGCGACATCGCCAAACGCGGCGTGTCCGAGCCTGTGGATCCCGGTCGGTGCGTCCCCTCGAACGCTGCTTGCGGTGTGGTCACCAACCCCAAGGGCAGGCCATCGACGGCTGCGGTTGGTGACCAAACCACAGCCCCGGGCCCCTCAGAGCAGGCCCAGGTGATCCAGCGCCAGATAGGCCTGGTCGGTGGTGCCGAAACCGCCGGAGCGAAGCTCGTCGCGCAGCTGTGCCAGGGAGAGCAGCGTCACCGCGATGTCCTCGTGCTCGTCGAGGGACTGCGCAGCGGACCGGGTGCAGTCGTGCGCGATCGTCACCCAGCGACTCTCGGTGCTCTTGTAGGGGGTGGTGCGGGTGACAACCTTCCACCCCGTCCCGACATACCCGGTCTCCTCGCGCAGCTCACGGGCGGCTGCGTCGAGCACGCTCTCCCCGTCGTCGATCAGCCCGCCGGGCAACGAGGGCATCACCCGGTCGGGCCCAGGCCTGAACTGCCGGATGCCGACGACCTGCTGCTCAGGAGTGAGGGCCAGCACCACGACGGAGTCGGGACTCTCGATCAGGTCCCAGTCGCTCTCACGACCGTCGGCCTGGCGCATCCGACGACGTACGACGTGCGTGTAGCCGGTGTAGACGGGCCGGTCCTCACCCACCCGCTCCCAGCCCGCGACACCGTCGTCCCTCACAGAGCGGGGCCGCCGGCCCCACCTGGAGGCGGCGCCACAGGCGGTTCCGGCTCACCGGTCACGGGGTCCTCGAGCGGCGGGACGTGCCCGCTGGTCTGGTCCGTGGGGTCGCTGGGGTCGTCCGGGCCCCCCGCGCTGGATGCCGTGCCGGGTCGGGTGTCCTCCGGATCCGCCTCGTCCGCGGTGGAGGGACCGCGCTCGCCGAGCAGCGTGGACAAGCGCGTCGGGCTGAGCCGGACGAACTTGCGGGGCTGGGTCCGGGTGCGGTCAAGGATGGCCACCTCGAGGTGGTCCACGTCGATGACGCGGTCGTCGTCATCGGTGTGACCGAGAGCAGCCACCGCGAGACGCACGGCGCTCTCGAGCGACTGGTCCGCCTGGTAGTGCTCCTTGATGTACTTCGCGACCATGTCGGACGCGCCGCCCATGACGGCGAAGCCCTGCTCGTCAGCCACCTGTCCGTCGTAGGTGAGACGGAAGATCTGGTCCTCGTCGGCCGTGTCGCCGATCTCGGCGACGAAGAGCTCGACCTCGTAGGGCTTCTCGCCACCGCTGGAGAAGATCGTCCCGAGCGTCTGCGCGTAGGCATTCGCCAGCCCGCGACCGGTGACGTCGCGACGGTCGTAGGCGTAGCCACGCATGTCGGCAAGCCGTACGCCGGCGATGCGGAGGTTCTCGAACTCGTTGTAGCGACCCACGGCAGCGAAGGCGATCCGGTCGTAGATCTCCGACACCTTGTGCAGGGCCTGTGAAGGGTTCTCTGAAGCGAAGAGAACGCCCTCGGCGTACTGGATCGTGACGACCGAGCGACCCCGCGCGATGCCCTTGCGCGCAAAGTCCGCCCGGTCCTTCATCAGCTGCTCGGGCGAGACGTAGAAGGGCATGCTCATCGGGTGCCTCCCGTCGTGCCGCCGGTCAGGGGTGCCCCCGGGCCGTCGGGCCGGATCATCCGCCCCGCGATCACCCGGTCGGCGATCTCCGCGACCTCCTCGTCGGGAACGCGTCGTCCACCGTCGGCGGTGATCACCCGGACGACGGGGAAGATCCGGCGCGTGAGGTCAGGTCCGCCGGTGGCGGAGTCGTCGTCGGCCGCGTCGTACAGCGCCTGGACCAGCGCGGTCACGCAGCCGGTCTCGTCGAGGTCCTCGCGGTAGAGCTTCTTGAGCGATCCCTTGGCGAACAGGGAGCCGGAGCCGACCGAGAAGAAGGCCTGCTCCTCGTAGCGTCCCCCGGTCACGTCATAGCTGAAGATCCGCCCGTGGCCCTGGCGCAGGTCGTAGCCGGCGAAGAGGGGTACGACGGCGAGGCCCTGCATCGCCATCCCCAGGTTGGCCCGGATCAGGGCGGCGAGCCGGTTGGCCTTGCCGTCCATGGAGAGTGTCGTGCCCTCGATCTTCTCGTAGTGCTCGAGCTCGGTCTGGAACAGCCGGACCATCTCGACCGCGAGGCCCGCGGCACCGGCGATGCCGACGACGGAGTACTCGTCGGAGGGGAACACCTTCTCGATGTCGCGTTGGGCGATGATGTTGCCCATCGTCGCGCGCCGGTCACCCGCCATGACGACACCGCCGGGGAACGTCGCCGCGACGATCGTCGTCCCGTGCGGGGCCAGGTCGCCCGCCTGCCCCTGGGGCAGCGCGCGCCGCCCCGGCAGGAGGTCCGGGGACTGCGAGGACAGGAAGTCGCTGAACGACGAGGTCCCCGGCTGCAGGTAGGCGGCGGGCAGGCGCGGGTCTGTCACTGGCCACCCTTCTGGATGAACGACTTCACGAAGTCCTCGGCGTTCGACTCCAGGACCTCGTCGATCTCGTCGAGGATCGCGTCGATGTCGCCGTCCAGGGCTTCCTTGCGCTCGGCGACGTCCGTCTCGGGGGCGACCTGTGCCGCCTCCTCGGTCTCCGAGGACTTGCGCGGCTGCTTCTGCTCTTGGGCCATGTCCCGACCCTATCCACTCACCCCCAGTCGGCTCGACAGGCTCGAGCAGCGGGATCGCCGCGAATCCGCAGTCCGGGGCGGGTCGCGGTTTGGTCACCAACCGCAGGACATGGACGGCTTGGCATGCGGTTGGTGACCAAACCGCACTGCTAGACCTCAGCGAGTCAAGGCCGCAAACAGCTGCTCGGCGGTGTCACAGCGGTCCAGCAGCTCACCGACGTGCGCCTTGCTGCCGCGCAGCGGGTCGACGGTGGGAACGCGTTGCAGCGACTCCCGCCCCGGCAGGTCGAAGATGACCGAGTCCCACGAGGCGGCGGCGACGTGCTCGGCGTACTTCTCCAGGCACCTGCCGCGGAAGTAGGCGCGGGTGTCGGTCGGCGGGTCGTGCATGGCGCGCTCGACCTCGACGTCGTCGAGGAGCCGGTCGACGCGCCCTGCGGCGACCAGCTTGTTGTAGAGGCCTTTCTCGGGGCGGATGTCGGAGTACTGCAGGTCGATCAGCGCGAGCTTGGCGTCGTCCCAGGCCAGGCCGTCGCGGTCGCGGTACTGCTCCAGGAGCTGGAGCTTGGCCACCCAGTCCAGCTCGCGGGCGCAGAGCATCGGATCCCGCTCGAGGCGGTCGAGGACGGACTCCCAGCGTGCGAGGACGTCGACGGTCTGGGCGTCGGCGTCAGAGCCGAGCCGGTCCTCGACGTACTTCTTCGCCAGGTCGAGGTACTCCAGCTGCAGCTGCACGGCGGTCAGGGTGCGGCCGTCGCCGAGGGTGATGGTCTGTCTCAGCGACGGGTCGTGCGACACCTCTCGCAGGGCCGAGACCGGACCGTCGACGCTGAAGTCGGACCCGATGAACTTGTCCTCGATCATCGCCAGCACCAACGAGGTCGTCCCGACCTTGAGGTAGGTCGAGATCTCCGAGAGGTTGGCGTCGCCGATGATGACGTGCAGGCGTCGGTACTTGTCGGGGTCGGCGTGCGGCTCGTCGCGGGTGTTGATGATGGGGCGCTTGAGTGTGGTCTCCAGTCCGACCTCGACCTCGAAGAAGTCGGCGCGCTGGCTGACCTGGAAGCCGTGCTGGCGACCGTCCTGGCCGATCCCGACCCGCCCGGCCCCGCACACGACCTGCCGGCTCACGAAGAACGGCGTCAGGTGGCGCACGATGTCCGCGAACGGCGTGCTGCGGCGCATCAGGTAGTTCTCGTGGGTGCCGTAGGACGCGCCCTTGTTGTCGGTGTTGTTCTTGTACATCGCGATCTGGGCACCGCCCGGAAGCTGGCCCGCCCGACGCTGGGCGTCGAGCATGACCTGCTCGCCGGCCTTCTCCCACAAGACGATGTCGCGAGGACTGGTGACCTCGGGCGTGGAGTACTCGGGGTGGGCATGGTCCACGTAGAGCCGGGCCCCGTTGGTCAAGATCACGTTGGCGAGGCCGAGGTCCTCATCGGTGAGCTGGCTCGGATCCGCGACCTGGCGTGCCATGTCGAAACCGCGGGCGTCGCGCAGCGGCGACTCCTCCTCGAAGTCCCACCGCGCCCGGCGAGCCTTGACCGTGGCGGACGCATAGGCGTTCACCACCTGGGACGAGGCCACCATCGGGTTGGCCAGGGGTTGTCCCAGGACAGAGATGCCGTACTCGACCTCGGTGCCCATCACTCGCCGGACGCTCATGGGTCGAGCGTACGTGCCGCGGTCAGGCTCAGCGCTTGCGGAGCACCATCTGGGCGAGGTAGATGATCACGAGGACGACGACGATGATGATGAGGATCTTCACGGGCAACCTTTCGAGCTGCGACCGCCACGGTGACGGCGCCCGACATCTGTAGCACGCTGGGTCCTCCGGGGGGCTCACCCCCGGAGGTGGCGAAGGAGTCGACAGATGGGCAGATGGGAAGAACGGGTCGTCCCGCGACTCGTCGACCGGGCGCTGAGCGCCCCCGACATCCAGGCGTTGCGGGCACGGGCGTGCGCCGGGATCTCGGGCGACGTGCTCGAGCTCGGCTTCGGCAGTGGCCTCAACCTGCCCCACCTCTCCTCGGCCGTGGCCACCCTGGCCGCGGTCGAGCCTTCCGACCTCGGCTGGTCGCTGTCCGAGGAGCGCCGCCGCGCCAGTCCGGTGCCCGTTGAGCGTGTCGGCCTCGACGGTCAACGTCTTGCCGCGAGCGACGCGTCGTACGACGTGGTCCTGTGCACCTTCACGCTGTGCACCATCCCGGACGTGGAGCTGGCCCTGACCGAGGTACGCCGGGTCCTGAGGCCGGCGGGGAGCTTCCACTTCCTGGAGCACGGCCTGGCGCCGCAGGCCGGCGTCGCAGCCTGGCAGGCTCGCTTGGAGCCGCTTCAACGACGCGTCGCCGGAGGCTGTCATCTCACCCGCGACATCGCGAGCCTGGTGCGCTCGGCCGGTCTGGAGATCGTGGACCTCTCGGCCGAGTACCTCCCCGGGCCGCGCCTCGCCCGTCCCTGGTCGTATGGCTACCTGGGCCGCGCCACGCCCCGCTGAGGGCTGCGGTTTGGTCACCAACCGCAACAGCCGGGGCCATGGGCGTGGGGTTGGTGACCAAACCGCACAACCCTAACGACGTGCCGACGGCCGGCCGCAGAGCGACCGGCCGCGACAGGATGGTCGGGCTAGAGGTACTGACCGGTGTTGGCCACCGTGTCGATCGATCGACCGGGCTCGGTGCCCTGCTTGCCGGTGATGAGCGTGCGGATGAACACGATGCGCTCGCCCTTCTTGCCGGAGATGCGGGCCCAGTCGTCGGGGTTGGTGGTGTTGGGGAGGTCCTCGTTCTCCTTGAACTCGTCGACGCAGGCCTGAAGGAGGTGCGAGACGCGCAGTCCCTTCTGGTCGTGGTCGAGCAGGTCCTTGATCGCCATCTTCTTCGCACGGTCCACGATGTTCTGGATCATGGCACCGGAGTTGAAGTCCTTGAAGTAGAGGACCTCCTTGTCACCGTTGGCATAGGTGACCTCGAGGAAGCGGTTCTCCTCGGTCTCGGTGTACATCCGCTCCACCGTCGCCCGGATCATCCCGTCCACGCACGCCTGCCGGTCGCCACCGAACTCGGCCAGGTCGTCCGAGTGCAACGGCAGCTCGGCCAGCAGGTACTTGGTGAAGATGTCGCGCGCGGACTCTGCGTCCGGTCGCTCGATCTTGATCTTCACGTCGAGCCGACCGGGTCGCAGGATGGCGGGGTCGATCATGTCCTCGCGGTTGGAGGCGCCGATGACCAGCACGTTCTCGAGCAGCTCCACGCCGTCGATCTCGCTGAGAAGCTGCGGCACGATCGTGTTCTCCACGTCGGAGGAGACGCCCGAGCCGCGGGTGCGGAAGAGGGAGTCCATCTCGTCGAAGAACACGATGACCGGGGTGCCTTCGCTGGCCTTCTCCCGCGCTCGCTGGAAGACCAGGCGGATGTGGCGCTCGGTCTCGCCGACGTACTTGTTGAGCAGTTCGGGACCCTTGATGTTGAGGAAGTAGGACTTCCCCTCCTGGCCCGTCTTGGCGGCGACCTTCTTGGCCAGCGAGTTGGCGACCGCCTTCGCGATCAACGTCTTGCCACATCCCGGGGGCCCGTAGAGCAGCACGCCCTTGGGCGGCTTGAGCTGGTGCTCCTTGAAGAGCTCGGGGTGCAGGTAGGGCAGCTCGACGGCATCGCGGATCTGCTCGATCTGCCCGGCGAGGCCACCGATCGACTCGTAGGCGATGTCCGGGACCTCCTCGAGGACGAGCTCCTCGACCTCGGACTTCGGCACCTTCTCGTAGACGTAGCCCGCTCGCGAGTCGAGCAGCAGCGAGTCGCCCGCCCGGATCGTCTCCTGGAGCAGCGGCTCCGCAAGGCGTACGACGCGCTCCTCGTCGGCGTTGGCGATCACGAGCGCGCGCTCACCGTCAGCGAGCAGCTCCTTGAACATCACCACTTCGCCGACCTGCTCGAAGTCGAACGCGGCGACGACGTTGAGCGCCTCGTTGAGCATCACTTCCTGACCGCGGCGGAGCCCGTCGAGCTCGACACCGGGGCTGACGTTGACGCGCAGCTTGCGACCGCCCGTGAAGACGTCTACCGAGTCGTCCTCGTTGCGGGTCAGGAAGGTGCCGAATCCGGCCGGCGGTTGGGCGAGCCGGTCGACCTCCTCCTTGAGCTTCATGATCTGGTCGCGAGCCTCACGCAAGGTCTCCGCGAGCCGCTCGTTCTGCGAGGTCACGGCTGACAAGGAACGCTGGGCATCGGCCAGACGAAGATCGACACCGCGAGACTGCGTGGGTGCTTCGTTGAGACGCCGGCGCAGCTCAGTCACCTCGGACTCGAGGAAGCGCACCTGGCTCTCGAGCTCGCCGCTGTTACGACCGCTACCGCTGGACACACCATCTGTCGACGACATGAGGTCCACCTCCTGTTCTTGTGACCTTACCGGGGTGGCCATACAAGCGAAGGGGATATGCGTCGGTGTTGGTCACCGTTTTGCACCACGCGCGCCGCGTCGGCTTGCGGAGTGGTCACCAACCGCAGCGCCGCGACCCCAGGGCCTGCGGATTGGTCACCAACCGCAGACCCACGGTCAGCGCGCGTGCAGTCTCGCGAAGTTGCGCAGCAGCAACCCGGGATGGTCCACCTGGACCGCGGCGGCCGCTGTCTGCAGGGCGACGACCTCGGCGGGGTCGAAGTAGCCGTGTCCGGCATAGACCGCGATCCGGGTCCTGATCCCCTCCAGGTCGAGCTCCGGGTGGAACTGGGTGGCGTAGACGTTGGCCCCGACCCGGAAGGCCTGGACCGGACAGGCCGCCGAGGTCGCCAGCACCGTGGCGGAGTCGGGGACGACCGCGAGCGCCTCCTTGTGACCGCCGTACGCCGAGAAGGTCTGCGGCAGGCCGGCGAAGAGCGGGTCCGAGGCACCCTCCGCGCTCACCGTCACGGACAACGGGCCGACCGGCTCCGGGTAGGACCGGTCCACCACACCTCCCTGGTGCCGCCCCAGGGTTCCGATGCCGTAGCAGGCGCCCAGGAACGGGAAGTCGGCGGCGACGACCTGGTCCAGCACCACGGCCAGGTCCTCCTCCGCGCAACGCTGCTGGATCGTCTTCGTCGCCTCAGGGTCGGAGATGCAGAACGCGCCACCGCCCAGGACGATGCCGGACCACCGGTCCAGGTCCACCCGGCCCAGAGCAGTCGCTCCGAGCTCGCGTCGCTCGAGCCCGGCGGAGCCGACCTCGAGGAGTCGGGTGAACGCGTCGCGCTCCTCCTCCGCTGCCTCCGGCTCGGCCCGGATCGACAGCAGGAGGAAGGGCCTCACGACTCGTCGGTCCCCGGAGCCTCGACCTCGGGCACGTCGGCAGGCCGCGGGCCGGTGTAGTCGGGGCCGTAGGCGCCGGGAGCCGGGCGCCTGGTCTTGCGCGGCGCCCTCTCCCCCGGCGCCATGCGGCGCGCGGTGACGAGGAAGGCGGTGTGACCGATCATCTTGTGCCCGGGGCGTACGGCGAGGCCTTCGACGTGCCAGTCACGCACGAGCGACTCCCAGGCCTGCGGCTCGGTGAAGCCGCCGTGCAGGCGCACGGTCTCCATGAAGCGGGACAGCTGGGTCGTCGTGGCGACGTAGGCGCAGACGATCCCCCCGGGCCGCAGCGCGTCAGCGGTGGCCTCGACGCACTCCCACGGGGCGAGCATGTCGAGGATCACCCGGTCCGCGCGCTTCCCGGAGCGGGGCAGCTCCTCGGCGAGGTCACCCAGCTCCAGCGACCAGGCCGGGTGGGTCTCGCCGTCCGGGGCGCCGAAGAACTGGTGCACGTTCTTGCGGGCGACGTCGGCGAACTCCTCGCGCCGCTCGTAGGAGGTCACGTGCCCGAAGGGACCGACGGCGCGCAGCAACGAGCAGGTGAGGGCGCCGGACCCGACCCCGGCCTCGACGACGTCGGCCCCGGGGAAGATGTCGGCCATCGCCACGATCTGGGCGGCGTCCTTGGGGTAGACCACCGCGGCGCCGCGCGGCATCGAGACCACGAACTCCGACAGCAGGGGTCGGAACACGAGGTACTGCCCCCCCGAGGTCGAGGTGATCGTGAACCCCTCCTCACGCCCGATCAGGTCGTCGTGGGACATCCCTCCCCGGTTGGTGTGGAAGGACTTGCCCGCCTCGAGGCAGATGTTGTGCTTGCGGCCCTTGGTGTCGACCAGGCGCACCCACTCACCGGCCCGCAGGGGGCCGCGGTGCACCCCTGACCACGCCTGGGGGGCGACGTCGTCGGTGGAGGGGGCGGCATCAGGAGTAGTCGAGGACACCGCGGAACCCTACTGCCAGCGCCACGAGGACCGACGTACCGGCTACTGCCGCACGGCCCGGTCGACGTCGGCGGTCGCGAGCACGCCGTAGACCGTGCCGTCCTCCTCGACCAGGACGTACTCGGCCGCGGGTGCGCGCTGGATCGCCTGGATCAGTGCCTCGCCGGAGAGCCCCACCGGGATGGAGAGCCCTGCCTCCAGGGTGCGCGCGACGGTGGAGACGGCGACCCAGGGGCGGCGGTCCTCCGGAGTCGCCAGCAACGCGGCTTCGTTGACGACGCCGACGGGCTTGCCGCTCCCGGTGACCGTCACGATGCTGCCGGCCTCGGCGGCCTGGGCACGTCGTACGGCCTCGGCGAGCGGCAGGTCGTCGGGGACCGAGAGCGTACGCCGCGCAAGGTCACGGGCCCGCAGCGACGGGAGGCGCGAGCGGAGCCGTGCCGACGTCATGGCCTGGGTGGCGCCCGCCCACAGGAACGTGGCGATCACGAAGGACAGGACGAAGTCGAAGATGTCAGGTGGACGCCCGAAGAGCTGCTCCTGGGCGAGCGGGTAGAGCAGTACGACGAACGCCGTCACGCGGCCACCCCACGCGGCCGCGATCGTGCCCCGGTGCACATCGCCGGTGGCGCGCCAGACAGCGGACTTGAGGACGCGGCCGCCGTCGAGCGGCAGCCCGGGCACGAGGTTGAGCACGCCTACCAGCAGGTTGGCGCCTGCGAGACCCTCGACCGCCATGAGCAGGAGGCCGTCGGGGGTGACGAACCACAGGCCCAGGGCCGCGAGCCCGACCGCGATCGAGGTGAGCGGCCCCACCACGGCGATCCAGAACTCCTGGCGCGGGGTGCGCGACTCCCCCTCGATGGCGGTCATCCCGCCGAGGAAGTGCAAGGTGATGGACTTGACCGGGAAGCCGAAGCGTCGCGCGACGACGGCGTGGGATGCCTCGTGCAGGAGCACCGAGCCGTAGAGGACGACCGCGAAGGTCAGCCCGGCGACGTACTTCCACGGACCGAGGCCAGGTTGGACCTGCTCCACGCGTGGCGCCATCAGGAAGGCGATGAGCGCGGCGATGAGGAACCACGACGACGAGACGAGCACGTCGCTGCCCGCGATGGTGCCGAGCTTGAACGTCCCGGCGGGGCGGGGCTCTCGGCGCTGCGCGGGCTCGGACACGTGTCGAATCTAGCCGACCGCACCCCGCCCGCCCTGGGCGCACCGGCTGTGTCGGCGCCCTCCCCTAGGCTCGGCAGCGTGAGGCGAGGATGAGCGAGGTCGGCGGCCGGGGTGCCGAGCGTGCCCCGGTGACCGAGGCCGCACCCTCCCCCGCCGATGTCGTGTCCACCCCGGTCGACGGGGTCGAGGTCGTGGGCGCCCTCTCTCCCAGCCGGGCCGGGGACTTCCTGACCTGCCCGTTGCTCTACCGCTTCCGCACGATCGACCGGCTGCCCGAGCCTCCCTCGCCCGACGCGATCAGGGGCACGGTGGTCCACAAGGTCCTGGAGAGCCTCTTCGACCTTCCGGCGCTGGAGCGTACGCCGGAGCGGGCGCGTGACCTGCTGATGCCGGCCTGGGACGCGCTCCTGGACGCCGAGCCGGGCGTGGCGGAGATGTTCGGCAGCGAGGGGCCCGACGTGGTGTCGTGGCTCGCGACCTGCCGGACGGTGATCGACCGCTACTTCGGCCTCGAGGACCCGCAGCGTCTCGAGCCGGCCGAGCGCGAGCTCTACGTCGAGACACTGCTCGACTCCCGCCTGCTGCTCCGCGGCTTCGTGGATCGGATCGACGTCGCCCCGGACGGGGCCATCCGCGTGGTCGACTACAAGACCGGCCGGTCGCCAGCCGAGGGATTCGAGGGCAAGGCGCTCTTCCAGATGAAGTTCTACGCGCTGGTGCTGTGGCGCACGCGTGGCGTGGTGCCGGCGATGCTGCAGCTGGTCTACCTCGGCAACGGCGAGCTCTTGCGCTACGTCCCCGACGAGCAGGACCTGCTCGCCACCGAGCGGAAGGTCGAGGCGATCTGGGCCGCGATCCGGCTCGCTCGCGACACGGGTGACTGGCAGCCTCGGCGCAGCCGGCTCTGCGACTGGTGTGCTCATCAGGCGCTGTGTCCTGAGTGGGGTGGCACGCCGCCGCCGCTTCCGCTCGTCACCGACGTGCGGATTGGTCACCAACCACAGCCTGCATCGTCCTAGACCTGCGGATTGGTCACCAACCACAAGCCGCGAGGGTCAGGCCGGGCCAGCCGCCCGCTCACTGCGGATTGGTCACCAACGGCAGGCCGAGCCGCCGAAGCAGCACGGAGTGTGACCAAACCGCAGCAACGGAGTCGCCGCGGACACGTGAGGTCAGAGGCCGTTGCGCTCGACCCACAGCGCCGCCTGGGTGCGGTCGCTCACACCGATCCGGGCGAAGGCAGAGGTCAGGTGGGCCTTGACGGTGCGCTCGCTGATACCGAGTCGTCGGGCGATCTGCTTGTTGGCGAGCCCTTCCTTGACCAACCCCAGGACCTCGGACTCGCGTCCGGTGAGCTGCACGTTGGCAGACCCTGCCCGGGTGCCGATGAGGGCACGGGCGGCGCGGGGATGGAGGGGCGACTCGCCGCGGCTGACCGCGCGGATGCCGTTGAGGACGTCGTCGGGGTCCGCGTCCTTGAGGAGGTAGCCCACAGCACCTGCGTCGAGGGCCCCGAAGATCCGCTCGCTGTCGGAGAAGGAGGTCAGGACCAGCACGTCGGCGAGCTTGGCGCTCACGATGTGGCGGGTGGCCTTGACCCCGTCCATCCCGGGCATCTGGAGGTCCATCAGGACGACGTCGGGGCGCGTGCGCTCGACGACCTCGATCGCCTCGGCGCCGTCGCCGGCCTCCCCCACGACGACGATGTCGTCCGTGGCGGCCAGGAGCTGGCCCATCCCGAGCCGGATCACGGCGTGGTCGTCGACCAGGACGACGCGGATGGGGGTGACGGCGTCACTCATCGACGGCCACCTCGAGCCGTACGGCGGTCCCCTCGCCTGCTGCCGATTCCACTCGAAGTCTCCCGCCGCTGTCCCTGACCAGGCTGGCCATCCCTCTCAGACCGTAGCGGTCCGAGGCAGGGGCGGCATCGGCGGCGAAGCCGATGCCGTCGTCCACCACCTCGAGCACGAGGACCTTGCCGTCGCTGCGGACGGTGACCGCGATGGTCGAGGCTTGCGCGTGGCGCAGCGCGTTGCGCACCGCCTCCTGTGCCACCCGCCAGACCAGGGCCGCCTGCTGGTCGGTCGCGGTCTCGGCGCCCTCGACGCTGATCGAGGCCTGGATGCCCAGGGCGCTCGCCGGCGCTGTCAGGTCCTCCAGAGCGGCGGCGAGGCCCTCGGCGTGGATCTCGGGCGGGTGGATCTCGGCGAGGAGTGCACGAAGGGACTTCAGCGTGTCGCGGATGGCCTGGTTGGCAGCTGTGAGCGACGTCTTCACCGTCGGCGAGAGATTCGGCTCGCGAGATGCCGCTGCTATCGAGAAGGACGTCCCGGCGAGGTCCTGCACCACACCGTCGTGAAGATCTCGTGCGATGCGACGGCGCTCAGCGTCGGAGGCCTCCAGTCCTCCGCGCAGAAGACGCTCGCGTTCTTCAGCGGCGGTGCTGACCTGCCTCGTCAAGACTCGCAGAATGGGGGTAACCAGGAGAAGCAGCACCAGTAGCGCGCCCACTGTGATGAGCTGGAACGGGGTATAGATCTGTTGTCGCCGCTCCTCGATGTCGTCCAGCGAGTAATAACCCTCGAACAGCAGTTCTGCACCGTTTCGCGCCTCGATCCGCGTGAAGATCTGAACGGTTCCGTCGGTTCCCTGAGTCAACTCGGTCTCGGGTCGACCAGCCGCGACCGTCACTTGATCGGTCCCACCGCGCTCGAGCACGTCCTGTTGCACCGATGAGAGTCCGAAGTTCCGTCCGCGGAGAGCGGGAATGTCGGAGTAGAGGATGACGCCATCCGGCGACCAGATGTTCACCCGAGTCAGCGGAGCCACGTCCAGCCGGTCTACAACGGTGCGGTCGAACCGGTCCAGCGCACCCTTGTTGCCCTTGACCATGCCTGCGGTGATGGCTGGATTGGCGACGGACTCCGCGAGCACCTCGTTGATGAGGCTGGCCTCTGCGAGGGCTTCACGATTGGCGGCCTGGCCGGCAAGGACGTTGGTGCCGACGATGAGAACGATGAGCGTCACGGCCCCGATCGCGAGAAATCGCGCGATGGGATTCTTCACCAGGGAGCGGATCAGGGGACGTCCAGGTCGATGCGACAGACCTCGCCGGTGCGGGTGTTCTCCGCGCGAAAGGCCACGTTGTCGATCCCCGGAAAGTCCAGCATCGAACGACGCACGCGCAGGGACAGGTCAGAATCCTTGGCCCGGATCTCACCCTTGGCGGAGAAGTCCCCGTCGTGTGTCATGCGCCATTCCCAGAGGTCCTCGTCGTCGCTCCACACGACACCGATGACGTCGAGACGACCTTCGTCATCCGGAATGATGCGCAAGCGCTTCTGGCTGCCGTCGGAGCATGCGCCCCGATCCACTACTTCCCCGTCGTCCCTCGCCGCCGCAAAAGGCGCAGTGACGAGGGCCGCTACACCCAGCACGAAGCTGAGCATGACGACGAGGGTGGACCGGGGCGACATGGTGACTTACTCCTACTGGGATCTCGCGAGGACGCGATCCCCGGAGTGCGCTCATGATGACGCAGGGGATGGCTCGAAGGACATTGTCCAGGAGTACTAGGACCATGACCAGCCCGCGTCCCCCAAACGGGTCAGGACACGAGGCGCCCGAGCTCCGCGATCGTGACCTCGGTGAGGTCGGCGCGGAGGTGACGGCGTACGCCGGGGGCCACCGGCACGTGGTTGGGCACGACCAGGACCTGGCAGCCGGCGGCCTCCGCGGAGGTGGTGCCGGTGTTGGAGTCCTCGATCGCGACGCAGTCCTCCGGCGCGACGCCCAGGGCGGCAGCCGCCGTGAGGTAGGGCTCCGGGTGGGGCTTGCCGTTGTCGACCTGGTCCCCGGTCACGACGACCGTGAAGGTCTCCGGCGGCAGCTCGCGCAGGATCGGGGCCACGAACCGCTCGTAGGACATCGTCACGAGCGCCAGCGGCACCCCTGCGTCGGACAACGAGAGCAGCAGCTCCCGGGCTCCGGGGCACCAGGGCACGTGCTGCTCCACCTTGGCCACCACCCCGTCGAGGAGCAGCTCGACGATCTTCTCGGGCTCCAGGGCGATGCCCATGTGCTCGCGGATGTAGCGACCGGAGGTGAGCAGGTCGTTGCCGACCAGCGCGAGGGCGTGCTCCTGGCTCCAGGTGCCGCCGTACGTCGCCGCGAGCTCGAACTCGGTCTCGATCCAGTAGGGCTCGGTGTCGACCAGGGTGCCGTCCATGTCCCACAGGACAGCGGCCGGCGAGTGCTCGGCCTCGGCGCTCGGCTGCGCGCTCATGCTCAGTCCTCCGGGTCGTAGCCGAGGTTGGGCGAGAGCCAGCGCTCTGCCTCGGCGATCGTCCAGCCCTTGCGCTCGGCGTAGTCGGCCACCTGGTCGCGACCGATGCGCCCGACGACGAAGTACTGCGACTGCGGGTGGCTGAAGTACCACCCCGACACCGAGGCGCCCGGCCACATCGCCATGGACTCGGTGAGCGTGATGCCGGTCGCGGCCTCGACGTCGAGCAGCTCCCAGAGCAGCGGCTTCTCGGTGTGGTCGGGGCACGCGGGGTAGCCCGGGGCGGGGCGGATGCCGGTGTAGCGCTCGGCGATCAGGTCCTCGCTGGTGAGCTGCTCGTCTGCCGCGTGACCCCAGAACTCCGTGCGGACCCGCTCGTGCAGCCGCTCGGCGAAGGCCTCGGCCAGCCGGTCGGCCAGCGACTCGATGAGGATGGCGTTGTAGTCGTCGTGGTCGGCCTTGTAAGCCTCGACCCGCTCGGAGAGACCGATCCCCGCGGTGACGGCGAAGCCACCGACGTGGTCGGCCAACCCCGTCTCCTCGGGCGCGACGAAGTCGGCCAGGGACCGGTTGGGCACGCCCTGGCGGTGATCACCCTGCTGGCGCAGGTGGTGGAGCACGACACCGGGGGTCTCCCGGGTGTCGTCGGTCCAGGTGACGGTGTCGTCACCACGACCGTTGGCCGGCAGGAAGCCGTAGACACCCTTGGCGGTCAGCCACTTCTCCTCGACGATCCGGTCCAGCATCTGCTGGGCATCGTCGTAGAGCTTGCGCGCGGTCTCTCCCGCGGTCGGGCTGTTGAGGATGTCGGGGAACTTGCCCTTCATCTCCCACGCGTTGAAGAACGGCTGCCAGTCGATGTAGTCGCGCAGCTCACCGATGTCGTAGTCCTCGAGCACGTGGATCCCGGGCTGCTTCGGAGCAGGCGGCACGTAGCCGTCCCAGTCGATCGGGGTCGCATTGGCCTTCGCGGCGTCGTAGGACAGCAGCTTGCGCTCGCTCTTGCCCGCGTGACGGGCGCGGAGGGCGTCGTAGTCCTCCTTGACATCGGCCATGAGCTTGGCGCGTCGGTCCTCGTGCAGGAGCGCGGCCGCGGTCGGGACGGACCGGGAGGCGTCCTTGACCCAGACCACGGGGCCGTCGTACTTGGGGTCGACCTTGACAGCCGTGTGGGCGCGCGACGTGGTCGCTCCCCCGATCAGCAGCGGGATGGTCAGGCCCTGACGCTGCATCTCGGTGGCCAGGGTGACCATCTCGTCGAGCGAGGGGGTGATCAGGCCGGAGAGGCCGATGATGTCGGCGCCGACCTCCTGGGCTGCGTCGAGGATCTTCTGCGGCGGGACCATGACGCCGAGGTCGATGACCTCGTAGTTGTTGCACTGCAGGACCACACCGACGATGTTCTTGCCGATGTCGTGGACGTCGCCCTTGACCGTGGCCATGACGATCGTGCCGTTGGTCTCCTTGGCGGTGGCGTACTCCGGGTTGTCGAGCTTCTCCTGCTCGATGAAGGGGATGAGGTAGGCGACGGCCTTCTTCATCACGCGCGCCGACTTCACGACCTGCGGGAGGAACATCTTGCCGGCGCCGAAGAGGTCGCCGACGACGTTCATGCCGTCCATGAGCGGGCCCTCGATGACCTCGATCGGGCGGCCGCCGCGAGCCGCGATCTCGGTGCGGAGCTCCTCGGTGTCGGACTCGACGTGGGCGTCGATGCCCTTCACCAGCGCGTGGGTGATGCGCTCGCCGACGGGCAGCTCGCGCCACTCCTCCGCGGCCGCCTCGACCTTCTCGCCCTGCTTGTTGTGCTCCTCCGCGATCTCGAGCAGCCGCTCGGCGGCGTCGGGACGCCGGTTGAGCACGACGTCCTCGATCCGCTCGCGCAGCTCAGTCTCGACCTGGTCGTAGACGACCAGCGCTCCGGCGTTGACGATGCCCATGTCGAGCCCCGCCTTGATGGCGTGGAAGAGGAAGACCGCGTGGATCGCCTCGCGGACCGGGTTGTTGCCCCGGAACGAGAAGGAGACGTTGGAGATGCCGCCGGAGACCTTGGCGCCCGGCAGGTTCTGCTTGATCCAGCGGGTGGCCTCGATGAAGTCCAGCCCGTAGGAGGCGTGCTCCTCGATGCCCGTCGCGACCGCGAAGACGTTGGGGTCGAAGATGATGTCCTCGGGCGGGAAGTCGACCTCGTCGACCAGGATCCGGTAGGCCCGCTCGCAGATCGCCTTGCGACGCTCGAGGTTGTCGGCCTGGCCGTCCTCGTCGAAGGCCATGACGACCGCGGCGGCGCCGTACTTCTTGCACAGGCGGGCCTGGGCGCGGAACGCCTCCTCGCCCTCCTTCATGGAGATGGAGTTGACGATCGGCTTGCCCTGGACGCACTTGAGGCCGGCCTCGATGACCTCCCACTTGGAGGAGTCGACCATCACCGGGACCCGGCTGATGTCGGGCTCCGAGGCGACCAGCTTGAGGAAGCGGTCCATCGCGGCGACGCCGTCGATCATGCCCTCGTCCATGTTGACGTCGATGACCTGCGCGCCGTTCTCGACCTGCTGCAGGGCGACAGCCAGAGCGGTGTCGTAGTCGCCGTCCTTGATCAGGTTGCGGAACTTGGCCGACCCGGTGATGTTGGTGCGCTCGCCGACGTTGACGAAGAGGCTCTGCTCGTCGATGGTGAAGGGCTCGAGGCCGGAGAGACGCATGGCCGGGCGTACGACGACAGGCTCACGCCGCGGCTTGTCGGCGACGACCTGGGCGATCGCCTCGATGTGCGCCGGCGTGGTGCCGCAGCAGCCACCGACGAGGTTGACGAAGCCGCTGTCGGCGAACTCCGCGATGATCGCGGCGGTCTCCTCGGGCGCCTCGTCGTACTCACCGAAGGCGTTGGGCAGGCCCGCGTTGGGGTAGCAGGAGACGAAGCTGTCGGCGAGACGCGACATCTCGGCGATGTAGGGACGCATCTCCTTGGCCCCGAGAGCGCAGTTGAGGCCGACCGCCAACGGGCGGGCGTGGCGCACGGAGTCCCAGAACGCCTCGGTGACCTGACCCGAGAGGGTGCGGCCGGAGGCGTCGGTGATGGTGCCGGAGATGATGACCGGCCAGCGGCGGTCGTACTCCTCGAAGAGGGTCTCGACGGCGAAGATCGCGGCCTTGGCGTTGAGGGTGTCGAAGATGGTCTCGATGAAGAGCAGGTCCGAGCCGCCGTCGAGGAGGCCTCGGCCGGCCTCCATGTAGGCCGCGACGAGCTGGTCGTAGCTCACGTTGCGGGCGCCGGGGTCGTTGACGTCGGGGCTGATCGAGGCCGTGCGGGTCGTGGGGCCGAAGGCGCCGGCGACGTAGCGCGGGCGGTCGGGGGTGCGCTCGGTCATCGCGTCGCACTCGGCGCGCGCCAGGCGGGCCGACTCGTAGTTGAGCTCGTAGGCGAGCTCCTCCATGCCGTAGTCACCCAGCGAGATGGCGTTGGCGTTGAAGGTGTTGGTCTCGATGAGGTCGGCGCCCGCCTCGAGGTACTCGCGGTGGATGCCCGCGATGATCTCGGGCTGGGTGAGCGTCAGGAGGTCGTTGTTGCCCTGGAGATCGCTGGGCCAGTCGGCGAAACGATCACCCCGGTAGCCGGCCTCGTCGGGGCGGTCCCGCTGGATCGCCGTCCCCATGGCTCCGTCGATCACCATGATCCGCTCCTGCAGGGTGGCAGTGAGCGCCTCAGTGGCGTCGGGGCGTAGGTCGCGCGATCGAGACAACGGAACTCCTCTCGGACGGTCCGGCGCCGCTCTCGGGTGCCGGCCCTCCAGCGTAGGAACCACGTCCCAAGACGTGGACTTGTTTCCCGAATGGTGACACCGGCCGAATCACCGGGTGAAATCCTCGGCGGTCCTCGCGTCCGGTCCGTGACACCCGGACTAGGCTTCCCCGGTGATCGAGATCGAGGACGCGCCCGACCTGGTGGATCCCCTGGTGATCGCGGCGTTCGAGGGCTGGAACGACGCCGCCGACGCCGCGTCCGGGGTCGTCGACCACCTGATGGACGTGTGGAACGCCCGGGTGGTCGGAGCCGTGGATCCCGAGGACTTCTACGACTTCCAGGTCAACCGGCCCGTGGTCGGCACCGACGAGAACGGCTACCGCCGCCTCACCTGGCCCAGCACCCAGATCGCGATCGCCTCTCCCCCGGACCTGGATCGCGACGTGATCCTGATCCGCGGCATCGAGCCGTCGATGCGCTGGCGGCAGTTCTGCGCCGAGCTGCTCGCGGCCGTCGACGAGCTCGGTGGCGAGCTCGTCGTGACGCTGGGGGCGCTCCTGGCCGACACCCCTCACACCCGCCCGATCCCGGTCACGGGCACCGCGACCGAGCCCGAGCTCGTGGACAGGCTCAAGCTCGAGCAGTCGACGTACGAGGGCCCGACCGGCATCGTGGGCGTCTTCCAGGACGCCTGCGTGAAGCTCGACGTCCCGGCAGTGTCCTACTGGGCCGCGGTGCCGCACTACGTCGCACAGCCGCCGTGCCCCAAGGCGACGCTGGCGCTGATCGGCCAGCTCGAGGACCTGCTCGAGGTCAGCATCCCCCTCGGCGACCTCGCCGAGGACGCGCGCGCCTGGGAGCGCGGCGTCGACGAGCTGGCCGAGGAGGATGAGGACGTCGCCGACTACGTGCGCAGCCTCGAGGAGACCCGCGACACCGCCGACCTGCCCGAGGCCTCCGGTGAGGCCATCGCCCGCGAGTTCGAGCGCTACCTCAAGCGGCGTTCCGACGAGGACCCTGGGCCTGGCTGAGCGGCTGGGCTGGCTCAGGCGCCCAGGGGTTGCGGATTGGTCACCAACCGCAC
>NZ_CALRWD010000069.1:0-26280 GCF_943371775.1 Nocardioides psychrotolerans
CGAACTCCTTCAGGATCGTCCGCTTGCGGAGCTTGTCCTCGGCGCCGCCGATGATCATGAGGGGTCCCTTGGGCATACGGATCACCCTAGGGTGTGGCCATGGTCGCAGACATGCCCGCATCCCCCCGGACCCTCGTCGTGATGCGCCACGCCAAGGCCGAGCAGGCCGGCCCGACGGACTTCGAGCGCGAGCTGGCCGAGCGCGGGCGTCAGGACGGAGCAGCGGCCGGCGGGTGGCTCGCGGCGCGCGGGATCGTCCCCGACGTGGCCCTCGTCTCGGCCGCCACGCGCACCCAGCAGACCTTCACCGCCGTGGCGCACGGGGCGCAGTGGACCCTCGAGCCGACGCTCGACCGCGGCCTCTACGCCGCCGACCCCGACACCGCCCTCGACCTGGTGCGCTCGCTCGACGACGACGTCTCCACGGTCGTGGTGATCGGCCACAACCCGACCATGGCCTACCTCGCCACCATGCTCGACGACGGTGAGGGCGACGCCGACGCCGCGATCGGCATGACCGGCGGCTTCCCGACCAGCGCCCTCGCGGTCTTCGCGTACGACGGCACCTGGGGCGAGCTCGCCGGCGGCGGCGCCCGCGTCACGGCGTACCACGTCGGGCGCGCCTGACCCCCGAGCTGGTCGAGACCGGGTGAGACCGGGTCAGACCGGGGGAGCCGGGGTGATGATCCCGGCCTCGGCGTCGGCCATCTCGATCTCCTCGCGAGAGATGCCGAGCAGGTAGACGATCGCGTCGAGGTAGGGCACGTTGACCGAGGTGTCGGCCGCCTCCTGCACGATCGGTCGGGCGTTGTAGGCGATGCCCAGCCCGGCGGCGTTGAGCATGTCGAGGTCGTTGGCGCCGTCGCCGATCGCGATCACCGCGGCCTCGGGCACGCCCACCTTCGCGGCGAACTCGCGCAGTGCCTTGGCCTTGCCGGCCCGGTCGACCACGTCCCCGACGATCTCGCCGGTGATGGTCCCGTCGACGATCTCGAGCTCGTTGGCGCGGGCGTAGTGGATCCCGAGGTCCTCGGCGAGGCGGTCGGTGATCTGGCTGAAGCCACCCGACACGATCGCGAAGCGGTAGCCCAGTCGGCGCAGCGTGCGCACCATCGTGCGGGCACCCGGGGTGATGACGATCTCGTCATAGACGGTGTCGAGGGCGGAGGCGTCGAGCCCGGCCAGCAGCCGCACCCGCTGGCGCAGCGACTCCTCGAAGTCGATCTCGCCGCGCATCGCGGACTCGGTGATCCGTGCGACCTCGGGCTCGCAGCCGGCGTGGGCGGCGAGCATCTCGATCACCTCGCCCTGGATCAGCGTGGAGTCCACGTCGAGCACGATCAGCCGCATCCCGCGGCGCAGCAGGTTGGCGGGCTGGACGGCCACGTCGACGGACTGGGTGGCCGCCTCGAGGGCGAGCAAGGCTCTGAGCTGCACGGGGTCGGCGCCGGAGACGTGCAGGTCGATGGCGGTGACGGGGTAGCGCGCCATGCGCTCGATGCGGTCGATGTTGCCCCCGCAGTCGGCGATCCGACCGGCGATCGCCGCCATCGCGGAGGCCTTGAGGGGAGTGCCGATGATCGTGACGTGCGAGCGGCCCTCGCGCCGCGCCCGGTTGTCCCCCGAGCCGCGGTCGATCTCGACGGTCATGTCCAGGGCAGCGGCGGTCTCCTCGACGGCGGCCTTGAGCTTCTTCCAGTCCCGGGGAGCCGTGACGAGCACCCCGAGGATCAGCCGGCGACGCAGGAGGATCTGCTCGATGTCGACGACCTCGACCCCGGCGAGGGCCAGGGTGGCGAAGATCGAGGAGGTCACCCCCGGCCGGTCCTTGCCGGTGAGGGTGATCAGCAGCGTCTCGGGCTTCGACTTCGGCGCGCTCATGGTGCTGGTGAGGTTATCGCCCGCAGGTGGCCGCTCAGCCCGGCGGCCAGCCCTCGGGCGAGAACGCAGCGACCAGCGCCCGGCGACCGGCGCGCTCCAGTGGCACGAGGGCGGCCCGACGCTGCTGGATCTCGACGCTGCTCAACGCTCCGCCGTCGTCCTCGAGCGCGATCTCGACGATCTCCACCGCCTGCTGACCTCGGGCCGCGAGGTCGACGCACCGGTCCGGCACGCCCGGGGGAGCGGCGTACGTCCTGCGGTGCCGCAGGTTGAGCAGCCGGTCGGCGACCTCGGGGCGCCACTTCGCGACCTCGAGCGCGGCGAGGTCCTCGGCGGCGTGCAGCAGGGCCGTGCGCAGCGCGCGGTCCGCCTCGCCGACGTCCGGCACCTGACGGGGCGCGGCGCGGTGCGCCACCCACTCGTACGTCGGCCCGACGGCGCGCGGCGTCAGGCCGATGCCTGCGCCGACCGCGACGACGCCCTCGCCGACCTCGAGCACGGCATGGTTGAACTCCGCCGGTCCACCCAGCCCCACCAGGTCTCCCTCGGCGGGGAACGTCGCGCCGAACGCGTGGGCGCCCAGGGTCCTCAGCCGGGCCAGGGCACCGAGGATCGTGTCGCCGTCGACGCCCTCGATGCCGGACACGACGTGGGTGACGCTGTCCTCGAGGACCGCGTCCAGGAGCTGGTCGGCGACCACGTGTCCGCGCAGCCACGCGGTGCCCCACCAGGCCACGCGAGCCGACACGGCGAGAGGAGTGGTCACGACGGTCGAGGATAGCCGCGGGACGGGCAACGGCTCTGGATAGGGTGAGCGGCATGGGAGCAGTGCTGGAGTTCGCGGACGTCACGGTTCGTCGGGGCCAGGCCACCTTGCTGGACGAGGTCTCCTGGACCGTCGAGGAGGACGAGCGCTGGGTCGTGCTCGGGCCCAACGGGGCCGGCAAGACGACCCTGCTGCAGGTGGCGTCCGCCCAGGTGCACCCCACCTCCGGCGTGGCCGGGATCCTCGACGAGGTGCTCGGCACGGTCGACGTCTTCGAGCTGCGGCCCCGCATCGGGCTCACCAGCGCCGCGCTCGCGGAGCGGATCCCGCGCAGCGAGCGCGTGCACGACGTGGTCGTCTCGGCGTCCTACGGCGTCGTGGGTCGCTGGCGCGAGGACTACGACACGCTCGACCACGACCGCGCGACCAGCCTGCTGACCGAGCTCGGCGTCAGCGGCCTCACCGACCGCACCTTCGGCACCCTGAGCGAGGGCGAGCGCAAGCGCGTGCAGATCGCTCGGGCGCTCATGGCCGACCCCGAGCTGCTGCTGCTCGACGAGCCGGCTGCCGGACTGGACCTGGGCGGGCGCGAGGACCTCGTCTCGACGCTCTCGGTCCTGGCCATGGACGCCGACTCCCCGGCCACCGTCCTGGTCTCCCACCACGTCGAGGAGATCCCGCCCGGCTTCAGCCACGCGCTGCTGCTGCGCCAGGGTGCCGTCGTCGCCGCTGGGCTGCTGGACGACGTGCTGACCGAGGCCAACCTCGCCGCGACGTTCGGGATGCCGTTGACCATCCGCCAGGAGGACGGCCGCTGGTCGGCGCGTCGCCAGACGCGTCACCGCTAGGGTCGGACCATGGACTGGATCTGGGACAACCTGTGGCAGGCCTGGCTGGGCCTGGCCATCGTCCTGGGTGTGGCCGAGATGTTCAGCCTCGACCTGGTGCTCATCATGGTCGCCGTCGGTGCCGTCGCCGGCATGACGACAGCGCTCCTCGGGGCGCCGTTCGCGGTCCAGGCCCTCGTGGCCGCAGGCGCCTCCGTCGCGATGCTCGCCCTCGTGCGACCGCCGATCGCCAAGCGCTTCCACGGCGGCCCCGAGCTCAGCCTCGGCCACGGCAAGCTCGTCGGCCAGCGGGCGGTCGTCACCGAGACCATCACGGGCCTCGAGGTCGGGCGCATCAAGATCGGCGGCGAGATCTGGACCGCGGCGCCCTACGACGAGCACCTCACCCTGGTGCCGGGCCAGAGCGTCGAGGTCCTCGCGATCAAGGGCGCCACGGCCTACGTCCACCCGGTCGGCGTCATCGATTCCTAGCACGTAGGCTCACCGGACCTCCCACCCCCAGAGGAGACAGTCGTGATCTACCTGATCCTGCTCGGTCTGCTGTTCCTGTTCGTCATCGTGCTGCTCGCCAAGACGGTGCGCATCGTGCCCCAGGCGCGCGCGGGCATCGTCGAGCGCTTCGGCAAGTACAAGGAGACCCTGTCCGCGGGCCTCAACGTCGTCGTGCCGTTCATCGACAAGGTGCGCTACCTCATCGACCTGCGTGAGCAGGTCGTGAGCTTCCCGCCGCAGCCGGTGATCACCCAGGACAACCTGGTGGTCTCCATCGACACCGTCATCTACTTCCAGGTGACCGACCCGATCGCCGCGACCTACGAGATCGCCAACTACATCCAGGCCGTCGAGCAGCTCACGATGACCACGCTGCGCAACATCGTCGGTGGCATGGACCTCGAGGGCACGCTGACCAGCCGCGACGAGATCAACACGCGACTGCGCGGCGTCCTCGACGAGGCGACCGGCAAGTGGGGCATCCGCGTCAACCGTGTCGAGCTCAAGGGCATCGACCCGCCGCCCTCCATCAAGGACTCGATGGAGAAGCAGATGCGCGCCGACCGTGACAAGCGGGCGCAGATCCTCACCGCCGAGGGTGGTCGCCAGGCGGCGATCCTCACGGCCGAGGGTGAGAAGCAGGCCTCCATCCTCTCCGCCGAGGGTGACCGCGAGTCGCTGATCCTGCGCGCCCAGGCCGACCGGGAGTCCTCCATCCTGCGCGCCCAGGGTGAGGGCCAGGCCATCCAGACCGTCTTCCAGGCGATCCACGACGGCAACCCCGACCAGTCGCTGCTGGCGTACCAATACCTCACGATGATGCCCAAGCTCGCCGAGGGCAGCTCCAACAAGCTCTGGATCGTGCCCAGCGAGATCGGCAAGGCGCTCGAGGGTCTCGGCTCCACGATGTCCGAGATGGCTGGCATCCCGCGTGAGAACGAGGGCCCCCGCAACCGGGTCGACATGGGCAGCATGGAGCCGGCCAAGCTCGCGGGCAGCGGTGCTCTCGCCGAGTCCGAGCGCGGCAGGACGAGCAAGGCCGTCGAGGACGCGATCGCCGAGGCCAAGGCGGCCGCCAACCCCGGCAAGCCCATCGCCCCGGCCGCGCCCGCCACTCCTGCTGCCCCGCCTGCTGCACCGCCCGCCGACGTCGCGGACGAGCCGGGCACGCCGCCCGCTCAACCCTGACCTGACGGGTGCCGTTCTTCGAGGCGGCCGCGATCCTGCTCGCCGGGATCGCGGCCGGTGGCATCAACACGATCGTCGGGTCGGGGACCCTGATCACCTTCCCGACGCTGCTGGCTTTCGGCATCCCGCCGGTGACGGCCAACGTGTCCAACAACATCGGGCTGGTGCCGGGCTCCATCACCGGCGCCATCGGCTACCGGCGCGAGCTCGCGGGCCAGCGCAGCCGCATCCTGCGCCTGGTCTCGGCCTCGCTGCTGGGTGGTCTCGCCGGTGCCCTGCTCCTGCTGGTGCTGCCCGAGGGCGCGTTCGCTGCCGTCGTACCCGTCCTGATCCTGCTCGGCGTGGCGCTGGTGGTCTTCCAGCCGCGTCTCTCGCGGTGGGTGGCCCGGCGTGCGGTCGAGCGGGGCACCCACGAGCGTGACGCGGCCTGGTGGGTCTGGCCCGCCGTCCTGCTGACCGGTGTCTACGGCGGCTACTTCGGCGCTGCCCAGGGCGTGTTGCTCATGGCGGCGCTCGGCATCGGCATCGACGACTCGCTGCAGCGGCTCAACGGCGCCAAGAACGTGCTCGCCGCCGTCGTCAACGGTGTCGCAGGGCTGCTCTTCGTCTTCGTCGCCGACGTCGACTGGCGCATCGTCGGGCTGATCGGCGTGGGTGCCGTCATCGGCGGGCTGCTCGGCGCCCGGGTCGGTCGTCGACTCCCGCAGCCGATGCTGCGCGCCTTCATCGTCGTGGTCGGCCTGGTCGCGCTCGCGGCCTTCCTGCTCGACTAGGTCCAGGCCCGAGCGCCGAGTCGGCGCGATGGTGCAGGGTGGGCACCCACCGCATGCACCATCGCGCCGACTCGGCGAGGCTCAGGAAGCGAGCGCGAGCTTCTTCTTGGCGCGTCGACGGCCGTCCTTGAGGCCGAGGAACCCGGCGACGACGGCGCCGGAGGCCACGGCGACCAGGCCGAAGCCGATCTCCTTGGGGATCTGGCCCGCCTGGATCCCGGCGTAGGCCGTGCCGGCGTCGGCGCCGTCGACGAGCGCGCCGACCAGCACCAGGTTGCGCCGGGCGCTGCCGGTCGCGAGCAGGGTGACCGCGCCGAGCGCGATCTCCCGGGAGCCGAACCACTGCGTCAGCAGCGGCGAGGGGGTCTGGCCCATCGTGGTGGCGACGAGGTCGGGCTTGGCGAGCGAGGCGACGCCCACGGCGATGCGGCCCAGGGCGAGTCCGGTCACAGGGTTCATGGGGGTCAACCTAGCGTCTGCTCGGTTGCGCCGGGGGCGAGGTCCGGGTCGTGTGCCGCTCGCCGCGCCCCGCAGCGCTGTGAAGGCTCAGGACATCGCGGACACATTAAGTCTCACGACATCGCGGACACCTGATCGGCTGTATGCCCCTGGTTGGACGAGCCTGGGGCATGGCCAAGGATGGAGTGCCGGTGTCTCCGGAGTTCGCAGCGTTGGGGGTGCGTTATGTCGAGGGCGAGCGGTTCAACGTCCGCAGGCAGTGTGCGTTGGTCGGGTGCTCGACCACGAAGTTCTACAAGTACGCCGGCCGGTTCAGCACCCTCGGGGTCGAGGGGCTCTACCCCGACTCGCGGCGCCCGTTGACCTCGCCTGGCGCGATCAGCGCCGAGGTCGAGGATCTGGTCGTGCGAGCCAGGAAGGAACTGGTCGAGGACGGTTGGGACGAGGGTGCGGACTCGATCTGGTTCGTCCTGGACGACCTGTGCCGCACCGCAGCCGCGGATCATCGCTCACGCAATCCGCGCCGAGCACGTCGAGAGATCTTGTCGGGCGCGCAGTGGCCTGCCGGGGCTGCGGTGCCCTCGCGGGCCACGATCAACCGGATCTTGACCCGTCGCGGTCAGGTCGTGGCGGTGCCACAGCGTCGGCCCAGGGCAGCGACTCGGCGCTTCGAGGCGGACCAGCCCAACACTCGCTGGCAGATGGACGGCTTCGAGGTCGCGTTGATCGACGGCACACCGGTCTGCATCCTGCACATCGTCGATGACTGCTCACGCATGGACATCGCGTTGCACGCGGTCCGTAGCGAGAACGGCGCCGACGTGTGGGCCACCTTCCAGACCGCAGCAGCCAGGTACGGGCTGCCCGCCGAACTGCTCACCGACAACGGCACCGCGTTCTCGGGTGCGCGCCGCGGCTGGACCAGCGCGCTGACCGAGAACCTCACCGCGCTCGGGATCCGCCACCCCACCAGCTCGATCGCGCACCCCCAGACCTGCGGCAAGTGCGAACGTGCTCACCGAGCGGTCCGCAAGTGGCTGGCCCGCAGGCCCCTGTTCACCACCCTCGCCGACCTCAACAGCGCTCTGGAGACCTACCGGACCCTGCACAACCACGACCGGCGACGACGCCACCTCAACGGCCTGACACCCCGCGACCGATACGACCTCGGCCCCCAGGACGGACCCACCGGACGAGCGACATCAACGACCACGATCAGCACCAAGATCGTGACCAAGACCGGCACGATCTTGTTCAACAGAACCGCACTAGGCATCGGACGCGCTCACGCCGGCAAGAGCGTCACCGTGATCCGCCAAGGCCAACAACTCAGCATCATCAGCGAGTCCAAGCTCATCGCCGAGGCCACCCTCAAGCACGGCAACCGCTACCAATCAGCGAACCCGACCCGTAAGAATGTGTCCGCGAAGTCCTGAGACATAAGTGTCCGCGATGTCCTGAGACACAACACCGCGCCCCGCAGCGCTCTGCGGCACACGACTCGAGCGACACGCGCGTCAGAGCAGCGTCCGCGACGGTGGGGCGACGTACGTCGTGAGCCAGCGTCCGAGCTCGTCGTAGACGCGGTCGCGGGGTTCGGGGCGCGACAGGACCACGTCGTGGCGGGCGCCGGGGATCGCGACGTAGGTGACGTGGCGGCCGAGTGCGGTCGACCAGCGCCGGATCTGCTCGACGTCCAGCACGATGTCGGTGGTGTGCACGTCCTCGCCCATCACCATCGGTTGCGAGGAGCGATCGGAGGACAGGACGAGGACCGGGCACCCCACGTCGAGTCCGCGCTGCAGCTCGGCGTGCCCGTGGCGCACCGCGCGCAGCCAGCCGGCGTAGACCGCAAAGGACATCAGCGGCTTCCACTGCAGGTCGAAGTCCCACTCACCGTCGTGCTGGTGGTGCAGGCTGCGGCCGTAGAGCCCGGTCACGTTGCGGCGGATCTCCCGCATCGGCTGCCGGGCGCCGACCTGCTTGATCAACGGTGTGCCGATCACCCGCGCCGCGGCGCCGCCCTGGAGGTCCAACCACGGCGAGTTGAGCACGAGCGCCGCCAGACCGCGCGGACGCACCCGGTCGAGCCACAGCGGCAGCACCAGCCCGCCGGTGGAGTGCGCGGAGGCGACGACCTGCGTGTGGCCGTCGCGCTGGGTGATCCGCCGCCAGGCCTCGCCGAGCTCCTCGTCGTACTCACGGAGGTCGGCGACGTAGTTGGGGGTCTGGTGGGGCAGGATCGAGCGGCCGTACTTGCGCAGGTCGAGGGCGTAGAAGTCGTAGCCGCGCTCGATCCACCACCGGGCGTAGTCGGTGTGGAAGAAGTAGTCGGCGAAGCCGTGCACGTGCAGCACCGCGCCGCGGTTGCCGACCGAGGACCGGTGGCTGACCATCGTCGCGACGACCTCGCCCTCGCTGTCGGGGCGCAGCGTGAAGGTCTCGGAGAGCCAGGGGTCGCCGAGGATGTCGGGGATCTGCTCCGGGGCCATGCACCGCAGTCTGTCAGGCCCTGCGCGTCACGCGCGTCCCTGCCCGTACGACGCCGCGGCACGCACGAGACCGGCGAGCAGGCCCACGTCGGCCGCGGTCTCCGGGTGCCACTGCACCGCGACGGCGAAGCGGTCGCCCTCGCGCTCCATCGCCTCGAGCGTCCCGTCTTCCGCGCGGGCCGTGGCGACGAACCCCGGGTGCTCGCGCACCGACTGGTGGTGGTGGCAGCTGACGTCGAGCGTGTCGCCGACCAGCCCCGACAGGCGGGATCCCGCCGCGACCCGCACCGAGATGGTCCCGAACGCCGCGCCGCCGGGGCTGTGCTGCTCGTGCTCGACGAGCTCGGGGGTGTGCTGGTCGAGCGAGCCGCCGGCGTGCACCGCCATCAGCTGCATCCCGCGGCACACGCCGAGCACCGGCAGACCGGTGGCGTCGGCGGCGTCCAGCAGCGCGGTCTCCCAGGCGTCACGGTCCGGACGCCACCCGGCCGTGCGGGGGTGCGGCTCGGCGCCGTAGCGCGCCGGGTCGACGTCGGCGCCACCCGTGATGACCAGCCCGTCGAGGCGCACGACCACCGCGTCGGCAGCCCCGGGTACGTCCACCGGGGGGAGCAGCACCGGCAGGCCGCCCGTGGCGCTGACCGCGTCGGCGTACGCCGTGGGCAGCAGGTCGGCCGGCTGGTCCCAGACGCCCCAGCGCGCCTGCTCGCGGTAGACGCTGAGGCCGATGACCGGGGTCATCGTCAGATCGGGGTGACGTAGGCGCCGGAGATGCCGCCGTCGACCAGGAAGGTGCTGGCGGTCATGAAGGACGAGTCGTCCGAGGCCAGGAACAGCACGGCGGACGCCATCTCCTCGGGCTCGCCGAAGCGGCCCATCGGGACGTGCACGAGCCGGCGTGCGGCCCGCTCCTCGTCCTTGGCGAAGAGCTCCTGGAGCAGGGGGGTGTTGACCGGGCCGGGGCACAGCGCGTTGACGCGGACGCCCTGGCGGGCGAACTGCACGCCGAGCTCGCGGGTCATCGAGAGCACACCGCCCTTGGAGGCGGAGTAGGAGATCTGCGAGGTCGCCGCCCCCATGACCGCCACGAACGAGGCCGTGTTGATGATCGAGCCCCGACCCTGCTCGAGCATGTGGGGGAGCGCGGCCTTGCAGCACAGGTAGACGCTGGTCAGGTTGACCTCCTGCACCTTGCGCCAGGCGTCGAGGTCGGTGTCGAGGATCGAGTCGTCCTCGGGCGGGGAGATGCCGGCGTTGTTGAACGCGATGTCGACCGAGCCGTAGGTGTCCTTCGCCGTCTGGAAGAGCGCGTCGACCTGCTCCTTGTCGGTGACGTCGACGTGCACGTAGGTCGCGACGTCGGCGCCGCCGAGCTCCTCGACGATCGTGGCGCCCCGGGCGTCGTCGATGTCACCGATGACGACCTTGGCGCCCTCGGCGACGAAGCGCTGCACGGTCGCCAGGCCGATGCCCGAGCAGCCGCCGGTGACGACCGCGACCCGGTCCTGGATGCGTCCTGCCATGGTGATTCCTTTCGTTAGGGGTCTCGACGGGCGCTCGGGCCTGGCGGCCCTCGCTGCTCGACCGACGAGGTCAGTGGGCGATGAAGACGTTCTTCTCCTCGGTGAACGCCAGGGGGGCGTCCGGTCCGAGCTCGCGTCCGAGGCCGGACTGCTTGTAGCCGCCGAACGGGGTCCAGTAGCGGACCGAGGAGTGCGAGTTGACGCTGAGGTTGCCGGCCTCGACGGCGCGGGCGACCCGCATGCCGCGACCGAGGTCGGAGGTGAAGATGGAGCCGGACAGGCCGTACTCGGTGTCGTTGGCCAGCTCGACCGCGTGGGCCTCGTCGTCGAAGGGCATCACGGCGACGACCGGCCCGAACACCTCCTCGCGCCAGATCCGGGCGCCCGGGTCGTCGACGGTCACGACGCTGGGCGGCACCCAGAAGCCGTCGCCGCCCGGAGCGGTGCCGGCGAAGGCGACGGTGACCTCGTCGAGGTAGCCCCGGACGGTGTCGCGCTGCTGGGCCGAGATCAGCGGCCCCATCTCGGAGGACTCGTCGCTCGGGTCGAGCACCCGCATGCCGGTGACGGCCGGCTCGAGATGCGTCAGGAACTCGTCGTACGCCGACCGCTCGACGAGGATGCGCGAGCGGGCGCAGCAGTCCTGGCCGGCGTTGTCGAAGACCGACCCGGGAGCGGCGGCCGCGGCGGCGGCGATGTCGGCGTCGGCGAAGACGATGTTGGAGCTCTTGCCCCCGAGCTCGAGGGTCACGCGCTTCACCTGGTCGGCGCACCCGGCCATGATCCGCTTGCCGACCGCGGTGGAGCCGGTGAAGCAGACCTTGCGCACGAGCTCGTGGGTCACGAAGCGCTCGCCGACGACCGAGCCCTTGCCGGGGACGACCGTCAGCACGTGCTCGGGCAGACCGGCCTCGAGCGCCAGCTCACCCAGCCGGATCGCAGTCAGGGGGGTGAGCTCCGCGGGCTTGAGGACGACCGTGTTGCCGGCGGCGAGCGCCGGGGCGAAGCCCCAGCCCGCGATGGGCATCGGGAAGTTCCACGGGACGATGATGCCGACCACGCCGAGCGGCTCGTGGAAGGTGATGTCGGTGCCGCCCGCCACCGGGATCTGGCGGCCGAACATCCGCTCCGGGGCCCCGGCGTAGTAGTTGAGGCAGTCACGCACGTTGCCGGCCTCCCACCGCGCGTTGCCCCACGTGTGGCCGGCGTTGCGGACCTCGAGCTCGGCCAGCTCCTCGACGTGCTCGTCGACGACGGCCGCGAAGCGGCGCAGCAGCCGGGCGCGCTCGCCCGGGGCCATGTCGCGCCAGGCCGGGAAGGCCTCGTGGGCGCGCTCGATGGCGGCGTCGGCCTCGGCCAGGGAGGCGAGGTGGACGTCGACGACCGGGGTGGCGGTCGCCGGGTTGATCACGGTGAAGGAAGTCATCAGAGCCTCTCGAAGCCGCGACGCAGCTCCCAGTCGGTGACGGTGGCGTTGTAGGAGGCGAGCTCCACGTCGGCCATGTTGGTGTAGTGGTCGACGACCGCGTCGCCCAGGGCCGCGCGGGCGATCGTGGACGTTGCGAAGATCTCACGCGCCTCGGTCATCGTCGTGGGGACCTTGGGACGACCCGACGTGTAGGCGTTGCCGACCAGCTCGGGCTCGAGCTCGAGCTGCTGCTCGATGCCGTGCAGCCCGCCGGCGATCATCGCGGCCTGGGCGAGGTAGGGGTTGACGTCGGCGCCCGGCACGCGGTTCTCCATGCGGGCCCCGGCCCCCCGCCCGACCAGACGTACGGCGCAGGTGCGGTTGTCGTGTCCCCACGCGATCGTCGTCGGCGCGAACGAGCCGTCGGCGAACCGCTTGTAGGAGTTGATGTTGGGGGCGTAGAGCAGCGTGAAGTCACGGATCGTGGCGAGCACCCCGGCGACGAAGTGGTCGTAGAGGGCGGTGCGCTGCCCGGTCTCGGCGTCCCAGAAGACCAACGAGCCGTCGGTGCCGCGCAGGGACAGGTGGATGTGGCACGAGCTGCCCTCGCGCTGGTCGTACTTCGCCATGAACGTGAGCGACTTGCCCTGCTGGGCGGCGATCTCCTTGGCGGCGTTCTTGTAGACCACGTGGTTGTCGGCGGTCGTCAGGGCGTCGGCGTAGAGGAAGCCGATCTCGTGCTGACCGAAGTTGCACTCGCCCTTGGCGCCCTCGACGTCCAGGCCGGCGGCATACATGTGGTTGCGGATCGAGCGCAGCAGCGGCTCGACGCGGGTCGTGCCGAGGACGGAGTAGTCGACGTTGTACTGGTTGACCGGTCGCAGCCCGCGGTAGCCCGCGTCCCACGCGGACTCGTAGGTGTCCTCGAACGCGATGAACTCCAGCTCGGTGCCCGACAGAGCCGTCCACCCCTGGTCGGCGCAGCGGTCGAGCTGCTGCTGGAGGATCGTGCGCGGGGACTGCACGACGGGCTCGTGGTCGCTGCCGTCGACCGAGGGCCAGACCAGGTCGCACTGGACCATCGCCGTCCCGGGCAGGTGGGTGAGCAGCCGGATGGTGCGCTCGTCGAGGACGAACTCCATGTCGCCGTAGCCGCGCTCCCACGACGAGATGGCATAGCCGTCGACGGTGTTCATGTCGACATCGACGGCGAGCAGGTAGTTGCAGCCCTCCGTGCCGTGACCGACGACGTGCTCGGCGAAGTAGGCCCCGTGCAGGCGCTTGCCCTGGAGGCGTCCCTGCATGTCGGTGAAGGCCACGACCACGGTGTCGACCGCGCCGTTGCCGATCCGGTCCAGCAGGTGCTGCATGCTCAGGTGGCGGTGGTTGCGCAGGTCGGTCGAGCCGGTCGTGGCCATGGGGGTCTCCTAACCCAGGAGGCCGCGCAGGAGCGCGGCCGTGTCGTCGCAGTGGTGCTCCATGGCCTTCCGGGCCCGATCGGGACGGCCGGCGAGGATCGCGCGGACGACGGTGGCGTGCTGACGGTCGGAGTGGGCGATGTTGGTGTCGAGCACCGGGATCGCCAGCAGCATCTCGTGGAGGGTGGACTGCACCGACGTGACGGCCTCGATGAGGCGCGGTGACCCGCTCAGCGCCGCGATGGTCAGGTGGAAGCGGCTGTCGGCCTGGCGGTGCGGGGCCGGCCGCCCCGCGTGGACGACCTCCTCGTGCGCGCGCTCCAGCCGCTCCCGTCGTACGTCGGTCAGCTCCAGCTGGGCGGCGAGCGCGGCCGCGCCCGGCTCGACCACGCGACGGAACTCCAGTGCGTCCAGCCAGTCCTGGCGCTTGGCGTCGGTGACCCGCAGCGCGGCGCGTGCGGACGGGGTCCGTGGCTTCAGCGTCACGATCGTGCCGCCGCCCCGGCCGCGCGTGGTCTCGACCAGGCCGGCCTGGCGCAGGGCGGCCATCGCCTCGCGCAGCGTGGCCCGCGAGACGTGCAGCCGGGCCGCCAGCTCGCGCTCGGCCGGCAGCGCCGAGCCGAGGGGATAGACGCCCAGGCGGATCGCGGTGCCGAGCTGCTCCACGCACGCCTCGAAGGCATGGTGACCACGCACGGGTCGGAGCACCGCCTCGGGCAGGTGCTGCGCGGCTGACCCGGTCATGGCCCACATCCTTGATTCGGGGGAGGCGCCTGTCAATCGACGCGAGGACGAATGGTCTGAGTTCATACCAATTTAACCGCGGGGCATTTACACCCTCGGAGGGGCAGGTCTAGGTTCCCTCCAACCGTCACTGCCTTGAGAGGTGCGCATGCCCGAAGCACACGAGCCCATCCGAGAGCACCACGCACCCCAGCTGAGCGCCGACGAGGAGCACCTCGCCAGGCTCGGCTACAAGCAGGAGCTCAGCCGCAGCTGGTCCAGCTTCTCCAACTTCGCGATCTCCTTCTCGATCATCTCCATCCTGGCCGGGTGCTTCACCACCTTCGGCCAGGGCTTCAACAACGGGGGCCCGGTCGCGATCTCGTGGGGCTGGCCGATCGTCGCCGCGTTCATCCTGCTGATCGGCTTCACGATGTCGGAGCTGGTCTCCGCCTACCCGACCTCGGGCGGCATCTACTGGTGGGCCGCCAAGATGGGCGGGCCCAAGGCCGGCTTCTTCGCCGGCTGGCTCAACCTGATCGGGCTCATCGCCGTGACCGCGTCGGTGGCCTACGGGTGTGCCACCTTCATCGACCTGACGCTCAGCGTCTTCTCGGAGTCCTACGCGGGCGGCTACTCGTTGAGCCGGGTCTTCGTCATCTTCCTGGTCGTGCTCGTCCTCGCCTCGGCGCTCAACATCTTCAGCGGTCACCTGATGGCCGTCATGAACAACGTGTCGGTCTGGTGGCACGTCGTGGGTGCAGCGGCGATCATCCTGATCCTGGTCTTCCTGCCCGACAACCACCAGAGCTTCAGCTACGTCTTCTCCGAGCGTTTCAACAACTCCGGCTACGACGGCGGCTCGAGCAGTGGCATCACGTACTGGTTCCTCGTGATGCCCTTCGGTCTGCTGCTCACGCAGTACACGATCACCGGGTTCGACGCCTCCGCCCACCTCTCGGAGGAGACCCAGGCAGCGTCCGAGGGCGCGGCCAAGGGCATCTGGCGCTCGATCTTCTACTCGGCGATCGGCGGCTGGCTCCTCCTGCTGGCCTTCCTGTTCGCCATCCCCGACGACGCGTCCGGCAACCCGGACAACGCGGGCGTGGGCGCCGGGGGTGTGGCCTACATCTTCACCTCGGCCCTGGACACCAACGTGGCGGGCACGGTGCTCCTGATCTCGGCAGTCGGACAGTTCTTCTGCACCACGGCCTGCATGACCAGCGCGTCGCGCATGACCTTCGCCTTCAGCCGGGACAAGGCCGTCCCCGGCTCCTCGCTGTGGGCGAAGGTCAGCAGCAGCAAGGTCCCCGCCAACGCGGTGATGCTCGTCGCCGTCGTCTCCGCCCTGATCACGTTGCCGGCGCTCGTGGAGGTCAACATCGGCACCGAGGAGGCCCCCCTCATCGTGCCGACCGCGTTCTACGCCGTCGTCTCGGTCGCGGTCATCGGTCTCTACCTGGCCTTCCTGATCCCGATCTGGCTGCGCTGGCGCATGGGTGACGCCTTCCAGCCGGGCTCGTGGAACAACGGCTCCAAGTACAAGTGGATGAACCTCGTCGCGGTCGCCGAGATCGCGATCATCAGTGTCTACTTCGTCCTCCCGTTCGTCCCCGCGGGCAATCCCCTCAACGACGACTTCTCGTGGAAGTTCGTCAACTACGCACCGGTGCTCACGATCGGCGCGCTGGCGGTCCTCGCGATCTGGTGGAGCGTGTCGGCGAAGCACTGGTTCACCGGCCCGCAGGTCACCATCGACAAGGCCGTCGTCGAGGCCTTCGACGACTGAGTGAGCCAGCTCGACAGCGACCTGGACCGCCTCGCCTGCCTGGCGGGGCGGTCCCGGCGCGTCACCGAGCTGCCCGGAGGGCTCACCAACCACAACCTCCGGGTCCGCACCGGCGACGGCGGTGACTACGTGGTGCGCTGCTCGCACGGTGACGCGGGCCTGCTCGGCATCGACCGCGACGCCGAGCACCACAACACCGTCCGGGCCGCCCGCGCAGGAGTGGGGGCGCAGGTCGTGGAGTACCGACCCGACCTGCAGATGCTCGTCATCGACTTCCTGCCCGGCGCGGTCCTCACCGACGATGCGTTCGGCGACCCCGAGGTGCTCGCGCGCGCCGCGGGCGCCGTACGCCGGCTGCACGGTGGGCCGCGCTTCGACGGCGACTTCGACATGTTCGCCCGGCGCGCGACCTACCTCGCGACCGTGATCTCCCAGGGCCTGGCCCTGCCGCGCGGCTACGGAGACTTCGAGGACGACTGGGAGTCCGTACGCCGCGCCCTCGAGGCCGCGCCCCGGCCCACCGTGCCGTGCAACAACGACCTGCTGGCCGCCAACTTCATCGACGACGGCACGCGGACCTGGCTCATCGACTACGAGTACTCCGGCAACAACGACGCGGCCTTCGAGCTCGGCAACACCGCCACCGAGTGCGGATTCGACGTGGCCCGCACGGAGGCCTGGGCCGAGGCTTACTTCGCCGACGTGACGCGCGCCGACGTGGCACGCGTGCGCGTGCAGGCGCTGTGCTCGGCCTACGGCTGGTCGCTGTGGGGCTTCATCCAGGCAGCCGCGAGCCCGCTCGACTTCGACTTCTACGCCTGGGGCCTCGAGCGCTTCGAGAAGGCCGCCGCGGTGTTCCGCGGTCCGGACCTCGCCGGCCTCCTGGAGGAGGTGGCCCGTGGCTGATCTCCCCGAGCGCGCTCAGGTCGTCATCGTCGGCGGAGGGGTGATCGGCGCCTCGGTCGCCTACCACCTCACGAGGCTGGGATGGACCGACGTGCTGCTGCTGGAGCAGGGGCGGCTCTCCAGCGGCACGACCTGGCACGCAGCCGGGCTGGTCGGCCCGCTGCGCGCGTCCGAGGGTGGGACCCGGCTGGTGCAGTACTCCGCCGAGCTCTATGCCGCCCTCGAGGCCGAGACGGGCCTGGCCACCGGCTACGCCGGGGTCGGCGGAGTCATCGTGGCGCGCACCGAGGACCGGATGATCCAGCTGCGGCGCACGGCGGCCAACGCGACGGCGTACGACATGGGGTGCGAGCTGATCTCACCGGCTCGTGCCCAGGAGCTGTGGCCGGTGATGCAGGTCGACGACGTGCTCGGCGCGGTCTGGCTGCCCGGCGACGGCAAGGTCAACCCGACCGACCTCACCCAGTCGCTCGCCAAGGGGGCGCGGTCCCGGGGCGCGCGGATCGTCGAGGGGTGTCGGGTCACGGGCTTCCAGGTCGTCACGACCGGGGGAGAGCGGCGCTCGGTGGCCGGCGTCGTCACCGACCGCGGGGTGGTCGCCGCCGAGGTCGTGGTCAACTGCGCCGGCCAGTGGGCCAAGGTGCTCGGGGACATGGTCGGCGCGACCGTCCCGCTGCACTCCGCGGAGCACTTCTACGTCGTGACGGACCCGATCGACGGCGTGCGACCCGACCTGCCGATCATGCGCGACCCCGACGGGTGGACCTACTTCAAGGAGGAGACCGGGGGACTGGTGGTCGGCGGCTTCGAGCCCGAGGCCAAGCCCTGGCGCTCGCCCGACGACCTGCCCTACCCCTTCGAGTTCCAGCTGCTCGAGGAGGACTGGGAGCACTTCTCGGTGCTGATGGAGCAGGCCGTGCACCGGATCCCCGTGCTCGGCGAGACCGGGATCCGCAAGTTCTACAACGGGCCCGAGTCCTTCACGCCCGACAACCAGTTCCTCCTCGGCGAGGTGCCCGGTCTGCACGGCTACTTCGTCGGCGCGGGCTTCAACTCCGTCGGCATCGCGTCGGCCGGTGGCGCCGGTCGGGCCCTGGCCGAGTGGATCGTGGCCGGTGAGCCGACCACCGACCTGGTGGGAGTCGACGTACGCCGTTTCGCGCCGTTCAACGCCAACAACCGCTGGCTGCGCTCGCGGGTCGCCGAGGTGCTCGGGTTGCACTACGCGGTGCCGTGGCCCAACCGGGAGCTGACCTCGGCGCGGCCGTTCCGCATGTCGCCGTTGCACGACCGGCTCGCTGCGCGTGGAGCCGTCTTCGGCTCCCGGATGGGCTGGGAGCGGCCCAACGTCTTCGCGCCGTCGGCCGGGGAGGCCCGGCTGGACTACTCCTGGGGCAAGCCGTCCTGGCTGCCCTGGTCGGTCGCGGAGCAGCGCGCAACGCGTGAGGCGGTCGCGGTCTTCGACCAGACGTCGTTCAGCAAGTACGTCGTCGAGGGACTCGACGCGCTCGACGCGCTGCAGTGGGTGTGCGCCGCCGACGTCGACGTGCCGGTCGGGCACTGCGTCTACACCCCCTTCCTCAACGCCCGCGGGACCTACGAGGCCGACCTGACCGTGACCCGCACCGGGGAGCACTCCTTCCTGCTGGTCTCCTCCTCGGCCACGACGGTCCGCGACCTCGACTGGCTGGCCCGGCACGCACGCGGCGCCCGCGTGCGCGACGTGACCTCGGCGTTCGCGGTGCTGGGGGTGATGGGGCCGGCGTCACGCGAGCTGCTGTCGCGGGTGACCGACGCCGACCTGTCCGAGGCGGCCTTCGGCTTCGCGACCAGCCGCGAGATCGCGCTCGGGCACGCCGTCGTCCGGGCGACGCGGATGACCTACGTCGGCGAGCTCGGGTGGGAGCTGATGGTCCCGGTCGAGCTCGCGGCCGGTGTCCACGACCTGCTGCACGAGGTGGGCGCCGACCTCGGGCTGGTCGACGCCGGCTACTACACGATCGAGTCACTGCGCCTCGAGAAGGGCTACCGCGCCTTCGGTCGCGAGCTCACGCCCGACGTCAGCCCGGTCGAGGCGGGGCTCGTCTTCGCCACGGCGCTGTCCGGGGGGAAGGACTTCCTGGGCCGCGCGGCGGTGGCTGCCCACCGGTCGGCCCTGGCGGGCGGCGGTCCGCGGCGGCGCGTCGTCTCCTTCACCGTCGACGACCCCGACGCGATGCTCTGGGGCGGCGAGCTGGTGCTCCACCACGGGGTGCCGGTCGGCCAGGTCACCAGCGCCGCCTGGGGCGCCACCGTCGGGCGCAGCGTCGGGCTGGCCCAGCTCCGTCACCCCGGTCCGGTCACCGCCGACCACCTCGCCGCCGGAGGCTTCCAGGTCGACGTCGCCGGGGTGCTGCTCGGTGCGTCGCTGGGCCTCCGCGCGCCGTTGGCCTGAGGTCGGGCGGCTGGTCCCAGGGGTTGCGGTTTGGTCACCAACCGCATGTTCTCGGCCCTGCGAGCTGCGGTTGGTGACCAATCCGCATGCCCTGGGGACACGACACCGCCCCGCCCGGCCCACCACGAGCGGCAGGCCGAGCGGGGCAGAGGCGAGATCCGTCAGATGCTGGTCGGGTCGTCGATGACGCCCTCGGCCTCGGTGTCGTGGGGCGCCGGCAGCGTCTCCTGGCCCTCCTGCACGGCCACCTCGATCCGCTTGCCGATCTCCTCGTCGACGTTCTTCCAGTACTCGATGACGCGCGGCAGCACCTTGTCCGACACCCCGCCGAGGATGTGACCGGCGACGTTGCCGACGAAGCGCTCGCGCTGGGCGTCGTCCCAGACCTCGTTGATCATCGTGGCGGCCTGACCGAAGTCGTCGTCCTGCTCGCGCAGCCGGTAGGCCTCGCGGGTCATCTCGCCGTCGGTCTGCCAGCTGTCCTCGGGAGGGCCGGTGAGGTCGCTGTAGCCGCGACCGTAGGTGTTGGGCGCGTAGACCGGCTGGTCACCGCTGTGGTCGTAGGCCATCGGGCCGTCGAACGTGTAGGTGTTGGCGCCCTCCACACGGTGCCGGTTGACCGGCAGCTGGTGGTAGTTGGGGCCGATCCGGTAGCGGTGGGTGTCGGCGTAGGCGAACACGCGCCCCAGCAGCATCTTGTCGGGGCTGAAGCCGATGCCCGGCACCGTCGCGGACGGCTCGAAGGCGGCCTGCTCGACCTGGGCGAAGAAGTTGTCGGGGTTCTTGTCCAGCGTCATGGTGCCGACCTTGATCAACGGGTAGTCGCCGTGCGGCCACACCTTGGTCAGGTCGAAGGGGTTGAAGCGGTAGGTCTTGGCGTCCTCGTAGGGCATCACCTGCACGTGCAGGGTCCACGACGGGAAGTCGCCGCGCTCGATCGCCTCAGACAGGTCGCGACGGTGGAAGTCGGCGTCCTCGCCGGCGATCTTGTTGGCGGCCTCCTGGGTGAGGTTCTTGACGCCCTGGTCGGACTTGAAGTGGTACTTCACCCAGGACTTCTCGCCGGCCGCGTTGATCCACATGTAGGTGTGCGATCCGTAGCCCTGCATGTGGCGCAGCGACGCGGGGATCCCGCGGTCGCCCATCAACCAGGTCACCTGGTGCGCCGACTCCGGGTTGAGGGTCCAGAAGTCCCACTGCATGTCGTTGTCGCGCAGCCCGGTGCCGCCTCGGCGCTTCTGCGAGCGGATGAAGTGGGGGAACTTCATCGTGTCGCGCACGAAGAACACGGGGGTGTTGTTGCCGACGAGGTCGTAGTTGCCCTCGGTCGTGTAGAACTTCAGCGAGAAGCCCCGCGGGTCGCGCCACGTGTCGGGGGAGCCCTGCTCGCCGGCGACGGTGGAGAAGCGCGCCAGCATGTCGGTCTTCACGCCCGGCTGGAAGAGCGCCGCCTTCGTGTACGCCGACACGTCCTCGGTCGTCTCGAAGGTCCCGAACGCCCCGGTGCCCTTGGCGTGCACGTTGCGCTCCGGCACCCGCTCGCGGTTGAAGTGGGCCATCTGCTCGATGAAGTGGTGGTCGTGCAGCAGCAGGGGCCCGGTGTCGCCGAGCGTCAGGGAGTTGCGGTCCGAGGGCGCGGGAGAGCCTGTCTGGGTGGTGGAGCCCCCCTGGGGGCGCGGGTCGCTCATGAAGTCTGCTCCTGGGGTCGAGGTGTCGCTGGGGTGCGTGGTCATCTGGTCCCGGTACCCGATCGTGAGGTCGCCAACATCGGGGCCCTCCGGGCACTAGCCTGCTGATGTGCACTCGGGTCCCAGCTCCTCAGGAGCGCTTTCGCGGCACCTGCGCGACCGCGTGCGCCGGTGGAGCTCCGGCTCCGCGGAGGGACAGCGTGAGGTCCTCCTGCTGCTCATGATGGGGGTGACGATCTCCTTCGCCGTCTCCGTCGCCGCCTACGACCTGGTGCCCACCCCGGCCTACTTCGTGTGGCTGATCGTCGCGATGCTGCTGCTGCGGTTCCGCCCGCTGGCGGTGATGACGGGCTGGACGGCCTCACTCGCGGTCGCAGCGATGGTCCTCGACGGTCCCATCAACGGACCGCGTGCCGCGATCCTGGCCGCTTTGGCCGTGGCCGTTGTCCTGATCCTCTTCCAGTCCAGCCGTCAGCGCAGCGGCCTGCCGTCACCGCTGAGCGAGATCATGCTGGCCGAGCTGAAGAAGCGGCTCCAGGCGCAGGGCACCATCCCGCCCCTCCCGGTGCCGTGGCACGTCGAGAGCGCGATGATCGCCGCCGACGGGGTCGGCTACGCCGGGGACTTCCTGGTCGCCGACCTCGACGAGGAGGAGCGCTACCTGGAGCTGATCCTGGTCGACGTCGTGGGCAAGGGACTCGCGGCGGGCCCGCACGCGCTCCAGTTCGCCGGGGCCCTCGGGGGACTGGTGGGTGCACTCGAGCCACGCGAGCTGATGGCGGCCGCCAACCGGTTTCTGCTGCGTCGTCACCTCGACGAGTCCTTCGCCACCGCCGTCCACGTGCGCCTCGACCTCACCGACGGGCGCTACACCATCGCCTCCGCCGGACACCCGCCCGCGCTGCGCTGGCACCAGGCAGGCGGGGGGTGGGTCGTCGACAATGCCCGCGGCATGGCGCTCGGCATCCTGCCCCAGCCCGACCTCGACATCAGCGAGGGCGTCCTCGGTCCCGGCGACGCGCTGCTCTTCTACACCGACGGCGTGGTCGAGTCGCGCACGGACGACCTCGACGTCGGCATCGACTGGCTGCGCGACATCGCCGGTGACGCGATCCGCGAGGGCGCCGTCGGCTCCGCGCAGCGGATGATCCGTCAGGTCACCCGCGGCGACGACGACCGCGCCCTGCTGCTGCTCACCCGGCTGGAGGACGCGAGTAGAGCTCGCGGATGACGTCCTCGATGTCCGGCTCCTGGAGGGAGAGGTCCGCGACGTCGTAAGACGAGGCGAGGGCGGCGACGATCGGCGCGGCGCTGGCGTCGGCAGGGAAGCTCAACCACTGGCGCGGCCCCTCGACCCGTCGGGTCTCGGCGCCGGCGACCACCACGGGGCCGACCTCGTCGACGAGGTCCACGACCAGGGTGCGGGTCGAACCACCGCGCTCGTGGAGTCCGGCCAGGGTGCCGTCGAAGACCTGGGTGCCGTGGTCGATCACGATGACGCGGTCGCAGAGCGCCTCGATGTCCTGGAGGTCGTGGGTGGTGAGCATCAACGTCGTCCCGCGCTCACGGTTGAGGGCGCGCAGGAAGTCGCGCAGCCGGCCCTTGCTGATGACGTCGAGGCCGATGGTCGGCTCGTCGAGGTAGAGGATCTCGGGGTCGTGCAGCAGCGCCGCCGCGATGTCGCCGCGCATCCGCTGGCCCAGGCTGAGCTGGCGCACGGGGGTGTCGAGCAGGTCCCCGAGATCGAGCAGCTCGAGGAAATCCGCGAGGTTGGCCCGGTGCCGCGCCGGGTCGGTGCGGTAGATCTTCTGCAGCAGGTCGAAGGAGTCGCGCAGCGGCAGGTCCCACCACAGCGAGGTCCGCTGCCCGAAGACCACGCCGATCCGTCGGGCCAGGGCGGTGCGGTTGCGGCTCGGATCGACGCCCGCGACCCGGATGTCCCCGCTCGTGGGGACCAGGATCCCGGTGAGCATCTTGATCGTCGTGGACTTCCCGGCGCCGTTGGGCCCGATGTAGCCGACCATCTCGCCGGCCGCGACCTCGAAGGTCAGGTCGCGCACCGCCTCGACCTCGACGCGGTGCCGGCGGCGGCTGCCCTCCTCCTTGCGACGCACCACGAAGGTGCGTCGGAGGTCGGTGACCTGGATCAGGCGGCTCATGGGGCTCAGCTCCCGGTGGATCGGTAGTGGCGGACGCCGGTGCGCCAGACCAGGGCGGTGACGGCGAGCATCGCGCCGGCGGCGACGGGGGAGGCCAGCTGCAGGGCGGCCGGCAGGCCGAAGGGGTCCTCGCGGCCGAGGATGAAGAGGGCGGGATACCAGTTGACGAAGGCGATCGGCACCACGAAGGTCAGCGCCTTGACCACCTCGGCCGGGAAGACGGACAGGGGGAACTGGGTGATCGTGTTGCCGCCGTAGGTGAAGGCGTTGGCCGCCTCGGAGGAGTCCGCGGTCCAGAACTGGAGGCACGCCAGCGAGACGAAGAGGCAGAAGAAGATCAGTGACCCGCTCACCACCATCTCGACGGCGACCAGCGCACGGGGCAGCGTCCAGTCGACGTACGTCGACGCCCACGTGAAGACGATCGTGGCCTGGAGGACGCGGGCGAAGCGGCGCAGCGCGAACTCGTCGGCGCACACCTGCACGAGAAGCGGCACCGGCTTGGTCATCATCGTGTCGAGACGGCCGAAGCGGATCATCTGGCCGAGGCGCTCGACCCGCCCCACGAACAGGTCGGCGAAGGCGATGCCGAGCCCCGTGGCGCCGTACAGGAACCCGATCTCGGTGAGGCTGAAGCCACCGAGGTCGTCGACGTTGCCGAAGAGGATCCAGATGCCGACGAAGTCCAGCCCGGTCGTCAGGAAGCTGCCGACGGCCATCATCCAGAAGGAGGCGGGGTAGGCCATCGACGCGCGGACCCAGAGGGCGCCGATGCGGTAGTAGGCGACCGCGGCGTCAACCACCCTGCACCACCACCCGTCGCTCGGCCCGCTGGAGGACGAGGGCGCAGGCGCCGAGCAGGACCACGGCCCAGGCGACGACGAACGCATAGGCACCGAGGACCTCGACGCCCGTGGTCCTGCCCAGCCAGATGTCCGCCGGGACCTGGAGGAAGGTGGCCCACGGCAGCGCGAGCGCCACGTCACGCAGCACTCCTGGCAGCAGCACCAGCGGGACGGTGAGCCCGCTGAAGAAGAGAGCGACGAAGCCCAGCAGGGTGCGCGGTCCGACGTCGTCGAGCAACCAGAAGGTGGTGAGCGCGGCCAGCATCCGCAGCCCGAAGCTCACCACGACCGCCAACGGGATCGCGATCGCGAAGAGCAGCCATGTCAGCGCGTCGGCGGGGTAGCGCAGGTCGAAGAAGAGCCCGCCGACGAGCGTGGGGGCGAGACCCCGGGTGAGCAGGTGGTACGCCGCACGGCCGAGGTCGGCGGCGAGGTACCAGCCGAGGATCCCCACCGGACGGTAGAAGTCGATCACCACGTCGCCGGACTTGATCCGCGTGGCGAGGTCGTCGGGGGAGCCGCCGCCCCAGACCGCGACCGTCATGATCATCGCCTGGCCGAGCCACACGTAGGTCACGGCGTCGGTGACGTCGTAGCCGCCGGCGTCGGGGTTGCCTGCCCACACCTCGATGTAGACGAAACACATGATGGCGCCGAAGACGCTGTTGGTGAAGATGCCCGCCAGGGTCGCGCCGACGTAGGTCGAGTAGCGGCGAAACGACCTCGAGGCGACGGCCGTGTGCAGCATGGCTCCACTCTCCTCGACCCTCGCGCGCTGCGCCGGGTACGACGCGCGGAGGGTGAGGTTACGTGTGACCTGGAACATTCAATCAAATGTTGCTCCCCAAGTTTGGGGACCGTTACGGCGGGTCATATCTATCTGCGGACGCCGTTCGACTCGGGACGGCCCACCATCGATCGGCCGGCATCCGGCCGTGTTCTAGGGGGAACTTCCGCATGTCCAACCGCACCTCGACCAAGACCATGCTCGCCGCCACCGCCGTCAGCACGCTGCTGACCGTGGCCGCCACCGCCTCACCCGCCCTCGCCACCGGCACCGGCAACGGCAACGGCAACGGCAACGGCAACGGCTCGTCCCAGGGCCCCCAGGGCAACGGCCCGAAGGGTGACCAGGGCCCGAAGGGTGACCAGGGCCCCAAGGGTGACCAGGGCCCCAAGGGCGACCAGGGCCCCAAGGGCGACCAGGGCCCCAAGGGTGACCAGGGCCCCAAGGGTGACCAGGGCAACGGCGGCGGCAACGGCGGCGGCAACGGCGGCGGCAACGGCGACCCGGCCGGCAACAACGGCACCGTGAAGATCACCCCGGTCGGTCAGGCCGACGGCATCCCGCAGAACAACCCCCACGTCACGTGTGGGTTCGACATCGAGTGGTATGGCTTCGACGAGGGCGCCGACATCATCTCCTCGGTCTCGCTGGCCATGCACGCGCCGACGGCCGACGTCGGGCTCACGCCGGGCGGCCCGAGCTCGGTCTTCGTGGGCGGCGACGCCGCCGGCGGTGGCACCGACTTCGACGGCGAGGCCACCTACTACCCGGTCTTCGACGGCGAGCCGCACCCGCAGCAGGGCTACCACATCAAGCTGACGATCAACACGCCCGGATCACAGGGTGCCGACGTCAAGCACAAGGTCTTCTGGGTCGAGCCCTGCGACTCCACCACCCCGGGCGAGGAGACGCCCGGCGGCGAGAACCCCGGCGGCGAGAACCCCGGCGGGGACGAGACCACCCCGGGCGACGAGCAGACCCCCGGCGAGGAGACGCCTGCCGGCGAGACGCCCGACCAGGGTGTCCAGGGCGAGACCGCGACCAGCGGTGGCTCCTCGTCCAGCGCCGACCAGGGCGTGCTCGGCACGCAGGCCGAGGCTGACAGCTCCGCCGCAGCGGCGCAGGGCAGCGACTCCTCGGCCGTCCCCACCAACATCGACGCCGGTGAGGAGGGCACGCTCAGCCGGATCGTGACCTCGCCGATCGGCCTGGCCATCGCCGCTCTCGGTGTGGCGCTCGCCGCCGCCGGCCTGCTGGCCCGTCGTCGCAGTGTCACGCCGACCCACTGATCGAGCACCGCGGCGGCTGCTGCCCGCGATCGTCACCCTTCTCGGGGTGGCGCTCGTGGGTGGCGGTCTGGCGGTGTTCCTGACCCAGACCCCGCAGGTCGTGGAGCAGGAGCCGACCTCGGGCGCGGCATCGTCTCCGGTTGCGCGGGCTGCCGCAGCAGCGACCACGCCCGAGGCCACGCGGGCCCCGTGGAAACCGGGAGCTCCCCGCATGCTGCGGATCCCCGCGCTCGACGTCGACGCACCCGTCGTACCCGTCAAGGCTCCGGGCGGCACCCTCACGCCGCCCTCGGACCCCCAGGAGCTCGGGTGGTGGGCCGACGGCGCGCGCCCGGGTGAGCGTCAGGGCAGCGTCCTGGTCGCCGGCCACACGGTCCACAACGGTGGCGGGGCCCTGGACGACCTCGAGCAG
>NZ_CALRWD010000070.1:0-26237 GCF_943371775.1 Nocardioides psychrotolerans
GCGCACGCGTCAGAGCGACTCGACGCGCTTCTTCAGACCCTTCAGCGCGGTGTCGATCAGGATCTTCTCGCCCTTGCGCTTGAGCATGCCGATCAGCGGGATCGACACGTCGAGGGCCAGGCGGTAGGTCACCTCGGTGGAGCCGTTGCCGAGGTCGCGCAGCACGTAGGCGCCGTCGAGGGAGCGCAGCATCTTGCCCTCGACCAGGGTCCAGGTGACCTCGTGGTCGCCGTCCCAGACGTAGGCGAGGGTGTACTCGTCCTTGATCGGCGAGACGTCGAGCGCGAAGAACACCTGCTCGGCGCGACCGCCCTGGGCGGCGCCGTAGGAGGAGCGGACGTCGGAGACCGTGACGCCCTTGGCCCACGAGGGGTAGGCCGGGAAGTCGGCGATGACCGCCATGACGTCGGCCGGAGGGGCGTCGACGACGATGGAGGACGTGGTCTGTTCGGCCATCGTGAAACCCCTTGCTGGCTCCCGGGAGCGTGGGCGGATCGGATGCGCGATGCTACCGGATGGAGGGCGCCGGGTCGGTCGGCGGTAGCCTGCCCTGTCGGTCACATGGCAAGCCCCAGGAGGAAGAGTGCGCGAGTTCTCGACGCCCTTGACGATCGAGATCCCGGCGACGGGCAACCTCACCGACGACGTCGTGGCCAACGCCCGCGACGCCGCGGACGCGGTCACGTTCAGCCGCCCCGGCAGCAACGGCTGGGAGGACGTCACGGCCGCGCAGTTCCTCGCCGAGGTCAGTGCGGTCGCCAAGGGGCTGCTCGCGGCCGGCATCGAGCCCGGCGACCGGGTCGCCCTGATCTCCAAGACGCGCTACGAGTGGACGCTCTTCGACTACGCCATCTGGTTCGCCGGTGCGGTGACGGTGCCGATCTACGAGACGTCCTCGGCCGAGCAGGTCGCGTGGATCCTCGAGGACTCCGGCGCCACGGCCGTCGTCGCCGAGACCCCGGCCCACCTGGCGCGGATCACCGAGGTGCGCGCCGGTCTCCACGCGCTCCACCACGTCTGGTCGATCACCGACAACGCGGTCGGCGTGCTGTCCCGGCTCGGCGAGGACGTCTCCGACGCCGACCTCGAGACCCGTCGTACGACGGCGACGCCGCTGGACCTCGCCACCCTGATCTACACCTCCGGCACGACCGGGCGGCCCAAGGGCTGCATGCTCACCCACGGCAACTTCATGTTCGAGCTCGGTGTCGCGGTCGACGAGCTGGAGGCGCTGTTCGGCGACGAGGAGGGCTCGACGCTGCTCTTCCTCCCGCTGGCCCACGTCTTCGCGCGGATCATCCAGGTCGGGGCGATCAAGACCCGCACCCGCTTGGGGCACAGCTCCGACATCAAGCACCTGCTGGACGACCTCCAGGAGTTCAAGCCCACCTTCATCCTCGCGGTGCCGCGGGTCTTCGAGAAGGTCTTCAACACCGCGTCGCAGAAAGCCACGGCCGACGGCAAGGGCGCGATCTTCGGCCGCGCGGCCGAGACCGCCATCAGCTGGTCACGCGCCCAGGACCCGGGCCGCGGGCGTGCCTCCCTGGCCGTCAAGGCCCAGCACGCGCTGTTCAACCGGCTCGTCTACGCCAAGCTGCGCGACGCGCTGGGCGGCCACTGCGTCCACGCGGTCTCCGGTGGCGCACCCCTGGGCGACCGCCTCGGCCACTTCTACCGCGGCATCGGGCTGACGATCCTCGAGGGCTACGGGCTCACCGAGACCACGGGTGCCCTCACCGTCAACCTCCCCGACGCGATGAAGATCGGCACCGTCGGTCGCCCGATCCCGGGCACGGCCGTGCGGGTCGCCGACGACGGCGAGCTCTTGTTCCAGGGAGGCCAGGTCTTCGCCGGCTACTGGGACAACGAGGCGGCGACGGCCGAGGCCATGGAGCGCGACGGCTGGTTCCACACCGGCGACGTCGGCGAGGTCGACGACGAGGGCTTCGTGCGGATCACCGGGCGCAAGAAGGAGATCCTCGTGACGGCCGGCGGCAAGAACGTCGCCCCGGCGCCGCTCGAGGACCGCATCCGCGCGCACGCGCTGGTCAGCCAGTGCATCGTCGTCGGCGACCGGCAGCCCTTCATCGGTGCGCTGGTCACCATCGACCCGGAGACCTTCCCTGCCTGGGCGACGGCCCACGGCAAGAGCGGCTCCATCGCCGACCACGTCGACGACCCCGACCTGCGCGCCGAGGTCGAGGCGGCCGTCGAGGAGGCCAACAAGGCGGTCTCCAAGGCCGAGTCGATCCGCAAGTTCACGATCCTGCCGGACGACTGGACCGAGGAGGGCGGTCAGCTCACGCCCAGCCTCAAGCTGAAGCGCAACGTCGTCATGCGCGAGTGCAAGGACGAGATCGCGGCGCTCTACCTGCCCTGACACGCCCGGATCTCGCAATTTCGGGTTACCCCACGAGCAACACGCTCCTAGCCCTAAAGTCTGTTGTCGAGCAGCCGAAGTGGCCTGTGGAGGTCACTTCGCTGTGCGGGTGACAGATGGACCGTGCTCCGGTCCTGGTCAGGGAGAGGCACCATCGTTATGGATCGTCGCAGGATTCTCATGGTCGCCGCCGCGGTCGTCGCCGCTCTGGGGGTCGCCCTCGTCTTCCTCTACGCCCAAGGCGCCGAGAACCGCGCCCAGGAGAAGTTCGACACCGTGCAGGTGCTGGTCGCGACGCAGCAGATCGAGAGCGGCGAGACCGTCGCCGCCGCGCTGGCCGCCGGCAAGATCATCCAGTCGGAGGTCACCTCCACCAGCGTCGTGCCCGGCGCGACCGGTGACGGCGAGGTCTTCACCAACCTGGTCGCCCTGACCACGATCTACCCCGGTGAGCAGCTGCTGCCCGCCAAGTTCGGCGCGGCCACCGACGTCGAGGCGACGTCGACGCTGCCCATCCCCGAGGGCCAGCAGGCCATCACCGTCGACCTCGGTGACCCCGAGCGGGTCGCGGGCTTCGTCAACCCCGGCGCCGAGGTGACGATCTACTGGTACGGCCTCGATCCCCGCACCGGCCAGAACGTCGCGCGGATCCTGCACGAGCGGGTCCTCGTCCTCGGCACCGGCTCGACCACGCAGGTCACGACGACCACGACCGAGGACCCCAGCGGCGCGCAGACCGTGGAGCAGCTCCCCCGGACCCTGCTGACCCTCGCGCTGAACCAGAAGGAGGTCGAGCGCACCATCTACGCCGACCGCAACGGCGAGCTCGTCTTCGGCCTCCTCTCCGACAGCAGCAAGGTCGACTCCGACCCCGGCGTCATCTTCGAGAATCTCTTCCGGTGACCTGATGCCCGTCCTCGTCGAGTCCGACAGCCCCACGGCCACCACGCTGCTGACCGCGATGCCTCCGGGCGCCCAGGCGGTCGTCGCACCCGACCGCATGCACGCCTGGCTGGACCAGCACTCCGACGAGTACGTCGTGGTCCTCGGCCCGAGCCTCGACCTCGACACCGCGGTGTCGGTGTGCGAGGACCTGCGGGTCTCCCGCCCGACGATCACGGTGGTGCTGGTGCGCCAGGCACTCGAGACCTCCGTGCTGGCCCGCGCCATGAAGGCAGGCGCGCGTGACGTCGTGCCCGCGGACGACCTGGGGGCCGTCACGTCCGCCGTCGCCCGCTCGCACGAGCTCTTCACCGCGCTGCGCGGCCCCTCCGGCGCCCGGCAGGTCGGTCGGGTCGTCACCGTCTTCTCCCCCAAGGGCGGCGTCGGCAAGACCACGATGTCGGTCAACCTGGCGCTGGCGCTGACCGAGCGCGGTGCGCGCCGGGTGTGCCTGGTCGACCTCGACCTCGCCTTCGGCGACGTCGCCATCACCATGCAGCTCTTCCCCACGCACTCGATCGAGCAGGCGGTGGGCTCCGAGGACTCCATCGACATCGCGATGCTCGACGGGCTGCTCACGCGCCACCACGACTCGCTGATGGTGCTGGCGGCGCCGTCGCACCCCGACGTGCGCGACCGGGTCAGTGCCGCGCTGGTGCTCCGGGTCCTGCGCACGCTCAAGGAGAGCTTCGACTACGTGGTCGTCGACACCGCTCCGGCCTTTGACGACGTCACCCTGACGGCGCTCGAGGAGAGCGACGAGTGCGTGATCGTGGCGACCCTCGACGTGCCGACGCTCAAGAACGTCAAGGTCGCGATGGAGACCCTGGAGATGCTCGACATCGCGCGGGGGCACCGGCACCTGCTGCTCAACCGGGCCGACGACCTGGTCGGCATCAGCACCGACAAGGTCGAGGCGATCCTCGGGATGAGCATCGCGGCCCAGGTCGCCACGTCCATCGACATCGCCGCGTCCACCAACGCCGGCAACCCGATCGTCAGCGAGAAGCCCCAGCACCCGTCCAGCGCCGCGATCATGGGACTCGCCGGCCGCCTGGCCGGTGTGCCGGTCTCCGCCCCGGCCGGGGGCGACGCCGCCCCCGCCCTGGTCGAGGAGCCGGTGCGCCGTGGACGCTTCAGGAGGAAGCGGTGACCGCTCATGAGTAGCCTCTCCGACCGGCTGGCGGCAGCCCGCCGGTCCAGCGCGACCGGGTCCGAGCCCGTCGAGGGAGCGGCCGCGCCCGAGACCGCGACCGACCCGGCGACCGACACGGCCACCGGCACCCTCAGCCTCGACCCCGCCGGCGCGGCCGCCGCGGTCGCCGCTGCCGCGCGTCGCGTCCCCCCGAAGGCCGCAGCGCCGACGCCGGGACAACGTCGTACGCTCGCGGTGTCGCAGCACGACCGCATCGAGGAGCTCAAGTCCAGCGTCCACGTCGAGCTGCTCAAGCAGCTCGGCCCGCACCTCTACGACGCCGACATGGACCAGAACGAGCTGGACCAGCGCGTGCGCGCGGTGCTCGCCGACGTGCTCGGCCAGCAGGACCGGCCGCTCAGCGGCAGCGACCGGGCCCGCGTCACCCAGGAGATCAGCGACGACATCCTCGGCTACGGCCCGATCGAGCCCTACCTGCGCGACCCCGACGTCTCCGAGGTCATGGTCAACGGGCCCGACAGCATCTGGCTGGAGAAGAACGGCCGGCTGCAGCCCGCCGACGCGACCTTCGCCGACGAGGCCCACCTGCGGCGCACGATCGACAAGATCGTGTCGCGCATCGGTCGTCGCGTCGACGAGTCCAGCCCCATGGTCGACGCCCGTCTGCCCGACGGCAGCCGCGTCAACGCGGTCGTGCCACCCCTGGCCGTCGACGGCTCGGCGCTGACGATCCGCAAGTTCGCCACCGATCCGCTGACCGTCAGCGACCTGATCACCTTCGGGTCGCTGTCGCCGCAGACCGCCGACTTCCTCGACGCCTGCGTGCGCGGACGCCTCAACATCATCGTCTCGGGCTCCACGGGCGCCGGCAAGACGACCACCCTCAACGTGCTGTCGTCCTTCATCCCCGACGACGAGCGCATCGTGACCATCGAGGACGCCGCCGAGCTCCAGCTCAAGCAGGACCACGTGGTGCGCCTGGAGTCACGGCCCTCCAACATCGAGGGCAAGGGCGCGGTCACGATCCGCGACCTGGTCAAGAACAGCCTGCGCATGCGACCCGACCGGATCATCGTCGGCGAGGTGCGCGACGCCTCGGCGCTCGACATGCTCCAGGCGATGAACACCGGTCACGACGGTTCCATCTGCACGCTGCACTCCAACGGACCCCGCGACACGCTCTCGCGCATGGAGACGATGGTGCTGATGGCCGGGATGGACCTGCCGGTGCGCGCGATCCGCGAGCAGGTCGCCTCCGCCGTCGACCTGGTCGTGCACCAGACCCGCTTCAAGGACGGCTCTCGGCGCATCACCCACATCACGGAGGTGGAGCGCATGGAGGGTGACGTCATCACGCTCCAGGACATCTTCGTCTTCGACAACAGCGCCGGCTTCGACGGCGAGGGCCGCACGCTCGGGCGCCTGCGCTCCACCGGGCTGCGCCCCAAGTTCCTCGAGAAGATGGCCTACTCCAACGTCACCGTCGACCCGATGCTCTTCCACACCGACCGGATCTAGGCCCTGATGCCCCGTCGATCGCCTCGCCTCCGCTCCCTGCTCCCGACGACCCTGGTCGCCGGGCTGCTGGTGCTGCTCGCGGCGACCGGTGCACGGGCAGCGGACGGGACGATCGCGCACGCCGAGCCGACCTCGTCCGGGCTCCAGGTGCTGGTCTCGGTCCCCGCGGACGTCGACGTCGACCTCGCCGACGTGACCGTCACCGTCGACGGCACCAGCGCCGACGCCGCGGCCGCGCCCGCCGCGAGCGCGACGCAGGTCCGACGCACCGCCGTGCTCGCGATCGACACGAGCAACTCCATGAAGGGAGACCGCTTCGTCTCGGCCAAGGCCGCGGCCCTGGCCTTCCTCGACACGGTGCCCGACGACGTCTACGTCGGCATCGTCAGCTTCGCCGCCGAGGTCACCGCCAGCCTGGCACCCACCCAGGACCGCGCCGCAGCGGTCGCGGTGGTCGAGGCCCTCGGGCTCACCCAGCAGACCCGGCTCTACGACGGGGTGCTCGGCGCCGTCGCGATGGCCGGCAGCGAGGGGCAGCGCTCGCTGCTGGTCCTCTCCGACGGCGCTGACACCAGCACCACGCCTCTCGACTCCGTCACCCGCTCCATCAGCGACGCCGAGATCCTGGTCGACGTCGTGTCGCTCGGGCAGCGCGGCGACGCGGTCGCCGCCCTCGAGGAGCTCGCCGCCGCCGGCGAGGGACGGGTCATCGCCGCCACCCCCGAGGCGCTCCAGGAGACGTTCTCGCAGGAGGCCGACGTCCTGGCCCGCCAGGTCCTCGTCACCGTTCAGGTGCCGTCGTCGGTCACCGCGGCCCAGGCCCAGGTCGAGGTCACGCTCGGCACGTCGACCGGACCCGTCGTCGCGGCCGCCTTCACCACGGTGCAGGGCGAGGTCAGCACCGCTGGCCCGAGCTCCTCGTCCGACGGCGGTTGGACCCCCGGCGCCTGGGTCAAGTACGCCGGCATCGCGGTCTTCGCCCTCGGCCTGGCGCTGCTCCTGCTCCTCCTGGTCCCCCGCCGCACCCGGCCACTGTCGGTCGAGGAGCGTGTCTCGCTCTACACCGCGCGCCCCGGCGACGCCACGGCCACCAAGCCCGAGTCGGAGCAGCCCCTGACCCAGGCCAAGGAGGCGGCCGCCGAGATGCTGCGGCGCAACAAGGGCCTCGAGGACCGGATCAGCCTTCGCCTCGACGCCGCCGGCAGCGAGCTCAAGGCATCGGAGTGGCTGCTCGTCCACGCCGCGATCTTCGTCACCGCCGGGCTCGTGGGACTGCTGCTCGGCCGCGGCAGCCTGCTGCTCGGCATCTTCTTCCTGTTCCTCGGTGCCGTCGGCCCGTGGGTCTACCTCGGGCTGCGCAAGAGCCGTCGTCGCAAGGCGTTCAACTCGCAGCTGCCCGACACGCTCCAGCTGATGTCGGGCTCGCTGTCCGCCGGCCTCTCGTTGGCCCAGTCGGTCGACACGATCGTGCGCGAGGGCAACGCGCCGGTCTCGTCGGAGTTCAAGCGGGTGCTGGTCGAGACGCGGCTCGGCGTCTCGCTGGAGGACGCGCTGGAGGGCGTGGCCGAGCGCTTCGAGAGCAAGGACTTCGCCTGGGTGGTCATGGCGATCAAGATCCAGCGCCAGGTCGGGGGCAACCTCGCCGAGCTGCTCAACACGGTCGCGGCCACGATGCGTGAGCGCGAGTACATGCGCCGCCAGGTCGCCGCACTGTCCGCCGAGGGCAAGCTGTCGGCGTACGTCCTCGGTGGCCTGCCGCCGCTGTTCCTGCTCTACCTGCTCGTGGCCCAGCGGGACTACGTGATCGTGCTCTTCACCGACCCGCGCGGGTGGCTGATGCTGGCCATGGCGGGCGCCCTCCTCGGTCTCGGGGCGTTCTGGATGAGCAAGCTCGTCAAGGTGGAGGTGTGACATGACATTGCTGCTGGTCATGGGCGTGATGCTCTTCGTCGCCGCCATCGTCCTCATCGGCATGGCCATCGGTCCGGCGCGTCCCGAGGGCGGGGTCACCCGCTCGCTGGCCCTGATCCAGGCGATGGACAGCGCGCCGCAGGAGATGACCTCCGAGCTCGACCGGCCCTTCGGCGAGCGGGTCCTCGAGCCGCTCCAGGCGAGAGCCCTCCGGATGGGGCGAAGGCTCACCGGGGCCGACTCCGCCGAGCGGGTGCGCCGCAAGCTCGACTTCGCCGGCAACCCCCGCGACTGGAGCGTCGATCGCGTCGTCTCCGGCAAGGTCATCGGCGCGATCGCGTTGGCCGTCGTCGGGCTGGCCCTCTCCCTGGTCCTCGGGGTCGGGCTGCCACTGCGGCTGCTCATGACCCTCGGCGGCCTGGTCCTGGGCTTCTTCGTGCCCGACCTCTACCTCTACCAAGCCACCTACGACCGCTCCCAGAAGATGGAGCGCGAGCTCCCCGACGCCATCGACCTGCTCACGATCAGCGTCGAGGCCGGCCTCGGCTTCGATGCCGCCCTCCAGCAGGTGGCCCGCAACACCGAGGGACCGCTCGGCGAGGAGTTCTCCCGGGTGCTGCGCGAGATGCAGATCGGCCAGGGCCGCTCGGGTGCCCTCCGCGCGTTGTCGGAGCGCACCACCGTCCCCGACGTGAAGGCCTTCGTCAGCGCCATGGTGCAGGCAGACGCCTTCGGCATCCCGGTCGCCTCCGTGCTGCGGGTGCAGTCGTCGGAGATGCGGGTCAAACGCCGTCAGCGCGCCGAGACCAAGGCGCAGCAGGTGCCTGTCAAGATCACGGTGCCTCTCATCTTCTGTATCCTGCCTTGTCTGTTCATCGCGGTCATGGGGCCGGCCGTCATCAGCATCCTGGACAGCTTCGGTTAAAGGGGTCGGCATGCGCGCACGGCAGCTCAACCGCCTGACGATGGCTGCGCGCTTCTTCGTCCTCGCGGCGATGACGGGTCCCGTCATCTACAGCGAGGACCCGGTCGCCATGCTGACGCTGCCGGCCTTCGCCCTGCTGTGGGCCGTCATGCAGGTCGTGACCCACCGGGGGCGCTACAACCCGCTGGTCTCGATGATCGAGTCCCTCGCCGTCGGGGCCCTGTGCGGCATCGCCCTCGAGTCCACCCTCGGGGTGCTGGCCGCCATGGCCGTGCCGCCCTTCATCGCCGGCCTGCACCGCGGACTGTCGGGTGTCGCCTTCTCCGCCTCGGCCCAGCTCGCCGCGGTCGTCGGCGTCGCCTACCTGGTGCTCGAGGGAGACCTCACGGCCGAGGTCAGCCTCGGAGCCTTCACGTGGACCGTGACCAGCATCGGCGTCGGCTTCGTCGCGACCTTCGTCCGCTCCACGTTGCTGGAGGACCCCGACCCCGTCGGTCCCTACCGCTACGCGCAGAGCCTGCTGCGCGAGCTCATCGACCTGTCCGCCGGCCTCAGCTCCGGCCTCGACGTCAACTCGATGGGCGGCGCGATCCTCAGCGGGGTCCGCGACCAGCTGCCGACCGAGGTCCTGGTCCTCTACGTGCCCCGCGGCGAGACGCTGATCCCGCTGATCACCGAGTCGACCGACGCCATCGAGGGGTTCGAGGACGCCGAGCGGCTCGCCGCCGAGTCCTGGGCTCGCTCGGTCACCGTCACCGAGGACCGCACGTTCGCCTTCCCGCTCGGAGACACCGCCGTCGTCGCCGGCACGTTGTCCGAGCGGGTCGACAAGGGGCTGCTGTCCGGGATCGACGACGTCGTCGACAGCCTGGCCGGTCGTGCCGTCCAGTTCGACACCGCGCTGCTGTTCACCGACTTCCGCGACGCGGCCACCGCCGACGAGCGCCGACGGCTGGCCCGCGAGATGCACGACGGGATCGCCCAGGACATCGCGTCCCTGGGCTACGTCGTCGACGCCCTCGCGGCCCGACCTGCGTCGCCCGAGCAGGCCAAGCAGCTGGCGATGCTCCGCGACCGCATCTCGGCGGTCGTCGCCGAGGTGCGCCAGTCGGTGCTCACCCTGCGCACCAGCGTCGGCGAGAGCGAGAGCCTCGGGGCAGCCGTGGGCTCCGTGGCCCGACACCTCAGCGAGGTCTCCGGTGTCCCCATCACGGTCACGCTCGACGAGCACACCACCCGCCTGCGCGCCGAGATCGAGGCCGAGCTCTTCCGCATCGCCCAGGAGGCGATGAACAACGCGGTCAAGCACGCCCAGGCCACCTCGATCGACGTGGTCTGCCAGGTCTACGCCCCCCGCGCGCGCATCACCGTCTCCGACGACGGCCTCGGGCTGCAGCAGGCCCGCAGCGACTCGCACGGCCTCAAGATCATGCGCGAGCGGGCCGAGCTGATCAGCGCCGACCTCACCATCTCCGACAACCCCCACGGGGGGCTGACGGTCTCGGTGGAGGTCGGCGGCTCCGGCGCGATCCCGTCGCGGCCCGGCGCGTCGACCGCGACCCCGACTTCTGACAAGGTGAGCGCATGAGCGACGGCCCCATCCGCATCCTGCTGGTCGACGACCACGAGCTGATCCGCAACGGCCTGGCCGGGGTGATCGACCTCGAGGACGACATGAGCATCGTGGGCGTCGCCGCCACGGTCTCCGAAGCCCTCAGCAAGTACGACGCCCTCTCCCCCGACGTCGTCATCGCTGACCTCCAGCTCCAGGACGGCACCGGCCTCGACATCGTCCGCACGGTCCGCAAGAAGAGCGACACCGCCGGCCTGATCGTGCTCACCATGCACTCCGGCGACGACCAGATCTTCGCGGCCATGCAGGCCGGCGCCTCCGGCTTCGTCGGCAAGGACGCCCCGTCGTCGGAGGTCGTCAAGGCCGCCCGCCACGCCGCCGTCTCCCCCCGGTCCTTCGTCTGCACGGGCCTCGTCGGCGCGATGATGCGCCGCCAGGCCTCGGAGTCGACCAAGCTGACCGATCGCGAGCACGAGGTGCTGCTGCTCCTCGCCGACGGCCTGGGCGCCTCCGCCATCGGCGACAAGCTCTACCTCAGCGAGTCCACGGCCAAGTCCCACATCGCCCGGATCTATCAGAAGCTGGGCGCCTCCAACCGCGCTCAGGCCCTCGTCACCGCCATGCGGATCGGGCTGCTGTCGAGCATCTCGCCGACCGAGCGCTAAGCACAACTTCCACGAATACCCAGGCAGGTATGGGCAAACTCATCCTTCCTGGGGTGGGGCTAGTCAATTGTGACTAGTGGGGTTGATCTCTTAGCAGGATCCGGCCACCATCCCCCTCCCACCATGATTCTGGGTGTGCGGTCCTCTCCCTGTGGACCACCGATCCTTCGCTTTAGGAGCTCCCCATGATCACGTACCTCCGCGCTCTCCTCGACGCCCGCCTCTCCGCCATGGAGGAGCGCGGCGCCTCCGCCGTCGAGTACGGCCTGCTCATCGCCGGCATCGCGGCGCTCATCGTCGTGGCCGTGTTCGCGCTGGGCCCGGTCGTCCGAGACGCATTCTCGGAGACTTGTACTGCGATTGACGCAACTGCTACCTGCAGCTGACGAACGCTCTGCTTCGGGAAGCCGTGCTTGACATGCTTTGTTCCCGGCGCGCAGATCGCGGAAGATCATCAAGTCTGGGGGCGTCCAGTGTTGAATACGGACTCCTGATCTCCGGGATTGCGGCCGTGATTGCGGTTGCCGTTTTCGCGTTCGGCGGTCCAGTCAAGTCCCTGTTTACAGACACGTGTGATGCTGTCGACGCTCAGGCCACTGTGTCCGCCTCCTGTTGATCGGCTACACCCCTCGGTCCCCGATGAGAACTGGCCCTCGCCGGCCGGATCACAGCGACTACCCGTCGCCCGCGATCCGCTCGGCGAGGGCCATTCTCATGAGTCCCTTGGGATGGCTGCCGAACCAGAACTGCGTGAGCGCCCACGGCGTCGGGTCGGCCAGCGACCGCAGCATCAGCTGCGTCTGCATCCCGATGAACGCCTCAGCATCTCCGGTGGTGCGCAGCGCATCGACGTCGGCGCGGGTCTCGACCTGACGGCTGATCGTGTTCTGCACCGGAGCGCTCACCAGCGTCCCGAGAGCGAGCAGCGCCAGGACCAGGGGCACGACCGCAGGGTCGGCCAGCCCAGGGTGGCCGCGGCGTCGGAGCCCCCCGAGCGCCAGGGACAGCAGCCCCACTCCCACCAGCGTGCCGGCCACCCCGAGCACCGTTCCCACGACGACGTCGTTGTGACGTGCATGTGCGAGCTCGTGCGCCACGACCGACAGCGCCTCCTCGCGCGGCAGGCCGTCGACGAGCGTGTCGTAGACGACGACCCGCCGCGTGCTGCCGAAGCCGGAGACGTACGCGTTCAACGTCGTCGTGCGACGGGACGCATCGGCGACGAGCACGTCACCGACCTGCACGCCTTCCTCGTCAGCGAGCTGCATGATCTCCGTGCGCAGCGGACCGTCCGGCAGCTCCCGGAAGTCGTTGAAGAGCGGCTCGATCAGCAGCGGGTAGACGAACGACCCGAGCAGCACCAGCAGCCCCAGGACGGCACCGGCGACCGCCGGCCATGCGCGGCGCCAGCGACGGGCGCACGCCATGAGCGCGACCAGTCCCAGCGACGTGGCGACGATGCTCACCAGCTCACCCTTGACGAGGTCGACGGCGAAGCTGCCCCAGGCCTGCGTCGAGAGACCCACCTCGAGCTGCTCGCGTCGCAGGAGCACCGCGAACGGCAGCGTGATCACCCGGCGCAACACCTCCACGAGTGCGACCGCCAGGACGACCTGGATCACCCACGGGCCAGGCAGCCGGGAGAACCACCGCCGGCCTCGAGCACTGAACGCGAGCCACAGGGCGACGAGCAGCGACACCACCAGCGAGCCATAGCTCAGCGTCCGGGCCCACCGCGAGTAGTCCTCCGCTCGAGCGACCTGGTCAGCGGTGAAGACCGCGCTCGGATCCAGCGGTCGGAGGTCACCCCCGGGCACGGGGTTCCACGGCACCAGCAGCGCTGCGAGCGCCACGAACACGAAGCCCCCCACCATCACGACACCGAGGGCGGTCCTGCGATCCGGGCTCGTCACGCCGCCAAGTCTGACAGCCGGGTCCGCCAGGCCCGGACGAGCTGCTGCTCGTCCCACGAGAACGTCTCCCGCAACGCCGCGTCCACCGCCGCTCCGTCCTTGACGCTGTCATAGAACCGCACGAGCGCGTCCTCACCCCCGCGCTCGACCAGCACGCGGCAGGCGATCCAGGCCGCCTCGTAGGCCGCTCCGGCATGACCGGTCGTCGCGTCGAACTCCGTGAGCCCTGGCAGGGTGGCCGGGAGACCGTCATCACGCACCTGCTCGATCACCTGCGCCGCCGTGCGGCTGTCGGGCAGCGGCACGTCGCGCAGGGCGACGTAGTCGGCGAAGCCCTCCAGCAGCCACTGCGGCATCGAGCGCGTGGCCGCGGCGTCGGTGGCGACATGCGCCGCCTCGTGGGTGATGACGATCTGCGCCCCCTGCGCCCGGAGGCCGTCGAACTGGCCGGGGTTGATGAAGACGTGCACCGGTGCCCCCGGTGCGCTGGACAGGTCGGGGTTGGCCGTCACGGCAGCGATCCCGGAGTAGGCCCCCGGCTCGGCGTCGAGGGTCCGGTCGAACTGCTGCTCGGTGGCCGGCACCTCGAGGACCAGCGGTCCTCGCCACTGCGGCAGCACCCGGCGTACGACGGGGAGGGCGGCACGTCCTCGGGCGAGGTAGCGGTCGGCCGATCGTGCCACGGCGGCACCTGTGCCCTCGGCCAGCACGAGCACGTCCGAGGTCTGCCGGACGGTCGCGGGACCAGCGAGCCAGAGCGGGGTCACCCGGTCCCCACCGCCGATGTCGATGATCGAGGTCTCTCCGCCGGCACTGGCGAAGCGCACCAGGACCTCGGCCCGCGCGGGGCCGGGGTCGAAGCCGCCGAAGGCCCAGGCGGCGTCCACGGCCGCTGTCCAGGTGCCGTCGGCGCCGATGGCCCCGGACACGTCGATGAAGCGCAGGGCGAAGTCCTCGACGTCGAGGGCCTCGGCGTTGGTCGCGACCGAGCCCAGCAGCTCCACCGCCACCGTGTCGTCCTCGGGGGCCAGCGCCGCTGCGGCTGCGGCATCGCGGCCCTCGACCGCCTCGACGAGCAGGCTGAGCGCCCGCGACGCCTCGGCCGGGCTGACCCGAGCCTCGGCCTGCCCGGGACGAGGCGCGACGTAGGTGTCGGACCCGCCGACCGACCAGGCGACGAGACCCGCCGCGACGAGCACCAGCAGCGAAAAACCGGCCACCCACCAACGTGGGCGACCGGTTCTCGGGGTGGGTGCGTCAGCCAGGACGGACCGCGCCGACGTAGGGCATGGAGTAGAGCTCGGAGACCTCGACCCCCGAGCTCGGGTTGGCGGCGTGCACGATCATGCCGTTGCCGATGTACATGCCGACGTGGCTGATCGGGCTGTAGTAGAACACCAGGTCGCCGGGCTGCAGGTCGCTCGACGAGACGCGCGAGCCGGAGCTGTACTGCATGGAGGACGAGTGCGGCAGCGCGACGCCCGACTGAGCCCAGGCCATCATGGTCAGGCCGGAGCAGTCGAACGCGCTGGGGCCGGCGGCGCCGTAGACGTAGGAGTCACCGACCTGCGCCATCGCGTAGGCGACGGCTGCGGCGGCGCGGCCCGAGGCCGGGACGTCGGAGGGCACGGCGGTCGACCCACGGGAGAGGATCGCCGCGCGCTCCTCCTCCTTCAGGTCCTCGAGCAGACCCTCCGCCTCGGCGAGGTTGTCGTCGATCGTGGCCTTCTCGGCCTTGAGCTTCTCCTCGGTCGCGGCGACCTGGCTCAGGCGCGTGTTGGTGGCCGACTGGCGGATGTCGAGGGCCTTGACCTCGGTCGCGTAGTCATCGAGCAGCGCGTCCTGGTAGTTGTCGTAGGTCGACATCGTCGAGAGCTGCGAGAGGAAGGCGCCGGGGTCGTCGGAGACGAAGACCTCGCCGACCGCGGAGATGCCCTGTCCCTCGAACTGGCGCAGGAGCGAGTCCTGGACCTGCTCGCGGACGTCGCCGAGCTCGGCGTCCTGGCGCTCCTGGTCGGCACGCAGGGAGTCGAGGTCTCGCTGGAGCGCGTCCAGCTCGATCTTGGCGTCGTTGTAGCGCTCCGAGGCCTGCTCGGCCTCGTGGTAGAGCCGGTCGACGCGCGCCTGCACGTCACTGATCTCCGGCTCGGCCTGCGCCGACGTGGTGGGGACGAGCCCGATGGCAGTGGCCATCGCGAGGGCCGAAAAGGCCGTGATGAGTCGCTTCCGCACGAGCGGGCGGTCTCCCTTGCGTGTCGTACGCCTACCGGGTGAGCTGACGGGTTCAGGCACGACTTGCCTTACTCCCGCTCCAGCCACGCAGTCCTGCACGTGACGCCTTGCGGGAGATCCACCCCAGATGAGTTGGTTCCCCGGCTCCCGGACGCCCGAGGGCGACCCAGAACTCGACGCGGCCTTCGCGCGGACCCTGGTGGCCCACTTCCACGAATGCCTGAGGGGTCAGGTTAGTCGCCGCCCCACCGCCTGGCCAACTCCGGTCTCAGGCCGACTCGACGTGCGGGGTCACCACCGACTGGACCAGACGCAGGGGTGGGACCAGCCCCCCGGCGGCAAGCACGTCGAGCGCTCGTCGTTCGTCGTCGTCGAAGGTCAGCTCGGGCGGCGGCCCGAGCAGCACGGTCACCACACAGTCGTGGCATGCGAGGCCGCGCACCACGCAGGTGTCGCAGTCGATTCTCGTTGTCATGCCCACCAGGCTCGCAGGGCCCACCGACAGTGACCCCGACGTCATGGCGGCGTCGTCCCAGAGCCCCCTCAGGAGGGGTCGGTCGCGGGGTCCGCGTCGTTGCGCGCGACCAGCTCGATCGCGTCGCTGCGGCCGCACCAGCGGCACGTCACCATGTCGACGTCCTCGCCGAGCACCTCGACCTCCTCGACCCGGTGCTCTCCCGCGAGGTCGAAGTGCCAGAACTCCTGCGTACGCCGTGTCCGCGTCACGTCGAAGCGCGTCAGGTTGCCGCAGCCACCACAGCGCCAGCGGTGGGCGGCGTCAGGAAGCGAGGTCACCCACCGAACGATAGCCGCGCAGGCGAACGGCGCGCCGATCGACTGAAGTCGACCCGCACGAACGCGCGCGCCACCCATACTTCTCCGCAAGCCCCCAGCCGACACCGAGGACTCGTCGTGAACCGCCCCCCTGGATCCGCTCGTCCACTCAAGAGCCGTCCGTGGTTGGTGACGCTCACGGGGCTCGGGATTTTCATCCTCTACGCCGCCACGACCGCACGCGACCGGGTCGTCAACGACGTGCTCTCCGCCTCCCTGGCAGCCTGGCGGATCGGCACCACGGGTCAGCCCTGGTTCGACGACTTCCCCCTCGACGAGATCCCGACGGGTCCCGACCAACAGCTCTGGACCGGCGTCGCAGGCAACGGTCACGTCGCGGTCTTCCGCTCCCCCGGGGCCATCGCCGTCGGCGTGCCTGGCTATGTGTTGCGGCGCCAGGGCGGGACCGATCCGTCCGACTTCTCGCTGCTCCCAGGCGCCCTCACGGCGGCACTGCTCGCCACCGTGACCCTGTTCCTCCTCTGGCTGGTGCTCCGCCTCCACATGTCCGACGGCGTCGCCGCCCTGATGGTCCTCACCCTTGGGCTGACGACTCCGATGTGGACCGTCAACGCCAACAGCCTCTGGACCCACAGCCTCACGGTGATCGGGATCGCCGGGATGTCGTGGGCGACCACACGTGAACGGTGGTGGTTGGTCGGCGTCTTCGGTGGTCTCGCCCTGTGGGGACGCCTGCACATGGCGCTCGTCGTCGCGATCCTGGGTCTGGGCCTGGCCCTGTGGCGCCGTCGTCCGAGGATCGCCCTCGAGGTCGGCATCACGAGCGTGTCCTTCATGGTCCTCGCCGCGGCTTGGAGCCGCTGGATGTACGGCGAGTGGAGCCCCCAGGGCCCTTATCCCTCAGGCCCGGCGTACGCCGGCGCAGCAGCCGACAAGTCGCTCACCGACCACCTGGTCAACCAGCTGGGTCTCTGGGTCTCGCCCGACCGCGGGATCCTTGTCTGGACGCCCCTGCTCCTCGTGCTGGCGCCGGCCGTCTTCCGCTCCTGGCGCTCGCTGCCCGACTGGACCCGCGTGCTCGCTCTGGCAGGCGTCGCCTACACCCTGGTCCAGGGCTTCCTGAACCTCTTCCCAGGCGGCTCCGGCTTCTACGGCTACCGGCTCACGCTCGAGCTGCTCGTCTGTCTCTTCCCGGCGTTCGCCATCGCGGCGACACGGATGCGTTCGTGGGAGTGGTGGGTGGCCACCCCGGTCATCGGTGTCCAGCTCGGCGCAATCTCGTTCGGAGCGTTCGCCGAGGGCTACTTCCTCCGCGACGACCAGTCATGGACTGACAACTCCCTGGCACTCGCCCTGCGCACCTTTCCGATCCCGGTGGTGACGTGGCTCGCGCTCTGCCTCGCACTCGTCCTCCTCGCCGCACGGATCGTCGGTCAGCACGCGCGAGCCAGGCACGTGCCGGAGACTGCCGACGCCTGACTCGTCCGTCCGCGCGGCTCCACCCCACTGTCGGTGCCGCGCCCTACGGTCATCGACATGAGCCACGCGGTGCACCCCTCCCGCTGGGAGTCCCAGCGGAGCTTCGACGAGCTGGGCCGTCCGCTGCGCGACATCACCTTCACCGTGGTCGACCTGGAGACCACCGGCGGCTCGGCGGCCGCAGGCTCGATGATCACCGAGATCGGCGCGGTGAAGGTCCGTGGTGGCGAGGTGCTGGGCGAGTTCCAGACCCTGGTCAACCCGGAGACGCAGATCCCTGCCTTCATCGCCGTCCTCACGGGCATCACCAACTCGATGGTCGTCGACGCTCCCCCGATCGAGTCAGCCCTGCCTGCGTTCCTTGAGTTCGCCGCCGGCACGGTCCTGGTCGCCCACAACGCGCCCTTCGACGTCGGGTTCCTGCGTCACTTCTCCGAGGCCCAGTCGCGCCCGTGGCCGGCGTTCGAGGTGGTCGACACCGCCAAGCTCGCCCGCCGGGTGATCACCCGCGACGACGCTCCCAACTGCAAGCTCTCCTCCCTGGCCCGCGCGTTCGGCGCGACCACCACGCCCAACCACCGGGCGCTCTCCGATGCTCGGGCCACCGTCGACGTCCTCTACGGGCTCATGGAGCGGCTCGGCACGCAAGGAGTGCACACGCTCGAGGAGCTCCAGACCTACTCCTCGCGGGTCTCAGCCACCCAGCGCCGCAAGCGTCACCTCGCGGACGGCCTTCCTCACTCGCCGGGTGTCTACCTCTTCAAGGACGACGCCTCCCGTGTCCTCTACATCGGGACTTCGCGCGACGTGCGCACCCGCGTCCGTTCCTACTTCACGGCCTCCGAGACCCGCTCCCGCATGGGCGAGATGGTCCGCCTAGCCTCGACCGTCCAGGCGATCGAGTGCGCGACACCGCTGGAGGCCGAGGTCAGGGAGCTGCGGTTGATCGCCGAGCACAAGCCGAGCTACAACCGGCGCTCGCGCTTCCCCGAGAAGGTCACCTTCGTCAAGCTGACCAGGGAGGCCTGGCCTCGTCTGTCGCTGGTAAAAAAGGTTCTCGACGACGACGCCGACTACCTCGGCCCCTTCGGCTCCCGCTCGATGGCCGAGAAGTGCCTCGCGGCCCTCCACGAGACGTTCCCGATCCGTCAGTGCACCGACCGCCTCGCGCTGTCCCCGTCACGCTCGGCGTGCGTGCTGGCCGAGCTCGGACGCTGCCTCTCCCCCTGCGACGGCAGCGTCGACCACGACTCCTACGCAGCAGTCGTGCGCCAACTCCGCGACACCCTCCTGCGGCACCCCGACCAGGTCGTCGAGCTGGTCAGCCACCGCATGGCGGCTCTGGCCGAGGACGAGCGCTTCGAGGAAGCCGGCGTCCATCGCGACCGGCTGGCCTCCTTCGTCCGCGCCGCCGCCCGCACTCAACGTCTGACATCGCTCACCCGGTGTCCAGAGGTGGTCGCAGGCCGACGCGAGGAGGACGGTCGGTGGGTGGTCCACGTCATGCGCTACGGACGCCTGGCCGCGGCTGGCGTGATCCCCCCCGGCGCAGACGCCCTTGCGTTCGTGGCCTCGCTGAAGGACTCGGCCGAGACAGTGCTCCCCTCGCACGGCCCGCTCCCGGCGGCCACGGCAGAAGAGACCGAGCGGCTGCTCCGCTGGTTGGAGTCCCCGACCATCCGGCTCATCGAGGTAGACGGCGAGTGGACCTGCCCGGTCCAGGGAGCCACCCGGCTGCTTGAGGGGGCACTAGGCTCGCGTCCATGATCACCGCCATCGTGTTCGTGAAGGCCGACGTCGCTCGCATCCCGGAGGTGGCTGAAGCGATCGCCGCCCTGGATGGTGTGAGCGAGGTCTACTCCGTGACCGGCCAGATCGACCTGATAGCGCTGGTCCGGGTCCGCAACCACGACGACGTCGCGACCGTCGTCGCCGACCAGCTCAACAAGGTCCCAGGCGTCACCGACACCGAGACGCACATCGCGTTCCGGGCCTACTCGCGGCACGACCTGGAGTCGGCGTTCTCGCTCGGGCTGGACTGAGTAGCCTGCCGGGATGACCTGGCTCGCAGACCACTGGCTCGACGTCCTCGGCTGGGGCGGCAGCGCGCTGCTGGTGTTCTCCCTGCTCCAGGCGCGGGTGCTGCGCTTCCGGACGCTCAACCTGGTGGCGTGCCTGATCCTGCTGGTGTTCAACGCCTTCCTCGGCGTGTGGCCGATGGTGGGGATGAACGCCGTGCTGGCGGTGATCAACCTGGTCTTCATCGTGCGCCTGACCCGCGAGCGGCACGACGAGGCGGCGTTCGAGGTGGTGCAGGTCGGGCTCGACGACGAATACCTCCGGCACGTCCTGAGGACGCACGAGGCCGACATCAGGAAGTTCCAGCCCGACTTCGGCACGCGGCCCGACGAGGGTCAGCACGCCTTCGTCATCGTCAAGCTCGACGAGACGGTGGGAGTGGTGCTGCTGCGCGGCGACGGCGACACCGCACGGATCGAGCTCGACTACGTCACGCCGAAGTATCGCGACTTCTCCCCCGGCGAGTTCGTCTGGCGCCGCAGCACCGTGCTCAAGGACCTGGGCTACCACCATGTCCTCACCTCACCGCAGATGGTGAGCGCCTACTACGAGCACGTCGGCTTCCGTCCCCACGGTCGCGAGTTCGTGCTCGACCTCTAGGTCGGACGCAGGAGCAGCCTCAGGCGGACGACGCAGCGATCCACCGCTCGAGCGTCGCCGCGGCAGCGCCGGAGTCGATGGCCTCGCGGGCCCGGTCGATGCCGAGCGCCAGCGCCTCCTGGGGCGACATCCCCGGGTTGTCGTAGACCGCCAGCGCCGCGCCAGCGTTGAGCAGCACGGCGTCACGGGGGGCGCCGGCCTCACCCGCCAGCACCCGTCGTACGACGTCCGCGTTGTGCTCAGGACCGCCACCCCTCAGCGCCTCCGCGGGCGAGAGCGAGATCCCGTGCTCGCGTGGATCGACCGTCGTCGTCGTGACGACGCCGTCATGGACGACCCACACCGACGACGTGGTCGACACGGTGAGCTCGTCGAGACCGTCGTCGCCGCGGAAGACCCAGGCGTCGACGGCGCGGCGCGCGAAGACGCCGGCCATGAGCTCGGCCTTGCCGTCGTAGGCGCAGCCGATGGCCTGCGCGCCGGGGCGAGCGGGGTTGGCGAGCGGGCCGAGCAGGTTGAAGGTCGTGCCGATGCCCAGCTCACGCCGCGGCACCGCGGCGTGGCGCAGGGCGGGGTGGAAGGCCGAGGCGAAGCAGAAGGTGATGCCGGCGGTCTCGACGACCTCGACGACCCGCGCCGGGGGGAGGTCCAGGCGCACCCCGAGCATCTCGAGGACGTCGGCGGTGCCGGACTTGGACGAGGCCGAGCGGTTGCCGTGCTTGACGACCTTCGCCCCGGCGCCGGCCGCCACGATCGCCGACATGGTCGAGATGTTGACCGACATCGACCGGTCGCCTCCGGTGCCCACCACGTCGAGGGTGCGGCCGGGCACGCTGATCGTGGTGGCGACGGCGTACATCGCCTCGACGAGGCCCAGGACCTCCTCGATCGTCTCGCCCTTGGCCCGCAGCGCGACCGCGAAGCCGGCGATCTGCGCCTCGGTCGCCTGGCCGTCGAGGATCTCGCCCATCGCCCAGCCGGTCTGGTCGGCGGACAGGTCCTGGCCCGCCACGAGGGCAGACAGGACGTCGGGCCACGTGGTCATGTGCGGTCTTCCGGGAGGGAGGTCAGGCAGGCACGCGAGCGCGCAGGAGCGCGATCACGGACTCGGCCAGCTGGATCGGGTCGATGGGGTGGGGCACGGCGGCCTCGGCCCGCGACCAGGTCGCCAGCCAGGCGTCCTGCGGCCGGCCGGTCAGCACGATGACCGGCGGGCACTGGTAGATCTCGTCCTTGAGCTGCTTGGCGATGCCCATGCCGCCGGCGGGGACGGCCTCACCGTCGAGGATCACGAGGTCGATGTGACCCGCGTCCATGTTCTGGATGACGACCGGCTCGGTGGCCACCTCGACGTAGGTCAGCTCGGGCAGGTCCGGGTGGGGTCGACGTCCCAGGGCCAGGATCACCTGCTGCCGCACGTTGACGTCGTCGCTGTAGACCAGGACCTTGAGCTTGCGGTTCGTCGAGTCGCTCATGCTCGGCATGCTATCCCTCGCCGACGGCCCGGGCCCATGTGACGTCCAGCATGCTCTCAGGTGGCGTCGCTACCGTCCCCCGCATCATGGACCTCCAGACTCTCGTCAACTTCGGCCTGGTGCTGCTCTTCGTCATCGTCGGTGGTGTCTTCGCCGCCACCGAGATCGCCCTCGTGTCGCTGCGCGAGAGCCAGCTCACCCAGCTGGAGCGCTCCGGCAGCCGCGGCGCCAAGGTCGCCTCGGTGGCGCGCAACCCCAACCGGTTCCTCGCCGCGGTCCAGATCGGCGTCACCGTGGCCGGCTTCTTCTCGGCGGCGTACGGCGGATCGACGCTCGCGCCCGACGTGGCGCCCTACCTCGTGGACCTCGGCCTGCCCGACGGAGCCGCCGACACGGTGGCCCTCGTGGTCATGACGCTCCTCATCGCCTACCTCTCCCTCGTGCTCGGCGAGCTCGTGCCCAAGCGGCTCGCCCTGCAGAAGTCGGCGCCGTTCGCCCTGGTCGTCGCACCGCCGCTGGACCGCTTCGCGACCGTGATGCGTCCCTTCATCTGGGTGCTCTCCCTGTCCACCAACGCCCTGGTCCGCCTGCTCGGAGGCGACCCGACCGCCGCCAGCGAGCAGCTCTCGGAGGAGGAGGTGCGCGACATCGTCTCCACCCACGAGGCGCTCGGTGAGCAGGAGCGCCAGATCCTGGGCGACGTGTTCGCGGCCCGGCAGAGCACGCTCAAGGAGACGATGCGACCGCGCAGCGAGGTCGCGTTCATCGAGGCGGCCACACCGCTGCGCGAGGCCATCGACTTCGTGCGGGCCCGCCCCTTCTCCCGCTACCCCGTGATCGAGGGCGGCTTCGACCACGTCACCGGCTTCCTGCACGTCCGCGACCTGCTGGACCTCCAGCCCGAGGACGCCCGCGTCGTCCGCGACCTCCAGCGCGAGGTGCTGATGCTGCCCTCGACCAACCTGGTCCTGCCCGCGGTCGCCACGATGCGCCAGGGCGGCACGCACCTGGCGGTCGTCGTGGACGAGTACGGCGGGACCGACGGCATCGTCACCCTCGAGGACCTGGTCGAGGAGATCGTCGGGGAGATCCGCGACGAGTACGACTCCCCCGAGCGCGGCGACACCGACCTGCCCGGCTCCACCATCGTCGACGGCGGACTCACCATCGAGGACTTCGCCGAGCGCACGGGGGTCGAGCTGGCCGACGGCGACTACGAGACGGTGGCGGGGTTCGTGATCGCCCGCCTCGGCCGGATCCCCGAGGTCGGGGACGCCACCGTGGTCGACGAGGTGCGGCTCGAGGTCGTGGAGATGGCGGCCCTGCGGGTCACCCGGATCGAGGTCACTCGCCCCGAGTGAGGGCCTCGCGGGCCTCGCGGTCGGCGCGCGCCTCACGGCGCTCGGCCAGGTCGAGGCGGCGGTCCTCCCGCTTGGCCTCCTGCATCGACTGGCGCACCCACTGGGCGAACAGCACGGCGAAGAACGTCAACCCCACCAGGTCGCCCGCGCCCCAGAGGATGCCCCCGGCCAGCTGCTGGTCGTCGAAGGGGTCCGGCAACCACGCCCCCATCGGCCCGTCGGCGAGCGAGGGGTAGTGGTCGCCGCCGAGCAGCGTCTCCTGCCCCATGATCGTGACGCCGAGGAACGCGTGGAAGGGCAGGGTGAGCACCGTCAGCAGCACCCGGAACGGGTAGCCCACGCGCCCGGGCAGCGGGTCGATGCCCATCAGCGGCCAGAAGAAGAGCGTCCCGACGGCCACGAGGTGCACGTGCATCATCTCGTGGACGTAGACGGAGTCGAGCGAGGCGTCGTACCAGCCGGAGAAGTAGAGCGCCCACGGCGAGATCACGTAGAGAAGGAATGTCAGAGGCGGGAAGGACAGCACCTTCGCCACCCGCGAGTGGAGCAGGACGAGCAGCCAGCGCCGCGGTGCGGCGGGAAGCGTGCGCAGGGCCAAGGTGATGGGCGCGCCGAGCGCCAGGGCCAGCGGCACGACCATCGACAGCACCATGTGCTGCACCATGTGCATGCTCAGCAGGGTGGTGTCGTAGGCGGCTAGACCAGACGACGTGGCGATGTAGAAGGCGCCCATGCCGACGCCGACGAAGGCGATCGTGCGACCCACCGGCCAGCGGTCACCGCGTCGACGCAGCGTGACGACGCCCAGGAGGTAGAGCCCCACCCCCCACACGGTGATCACGAGGGGAAGGGGCGCCAAGGACCACTGGGTGAAGAAGCCCGCGAAGGTGGGCGCCGGCAGGGTCTCGGAGCCCGAGAGAGCGGTCATGATCAGCGGTCCGGACACGATGTGAAGTTTATGACCCTCTTAGTGAGGGGGTCGGGGTGCCCTCAGCACCAGGTGCCAGACATAATGAACGCGTGGCGACGACTGCTCCAGCACCTATTCCGGCATCACGACTTCACGGGCACCACGACCGCCCGAGCATGGTCGCGGTGGGGACGATCATCTGGCTCTCCAGTGAGCTGATGTTCTTCGCCGCCCTCTTCGCGTCGTACTTCACCATCAGGGCGGTGAGCACGGACCTCTGGGCCCAGAACACCGAGGTGCTGAACGTCCCGTTCGCGGCGATCAACACCACGATCCTGGTGCTCTCCTCCCTGACCTGCCAGCTGGGCGTCTTCGCCGCCGAGCGCGGCCAGGTCGGGCGCAAGGGCTCGGTCTTCAGCCTGAAGGGCTGGGGCCTGCGCGAGTGGTTCATCCTGACCTACGTCATGGGCGCGATCTTCATCGCCGGACAGGCCGTGGAGTACGCCGAGCTGATCCAGGAAGGCATCACGATCCCGGACTCGGCCTACGGCACGATGTTCTACCTCACCACGGGCTTCCACGGCATCCACGTGACGGGCGGCCTGATCGCCTTCCTCTTCGTGCTCGGCCGCACCTACATCGCCCGCAGGTTCACCCACGAGCAGGCGGTCAGCGCGATCGTCGTCTCGTACTACTGGCACTTCGTCGACGTCGTGTGGATCGGGCTGTTCGCCACGATCTACCTCATCAAGTGACCCGCAAGGACTCCCACGTGCGCCTCCTGAACCGAACCGCAGGTCGTCTCTCCCGGCACCGCCGGGGTCGCCTGGCCGGCCTCGTCCTGATGCTCCTCGGCCTCGTCCTGACGGGCAGCCTCTACTCCGCGTTCGCGCCGGCCCAGGCCGGCTCGGCGGAGAGCAACGACGCCCTCGTCGCCGAGGGCCGCGAGCTCTTCCTCGTCAGCTGCGCCTTCTGCCACGGCAAGAACGGCGAAGGCGTCGTGACGGCCAACGGCACGCAGTACGGCCCCCCGCTGGCCGGTGTCGGCGCCGCAGCCGTCGACTTCCAGGTCGCGACCGGCCGCATGCCGATGGCCCAGCCGGGTCAGCAGAGCGCGGTCAAGCCGCGGGTCTTCGACGAGGAGGAGACGGCCGCCCTGGCGGCGTACGTCGCCACCTTCGGCCCCGGCCCTGCCATCCCCAACGAGAGCGACTACAGCCTCGAGGGCATGAGCGACGCCGACCGCGAGGAGGCCATCTCCCGCGGTGGCCAGATCTTCCTGACCAACTGCACCGCGTGCCACAACTTCAACGGCAACGGCGGCGCCATGCCCCGCGGTGGCCAGGCGCCCAGCATCCTCAACACCACCCCGGAGCACATCTACGAGGCGATGTTGACCGGTCCTGGCAACATGGACTCGTTCTCCAACGGCAATCTCTCGCCCGAGGAGAAGCGCGACGTGATCGCCTACATCGAGACCATCCGTGACCAGCCCGAGTACGGCGGGTTCGGCCTCGGCGGGCTCGGTCCCGTCAGCGAGGGCCTGTTCGGCTGGGTCGTCGGGGTCGGCGGTCTGGTCGGGTTCGCCATCTGGATCGCGGCCCACACCACGCGCACGACCAAGCAGCCCACGAAGGGAGCGGACGCGTGAGCGACGCACACGACGACAAGACCCCGGTGAAGACTGAGGGTCCTGGCACGGGCAACGTCCCCGCCATCGCTGACCCGGGGCTGCCGCCACACCAGTGGCGTCCCACCGACGTGGACGAGCGGCTGGCCAAGCGCGCGGAGCGCCAGGTCGCGTCGATGTTCATGCTGTCCTCGGTCTTCGTCCTGCTCTTCATGGTGTCCTACTTCACCCTGAAGGTCGGTGACAACCACACGACGTTCGCCGGGTTCGGCGCCTCCAACATCGCCTTGGGCTCCACGCTGGGCATGGCCCTGCTGCTCATCGGCGTCGGCATCATCCAGTGGGCCCGCAAGCTCATGGGCGACCACGAGATCGTCGAGATGCGCCACCCGGCCCGCTCCTCCGACGAGGACCGTGAGGGCACGCTGGAGGCCCTCAACCTCGGCCTCGAGGAGTCCGGGATCGGTCGTCGCCCGCTGGTGCGCAACTCTCTGCTCGGCGCGGTCGGCCTGCTCGGCCTCCCGGCCGTGGTGATGCTGCGCGACCTCGGCCCGCTGCCCGGCGACAAGCTCTACTCCACCGTCTGGAAGCCGCGCATGCGCATCGTCCGCGACGTTGTCGGCACCCCGATCAACGTCGCCGACATCGAGATCGGCGACCTCGTCAACGCCGAGCCCGAGATCATCTTCGCCG
>NZ_CALRWD010000071.1:0-26157 GCF_943371775.1 Nocardioides psychrotolerans
GGAGCGAAGCGACAGGCTTGCGACCCGAGGAGGTCGAGCGAGCCCCGCGGGCGAGCGTGCGAGCCCGCGACGGGCGGGTCGAGACCCACGGTCCGAGTCGTGCAACATCGCGCCGACTCGGCGTACGGCGTGCAACATCGCGCCGACTCGGCGTGCGCGGTGCAACATCGCGCCGACTCGGCAGTGGTGGGGCGCGCGGGCTAGGTTCGCCCACGTGCCGATCATCGTCCCCGCCGCCCGGATCGAGCGGTGGTTCAGCAACTTCGCCGATCGGCACGGTCCGACGAGCCACACCGTGGCGGACGGTGCGCTGAGAGGCGTCGCCGAGGACGGGTCGGACTTCGTGGCGAACCTCCCCTTCGACCAGTCGTACGACGGCCTCCCGGACGTCGGCGCGTTCGTCGCCGCTGTCGAGGGGTCGGTCCCGGACGACTGGGGGGTGCTGCTCGTGCGCAAGGGCGGCTTCGCCGTCGCTCGTCTCTCGGGCACGACGACGGGGGAGTCGAAGGTCGGCCAGCGACACGTGCAGGGGCGCACCAAGGCCGGCGGCCAGTCGCAGCAGCGCTTCGCGCGGCGACGGGACAACCAGGCGCGCCAGGCCTATGAAGCAGCGGCCGAGCACGCGGCGCGCATCCTCGGACAGCGGCACCCGGTCGTGACCGGCGGCGATCGCGGCGCGGTCGAGGAGGTGCTCGCCGATGCCAGGCTCACCGGCCTGACGGTGGTGGAGCCGTGGCTCGACGTCCCCGACCCGAAGCGGGGGATCCTCGAGCAGGCGGTGCGGGACGCCTGCGGCGCGCGGATCGACGTACGCAACGCGTGACCTCCGACCCTGCCCCGACCGGCTGACCCAGGTCTAGGGTCGGCCGGGTGACGACTGCGCCGATCGAGATCCGCGGGCTCACCAAGTCCTTCGGGTCCACCGTCGCGCTCGACCGGCTCGACCTCAGCGTCGAGCCGGGCGAGGTGCACGGCTTCCTCGGCCCCAACGGCGCGGGCAAGTCCACCGCCATCCGTGTCCTGCTGGGGCTGCTGCGCAAGGACTCCGGCGAGGTGCGTCTGCTGGGCGGCGACCCGTGGACCGACGCGGCACGACTGCACCGGCGCCTGGCCTACGTGCCGGGCGACGTGGACCTGTGGCCCAACCTCACCGGCGGCGAGGTGATCGACCTGCTGGGACGGCTGCGGGGAGGCGTCGACGCGGCACGGCGCGACGAGCTCGTGGCGCTCTTCGAGCTCGACCCGACCAAGCGCGGCCGCAGCTACTCCAAGGGCAACCGTCAGAAGGTCGCGCTGGTCGCCGCCCTCGCGGCCGACGTGGAGCTGCTGCTCCTGGACGAGCCGACGTCGGGGCTCGATCCGATCATGGAGTCGGCCTTCCGTGGCTGCATCGAGGAGTTCACCGCCCAGGGCGGCACGGTGCTGCTCTCCAGCCACATCCTGGCCGAGGTCGAACAGCTCTGCGACCGGGTCAGCATCATCCGCAACGGACGCTGCGTGGAGACCGGGTCGCTCGGCGAGCTGCGCCACCTGACCCGCACGGCGGTCACCGTCGAGCTGGCCGGTCCGCCCCGCGGGCTCGATCAGCTCGAGGGCGTGCACGACCTGGTGGTGGACGGCCACCGGGCGCGCTTCGACATCGACACCGCGCGCCTCGACCCGGCGCTCGCCGCGCTCCTGGCGGTCGGCGTACGCAGCCTGACGACCCAGCCCCCGACCCTGGAGGAGCTGTTCCTGCGTCACTACGGGGACCGGATCGAGCCGGAGGGGTGACGACGTGACGCGCCTCGCTGCCGCCACGACCGGATGGACCCTGCTGCTCCGGACCTTCCTGCGCCGGGACCGCTGGCAGCTGCTCTGGTGGAGTGTCGGTCTCGCGGTGCTCTACGTCTCGCAGGCGGTGAGCGTCGACGGGCTCTACACCTCGCAGGCCGACTTCGACCGCGCCGCGGCGCTGATGGAGGGCAACACCGCGTTCATCGCGATGGCCGGTCCGGCGCGGGCCCTCAACACCACCGGTGGCCAGGTCATGTGGCAGGCCGGCGCCTTCGGCGCGGTCGCGATCGGGCTGATGGCCATGCTGCTGGTCGGCCGGCACACCCGCGCCGAGGAGGAGAAGGGTCGCGAGGAGCTGGTGCGCGCCACGGCGGTCGGCCGCTGCGCGAGCCTGGTCGCGGCCGGTGCCACGACCCTCCTGGCCGTCGTCCTCGCCGGGCTCCTCACCGGGGCGGGCCTCGTCGCCTACGGCCTGCCCGTCGCGGACTCCGTCGCGGCGGGGATCGGGCTCGGGCTGTGCGGAGCCTTCTTCGCCGGCACGGCCCTGGTGGCGGCCCAGCTGTCGGCGACCACCCGGGGGACCTACGGCATCGCCGGTGGCGTGATCGGGCTCGCCTACGGGCTGCGCGCCGTCGGCGATGTCGGCTCTCCGGCGCTGAGCATGCTGAGCCCGATCGGCTGGTACCAGGCGATGCGCCCCTACTCCGGGCTCCGTTGGTGGCCCGCACTCCTCCTCGTCGTCGGCGCTCTCCTGGCAGTCACGCTGGCCGTCGCGCTGTTCCTGCGACGTGACCTGGGGGGCGGCGTGCTGGCGGCCAGGCCCGGCCCGGCGACGGCGCGGCCCGCGTTGCGCAGCTGCTTCGCCCTGGCCTGGCGACTCCAGCGTGGCTCGGTCCTGGCCTGGTCCGGCGGGATGCTGCTCGGCGGGCTGGCCTACGGCTCCATCGGTGACGATGCGGGGGACCTGGTCGGCGACTCCGCCTTGACCGAGGACATCTTCGGGGCCGCCGCGGGTGACCTCGTGGACGGGTTCTTCGCCGTGTCGATGGTGATGCTGGCACTCATCGCCACGGGCTTCGCCCTGTCGTCGATGGGCCGGCCACGGGGGCAGGAGGACGACGGCCTCGCGGAGCTTGCGCTGTCGGCAGGTGTCTCTCGCCTGCGCTGGCTCGGCGGACAGGTCGCGGTCTGTGTGCTCGGGACCGTGCTGGTCGTGGCGGCTGCCGGGGTCGGGCTGGCCGCCGGCTATGCCATGGTCACCGGTGACCTCGGTGCGTTCGCGCGGCTGAGCCTCCCGATGCTCGCGATGATCGCGCCGGTGCTGGTCACGGTCGGCGTCTCCCTGCTGCTCCTCGGCGTCGCCCCGCGTGCCCAGTCGGGCTCCTGGTTGGTCCTCGGCTTCGGTGTGGTCGTCCTGATGTTCGGCGAGGTGTTCCGCCTGCCGGGCTGGCTGCGGGGGCTCTCGCCCTACGACCACCTGGCGCTCGCGCCGGCCGAGCCGTTCCGGGTGCTGCCGTTCGCCGTGCTGCTGGGTGTCGCGCTCGCGTTGTCCCTCGTCGGCGCGTTCGCCTTCTCCCGGCGCGACATCCGCTAGCGTCCGCAGCATGTGGCAGCCCGAGCCAGGGTGGCACCCGCTCCCCGGCGGCACCGGCACGTCCACGGTGGGGGTCTGGCGCACCTCGCTGAGTGGTCGACCGATGGTCGTGAAGCGGATCGCACGTCCGCGTGACGACGACCCGGTCGCGCTCTCCGACCCCCGGCACTTCGCCTACTGGCGCCGTGAGGCCGACGTGCTCGACTGCGCCCTCACCGCCACGACGTCCGGGCTGAGGTCTGCCCCCGCCGGCGTCGAGGAGGACCCCGACGGCATCACGATCACGCGCGAGTGGGTCGAGGACGCCTCCTCCAGCGGGCTCTTCCTCGCGATGGGGCTGGGACGCTTCGCCGGGTGCGAGCTGCCCCGGCCGGCGTGGCTGGCCCAGCACCAGCTCCGCGCGCGGCTGCTCCGGGTCGAGTCGCGAGGTGGCTGGCCCACGCTCGCACGCACGACGGTGGCCGACGTCGCCGACCACCTGTGGGCACGTCGTACGACGCTGCTCGCGGTGAGCGAGTCGCTCCCGCACGTCCCGCAGCACGGTGACCCGACGCTGGCCAACCTGCCCGGCCGGGTCGACGACGAGGTGCTCGCCATCGACTGGTCGATGCTCGGCACCGGCCCGGTGGGGGGTGACCTGGGGCTGCTGTCGCTGTCGTCCAGGGAGGAGTTCGAGCCGTTGCTCGACGCCTACCTGCTCGGTCTCCCTGCGGGCATCGCCTCCCGTGAGGACGTCCTGCTCGGGGCTCGCATCTCGGGTGTCTACACGGCTCTGTCGCGCGCAGAGTGGGCGCTGGCGCGGGTCGCCGGGGGAGAGGGGGCGCTGGCCGGCAAGTACCGCCACCCCGCGGTCGCGCCGCACCTGCGCGCGCTGCAACGTCAGTTCCCCGCGATCGAGGCGCTCGTCGAGTGGTGAGGGACGGCGCTCGGTGAAGGTCTGGGTGGCAGGTCAGCTGGGTGACCTCGCTTCCGTGCGGGCTGTGATCAGTCACGTCGGGCGAGCAGCACCATCTCGAGGCCGGGGCGGTCGGGTGCCTCGCGCACGTCGGTGAGCACGAGGTCGTGGTCCGCGAGGTCGCGCTCGATCTCGTCGAGGCTCCTGAAGCGCAGGGTCGACGTCGACGGCACGGTCTCGCCACCCACGGTCGTGGCGGTCTCGAAGCTCACCAGCGGCAGCGCCACCTCGGTCACCGTGCGGCTGACGACGACGCTGTTGCCGTGGGGGAGGTCGACGGTGGTGGGCGGGACGTCCCAGGACTCCCACGCGCGCGCTTCGGCTCGCCGGGTCTCGAGGACGAACCAGCCCCCGGGACGCAGGCAGCCGCGCACCGCGGCGAGGGTCTCCGTCCAGTCGTCGTCGGAGACGAAGACCTGGGCCACGTTGCCGGTCATGACGACCAGGTCGGCTGCTGCCTCGGCTCCGTCCCGGTCGAGCAACGCCGTCGCGTCGCCGTGGAGCCAGGTCACGCGGTCGGCGTACGGCTTGGTCCGCGCGACGTCGAGCGAGGCGCCCGCGGGGTCGACGCCGACGACCGTGAGGCCACGCTCGGCCAGGAGCACCGCCAGCGACCCCGTCCCGCAACCGACGTCGACCACGGTCGTCGCCCGCAGCTCCGCGGCGATGGCGACGTAGGCGTCGAGGTCGCTCCGGTCGTCGTCCAAGGCGTCGTAGAGCACGGCCAGACGGGGATCGGCGAAGACGGGGTCGGGTGGACGCACGGGTCGACGGTACGACGTGCAGGATGGCCGCATGACGAGTCCGGGCGAGCCGTGGGTGGTCAGCGAGGCCACGCAGCGGGACCGGGAGGCGTGGACGAGGCTCTACACGGCGTACGCCGCCAGTGCCGGTGACGAGCTCTCGGACGCGCACCTGGCGACGGTGTGGTCGTGGATCCTCGACGACTCGGCGGGGACAAGCTGCCTGCTGCTGTGGCGAGATGACCGACCGGTCGGGCTCGCCCACTGGCGGCGCTTCGAGCGACCGCTGGCGGGCACGGTCGGGTGCTACCTCGACGACCTCTTCGTCGACGAACGGCTCCGGGGTCGCGGCGGCGCGCGCGAGCTCCTCCGCCACCTCGCAGCGCTGGCGGCGGATCACGGGTGGACCACCGTGCGGTGGACGACGGGGGAGGGCAACCCGGCGCAGCACCTCTACGACTCGGTGGCCGAGCGCGTGCCGGTGATCACCTACGACATGGCGCCGGCTGACCTGAGCTCGTCGGGCTGAGTCGGCTCGAAGAATTCTTCGGTGGTCCTCCCTCAGATGGGGGAATCGGCCCGCTTCAGGGGGTCGGACTGTCGGTGGGCCCTGTTTCGATGGGTCCATGACCAGCACCAGCCAACTCGCAGACCGGGGACACCCGGTCAGCGTCGGTATGGGGCACCTCAAGGACCGGGTCGCGCTGCTGGCCCAGGGGCCGGTGTGGTCGATGCGTGACGTCGAGGTGCGACAGGCGGTGCTGGACCTGAGCGAGGTCACCTCGATGCTCGCGGCCCTCGAGATCACCCTTCTCGCCCACGCCCACCGCACGGGCGCGGTCGAGGAGCTCGGGGCGTCGTCGGTGGCGGCGTGGTGGGCGCACGAGTCCCGGTTGACGCCCGTGGAGGCCCATCGGCGGGTCACGCACGCGGTCGCGGTAGAGGACCACCACCCGGAGGTCGGTGCGGCGTTGGCGGCGGGTGGTCTGCGCCCCGAGCAGGCACGGGTGGTCGTGGACGCGGTCGACGCGCTGCCCGATGACGTCGACCCGCAGGTGGTGGACCAGGCACGGGCGCACCTGCTCGCCGAGGCGGCGCACCACGACGCGAAGGCGCTGCGGGTCCTGGGCAAGCGGGTCCTGGACGTGGTCGCCCCCGAGGTCGGTGAGGCCCAGCTCGCCCAGCAGCTCGACGCCGAAGAACGTGCTGCCCAGGCGGCGCAGCGGTTCACGATGCACGACGGCGGTCACGGCAGGACCTACGGCCGGTTCACCCTGCCGACGTGGAAGGCCGACCTGCTTCGCACGGCGCTGCACGCACTGGCTTCACCGCGACGTGAGGGTGGGCGCGGGTCCACTCCGGAGGGGATGGGGAACGCGTTCGGCGACTACGTCCAACGGTTCCCGACCGAGAAGCTGCCCGACGCCGGTGGTGTGAGCGCGACCGTGGTCGTCACGATGGACGTCACCACCCTGATGGGCGGCCTGAAGGCCGCGAGCCTCGACACCGGGACCATGATCAGCCCCGGACTGGCCCGACAGCTCGCCTGCAAGGCCGGTGTCATCCCGGTCGTGCTCGGCGGTGGCTCCCAGGTCCTCGACGTCGGCCGCAGACGACGGTTCCACACCACGACCCAACGCATCGCCCTCGCGACCCGTGACGGCGGCTGCACCACGATCGGGTGCACTCGGCCCCCATCGTGGTGCGAGGCCCATCACGAGGTGCCGTGGAGTCGTGGCGGCGGCACGTCGGTCGACGAGGGCCGCCTGCTGTGCTCACGACATCACCACCTCGCCCACCACCCGGCCTACGAGATGACGCACCACCCGGGCCGGAAGGTCTCCTTCACCAGACGCGAGTGAGCAGCGGCCCCTCAGTGCGATAAGTCCTGCTCACGGGACAGATACCGGACCGGCTTGCCGAGCGACTCCGCATAGGCGATCTCTCGTCGCGTCGACTCACCGACGTAGCCGCCCGGATCCACGACGTAGACCTCGTCGGCCATGCGGATCTTCTGGAGGTGCACGGCACCGAGCCGCGCCTTCAGGGCCGAGCTGTCGACCGTCCAGTCGTAGTCCGGGAGGTCGGGAAGGCTGAACATCCCGACGCTGATCACGGCGCAGCCCTCCAGCGTGAGCCTCCGGTTGACCTCCGTGAACTCCGCCTCGAACGTGGTCGAGCCGCAGAGCGTGATCACCTTCGCCTCACGCGGGGCCGCCTGTGGTGCTCGCTGGTGCTCCATGAGGGACATGATCGACGACCGACGGAGGCCTCGCTCGCCGACCCCGACCCGACCGCGGGTCGGACGACCCATACTGGCGCCGTGAAGCTCGACTTCAAGAAGACTCACGACTCCTACCGCGCGCGGAGCGGCGAGCTCACGATCATCGACGTCCCGCCCATGCAGTACCTCATGGTGGACGGGCACGGGGACCCCGACACCTCGCAGGACTACGCCGACGCCCTGGCAGCCCTCTACCCGGTCGCCTTCACGCTGAAGTTCGCCAGTGTGCGGGACTGGGAGCGCGACTACGTCGTCCCGCCGCTGGAGGCCCTGTGGTGGGCAGAGGACATGGCTGCTTTCACGTCCGCACGCGACAAGGCCCAGTGGTCCTGGACCGCGATGATCATGACGCCCGACTGGATCACCGCCGAGATGTTCGCTGCCGCAGTGGCGGCGGTTGCAGCGAAGCGTCGTCCGGCCGGCCTCGGCGAGCTGCGGCTGGAGATCCTTGAGGAGGGACGATGCGTGCAGACCCTGCACACGGGTCCCTACGACGACGAGACCGCTGTGCTCGCCGACATGCACGAGCGCTTCATCCCCGAGGCCGGGCTGCGCATGTGCGGCAAGCACCACGAGATCTACCTCAATGATCCTCGGCGGGTGCAGCCGGCGAAGCTTCGAACGATCCTCCGCCAGCCCGTCGTGGAGTCCTCGTGACCTTCGGACACGGGGTCCGTGTCAGCGGTAGCCGACGAGGGTCGGGGTGGCTTCGACGACCTCGAGGGGCACGGTTGCGCCGGGGATGGTGACGGTGCCGGGGACGGGGCGCCAGGCGCCGCCGTTGACGCGGAAGTCGGCGGTGTAGGTGGTGTCGACCGCGGGGGTGACGGTGCCGGCGGTGACGTAGTCGTGGGTGACCTGGAGGTCGGGGTAGGCCGCTCCGGGGGTGGTGGTGGAGGTGGTGTGGCCATCGCCGAAGCGCCAGTCGTAGGTGGCGGGGGTGATGCGGAGGTCGACCTGGTGGCCGAGGAGGGTGATGGTGCGGGTGAAGGTGTCGGTGTCGGTGTGGAAGTTGGTCGCGAAGTTGACCAGGGTGCGGCCGTTGGGTGGTTGGACGATCAGCTCGCTGGGTGGGAGCGCCACCTCCGAGAGCGCTTGTGCCACGAGGCCCGCCGTCACCATGGCTGCAGGTGGGCCGTCGCAGTAGGCCAGTGCCGCTTCATCAAGGGCGGATGCAGCGGCAATGCATGCTGCCGTGCCGGCTGAGAATGTCTCGGCCGCTGGCACGGTGCCTTCGCTCGCGGGTGGCGAGTCGCCCGCAGCGCCGTCACACATCATGATGACCAGGGTTCGGATGATTCCGTTGACAGTCTCCGTGGTCTCGATCCACTCGCAGCCGGCCGCGGCGGGACGAGCCAGTCCGAGTTGCGACCACACGATCAACATGGGCACCAGAAGCAGAGCGCGGCCCTTCACGAGAGGAATCCGACGAACGACACGAGTGCTCTTCCAGCATCACGAGTCAGGGTGAACCGCAGGATCCGTTTGTCCGCCTTGTACGCGACGGGTCCCTCGGTCGAGCTGGGGAAGGTGCGGCCAGCGGAGATCGTTACGGCAGCGTCAACCTCCACGGGGGTGGCTGCCGGATCCCGGATCTTCGCAGCGTCGACGATCCAACCTTGTGTCTCGAAGCTCCCCCCAGCGTCATAGACATCGCGGATCGGCCTCACCAGCTGTCGGCAGGTGTGGCACGCACGTGCGCTCAAGGCTTCGACCTGGGAAAGGTCTCCCGACCTAAGGGCGGTGTTCTGCGCCTCGATCCACGCCCGAACCGTCTCCTCGGGCCCCAACACCTCCGGCACCTCCGTCGGAGTCGGGACGACCGACGGCGACTCGGAGACGGTCGGCGAGGGGGAGGGCGTGGGCGCCATCCGGGGGCGCGGATCCTCCTCGGAGCAGCCGGCCAGGAGCAGACCGACGACGACACCGACGGCGACACGACGCACGACACGGCTCACGAGACAGGCCCTTCCCGAGACTTCCACGCCCGACCTCGAGGCGCGATGCAGCCGAACCTACCCACGATCGCCACCCCTGAACAGACCCCACCGAGCACCTGTGGACGACACTCGACCCATGCACCAGATCGCCACGTCCTACGACGCGATGGCCGCGGTCTACGCCGAGCGGTTCGGCGACGTCGAGCTCCAGCACCCCCTCGACCGGGCCATCTTCAGTGGCTTCGCCGGCCTGCTCGAGCGGGATGGCGCGACAGCGAAAGCGATAGCGGTCGCGGACCTCGGCTGCGGGCCGGGCCACTGGTCGGCCGAGCTGGCGTCCTACGGCTTCGACGTGGTCGGGATCGACGGCTCGGCCGGGCTCCTGGCGATCGCCCGCAGCCGCCACCCCGAGGTCACCTTCGAGCAGGGCGACCTGGGAGCGCTGGCGCTCGACGACCGGAGCCTGGACGGTGCGGTCGCGTGGTTCTCGCTGATCCACACCGAGCCGGCAGCACTCGACCGGCTCCTGCGCGAGCTGGCGCGGGTGCTGCGGCCCGGCGGACTGCTGCTGACCGGCTTCCAGGTGGGTGACGGGACCGAGCCCGAGGCGTTCGACCACCGGGTCGTCCGGGCGTGGCGCTGGCCCGTCGACACCCTGTCCCGGCGACTGGCGGCGGCCGGGCTCACGGAGGTGGCGCGAGGCGTCCGGGAGCCGGAGGAGGGCGAGCGCCTCCCCGGTGGTCACCTCGTCGCACGCCGGACGGGCGGATGAGGCGCCGGACGGACGACGACCACGCACAGACACGTCCGGCCCGCTCCCGGTGAAGGGGGCGGGCCGGACGTGCCGGGCGAGCGGTGTCAGCGCAGGACCGGGTGCTTCTTGACGATGTCGAGCGAGGACCAGAGGCGACCGAGGCCGAAGGTGTTGCCTGCGCCGAGGGCGGCGAGGGCGACGAGGCTGATGGCGCCGAGGATGTGGTCGTCGATGACCGGGTTGTTCTCCGGAGGCAGGACGACGGTCCACATCATCACGTAGAGCAGGGCGCCGGCCGCAGCCGCGACGCGCATCCCGATGCCGAAGGTGAGGGCGGTGCCGATCGCGAGGAGGCCGATCATGAAGCCCCAGTCGGCGTACCAGGTGCCGGCGATGGCGTTGTAGAAGCCCTTGAAGGGGCCGTCGGCGCCGAAGGCCAGGAAGCCCTCCGTGGGGCTGCCACCGTTCATCCAGGCGGCGTCCCCGAAGCGGTCGAGCGTCCCGTCCTGGCCGTAGCCGGTGTGGAAGCCGAGGGCGAGCAGCTTGTCGAAGAACGCCCAGAGGAAGGTCACCCCGAAGGCGATGCGGAGCACGCCCAACGTCTGCTGAGCCAGGTGCGACTGCACCGGGAGTCCCTCGGTGCTCTGGACCGTGGAGCCGGTGGTGCTGCTGTGGATGGTGGTCATGAGGTCTCCTCCTTCGAGGGGTGCTGCCTGGTTGTCGTGGTGATGTGTCCAGACTCGCGTGTCGTGGACCAGACGCTCAGAGGAAAAGGGCACCGCGGCCCCGGGACCTTGTGCCCGCTCACCCCAGGACAGGACGTACGCCGGGGCGCGCGACCACGGCCGACTCGTCGAGGCGCACGACCTGGTCGACGAGGTCGAGCCCGACGGGCTCGTGGGTGATCCACAGGACGGTGCGAGCATCGGTCGGGTCGAGGATCTCGTGGGCCAGCTCGACCGCGGTGGCATGGTCGAGGTGGGCGGTCGGCTCGTCGAGGACCAGGACCGCCTGCTCGGCCAGCAGGGAGCGGGCGATCGCCAGTCGGGCGCGCTCACCGCCGGAGACCTGGGCGTGGCCGTCGCCCAGCCACGTGTGCAGGCCGTCGGGGAGGGCGTCGAGCCAGTCGCCGAGCCGGGCCCGGCGCAACGCCTGCTCGACCTCTCCGTCGGTGGCTGTCGGTCGGGCCAGACGGACGTTCTCCACGACCGTGGAGGCGAAGACGTGCGGGTCGTCGTCGACGAGTCCGACGCGCCCGCGCACGTCGTCCAGGGCGAGGTGGGGGTAGGGAGTGCCTCCGAGCCGCAGCTCCCCGTGCACGGGGTCGAGGAAGCGCAGCAGGAGTGCTGCCAGCGTGCTCTTGCCCGATCCCGACGGCCCGGTCACGGCCACGCGTGCGCCCAGACCGAGCTCGAGCGAGAGAGCGGTCAGCGACGGGCGTGAGGGGTCCCAGCCGGCCGCGACGTCGCGCAGCTCGACCGTCGACGAGGCCGGTGGGCGGGTCGCGACGGTGTCGCGCACGGCGGGCGTCCCGTGCTCGAGTCGGTGCAGCCGTGCCGCGGCCGCCTCGGTGCGGGCGGCGATCGCGCCGGCGTCGACCACGGGAGCTGCCGGCTCGGCCAATGCGAGGGGGACGAGCACGAGGAGGGCGGCCAGCGGGCCGCTGAGCCGCCCGTCCGCGACGGCGGGGGCGGCCAGCCAGGCCATGGTCGAGACACCCGCTCCGGCGCTGAGGACGACCAGGCTGCGGGCGGCGCCGAGCCACACGCTTGCGAGCACGCTGCTGCGGGTCAGCCGGCGGCCGGCCTCGGACACAGCGCGGACCGCGCGGTCCTCGGCCTGCCACATCACCAGCTCCGGTGCGACCTGGACGACCCCGACGACCACGTCGGACAGGTCACCGCGCTGGGCGACCGCCGTCCTCTCGCGGTGGCCGGCGCCGAAACGGGCCAGCAGGCAGCCGCAGCCCGAGCCCAGCCCGGCAGTCGCGAGCACCACCAGGCCGGCAGCGGGCAGCAGCAGCGACGCGACCCCCGCCGCCAGTGCGACGACACCGACGTGGCTGGCGAGCGGCAGGCGCACGCGCAGGTCACGGTCGACCACCCCGTCGACGTCGTCGACGATGGAGGCCAGGACGTCGCCCCTACGCCCGAGCCGTCCCGGGGTGAGAGGCACGACGGCGTCGTAGACCTGGACGCGTCGCTCGGCCAGCATCCGCAGGGCGGTGTCGTGCGAGCGCAACCGCTCGGCGTAGCGCAGCACGGGACGGGCCAGGCCGAAGAGCCGCACCCCCACGATCGCCACGAGCAGCGTGAGCACCGGGGGCTGGGTGGAGGCCTGCACGATCAACCAGCCGGCGGTCGCCGTCAGTGCCACGCCCGACGCCGAGGCCAGGGCGCCGAGGACCGCGCTGGACCACAGCGCCGGGCCGCGGCTGCGGCCGGGCTCGTCGTCCTCGGACGGAGGGACCGGCGCCACGTCCCGAGGCGTCACCCGCGGGGGAGCAGCTGCAGCCGGAGCCTCCGCCTCCTGCGGCACGATCTCGAGGACGCTGTCGGCGAGCGCGACGATCGCGGGACGGTGGGCCACGACGACCACGGCGCCGCTGCGGCCGAGGTCGAGGATGGTGTCGGCGATGACCTGCTCGGTCAGCTCGTCGAGGTGGGCCGTGGGCTCGTCGAGCAGGACCCAGGGACGCCGGGCGAGGACGACGCGGGCCAGGGCGAGACGCGCCCGCTCACCGGCGGACAGGCTGTCGGCGTCCTCCCGCACGGGTTCGTCGAGCCCGCGGGGCAGGTCGCGCACGCGCTCCGCGAGCGCCACGCTGGCCAGTGCCGCCCACAGCTCGCCGTCGGTCGCGTCGGCCCGCGCGAGGCGCAGGTTGTCGGCGATGCTGCCGGAGACGAAGACCGGCCGTTGGGGGAGCCAGGCGACCTGCTCCTGCCAGGCCCGGCCCGAGGCCTCGACCCCACCAGCGCTGACCAGGCCGTCGGTGGCCGGGACCAGCCCGGCGATCGCGGAGAGCAGGGTCGACTTGCCGCAGCCGGACGGGCCGACCACGACGGTCACCCCGTGCGCGGGCACGACGGCGTCGACCGGGGCGAGGGCCGCGGGGGACCGGCCCGGGTAGGTCACCGACAGCCCCTCGAGCACCAGGTCGGTGCCGGGCAGCGGCGCTGCCGCGCCGTCGTCGTACGACGTGCCCTCGAGGAGGGTGCCGACGGCCTCGAAGGTCGCCACTCCTTCGGCAGCCGCGTGGAACTCCGCACCCACCCGCCGCAGCGGCCAGTAGGCCTCGGGGGCGAGGAGCAGCACGAAGAGTGCCGTGCGCAACCCGACGTCGCCGTCGGCCAGGCGCACGCCGATGACGACGGCCACGAGGGCGACGCTGAGGGTGGCGACCAGCTCGAGCACGGCGGAGGAGGCGAAGGCGAGCCGGAGCGTGGCCTGCGACGCGCGACGGTAGCGATCGGTGATCTGGGCGATCCGGGCCGACTGGGCGCGGGCACGCCGGAAGGCGACGAGGGTCGGCAGGCCCTTCATCACGTCCAGGAAGTGACCGGACAGCGCGGCCATGGCGGCCCACTGCTCCTGGGCGCGGTCACGGGTCGCGAGCCCGACGAGGGCGCCGAAGACGGGGACCAGCGGCAGGGTGAGGGCGACGATCACCGTGCTCCAGAGGTCCTGGGTCGCGATGGCGGCGAGCGTCACCAGTGGCAGGACCCCGGCCAGCACCGCGGCGGGGAGGTAGCGGGTGAGGTAGGGCTCCGCAGCCGCGACGCCTCGGGTGGTGAGGACCGACAGCTCGCCCGTCGACAGGGTGGACCGCCCGGCGGCCCGCTGGCGCAGGACGGCGGTCACGATGCTGCCGCGGAGGTGGTCGGCCACGAGGGCTGCCGCGCGGGCCGCGAGGACGTCGGAGCCCCACGCCGTCAGGGCGCGGGCGCCCACGAGCGCGAGGACCGCCGCCACCCAGGGCCCGAGGCGACCGTGGGTGACGACCGCGACCACCAGCCCGGTCACGGCCCAGGCCTGGGCGATGACGAGCAGGCTGGTGAGCACGCCCGCCCCCACGACGCCGGCCAGTGGCCGGCGTGCGGGGGCGAGGACGGGCCGGAGCCGAGGGTCCGTCGGTCTCATCGAGCGCTGGTGGCCGGGGTCGGCGGCTGCGCGGGGATGTGGTCCACGGAGATGCGGCGGCGGAACACCCAGTAGGTCCAGGCCTGGTAGGCCAGCACCAGCGGGGTGAAGATCACCGCGACGACGGTCATGATCTTGAGCGTGTAGGCCGTGGCAGCGGCGTTGGTCGTGGTCAGATCGACACCGTCGCTGAGCGTGGTCGGCATGACGTCGGGGAAGAGCGCCAGGAAGAGTCCGGCCACGCCGAGGCCGATCGCCACGAAGGTGCCGAGGAAGGCCCAGCCCTCACGGCCACCCAGGATGGCGACCAGGCCACCGACGAGCGCGAGCGCGGCGCAGGTGAAGGCGACGGCCGAGGCGATCGAGCCCGTGGAGATCTGGGTCCAGCCGAGGAAGACCACGGTGATGACCGCAGCGACGAGCCCGATGCGGCTCGCCAGCTCGCGCGCCTCCTCCCGGATGCGTCCCTCGGTCTTGAGCGAGATGAAGACGGCGCCGTGGGTGAGGAACAGGGAGAGGGTGGTCAGTCCGCCCAGCAGGGCGTAGGGGTTGAGCAGGTTGAAGAAGCCACCGACATACTCCAGGTCGGCATCGATCGGGACCCCGCGCAGGATGTTGGCGAAGGCCACGCCCCACAGCAGGGCCGGCAGGAAGGAGCCGATGATGATCGCGGCGTCCCACCGGGCACGCCACTGGGCGTCGTCACGCTTGGCGCGGTACTCGAAGGCGAGACCGCGCACGATGAGGGCGACCAGGATGAGCAGCAACGGCAGGTAGAACCCGCTGAAGAGCGTGGCGTACCACTCCGGGAAGGCCGCGAAGGTCGCGCCGCCCGCGACGAGAAGCCAGACCTCGTTGCCGTCCCAGACGGGACCGATCGTGTTGATGAGGACGCGTCGCTCGGTGTCGTTCTTGGCGAGGACGGGCAGCAGCATCCCGACCCCGAAGTCGAACCCCTCGAGGACGAAGTAGCCGATCCAGAGGACGGCGATCAGGCTGAACCAGACGGTGGTGAGCTCCATGACGGTGCCTCCGGCTCTCAGTAGGCGAACGCGAGCGGGCGGTCGACGTCACCGTCGGGTTGCTCGGGTGGCAGGTCGTCGGTGTGGATCGGGTCCGCACCGCGGTGGATGTAGGTGAAGAGGAGCTTGATCTCGACCACGGCCAGGACGCCGTAGACGAGGGTGAGCGTGACCAGCGAGATCATCGCCTCGGTCGCCGACACCGACGGCGAGGTCGCCTGCGCGGTGGTCATCAGCCCGAAGACGGCCCAGGGCTGGCGGCCCATCTCGGTGAAGATCCAGCCGAAGGAGTTGGCGAGGAGCGGCATGACCGGCAGTGCCAGCACCGACCAGGTCAGCAGCCGTCCTCCGGGCGTGCGTCCCTTGCGGGTCGCCATCAGGACCCAGGCCGCGATGGCGGCCGCGAGCAGGCCCAGACCGATCATCAGCCGGAAGGACCAGTAGGTCACCGGGATCACCGGGGTGTAGTCGCCCTCGGAGTAGTAGGCGGCACCGGGGTCGGTGCCGTACGTCGCGACGTACTCCTCGCGCAGGTCGTTGATGCCCCGGACCTCGCCGTCGGTGGTGCCGGTGGCCAGGTAGGACAGGACACCGGGCAGCTTGATCGCGAACTTCTCGGTCCTGCCGTCGGGGGTGCCGATCGTGAAGACGGAGAAGTCGGCGGGCGCCTCGGTGTCGTAGAGCGCCTCGGCGGCCGCCATCTTCATCGGCTGGACCTCGGTCATGATCTTGCCCTGGAGGTCGCCGGTGATCGCGACCCCGAGGCCGGTCACCAGGACCACGGCGGCACCGGTGCGGACGGCGGAGCGGTACATCGAGCGGTCCTCGTCGTCCCCGGCCTTGCGCATGCTCCAGAAGGCCACGCCGACGACGAACGCGGCGGCCGTCATGTAGGCGGCGAGGACCGTGTGCGGGAAGGTGACGAGCTGGACCTTGTTGAACATCACGGCGGCGAAGTCGTTCATCTCCGCGCGTCCGGTCGCCGGGTTGTACTCGAAGCCGACGGGGTTCTGCATGAACGAGTTGGCGGCCAGGATGAAGTAGGCCGAGAACAGGGTGCCGAGGTGCACGATCCACATCGTCGCTGCGTGCAACTTGGCCGGCAGGCGGTCCCAACCGAAGATCCACAGGCCCAGGAAGGTGGACTCGAGGAAGAACGCGAGCAGGCCCTCGATCGCCAGTGGGGCGCCGAAGACGTCACCCACGAAGCGCGAGTAGTCGCTCCAGTTCATGCCGAACTGGAACTCCTGGACGATGCCGGTCACGACGCCGATGGCGAAGTTGATGAGCAGCAGCTTGCCGAAGAACTTGGTCAGGCGCAGCCAGCGCGGGTTGCGCGTGCGCACCCAGGCGGTCTCGTAGCCCGCGACCATGGCCGTCAGGCCGATGCTGATGGGCACGAACAGGAAGTGGTAGACGGTCGTGATGCCGAACTGCCATCGCACGATGTCCAACATGTCCACGGGTGATCTCCTGAGTAGCGGGGCTGGTGTGCCTCCACCCTGGGCGGTCGGCCGGCGCGCAAGCACGGGCGCGGGTCCCGACGTCACGGGACGTTGGTCCCGCGGGCAGTGACGTGGCTCTCAGCGGTCGACGCGGCGCGTGAGCCGCATGTCGACGACGACCCAGGGCGTGCCGGAGGGCACCTGGACCTCGGGTCGCGCGGTGCAGTGGACCCGGTAGGCCTCCAGCCAGCCCGGATCACCGGGCCGCACCACGTGGGCCCGTGCCGTCAGCCAGATCCCGCCGCGCAGGACCTCGACATCGGGCTCCGCCTCGATGTTGCGCCACCAGGTCCGGCCCTCCGGGTGGCCGACCAGCACCACGAGCAGGCCGTGGGTCGAGGAGGCCAGCACGGGCAGACGGTGCAGCAGACCGCTCTGCCGACCGATCACGCCCAGGCCCACGAGGTGGACCGGGAGACGGTCGTGCCACCGCGACTCGAGCAGCCAGAGAACCAGACGGTCGAACGGGCGGGAGCCGGCGAGCGCCGGGAGCATCAGCCCCGTCACCACGCCGTACGTCGCTCCGGCGATCGCGCCGCCCGCCGTGGCAAGCACGGTCTGGGCGATCCAGCCCATGCCAGGTCCGGACGCGACCAGGGTGTAGATCGCAATCGGGAGGGACACCGCCCACCCCACGGCACTGGCCAGCGGCCACCGTCGGGCGTAGCGGAAGACGTGCTTGAGCCGGACGGCCTGGACGAGTCCGAGGAGCCCGCCGACGACCAGGCCGACACCGACGGTGCCCAGCGTGATGGCCTGGTCCGTCGTGACGGGGTGGCCGGGGGCCAGGAGCAGCATGCTGCTCAGGAGGGTCGCGACAGCAGTCGCGGAGAGCCAGACGATCCGGTCCAGGGGGGTCAGCCAGACGCGCAGCGAGCGACCCTGGACCACGCCGAGCAACGCACCGGCGACCAGGGAGCCGACGATCAGTGCCACCCATGCGGCGCCGGACGGGGTCGGCCGATCGGTCCACCTGGCGAGCAGGGCGCCGACCGGCAACGCAGCGGCGCCGGAGACGGTGGCCGGCAGCAGCCACGGCCGCAGCCGGGGCAGGTGGTCGGTCGCCAGTGCACCGGTGGTCGTCACGGAGGTCACCGTGCTCACGGCAGCAGGACGTCGGAGACGGGCCGCCTCGTCGTGCGGCGCAGCTCGCTGCGACCGATCTGCTGCCAGCCGATGCGGACCACCAGCTGCGGCTCGGCCAGACCGCCGAGGACCTCACGATGCAGCTCGGAGCGGGTGTCGTCGTCCTCGATCACGCAGCTGAGGGGGACCAGGGAGAGACCGTCCGCCGTCGCGGCCAGCCACACCTCGCTCAACGCCTCGCCGGCGCTGAGCCAGGCGCGGGGGTCGTCCCGCTCCGTGAGCAGCACGATCAGGCCGTCCGAGCCCTCGACGTGCTCGCCCTGGGCGCTGCGACCCTCCTGGCGGTCCAGTGCCCGGTTGACCAGCAGCTCCACGCGCAACCGCGAGCCGATGTCGACCAGGGGCAGGACCTGGGTGCCGGCCGCTGTCGCGGAGGCTGCCAGCATCGCCAGTCGCTCGTCCGGGACCGGCCATGCCGTGAAGCGGCGGCGGTCGGTGCAGCGCTGCGCGAGGGTGTCGAGCGCGGCGGCCGCGAGGGCGCTGGGCTCGCCCGGCCTCAGGTGGAGCGTGGCCAGGTGGCTCGGCCGGTCGAGGTCGGGTGCGTACTCCACCTCGGCCGGGAGGCCGAGTGCCGCGGCCGCCACGCGAGCGTGGTGCAGCGCGGCGCCGCAGCTGAGGATCATCTCCCGGCCGCGAGGGTCGGTCAGGTGGAGCCGGCGGGAGTGGTCGGCGTGCAGCTCGATGCAGCTATCGCCTTGGCGCCACAGCCAGGGCTGGGAGTTGTGCACGCTCGGGGCAGCACAGGCCAGCTCGACGATGCGTCGGGTCTCGACGATCGATCGGGTGTCGACCATGGCGTCCTCCATCGGGGCTCACGTCCGGGACGAGGGTGCCGCCCGACGACGTGTCGTCCGTCCAGCGTCGCCGTCGAGATGCCGCTTCCCCAGGGACGAAGGTCCTCCTGGTCGGGGGCAACAGGCCCGGACGACCTGGGTGGGGGAGCCCTACAGTGAGGACATGACCGAGGACAACAGCGGTGAGACCGCGCGCGCCACACCCATCAGGGTCTTCCTCCTGGACGACCACGAGATCGTCCGGCGCGGCATCAAGGACCTGCTGGAGAGCCAGGGCGACATCGTGGTGGTGGGGGAGTCCGGTTCGGCCGTGGAGGCCGCTGCCCGGATCCCGGCGCTCCGCCCTGACGTGGCCATCCTCGACGGCCGCCTCCCCGACGGCACCGGCATCGACGTGTGCCGCGAGGTCCGCTCGGTCGACCCGAGCATCCACGCGTTGATCCTGACGTCCTACGACGACGACGAGGCCCTCTTCTCCGCCATCATGGCCGGGGCGGCCGGCTACGTCCTCAAGCAGGTGCGCGGTCACGACCTCATCGACACCGTGCGCCGTGTCGCCGCCGGCCAGTCCATGCTCGACCCGGCCGTCACCGCGCAGGTCCTGGAGCGCGTGCGCCGCGGCCCCCAGGTCGACCCGAGCATCCAGCAGCTCACCCCCCAGGAGCAGCGCATCCTGGAGCTGATCGGCGAGGGCATGACCAACCGCCAGATCGGTGCCACGCTCTTCCTGGCGGAGAAGACGGTCAAGAACTACGTGTCCTCGATGCTGGCCAAGCTCGGTCTCAGCAGCCGCACCCAGGCCGCGATCTTCGCGACCAAGCACGCCCAGCCCTGACCCCGGCACCTCGGCGTCCACGGCACCCCCCGAAGACGTCGACCGTGCCTTAGGGTCGACCCATGAGCGACGTGGCGGGAGGCGCGAAGCAGGGCACTCGCCAGCCGGCAGGGGACCCGGCCCTGGCGGAGACCGGGTTCGACGACCTGCTGCGCGAGGTCCTCAACCGGGTGCACGGTGTCCTGGACGAGCAGGCGCGCTGGCAGCTGCTGCTCGACGCGGTGGTGACCATGGCCGCCGACCTCTCGCTGGACGGGCTGCTCAGCCGCATCGTGCGGATCGCGGGTGACCTCGCGGGGGCGCAGTACGCCGCCCTGGGCGTGCTCAACGACGGCCCCGACCGGCGGCTGCGGCTCTTCGTGACCCACGGGGCCACCGAGGAGCAGATCCAGGAGATCGGCGACCTGCCCACCGGGCACGGCCTGCTGGGGCTGATCATCGACCGACCCGAGCCGCTGCGGCTGCACGACATCGCCGAGCACCCGGCCTCCTACGGCTTCCCGGCCAACCACCCGCCGATGCGGTCCTTCCTCGGGGTGCCGGTGCGCATCCGCGACAAGGTCTTCGGCAACCTCTACCTCACCGAGAAGCTCGGTGGCGGTGACTTCACCGCCCAGGACGAGGAGATCGTCGTGGCCCTCGCGGCGGCGGCCGGCGTCGCGCTGGAGAACGCACGGCTCCACGAGGAGGCTGCGCTGCGTCAGCGGTGGCTCGCCGCCACCGCCGACATCGCGGCCCTCCTCTCCACGGTGGCCCCGGGTCCGGAGTCCCTCCAGGTGGTCGTGGACCGGGCCCGCGACGTGTCGGGCGCCGACGTGGCCTGGATCGTGGCCGGCGCCGACGTCGACAGCCTCGAGCTCCAGGTCGTGTCCGGCGCCACGGGCGACCCGGTCGCGATGAGCGGGGTCTCGCTGGAGAGCTCGCTCGCCGCTCACGTGGTGCGCACCGGCGTCGCCATCTCGGTCGAGGACATGGCGCTCGACCCGCGCGCCGTCGACGTCACCGGGCTGCTGGGCTGGCCCGCTGTCGGTCCGGCGATCATCGTGCCGCTGCGCAGCTCGGAGTCCATGGAGGGGGCCCTGGCGCTGGGCTGGACGCGCGAGCGGCGCTCGTGGCACCTCGCGCTCGACCCGACGCTGCCGGCCAGTTTCGCCGAGCAGGCCACGCTGGCGCTCCAGGTCGCGCGGGGCCGGGAGGACCAGCAGCGACTCGCCCTCTTCGAGGACCGCGACCGGATCGGGCGCGACCTGCACGACCTGGTGATCCAACGCCTCTTCGCGATCGGGCTCAGCCTCGAGAGCGCCACCCCGCTGGCGGACCGACCGGAGGTCCGCAGCCGGCTCAGCGCCGCCGTCGACGACCTGGATGCCACCATCAAGGACATCCGGCGCTCGATCTTCGCGCTCAGCGCGCTCGACGATGCCACCGACGTGCAGGCCGAGGTGTCGCGGATCGTCGACCGGGCCGCGACGACGCTCACCTTCACCCCGTCCCTGCGGTTCGAGGGACCGGTGCGCACCCGGATCGCGACCCACGTGGTCCCCGACGTGCTGGCGGTGCTGGGGGAGTCGCTGTCCAACGCCGCTCGGCACGCCGGCGCCACCAAGGTCGAGGTCCTCCTGAGCGCCGTGGACGACGTGCGGCTGGTCGTGCGCGACAACGGCCGAGGTGTTCCCGCGGTGGTCACCGAGAGCGGTCTGTCCAACATGCGCCAGCGAGCCGAGCGCCTCGGGGGGCAGTGCACCGTCACCCCGTCACCCGGTGGTGGGACCACCGTGGAGTGGTCGGTCCCGCTGGGCTGAGCCCGCTAGCGCAGCGCGCGCATGGACGGCTCGAAGAAGCGCGTCAACGTGTCGGTGCGTGTGGCGCTGAGGTGCAGGTCGTCGTAGAAGGTGTGGATGCCGTCCTGGATCCCGCGGCACATGATCTGCCCGCAGTAGGCGCTGTTGACGTCGATCAGCCGGGGTGTTCCCGCCAGGTCCTGCATCCGCTCGCGCAGCCAGGCCTCGGTCTCGTCCTCGTCGTAGATCGCGCGGGAGCGCAGGACGTCGCAGGAGTAGGGCTCCTCTCCCGCGGCACAGGGCAGGGTGAGACGGGGGACCGTCGCGGTCTGCCCGATGACGTCGACGTCCACGCCCACCCGGCCCAGGGCCGGGAAGAGAGCGGCAGCGCTCGACTGGAAGAGCTCGACCTTGCCCTGCGTGGTCTCGTCGTAGCCGAACAGCGGCGCCAGCGGTCCGATGGTGCTCTCCCGGGCGGCGCGGCGGTAGCCGGCCCAGTGGGAGCCGAGCAGGACCCGGACGTCCTGGTCCCCGCGCTGCAGACGCATGACGTACTTCATCGCCAGGTAGTTGTTGGTGGCGCACGACTTGGGGTTGCGCGGTGCGCGGTCGATCGGCACCTTCACCGGGGGACACCCGCCCAGGACGAAGGCCGTGAGGTTGGCGCCTCGCGCGATCGCGGCGTTGCGCACGGCCGGGATGTACTGCCAGGCGTGGGAGTCGCCCCACAGGACGACCGTGGGGCGCTTGGCGCGGTAGGGCGTCAGGTGGCAGGCGACCGGCACCGGCGGGATGATCGCGTAGCGGATGCACTCCTGGGGGAGCGACGGGACGTCCTGGCTCGGGTCGACCTCCGCAGCCGGGGACGCGCCCGCGGGTCCCTGGAGGACCAGCGTCGCGAGGATCGCCAGGACGACCCCGACGACGATCCTCGTCAGGGCGCGGTGCGGTGCGGGGCCGGTGGCGTGCCGAGGGTCCATGTCAGGGTCAACGTCGCGGAGCGCCTCGGGTCACGCGCAGTTGTCGCACACCCCGGTGGCGGGCAGCTGGAGGTAGCACACGGGGCACTTGGCGATCTCGCGCTCCTGGTGGCGGATCTTGCGCTCGCGACCGCGGGTCGCGGCCAGCTTGTCCGACAGTGCAGGGACGCCACCGCCCTCGGGGAGGTCGGCGGCGTCGAAGTGCCGGTGCGCCTTGAGGCGCTCCTTGGCGGCGTGGTCGTCGGCGTCGGCGGGGGCGGTGCCCGTCGCCGCCAGGACGGCCGGACCGTAGGCGCTGCTGACGCTGCCGTCGGCGGTGATGCAGAAGGCGGCAAGCAGCGGCTCGTCGCGCTTGTCGCACTCGGCGGCGACGCGGGTGAGCACGTCACCGATCCAGTAGTGGGGCATCTGCTTGGTGCGGATGCCGGTGAGGTTCTGCACCTGGGTGGCGAGCTCCTTGTGCGTGATGAGCGCGTGGTAGCGACCGGCGACCTCGATGAGCACGCCGCGGGCGGCCTCGGCCCAGGCGTCGCGGGCCTCCTCGGCGCCGACGTCCGCGACGTCGCGCCACTCGCCCGTGGCGGGGTCGACGGCCAGGGCGGTCGTGTCGACGTACGTCGTCTCGAACTCGAGGGCCCGGAGGATCTCGGCGACCTGGTGCTTGCCGTTGCCGAGGCGACGGCGCGAGGCCGCGGTGCCGGTGGCGTGCTTGTAGGCCACACCCAGGATCGCGGTCGCGTCGTAGGTCACGTCCTCGTGGTGCAGGAGGAACTCCGAGGTCCTGCCGAAGCCGTAGGCCGTCAGGAAGGCGTCCGCACCCCGCTCGTCGTGCTCAGCGATCGCGCTGAGGACATGGTCACGGGTCACAACGTCGAAGTCAGTCACCTGATGACACTAGGGCTTCGTCGACCGATCCCGTGCTTCGGGGACCGTCCCGGGCGCGTGAGCGTCGTCACCCGCGTCACCAGGGGCTGGGGCGGAAGTCCTTCACGAAGCAGCCGTAGAGGTCCTCGCCGGACTCGCCGAGCACGATGGGGTCGTAGACGCGCGCCGCGCCGTCGACGAGGTCGAGCGGGGCGTGCCATCCCTCGGCGGCGATGCGCAGCTTGTCCTGGTGGGGACGCTCGTCGGTGATCCAGCCGGTGTCGACCGCCGTCATCAGGATCCGGTCGGTCTCGAACATCTCCTCGGCGCTGGTCCGGGTCAGCATGTTGAGCGCGGCCTTCGCCATGTTGGTGTGCGGGTGCCCGGCGCCCTTGTAGCGACGGGAGAACTGACCCTCCATGGCGGAGACGTTGACGACGTAGCGGCGACGCGCCTCGGCCGCGCGCATCGCCGGCCGGAGCCGTGAGATGAGCAGGAACGGCGCGATCGAGTTGCAGAGCTGCACCTCGAGGAGCTCGAGGGGGTCGACCTCCTCGACCTTCTGGGTCCAGGAGTTGACCTGCTGGAGGTCCGGCAGCAGTCCACCGGCGTCCACCGCCGTGCCGGCGAGGTGAGCCTCCAGGGAGGCGTTGCCGGCGCTGAGGGCGAGCGCGGTCATCGCGGCGGGGGACTCCCCGAGGTGGTGGGCCACCGGGTGGTCCTGCAGGGTGCCGGCGATCGACGCGGGGTGCAGCTCCGAGACCCGGTCGAAGGTCACCAGCTCCGGCAGGGCGAGGTCGGTCGGCAGCGGCGCCAGCTCGCCCTCGACCAGCGGGGCGTAGGAGCCCGGGGAGCGACGCACGGTCTGGCAGGCGTTGTTGATCAGGATGTCCAGCGGGCCGGCCGCAGCGACCTCCTCGGTCAGCGAGATCACCTGGGTGGGGTCACGCAGGTCGATGCCGACGACCGTGAGCCGGTCGATCCAGTCCGCGGCGTCGGGCATCGCGGCGAACCGGCGCACGGCGTCCTTGGGGAACCGGGTCGTGATGGTCGTCGTTGCGCCGTCGCGCAGGAGCCGCAGGGCGATGTACATCCCGATCTTGGCCCGCCCGCCCGTCAGGAGCGCCCGGCGGCCGGTGAGGTCGGTGCGCTGGTCGCGCTTGGCGTGGGAGAACGCGGCGCAGTCCGGGCAGAGCCAGTGGTAGAACGCGTCGACCAGGGTGTAGTCCTGCTTGCAGATGTAGCACCCGCGGGGATTGATCAGCTCGCCGGCGAAGGCCCCCGTGGCCGAGGAGACCAGCGGGATGCCCTCGGTCTCGTCGTCGATCCGCAGGGGGGACCCGGTGGCGGTCAGGGCGGTGACCGCACGGTCGGCAGCCAGCTCCTCGGCCCGCTTGCGAGCGCGTCGCTCGCTCTTGAGCGCCTTGTACATGTGCGACGCGGCGTGCTTCACCGTCTGGATGTCGGGGTGGTCGCTGGGCAGCTCGTGGAGCTGCTCGAGGACCCTGACCGCGGTGGCGAGGTCGTCAGGATCGATTCCGTGGGACACCGGCAGATCGTACGGCGCGAGGGCGGCTCATCGTGCGGGGCCTACGCTGGAGAGGAACTCGTCGGGCGACGGTCCCATCGCGGGCGCTGCTCCCGGTGGCAGGAAGGCGGACGTCATGGCGACGTCACGGACCCGCAGCATCCCCCCAGCACCGGAGCCGCCCGCTGCCGCCACGGGGGTCGGTGCGCACGCCGTGCGCCTGTCGCTGGCCGCCGCGTTCTACGCCGGCCCCCTCGACGGTGCCTGGTGGCCGGGCTCGCGGGACCTGCAGCGCGAGGCGCGGGTGCTGGTCGACGGCTTCCCCTCCGACCGCGGGAGGGTGCACCGGTTGGTGGTCTCGGCACCCGACTGGGACCGCACCGGGACGCGCGTCCAGACCCTGCGCGGCCCCATCCGCTTGGGCGTCTTCCCCCGTGACGACCTCCACGTCGTGGTCCTGACCCTCCACGACGGCACCCGGCTGCGCCTGCTCGTGGTCGCCCCGGCGACCGCACCCGGCGTGGCCCGGTCGCTCATGGAGCAGGCGAGTGCTGCGGGCAACCGGCGCGACGCGACCACCCTGCTCTCGGCCTCCTGAGGGGGCTCACGACGCTCGTTCCTCAAGGCACCCGCAAGGTTCCGCCGGGGACTCCGCAAGGTTGGTGCAGTCCCCTAGATGGGGGAGAAGTGCCGTGTCAGGGTTGATCCATCAGCCCGCAGACTTCGAGAAACGAGCACCTCATGCGCCGGATCGCCGCCCTCACCGCCACGGTCGTCGTCCTGACCGTGCCCGTCCTGGGCCTGTCGACCACCGCCGCGCACGCCGGCGGCGAGGGCACCAGCGCCTGCGACAAGCTCGACTCGGGGATCAAGGGAGCACCCGGCAACGGTGCCACGCTCGAGGTCACCGCACCCTCGGACAAGCTGATCACCGGTTACTGCACCAAGGTGGGCAACTCCAAGGAGGGCTTCGAGCCCGACTACGTGAAGCTCGTGGAGCCGCTCAAGACCGTGGTCCTGCGGCACTCGAGCGGGCAGGCCCTGGCGCACTACTCGCTCACGTGGACCAACGTCCCTGTCGTCGAGACCCCGGGCGACGAGACCCCGGGCGACGAGACCCCGGGCGAGCTGCCGCCGGTCGTGAACCCGCCGACGTCGACCACGGGCAACTTCGACTGGAACTGGAAGTACGCCACGCCCTCGTGCGACGCGCTGACCGTGGCCTACCCCTCCGACATCCCGGCCGGGCAGTCCAACGACGTCAACATCCGCCTCAGCACCGACCAGGGCGAGGTCACGCTCAACTACCACAACAACGCGACCACCTGGTCCGGCACGCAGAGCTTCACCTACAGCCAGCACGCCAACTGGCCAGCCGGGGTCACCGACTACGCCGTGGTCTGGGTCCAGGTCGCGGGCAGCAACTACCACTTCGGTGAGAGCTTCCACAACGCCCCGATCGAGTCGCCGGTCAAGTGCACGATCAGCTCCGACGGCAACCCCGAGACCTACGACG
>NZ_CALRWD010000072.1:0-25687 GCF_943371775.1 Nocardioides psychrotolerans
CGCCGACCAGCAGGACCCCTCGCCCGCCCCGCCGACCCAGACGTCACCTCCGGCCAAGCCGACCGACCTGACCCTCGGGGTCTGGGGAGCCGACGCGGAGGTCGCGGCCTACCGGGGGATGGTCGACGACTACAACACCGACAGCGAGACCAGCCAGATCGAGCTGCTGACGTGGCCCACGCACGACGCGTTCGTCGCCTCGATGCAGGGCGGTGAGGTCCCCGACCTCTACCTCGTCTCGCGCGGCGATCTCGCGATGGTGCAGGAGGAGGGGCTCAACCAGCCGCTGCTCGAGCTGCTCGACGAGCGCGGGGTCAACTACACCGACGACTACGCCCGCGACGCGCTCCTCGCGTTCTCCGCGGACAACGAGCTCCAGTGCATGCCCTACGGCATCTCGCCGATGGTCATCTACTACAACACCGAGCTGATCGACTTCGACCGGATGCTGGCCCGCGACCTCCCGGTGCCCGAGGACGACCCGGAGACCCCCGAGGACGAGACCCGCGACGGCTGGACCTTTGAGCAGTTCACCGCGGCCGCCGAGTTCGCCACGCGTCCGCGCCGCGGCAGCACCGGCGTCTACATCGACCCGACGCTGCGTGGGCTGGCGCCCTTCATCTACTCCGGTGGCGGTGACCTCTTCGACGACGACAACGAGCCGACCTCGCTCGCGCTCTCGGAGGACGACTCCCGCGACGCCCTCAGCCGCACCCTCGAGCTGCTGCGCGACGCGTCGGTGACCCTGAGCGACGAGCAGCTCGCGGAGGCCTCGCCGATGGAGTGGTTCGAGCGCGGCAAGCTCGGCATGATCGCCGGCTTCCGCTCACTCACCCCCGAGCTGCGCGAGGTGGACGGCCTGAGCTTCGACGTCATGCCGATGCCCACGCTCGACCGGGCCGCGACCATCGGCGACATCACCGGTCTCTGCGTCTCCAGCGACGCGCCGAGCATCGCCAAGGCGGCCGACTTCCTGGTGCACGCGGTGTCCGCCGAGCCCGTCGCCCGGGTGGCCCGCGCCGGCTACCTCGCCCCCGCGAGCCTGCCGGTCGCGGTCTCCGAGGACTTCCTCCAGCCGGCCCTCCAGCCCGAGCACGCCGGCGTGTTCCGCACCAGCATCGACGACATGGTCGTGCCGCCGCTGCTCGACGACTACACCGCGCTCGAGGCCGCTGTGGCCGGCAGCCTGCGGCTGATGCTGAGCGTGACCGTGCCGGACCTCGAGGCCCTCACGACCCAGATCGACGAGCAGTCGCGCACGGTGCTGGACCCCGAGCTCGCCAGCCCCAGCGAGAGCGCCTCCGAGGACGCCGAGTAGTAGCCCCGGTGGTCAGACGCTCGTAGCCTCGTCCAGCAGCGCGGCCAGTGCTTTCGGCTGGCTGAACATCGGCCAGTGCCCCGAGTCGAGGTCGACGAGCTCGAGGTGACGGGCGCTCGCCAGCTCGGGGGTGTCGCCGCCGGCGATCCACTCGCGAGCCTGCGCGGGGGTGAACTCCGGGCACACCAGCACCAGCGGCACGTCGTGGCGACGCTCGGAGGTGTAGTGCACGACCCCCGTCGTGACGCCCTCGGGCACGGGGATGGCCGCTGCGGCGACGCGGTCCCTGGTGGGCTGGTCGAGGTCGTCGGAGTCCGGCCCCTCGAAGGGACCCCAGCCAGGGAAGGCCATGAAGCCGTCCTCGGCGGGGAAGAACGCGGCGTACGCCTCGCCCTCCGTGGAGGGGAAGCCGCCGATCAGCGCGACCTTGGCGACGGCGTCGGGACGGGCGTCGGCGGCCTGCCAGGCCAGCGTGCAGGCGGCGGAGTGGCCGACCACCAACGCGGGCCCGGTGGCAGCGTCGACGGCGGCCACCACGGCTGCCACCTGGTCGTCGAGCGTGGCCGAGGTCGCCCCGTCGCCCTGACCGGGCAGGGTGATCGGGACGGCGCGGTGTCCGCGTGCCTCGAGCTCCGGGACGACGGCGTCCCAGGCGGATCCGTCGAGCCAGAGTCCGGCGACGAGCACGATGTCCATGGGAGTCCTCCTGGGTCGGTGTGCCGGCCACGCTAGTGACGGTTCCGGACGATCTGCGTCCTGTTGGTGACCTAGGGTCGAGGAATGTCCTCCGAGATGAGTCCCACGGCCCGGGCGCTGCGTGCGCTGGAGGTCCTCCAGGACCGACCCGGCGTGCGCGCTGGTGACCTGGCCGAGCGGCTCGGGGTCACCGAGCGGGCGGCGCGGCGTTACGTCGCGATCCTGCGCGAGGCCGGGATCCCGGTGGAGTCCACCCGCGGTCCCTACGGCGGCTACCGGCTCGGCCGCGGTGCCCGGCTGCCGGCGGTCATGTTCACCCAGGAGGAGGCGCTGGGGCTGGTGATGGCGGTCCTGGACGGTCAGCCCGCCGCGACCGACGCCGAGGACCTGGTCGGCTCCGCACTCGGCAAGGTGGTCCGGGCGCTGCCCGACAGCGTGGGACGCCAGGCTGCGGCGCTGCGCGAGCACGCGGCCACCGTGCCCCGCCAGCAGTCCACGCGACCGGACCCGGCCCTCACCAGCGCGCTGGTCGCCGCGGTCGCGTCGCGGCACCGGATCGTCGTGTCCTACCGCAGCGGCTCCGGCCGGACCTGGGACGCCGAGGTCGACCCGTGGGCGGTGGTCGTGCGCCTGGGGCGGTGGTACCTCCTGTGCTTCTCCCACCACGCCGACGCCAGCCGCACCTACCGCGTCGACCGGATCAGCGCGGTCCGCGAGACCGCGCACCGCTTCGAGCCGCCGGCCGGTCTCGACCCCGTCGCCGCGCTCGAGGAGGCCCTGGCCACCGGCTGGGAGCACGAGACCCGGGTGGTCCTCGACGCCCCGATGGCCCGAGTGGCGCCATGGGTCCACCCCACGATGGGACGGCTCGAGCCGTTGGGTGACGGCTGCGTGCTCGTGGGCACGACCAGCAACCCGGAGATGTATGCCCAGGAGTGGCTGGCCCGCGTGCCGTTCCCCTACCGCGTCGAGGGTGGCCCCGAGCTGCGCGCGGCCGTGGCGGTGCTCGCCGAGCGGCTCAGGACGGCGCTGGAGGATCCGCGCTGACGTCGTCGGCGAGGTCGTCGGCGACCTCGGTCGCGGCGGCCTCGGTCGCGGCGGCCGCGTCGGCGTCGGCCTGGAGGATGGCGGTCACGATGACGGGGGCCGCGAGCGCGATCTGCCACCCGCGCGCGCCGTAGCCCGCGAGCTGGGAGACGACGGCGTCGATCAGCTCGTCGCCCTGGCGGGTCTGGGGAGGTGACCAGAGCGTGCGGCGCAGGTAGTCGGGGGTGAGGACGTTCTCCACGGGCAGGTTGCGGTCCTCGGCGAGGGCGGTCATCGCCTCGCGCGCGAGCGTCAGGCGACGGGCGGCGACCGGGTCCTTCTCGGCCCAGGCCCGCGGGAGCGGGGGTCCGTCGCCGCGCGGTGCCCGCGTGGGGAGCTCGTCCTCGCTCATCTCGTCGACCTCGCGGAGCGCGGCGACCCACCGGCTGGAGTAGCGCTCGGCGCCGCGGCCGTGGAAGCCCTTGGTGGACAGCAGCGCGTCGCGGTCCAGCGGCATCGCCTGCGCGGCCGCCACGATGGCCGAGTCGGGCAGGATGCGCCCGGGGGTGACGTCGCGCTGCTCGGCGAGCGAGTCGCGCAGCTCCCACAGCGCCCGGACGGCCCCCAGGGCCTTGCGCCCGCGCACCCGGTGGAGTCCCGACGTACGACGCCACGCGTCGACGCGGGCGGGCAGCTCGAAGGTCCGCAGGTAGTCGAACTCCTGACGGGCCCAGTCGTCCTTGCCGGTCTCGACCAGCTCGGCGGCGAGCAGGTCGCGGAGCTCCACGAGCACCTCGACGTCGAGGGCGGCGTATTCGAGCCACGCCTGGGGGAGCGGTCGCGTCGACCAGTCGACGGCGGAGTGCTCCTTCTTCATGCGGCGGTCCAGCAGCGTCTCGACGAGGGTCGCGAGCCCGACGCGGGGGTAGCCCAGCAGCCGACCGGCGAGCTCGGTGTCGAAGAGCTCGGTGGGGTAGAGGCCGATCTCGTTGAGGCACGGCAGGTCCTGCGTGGCGGCGTGCAGGATCCACTCGGTGCCCTCGAGGGCCGCTTGGAGCGGCGCGAGCGACTCGAAGGCGATCGGGTCGATGAGCGACGTGCCGGCACCCTCGCGACGCAGCTGGATGAGGTAGGCCCGGTTGGAGTAGCGGTAGCCGGAGGCGCGCTCGGCGTCGATCGCCACGGGGCCGGTGCCCGCGGCGAGGGCGTCGCAGTAGGCCTGGAGGGCGTCCTCGGTCTCGATGACGGCGGAGAGCCCGTCGCGCAGGGTGAGCAGCTCGGCGCGCACCTCGGGCTCGGCGGGCTCGATCGGCTCGGCGGAGTCGATCGTCTCGGGTGTCTGGTCGGTCATCAGTGGCCGGCACCCCGCTGGCCCCGACGGCCGGGCATGACCGTCACGCCGGCGGGCACGGGCGGCAGGCCCACGGCGGTGCAGAGCAGCTCGCCCCACGCCTCGACGTGGGGTCCCACGTCGAGAGGGGAGGCCTCGTCGGTGAGGGGCGTCCAGGAGGCGCGGATCTCCAGCTGGGCGGTGCCGGCCTCGTCGGCCATCCCGCCGAAGCTCTCGGTCGCGACGCGGGTGACGGTGCCGGAGGCCGCGGTGTAGGCGGCGCCGTGGGCGCTGAGCGCCTCGGTCAGCCACGACCAGCCCACGTCGGCCAGCAGCGGGTCGGTGATCATGTCGAGCTCGATCTCGGCGCGGGCGTAGGCGACGCAGCGGAAGGTGCCGTCCCAGGCGTCGTTGCCGGCCGGGTCGTGGAGCAGGATGATCCGCCCGGTGCCCACGTCGACGCCGTCGACCGTGACGTCGGCCGACAGGGCGGCGGCGTGCGGGGCGATCCGCTGGGGGGCGGGCATCTCCTCGCAGAAGATCTCGGGGCGCAGCGTGGCTGCGCGCATCGTCGCCACGGCCGCCCGGAACTCCGGGGGGCTCGTCTGCACACCGGACCCGGTGCGCGACTCTTGACGGACGACCATGGGATCACAGTAGGTCCGCGGGACTCGAACCCATCTGCGAACACGCCGGGGGTGACCTGGGAGGCTTGTCCCATGCCGTCGCCCACTCGTCACCCCGGACTCGCCGACAGTGCCCTCCTGAAGGCCGCGCGTGGCGAGCCGGTGCCGCACACGCCGGTCTGGTTCATGCGCCAGGCGGGACGCTCGCTGCCGGAGTACCTCAAGATCCGCGAGGGCATCGGGATGCTCGAGTCGTGCATGGACGCCGACCTGGTCACCGAGATCACGCTCCAGCCCGTGCGCCGCTACGGCGTGGACGCGGCGATCTTCTTCTCCGACATCGTCCTGCCGCTCAAGGCGGTCGGCGTCGACCTCGACATCGTCGCCGGCGTGGGCCCGGTCGTGGCCTCCCCGGTGCGCACGCTCGAGGACGTGGCGGCGATCCCCGACCTGACACCGGAGCACGTCCCGTTCATCACCCAGGCCGTGCACAACCTCGTCGCCGAGCTCGGCGCGACCCCGCTCATCGGCTTCGCAGGGGCCCCGTTCACCGTGGCGTCCTACCTCGTCGAGGGCGGGCCGTCCAAGGAGCACGCCAAGACCAAGGCGATGATGTTCGGCGCTCCCGACGTCTGGGACGCGCTGATGCGCAAGATCGCACAGATCGCCGCGGCCTACCTCGAGGTCCAGGTCGCCGCCGGCGCCTCGGCCGTGCAGCTCTTCGACTCGTGGGCCGGAGCGCTGACCCCGGCCGACTACGAGGCGCTCGTCATGCCCCACTCGACCCGCGTGCTCGCCCAGGCCGGGGAGCTCGGCGCCCCGCGCATCCACTTCGGGGTCGGCACCAGCAACCTGCTCGGGCTGATGGGCGAGGCCGGTGCCGACGTGGTCGGCGTCGACTGGCGCACCCCGCTCGCCTCCGCGATCCCGCTCGTCGGGGACCGCAGCGTCCAGGGCAACCTCGACCCGACCCTGGTCTTCGCGCCGCCCGAGCTGATGCTCGCGCGGGCCGCCGAGGTCATCGAGGCCGGTCGGGCTGCCCGTGGCCACATCTTCAACCTCGGCCACGGGGTCATCCCGTCGACCGACCCCGACCAGCTCAAGCGGCTGACGGAGTACGTGCAGTCCTACCCGCTCTGATCCGGCGGCGCAGCGGCCACGTCACGGCGCCCAGCAGGGCCAGCACCACGGCGAAGGGGAGCACGGCGCCCGCAGCGGTGGCGAGCCCCACGGCGGCCCCGGTGAAGGCGGACCATCCGGCGTCGAGCCCGGCGAGGAAGCCGGTCTCCTCCGGCTCGGGCTTCTTCTTGGCCGGCGTGTCCACGGTGCGTTCCAGGGACACGGTGATCGTGGCCATGGAGGTCTGGTCGGCGAGGTAGGCGGCGGTGCGCTGCAGCGAGCCGAGCGCCGCCTGGCGACGGGAGAGCTGGCCCTCGATGTCGACGATGTCGCGGATGCTCTGCGCCCGGTCGAGCAGCAGCTCGATGCGGCGGATGCTCGCACGCTGCACCCGCAGCCGGACCTGGGTGTCGATCACCTTGGTCGTGACGTCGTCGACCGCGGAGCTCGACGTGATCAGGGTGGCGGTCTTCTCGAGCGCCGTCATCGCGTCGGCGAAGCGGGTCGAGGGGATCCGCAGGACCAGCCGCGAGCGCTTCACCTCCCCCGCGTCGTCGGTCGCGGTCTCCTCCTGGGAGATCTCGCCCCGCAGTTCGTCGACGACCTTCTGCACCTCGAAGCGAGCCTCCCCGACGTCCTTCGAGCGCAGCTGCACGTTGCCCGTCGAGATCAGGGACCGCGCTGCGGCACTCGCGACCGCGACGGTGTCCGCCGATGCTCCGGCGCCTCCGGCCGTGTCGGTCAAGGACAGGGAGGATCCGTCGCTGCGCAGGGGCCCGTCCTCGACCGGCATCTCGGGTGCGCCGATCGCCGGATCCGGGGCCGAGGCCGCGGTGTCCGAGGAGGTCGAGTCGGAGCCCGCGGAGCAGGCGGCGACGCCGACGGTGAGGACGGCGAGCGCGGCGGCGGAGGCGAGGAGGCGGCGGGTCATGCCCGTACGACGAGCCCCGGGGCAGGCGGGTTCCGCTCAGGAGGCCCGTGCCTGCTGATAGCGACGGGCTCGCTCCACCAGCGCGGCGTGCAGGTCACGGACCTGGTGGGGTGCGTGCAGCACCTTGCGTCGGCGCAGCACCAACGTCACCACGGTCGAGTCGCCCACGATCGGACGGGAGGTGATCAGCCCGGCCCGCTCGAGCGGGTCCCCGACCACGCTGTAGTCCGGCAGGACGCTCAGTCCCAGCCCCTCGGCGACCAGCGTCTTGCCCATCTCGGCGCCGTCGGTGCTGTGGCAGACGGCGGGCAGGTCGGGACCGAAGAGGCGGTGCACGAAGCGGTGCATCAGGTAGCCCGCCCGCATCGCCACGAACCGCTCGGACCGGAGCTCGTCCACGGAGATGGCCTCGCGCGCGGTCAGCGGGTGGTCGTGGGGGAGCACCACGACGGGTCGACCGTGGAGCAGGTCGGTGCCGACCAGGTCGAGCGGGGGATCGTCGCCGCTGAGCACGTTGACCAGCCCGAGGTCCAGGGAGCCCTCGGCGAGGCCGCGGTCTATCTCGGCCTGCTGGATGTTGAGGACCTCGACGGTGGCGTCCGGCCGGGTCACCTGGAAGTCGTGCACCGCGGGCACCAGCAGGGTCGAGGTCGCCGCGTTGACGGTGCCCACCCGGATGACCCGAGCGTGTGCGCTGCTGTCGCCGGCGGCGGCCTTGAGCTGGTCGATGGCGTCGAGCACGCCCTCCATGTGCTGGAGCAGCTCGCGGCCCTCGCGGCTGATCCGGGCCCCGGACCGGCGCCGGTCGAGCAACGTGACCCCGAGCTCCCGCTCGAGCTTGCTGATCGCCTCGCTCAGCGCCGGCTGGGAGAGGTGCAGGCGCTCGCTGGCGCGACGCAGCGAGCCGTGCTGGGTGACGGCGGCGAAGTACTCGAGCTGCTCGATGCGCACGGCGGTCCTCGGTGATCTGTCAGGCGGAGCCTTCCGCCCCCGCTCGGCAGAACCTGGCGGCGCGGGGGGTGGGAAAGGCTTGAACGGCACTTAATCTCTACTAAGTTGGTCGAGATTAATGACCATCCTACCCACGAGACACCCGGAGACCCCCATGACCGTCCACGACAGCCCGCCCGAGGTCCGCACGACCTGGAGCGGCTCCCCCCGATCGCCCGAGGCCTGGATCGAGCGCGCCCGCGAGGTCGCCACCCAGCTGGCCGTCGACGCGGTCGAGCGCGACCGCGCCAACCAGACGCCGTACGCCGAGGTGCAGCTGCTCAAGGACGCCGGCCTCGTCACGCTGCTCGGTCCCGTCGCCCACGGTGGTGGCGGCCAGGACTGGACCACCGCCCTGCGCGTCGTGCGGGCCGTCTCGGCCGGGGACGGGTCGATCGGCCAGCTGCTGGGCTACCACTACCTCTGGGCGTGGGCGGCGCGCCTGGTCGGCACGCCGGAGCAGATCGAGGCCGTCGAGCAGCAGGCGACCGAGGGCACCTGGTTCTTCGGCGGGGCGGTCAACCCCCGCGACGACGACCTCACCATCCGCGAGGAGGGCGACGAGCTCGTGTTCACCGGCCGCAAGTCGTTCTCCACCGGGGGCCGTGTCTCCGACGTCACCGTCCTGGAGGGCGTCATCGAGGGGACCGAGCAGCACGTCTTCGCGATCGTGCCCACCGACCAGCCGGCCATCCGGTTCCTGGGCGACTGGGACAACCTCGGCCAGCGGCTCACCGAGAGCGGCGGCGTCACCATCGAGGGCGTGCGGGTCCCGTGGGAGGCCGCCGCCGGCTACGTCGACCGCGTGTTCGTGCCCCGCGTCTACAACACCCTCAACGTGCCGCTGATCCAGCTGATCTTCGCCAACCTCTACCTCGGCATCGCCGAGGGTGCGCTCGCGACCGCGGCCACCTACACCCGCGACAAGACCCGCGCCTGGCCCTACACCCCCGACCTCAAGCAGCGTGGGAGCGAGGAGTTCTACGTCCTCGAGGCCTACGGCGACCTGCGCTCCAAGCTCTGGGCGGCCGAGGCGCTCGCCGAGCGCGCGGCCGAGCTGATCGAGGGCATCAACGAGCACGCCGACACCGTGGCCGCGCAGGAGAGGGGCGAGGCGGCGGTGGTGATCGCCGCCGCCAAGCAGGTCGCCATCGACGTCGGCCTCGAGATCGGCACCCGGGTCTTCGACGTCACCGGCGCCCGCGCGACGGCGAGCTCGGTCGGGCTCGACATCTTCTGGCGCAACATCCGCACCCACAGCCTCCACGACCCGATCGCGCACAAGCGCGCCGAGGTGGGGCGCTACGCGCTGCTCGGCGAGCTGCCCGAGCCGACCTGGTACACGTGAGGAGCCCGCACATGACACTCGACGACCTCCGCGAGCACTACCGCCCCCTGCTCGAGAGGATCCGTGCCGGCACGCTCCAGCGCGAGCTCGACGGCGAGCTGCCCTTCGAGCCGGTGCGCTGGCTCAAGGAGGCGGGCTTCGGCGCCCTCCGGGTCCCCGAGCAGTACGGCGGCCGCGGGCTCACCTGGCCCGAGCTGACCCGGCTGTGGATCGACGTGGCGGCCGCGGACGCCAACCTCGCCCAGGCCTTCCGCGGGCACTTCGCGCTCGCGGAGGACCGGCTCTGGCAGCACGCCGTGGGGCGTGACCAGCAGGCATGGTTCGACCGGTTCGTCGCCGGTGAGATCGCCGGCAACGCCTGGTCGGAGGTCGGCTCCACGGCGATCGAGACCCAGCGCACCGTGCTCACCCGTGCCGGCGAGCGAGCCGAGAGCGGCTGGCGCATCAACGGGACGAAGTACTACACGACCGGCAGCATCTACGCCGAGTGGGCCGACGTCTACGCGTGTGTGCGGGCCGACGGCCAGTTCGGCGACCAGCCCGACCGCTTCGCGATCGCCATCGTCGACACCCGCGCCGAGGGCGTGACCGTGGTCGACGACTGGGACGGCTTCGGACAGAAGGGCACCGGCAGCGGCACGACGACGTTCTCGGACGTCCCGGTGCCGGCCGCGCACGTGCTGCCCTTCGACGAGCGCTTCCCGCACCAGACCGCGCTCTACCAGCTCAACCTGCTGGCGACCCTGGCCGGCATCGGCCGGGCGGCGCTCGACGACACCGTCGACGCCGTGCGGCGCCGCGAGCGCAACTACTCCCACGCCAACGCCTCCCGGGTGCGCGACGACCCGCAGGTGCTGGCCCGGATCGGGGAGATAGCAGCAGCCGTCTATGCCGCCGAGGCGACGACCCTGCGCGTGGCGGAGGCCATGGAGGCGGTGGCGGGCTCCGCCGGTGCGGAGGCCTCGGTCACGGCACGGCTCAACGAGGCCGTCGAGGTGGAGTCGTCGATCGCGCAGGTCGTCGTCACCGACCTGGTGCTGCGGGCGACGAGCGACCTGTTCGACACGCTGGGGGCCTCGGCGACGTCCCGCGCGGCCGGCCTGGACCGGCACTGGCGCAACGCCCGCACGGTCTCCAGCCACAACCCCCGCATCCTCAAGGCGCGCGTCGTCGGTGACTACCTCACCAACGGCACGCCGCCGCCGTACGCCTGGGCGATCGGGACCACCGCCCGCCGGGAGCCGGCGGCCCACTGACGGCCTGGGAAGAGGCCGCTCGACGACGGGGTGATGGGCGCGTGACAGGCGCTGCCGATCACCCCGTCGTCCGAATCTGACACCTGGTGCACCGCCCCGCCTTGCACCTCGATCAAATGTCAAGCAATCTAATACACATAAGCGTGAATGACCCGCGAAGGAACTGATCCCATGACTGCAGCGCACGAGCCCATCACGTTCGCCTACTGGGTGCCCAACGTCAGCGGCGGCCTGGTCGTCAGCACGATCGAGCAGCGCACCGACTGGGGCTACGACTACAACGTCGAGCTCGCCCGGCTGGCGGAGGCCAACGGCTTCGACTACGCGCTCTCCCAGGTGCGCTACATGGCCTCCTACGGTGCGGCCTACCAGCACGAGTCGACGAGCTTCAGCCTCGCGCTGGCCCTGGCCACCGAGCGCCTCAAGGTCATCGCGGCCGTCCACCCGGGGCTCTGGCAGCCGGGCGTGCTCGCCAAGCTCGTCGCCAGCGCCGATCAGATGACCGGTGGCCGCATGGCGGTCAACGTCGTCAGCGGCTGGTTCAAGGACGAGTTCACCCAGCTCGGCGAGCCGTGGCTCGAGCACGGGGAGCGCTACCGCCGCTCAGAGGAGTTCATCCGCTACCTACGGGAGATCTGGACCAGCGACCACGCGGAGCTCTCCGGTGACTTCTACCGGCTGCACGACTTCGACCTCAAGCCCAAGCCGGTCGACGTGCCCGGCCGTGCCCACCCCGAGATCTTCATGGGCGGCAACTCCACCGACGCCCGCGGCATGGGTGGTCGCGTGACCGACTGGTACTTCTGCAACGGCAACACCCCCGAGGGGATCGCCGAGCAGATCCAGGACGTCACCGACGTCGCCCAGGTCCACGGTCGCCCCGCCGGCGCCGTGAAGTTCGGCGTCAACGGCTTCATGGTCGCCCGCGACACCGAGGCCGAGGCCCACGCCGTGCTCGACGAGATCATCGCCAAGGCCGACGTGGAGGCCGTCGAGGGCTTCGGCTCCGCGGTAAGGCAGGCCGGCCAGTCGACCGGGGACAAGTTGGGCATGTGGCAGGACTCGGAGTTCAAGGACCTGGTCCAGTACAACGACGGCTTCCGCACCGGCCTGATCGGCACGCCCGAGCAGGTGGCCCGCCGGATCCTGGAGTACAAGAAGCGCGGCGTCCACATGATGCTGCTGGGCTTCCTGCACTTCCAGGAGGAGGTCGTCCACTTCGGCCGTGAGGTGCTCCCCATCGTCCGCGAGCTCGAGGCCGCCGAGCTGTCCCGCGTCGGCTGACCGGCACCCGCCGACTCACTCCCGACTCACCCCTGTCCCACCCATGGAAGGCGTCATGTCCCACCTGAAGTTCCACTGGTTCCTGCCCACCAACGGCGGCGACGGCCGCCAGGTCGTCGGCGGCGGTCACGGCGTGGAGGCCGGTGCGTCCGGCCGCCCCGCGTCGGTGCCCTACCTCGGCCAGATCGCCCGCAGCGCGGAGCAGCTCGGCTTCGAGGCCGCGTTGACGCCGACCGGCGCCTGGTGCGAGGACGCCTGGCTCTCGACCGCGATGCTGAGCACCGTCTCGGACCGGCTGAAGTTCCTCGTCGCCTTCCGCCCCGGCCTCACCGCGCCGTTCCTGGCCGCGCAGATGGCCGGCACGTTCCAGAACCTCACCGGCGGCCGGCTCCTGCTCAACGTCGTCACCGGCGGCGAGAGCCACGAGCAGCGGATGTACGGCGACTTCCTCGACAAGGAGGGTCGCTACGAGCGCTGCGACGAGTTCCTGACCATCGTCCGCAGGCTCTGGACGGGGGAGAGCGTCACCTTCGAGGGCAAGCACCTCCAGCTCGAGGAGGCAGTCCTCGCGCAGATCCCCGACCCGTTGCCCGAGATCTACTTCGGTGGCTCCTCGCCCGCCGCCGGCGTCGTCGCGGCCAAGCACGCCGACGTCTACCTCACCTGGGGCGAGCCGCCGGCCGCCGTGCGGGAGAAGGTCGAGTGGATCCGCAAGCTCGCCGCCGAGGAGGGCCGCGAGGTGCGCTTCGGCATCCGGCTGCACACCATCGCCCGCGACACCGCCGAGGAGGCCTGGGCCGAGGCCGACCGCCTGCTCGCCGGCATCGACGAGGCGGAGATCGCCAAGGTCCAGGCCGGGCTGAAGCGCAGCGAGTCCGAGGGGCAGCGCCGGATGCTCGAGCTCAACGCCGGCTCCAAGGACGGCCTGGAGATCCACCCCAACCTCTGGGCCGGCGTCGGCCTGGTGCGCGGCGGGGCCGGCACCGCCCTCGTCGGAAGCCACCGCGAGATCGCCGACCTCATCGAGCAGTACGTCGCGGTCGGCATCGAGGAGTTCGTCCTCTCCGGCTACCCGCACCTCGAGGAGTCCTACCGCTTCGGCGAGGGCGTGCTGCCGGAGCTGACCCGACGCGGCCTGTGGGAGCACCCCGCCCCCGTCCAGGCGCGTGCCTCGGTCCCGTTCGGTGCGGCTGCGAAGGCCGCGTCGTGACCGGTCCCCTGACCGACGTCCGGCCCCGCGTGGCCGTCGTCGTCGGCAACCCCAAGCCGGCGTCGCGCACCCTGGAGGCCGCCACCTACCTCGCCTCCGAGCTCTCGAGCCACGCGCCCGACCTGGTCGTCGACCTGGCGACGCTCGGCGCCGGCCTGCTCGACTGGGCGGACCCGGTCGTGGGCGACCTGGTCACCCAGGTGGCCTCGGCGGACCTGGTCGTGGTCGCCACACCGACCTACAAGGCCACCTACTCAGGGTTGCTCAAGCTGTTCCTCGACCGCTTCGCCCCCCAGCAGGGCACGGGGCTCTCGGGCATCGCTGTGCCGCTGATGCTCGGCGCCGGCCGTGCCCACGCGCTGGCCCCCGAGCTGACGCTGCGGCCGGTCCTGACCGAGGTCGGCGCGACCGTCCCGGTCCGGGGGCTCTACGTCCTCGACAGCGCCCACGCCGACCCCACGGCGTACGACGACTGGCTGGCCACCGCCCGCCCCGTCGTCACGGCCCTGCTCACCGCCCGCCTCACGACAGGAGTCCCCGCGTGACCACGCTCTCGACCAACCAGGACCTCGACCCCCAGGCGCTGCGCGAGGCCTTCGGGATCTTCCCCAGCGGCGTCGTCGCCGTGGCCGCGGAGGTCGACGACCGTCGGATCGGCCTGGCCGCCAGCTCCTTCACCTCGGTGAGCCTCGACCCGCCGCTGGTGTCCTTCTCGATCGCCAACACCTCCAAGACCTGGCCCGACCTGCGTCGCGCCGGGCACCTCGGCGTCACGATCCTGGCCGACCACCACGGCGAGGTCTGCCGCCAGCTCGCCGGCCCGGTGGAGGACCGCTTCGCCGGTCTGTCGGCCACGACGTCCGACGACGGCGCGCTCACCCTCGACGACGGGCTGGCCCGCTTCGAGTGCTCGATCTACGACGAGGTCGTCGCCGGTGACCACACGATCGTGCTGCTGGAGCTGCACGCCGTCTCGCAGACCGACACCTCCGGGCCCCTGGTCTTCCACCGCAGCGGCTTCGGCCGCATGGCCGCCTCCGCCTAAGGTCCACCTCTCAGGCCCACGATCACCTCGTGCCGCCGCGACCGTGCACCCGGCCGCGGCGGCGCGAGGCTCAGCCGAGCCTGGTCCACCGGCCTTCGGAGACCACCTCGACGGTGCCGTCGACGACCGTGATGGCGGTCTGCTCGTCGATCGCGTAGGCCGGGTTGCCGAGGTCGGCCGCCCACCGCTCCGCCTCGGCCATGGTGTTGGTGGGGAAGGCGTCGAGGTGCGGGAAGATCGAGAAGTCGACGACGCCGAGGGTCCGGTCGTCCACGGCCGACGGCCACTCCACGAAGAGCTCCCCGATCCGGGGGGTCATCACCATGCTCCCGGCGCTCACCCCGACCCAGACGGTGTCGTGCAGCGAGGGCAGCAGGTCGGCCAGGCCAGAGGCGCGCATCCAGTGGCACAGGTAGGTCGCGTCGCCGCCGTCGACGAGCAGCACGTCGGCCTCGCGGACCCACGGGACCCACCGGTCTGCACCGATGGTGGGCAGTGCCGTGAGCTCGAGGACACCGAGGGAGGCCCACCCCAGACCGGTGAAGTGCCGGAAGGTCGGCTCGGCGGCCACGAGCCCGCGCACCGACCCCGGCCCGCACATCGGGTGCCCCCACTGCGCGGTGGGCACGACCAGGGCGTGGCTCTCGGCGACCGGCTTGCCGAGCAGGTCGTCGAGGGCCGAGCGGATTCTGGGGTTGGTGACCCCGCCCGACGTGAGCAGCAGCTTCAAGGTGACTCCCGGGTCGCGTGGGTGGACGTGTCGGCAGACCGGCGCCGAGGACCGGACTCATCGCATCCTGCAGCACCGACGGCTCGTGACGACGGCTCTGAGACGATGAGGGGGTGGTCGTGCGCGTGGTCGTCGTCGGGGGAGGGATCGCCGGGCTGACGGCTGCGCGCGACCTGGTGGCCGCCGGTCACGAGGTGGTGCTGCTCGAGGGCGCCGACCACGTCGGCGGCAAGCTGCAGCGCCACGACGTCGGCGGTGTCACGGTCGACGTCGGCGCCGAGGCCATGCTCAACCGGCGCCCCGAAGGCGTGGCGCTCGCCCGGGCCGTGGGGCTCGAGCTGGAGCACCCGACGGTGGCCTCCTCCCGCATCTGGACCCGCGGCGCGCTGCGCCCGCTGCCCCGCTCGCTGATGGGAGTCCCGCTGGACCTGGAGCAGCTCGCCTCCTCCGGCGTCCTGTCCGATGCCGGGCTCGAGCTGGCCCGTCGCGAGCCCGCGCTCCCGCCCGAGGTCATCGAGGGCGATGTCTCGGTGGGGGAGCTGGTCGCCCGACGTTTCGGCGACGAGGTCGTCGACCGGCTCGTCGAGCCGTTGCTCGGCGGCGTCTACGCCGGCCATGCCCGTGAGCTCTCAGCGCGCGCCTCGGTGCCTCAGCTGGTGGGGTTCGCCGAGCGCGGCTCGCTGCTGGAGCAGGGTGCCGCGATCCCGATGACCTACGACACCCCCGTCTTCGCCGGCATCTCGGGCGGCATGGGGCTGCTGCCGGACGCGCTGGCCGCCGGGCTCGAGGCGCGGCTCGGGGTGACCGTGCGTGGCGTCTCGCGGACCGAGGACGGGTTCGCCGTCCTCACCGGGCCCACCACCGCCCCCGAGATCATCACGGCCGACGCCGTCGTGCTGGCGACGCCGGCCGCGCCCACGGCCCGGCTGCTCGCGGACCTGGCTCCCACCGCGTCAGCGGAGCTGGCGGGCATCGAGGCGGCGTCGATGGCGGTGGTGTCCTTCGCCTTCTCCGCCGCCGATGTCGCGGCGGTCGACACCGGGTCGTCCGGCTTCCTGGTCCCGCCCGTCGACGGCCGCCGGATCAAGGCCTCGACGTTCTCCTTCGCCAAGTGGGGCTGGGTGCGCGAGGCCGGTGCCGCCGAGGGCCTGGTGCACCTGCGCACCTCGCTCGGTCGCCACCGCGAGGAGGTCGCGCTCCAGGCGAGCGACGAGGAGCTGGTGGCGCTCTCGCTCGTCGACCTCGAGGCCGCGACCGGCCTGCGCGCCGTCCCGGTCGACACCCACGTCCAGCGCTGGGGCGGCGGCCTCCCGCAATATGCCGTCGGCCACCTCGACCGGGTCGCGCGGATCCGCGCCGACGTCGCGCGGGTCCCGGGCCTCGCGGTCTGCGGCGCTGCCTACGACGGCGTCGGCATCCCGGCCGTCATCGCCTCCGCGCACCGGGCCGCCGCCGAGCTGTTCACGGCCGACGGCACAATGGAGTCATGAGCGAGCAGAAGACCAACGCCGCACGACTCCGCGAGATCAACGACTCCATCCGCTACACCATGTGGTCGGTCTTCCGGCTGGCCGACGTGCTCGGCGACGGCCCCGGATCCGCCGACCGTGAGGCCGAGGGTGTCGAGGTCCAGGACCTGTTCGCCGAGCTCGACGAGGGTGGTGTCGTCGTCCGCGGTGTCTACGACGTGGCCGGCCTGCGCGCCGACGCCGACCTCATGGTCTGGTGGCACGCCGAGGACTCGGAGGCGCTCCAGCAGGCCTACCACCGCTTCCGCCGCACGTCGTTCGGTCGGCGCCTCGACCCGGTCTGGTCGCAGCTGGCGCTGCACCGCCCGGCCGAGTTCAACAAGTCCCACGTGCCGGCGTTCCTCGACGACGAGGAGCCCAAGCGGCACGTCTGCGTCTACCCGTTCGTCCGCTCCTACGAGTGGTACCTCCTGCCCGACGAGGAGCGCCGCGAGATGCTCAAGGAGCACGGCATGCAGGCGCGCCCCTACCCCGACGTGCGGGCCAACACGGTCGCCAGCTTCGCGCTCGGCGACTACGAGTGGATGCTGGCCTTCGAGGCCGACGAGCTGCACCGCATCGTCGACCTGATGCGCGACCTGCGGGCCTCCGGTGCGCGTCGCCACGTGCGCGAGGAGATCCCGTTCTACACCGGCGCGCTCACGCCGATCGCCGAGCTGGTCCAGCGGTTGCCCTGACCTACCCGGTGGTCGAGCAGTGAGGAGCGCCAGCGACGATCGCCCGTCGAGACCTGGTGAGGTGCCCGTGGTCTCGACGGCCGCTCGCTTCGCTCGCTGCTCGACCGACGGGTGGAGTGGGAACGGGATCGGCGAGCGGCGCGTCGTACGGGCATGAAGACCGCCGTCGCCGCCTTGTTCCTCGCCGTTCCGCTGTTCGTCTCGTGCGGCGGTGATGACCAGGGCGGCGACGTCGTCCAGGACCCGGCAGGTGCCGGTGGCTCCAGCAGCTCCGGCCTCGAACGGCCGACCGCGGTGCCCGCCGCGCCCGGTGAGGTGCGCAGCGCGAGCCTCCCGACGGTCATGGACACCGGGACCGGACCGGTCGAGCTGTGCCTGGGCGCGATCGCCGAGTCCTACCCGCCGCAGTGCGGCGGACCGGCGATCCCCAACTGGGACTGGGCCGACCAGCAGGGCATGTTCGAGCAGCAGGGCAAGATCCGCTGGGGCACCTTCGCGGTGACCGGCACCTGGGACGGCACCGCCTTCAGCGTGACCGACGCGATCCCGGCGGCGCTCTACGACCCGATGATGCCGGAGCCCACGGAGCTGCCCTCACCCGCGACCGCCTACACCGACGCCGAGCTCCAGGAGATCGCGACCGAGGTCGGCGACCTGCCCGGCGCCCAGGGCGCCTACGGCGGCGACGGGCACGTGATGGTCGACGTGACCTACGACGACGGGTCGATCCAGGCCTGGGCCGACGAGGAGTACGGCGAGTCCGTCGTCCTCGTCAGCTCGGCCCTGGTCGACGTCGAGTAGGCCCCCCTCACGCCTCAGTCCTCGGCGGGCGCGAGCGTCAGGCTGATCGAGTTGATGCAGTAGCGGTCGCCGGTCGGCGTGCCGTGGCCGTCGGGGAAGACGTGTCCCAGGTGGGAGCCGCACTTCGCGCAGCGCACCTCGACGCGCTTCATGCCGTGGCTCATGTCCTCGATGTACTCGATCGTGTCGGTCATCGGCTGGTAGAAGCTCGGCCAGCCGCACCCGGAGTGGAACTTGGTGTCGGACTCGAAGAGCTCGGCCTGGCAGGCCTTGCACGAGTAGACGCCCTTGGTCTCGGTGTCGGTGTACTCGCCCATGAAGGCGCGCTCCGTGCCCGCCTTGCGCAGCACGGCGTACTCCTCGGGCGTGAGCTCGGCACGCCACTGCTCGTCTGTCTTCTCCACGTCGTAAGCCATGGGTCCCACGGTAGTGGCCGTCGCGAAATCACCCCTTGGGTCTGTTGACGAACCGCAGTGCACACATGTTCACTGACCTGGTCGGACCGGCCGACCGTGGCTCGAAGGAGGCTCGATGGCGAGCACCATCCCGTGGGAACGCGTGCGCAGGGCGGGCAACAAGCTCACGACCCCGCTGCATCCCGACGACTACCTGTCGCTGGTCAACCCGCTCTGGAGCACCCGCGAGCTGCGCGGGCGCGTCGAGAAGGTCGTCCCGGAGACCGAGGACGCCGCGACCCTGGTGATCCGCCCGGGCTGGGGCTGGCGCTACGACCACCGCCCCGGTCAGTACGTCGGCATCGGCGTGCAGGTCGATGGCAAGTTCCAGTGGCGCTCCTACTCGGTCTCCTCGCCGCCCAAGCGCAGCGGTCGCACGATCGCGATCACGGTGCGGGCGATGCCCGAGGGGCTGCTGTCCGCCCACCTCGTCAAGGGACTCGAGCCCGGCACGATCGTCCGGCTCGCGCTGCCCGAGGGTGACTTCGTGCTGCCCGACCCGCCGCCGGCGAAGGTGCTCTTCCTGGTCGCGGGCAGCGGCATCACCCCGGTGATGTCGATGCTGCGCACCCTCGACCGTCGCGGCACGATGCCCGACGTCGTCATGCACTACTCCTCGCCCACGGCCGAGCGGATGATCTTCCGCGAGGAGCTCGAGGCGCTGGCGCAGAAGCACCCGTCGCTGACCTTCCACCAGCTGCACACCGACATCGACGGGATGCTCGACCTCCAGCAGCTCGACCGCGTGTGTGGCGACTGGCGCGAGCGTGAGGTCTGGGCCTGCGGGCCCGGCCCGATGCTCGACGCGATCGACACGCACTGGAGCGAGGCCGGCCTCGACGAGCGGCTGCACCTCGAGCGCTTCAACCTCCAGCTCGGCGGGGAGGGCGGGGAGGGCGGCACCATCACCTTCCGCAACTCCTCCAAGAGCGTCGAGGTCGACGGCGCCACCACCGTGCTCGAGGCGGGGGAGCAGGCCGGTGTCGGCATGCCCTACGGCTGCCGCATGGGCATCTGCCACACCTGCACCGTCACCCTCGTCAGCGGCGCGGTCCGCGACCTGCGCAACGGCGAGGACTACAACCAGCCCAACGAGCAGATCCAGACGTGCGTCACCGCCGCCGTCGGCGACTGCACGCTCGACATCTGACTCACACCCCAGGGGTTTCGAGGCTCGCTCCGCTCGCACCTCAACCACCGGAAGGAACCACCGCATGGCCATCGCAGACGTCAAGGAGTACACCCACCTCAGCAGCGAGGAGGTGGAGCAGCTCGGTCGCGAGCTCGACGCGATCCGCACCGAGATCGAGGAGTCGCGCGGCGCGAACGACGCGGCCTACATCAACAAGATGATCCGCATCCAGCGCGGGCTCGCCTTCGCCGGGCGCGTGACGCTCTTCGCCTCGAACAAGAAGCCGGCCTGGGCCGCCGGCGCCGCCATGCTCGGCGCGGCCAAGATCCTCGAGAACATGGAGATCGGCCACAACGTCATGCACGGCCAGTGGGACTGGATGAACGACCCGGAGATCCACTCCTCCAACTGGGAGTGGGACACCGCCCAGCCCGCCGAGCAGTGGAAGCACTCGCACAACTACGTGCACCACCAGTTCACCAACGTGCTCGGTCACGACAACGACATCGGCTACGGCGTCCTGCGCATGGCCCGCGAGCAGAAGTGGCACCCGGTCAACCTCGGGCAGCCGGTCTACAACGCTCTGCTCGCCGGCCTCTTCCAGTGGGGCGTCGCCCTGCACGACCTCGATCTCGAGGCGATCCGGAAGGGCAAGAAGGACCCGAAGGAGATGAAGCGGCAGCTCAAGCAGATCGTCAAGAAGGGCCGCAACCAGATCCTCAAGGACTACGTCGTCTACCCGGCCCTGTCGGGCAAGAACTGGAAGACCACGCTGACCGCCAACGCCACGGCCAACGTCACGCGCAACCTGTGGTCCTACATGATCATCTTCTGCGGGCACTTCCCCGACGGTGCGCTGCACTTCACCGAGGAGGAGATCGAGGACGAGACCCGCGCGGAGTGGTACCTGCGCCAGATGCTCGGCTCGGCCAACTTCGAGGGCTCGCGGCTGACCCACGTGATGGCCGGCAGCCTTGGCTACCAGATCGAGCACCACCTCTTCCCCGACCTCCCCAGCAACCGCTACCCGGAGATCGCGGTCAAGGTGCGCGCGCTGTGCGAGAAGTACGACATCCCCTACACGACCGGCCCGCTCTACCGTCAGTACGGCCAGACGTTGCGCACGATCATGAAGCTGTCACTGCCCAACGGCATGACGTCCGACGACTCGCCCGAGCCGCCGTCGCCTCCCGTCGAGCGCGGCCGCAAGTCCGACGCCGAGCGTCCGACGCGTCGCCAGGAGACGGGTGCCTACATGCGCAAGGCGGCTTCGTGAGCGTGACGGTCCTGCCGTTCGCCTGGGGTGCCGACGGGGCGCTGGTGAAGGCACGCGTCACCCAGTGCGCGCTGTCACGCATCTGCGGCGTGTGCTCGCGCCCCCTCGGCCGCCCGGTCGCGTTCGTCGGCACCCCGCAGGAGGTGGGGCGCAACGCCTTCCACGCCCCGCCCCTGCACAGCTCGTGCGTGGCGGACCTCAAGGCCCTTCCCTACGCCGACCCGACGTGGGAGGTCGTGACGACCGCGGGCTTCGAGTACGTCAGGCCCAACCGCAAGGACGCCGACCCGCGCCCGACGTTCGAGCCCAACTCGCTGCTCTGACGCCGAGCCCTCAGCCGAGCACGTGGCGGCTGTGCGGCCACAGGGTGAGCAGGTCGACGTCCGGGAAGCGCTCGGCGACGGCGCGGTAGGTGTCGGCGTAGTGCCGGGCGACCTGCTGCGCGACGTCCTCGGGGAGCCGTGAGGTCGGTCGGGTGGAGGAGTTGCGCCGGGTGCCGAGGTCGGGCTCGACCGGCTCCATGCCGAGCAGGTCGGTGATGGCGCGCACGGAGTCGTCGCTGAAGAGCGACTCGTAGAAGCCGTAGTGCCGGTCCTCGGGCGCGAAGACCGCGTCGAGGGCGGCGATGGTGTCGCCGTAGTGGCTGCGCAGCTCGTAGACCGGCTCCGCGTGCTGCTCGGCGAGCACCTGCTCGGTCGGGATGCTGAAGCGGTCAGGTGCGCGGTCGGCCTGCATCCGGATCTGCGACCAGGTGCGCTCGACGGGGTCGCGCATCAGGAAGACCGACACCGTCCGGACGCCGCGGGCCGCGAAACCGTCACGGACCTGGCGGAAGCGGTCGGCGGGGAGCATCGCGTAGTCCGGCGTCAGGTCGGCCGCGGCGCGGAAGCGCGGAGCCCGGCGCAGCAGACCAGTGAAGTAGTCGTAGTAGAGCTCCGGGTCGGCGTACATGCTGGCCCGGTGGAGGACCTCGGCGTCGGCCTTCTCGCCGCGCTGTGCGGCGGCCACGGCCTGCTCGGCCTGGCGCAGGATGCGCTGGCGCATCCAGTCCTCCGAGGGCAGGTCGAGGCTGTCGAAGACGTGGTACTCCTTGCGGTAGCCGTGGGAGAACTCCCGCGACTTCTTGAGGTGGTTGTAGAGCCACGTCGTGCCGCCCTTCTGGCAGCCCGCGCCGATGAGGAACGTCTTGCGGGGCTGCGGCACGCGCGTCACTCTAACGATCGCGGCGTCGACGGGTGGGGGTGCCGGCCGGTTAGGTTGAGCCATGCCCAAGACCCCCGCCGCCGAGGTGCAGGCCGGAGACCGCGCGGTGCGCGTGTCGAGCCCCGACCGGGTGATCTACGAGGCGACCGACCGGACGCCCGAGGTCACCAAGCTGATGGTCGCGCAGTACTTCGCTAGCGTGGACGACGGGTTGATGCGGGCGCTGCGTGACCGGCCGACGGCGATGGAGCGCTGGCCCGACGGGGTGCGCGAGGGGTTCACGCTGGCCACCGGGCGGCCGGGGGAGAAGGCGGAGGCGTTCTACCAGAAGCGGGTGCCGCGGGGTGCTCCCGACTACCTCGAGACGGTGGCCGTGACCTTCCCGTCCGGTCGCACGGCCGAGGAGATGTGCCCGACCGAGATCGCGGTGCCGGTGTGGGCCTCCCACATGGGCACGCTGACCTTCCACCCGTGGCCGGTGCGGCGCGCGGACGTCGACCGGCCCGACGAGCTGCGCATCGACCTGGACCCGCAGCCGGGCACCGCCTTCACCGATGCCGTGCGGGTCGCCGGCGTCGCCAAGGAGCTGCTCGAGGAGCTCGGGCTGCGCGGCTTCGCGAAGACGTCGGGCAACCGGGGCGTGCACGTCTATGTCCGGATCCGGCCGGAGTGGGAGTTCGCCGACGTCCGTCACGCCGCGATCGGCTTCGGCCGCGAGCTCGAGCAGCGCGACGACCAGGTGACGACGGCGTGGTGGAAGGAGGAGCGCGGGGAGCGGATCTTCGTCGACTTCAACCAGAACTGTCGCGACCGCACCATCGCGTCGGCGTACTCGCTGCGGCCGCTGCCGGGCGCGCCGGTCTCGACCCCGATGACCTGGGACGAGCTGGCCATCACGACGGACCCGGGCGTCCACCACCTCTTCAGCGTGCCGGAGCGGCTCGCCGCCGGTGACCCGTGGGCCGGGATCGACGACGAGGCCTACTCGATCGAGCCGCTGCTGCGGCTCTTCGACGAGCAGCCGGGCGGCGAGCTCAACTTCCCGCCCGACCACCCCAAGATGCCCGGCGAGCCGCCGCGCGTGCAGCCGAGCAAGAAGGTCGACGCGCACTGGGACGCCGACGGCAACCGCGTCGACGAGGGCTGAGGGCCGTTCGGAGGGGGCGGAGACGGAAGAACCCCGCCAGCTGCATCCTGAGATCGCACCTGGCGGGGTCCACTCTCGGCCCTCGAGCATCCCCCCGGACTGCTCGCGACAAGTCCCCCCGGACTTCTCGTGTGGACCATGCTCCCGTGGATCCGACCGTTCGCGTTCCCCCCGGACTCGCGACCGATCGGACTCCCGTGTCATCAAAGTCAGACTTTGTCGACCCGGACAACCTATGACGCGTGGTCACAGCAAGGATCAACAGAACATCCACAAATGGGTAACAACCGCTTTCAACCAGTGGTGGGTGGGGCGGAGGAGGCCGGTGATCCGTCGAGGGTGGCCGGCCGGACGATAGGGTTCCTTCGCGTGACGAGCATCGACTACGCCGCGGGACGCCTGGTCCTGGTGACCGGGTCCGGCCGCAGCGGCACCAGCACGGTCGCCGGCGCCCTCGAGCGGCTCGGGCTGCACATCCCGCCGCCGCTGATCGAGGCCGACGAGACGAACCCGCGCGGCTTCTACGAGTCGAAGTGGGTCATCGACTTCCACAAGGAGCTGCTCAACCGGGTGCCGGTGCGCACGATCGACACCCGCCCCGAGGCGGCTGCCCTGGCGGCCGGGGTCGCGGCCGACCCCGACGTGCGCCGCACCCTCGTCGAGTGGCTGCGCGAGCAGGCCGGTCACCCGCAGCTGCTGCTGAAGGACCCCCGGGCGTTCTGGGTGCACGGTGTGTGGCGCGAGGCCGCGGCCGAGTCCGGGCGCGAGCTGACCTTCCTCACGATGCTGCGCCACCCGGTGGAGGTCGCCAAGTCGCGTGACACCGCCTACCTCGGCGACCAGACCGACGAGTTCCGCCGCCAGCGTGCGACCGCCAACATCGCGGCCTGGTGCAACGCCGCCTTCGAGACCGAGATCGCCACCCGCGACGGACGGCGTGCGATGGTGCGTTACGCCGACCTGCTCGCCGACTGGCGCACCGCGCTGCGCCGGGCGGGCGAGCAGCTGGGGCTGGACTACAACGCGGACCTGGCGTCGGGGGAGCACCACGCGGTCGACGACTTCATCGACGCCAAGCTCTACCGCTCGCACATCAGCTGGGACGAGATCGACGTCTCCGACGACCTGCGCGCGATGGCCGACCGCACGTGGGAGCTGATGAACCACCTCGTCGACTCACCGCAGGACGGTGCCGTGGGTGAGGAGTTCGCTGCGATGCGGGTCGACTACGCCCGCGCGCACGACTATGCCGTCGCGATCGCCACCGACCACACCAAGGCCCGTGAGGCGCACGTGCGCCGCACGGTCAAGGCCAACGTGGCCCGTGAGCACGCGCGTGAGCTGAAGCGCCTGCACGCGCGGATCGCCGAGCTCGAGGCAGCCGCCTCTGCCGCTCCCTCCGAGTCCGGGCGGAAGCTGTTCGGTCGCAAGGGCTGAGCCCGCGATGGATGACGACGAGTTCCTCGACGAGGTGAGACGTCTGCTGCCTGGGCTGGTGGCGGCGGAGGATCCCGCCCTCGAGGTGCTCGAGGTCGTCGTGGTCGACGACCGCCCCTGGCCCCGGGTCGCCGTCTCCTTCCGCCTCCGCGGGTCACCGCCCGCCTGGTGGCGCGGGCCCACCTCGGGTGTCGCGCACGCACCCTTCGGTGCGGACTGGAGGGAGCTGATGGCCTTCGACGTCCCGGAGGACTACGCCCGGATGTTGGAGGACGAGGTGACCCGGGCCGCCATGAGGCTCCCCGGTGCGCCGACGCCGCCCCCGACTGCCGAGCAGGTGCGCGAGCGCTGGCCCTGGCTCCTCGAGCGGCTCGCCCTCAGCGGTCCGGTGGTCGACCAGGGAGACGGCCGGCTTCGCGTCACCTACGACGACCGTGAGGTCACCGTCGTCGTGACGCCCGAGGAGTGGGCCCGGATCGCGGAGCCCTACGACGAGCTCGCCGACGACCCCCAGGACTTCCACCCGCAGCGTGACGAGCAGCGGTTCCTGGTCTTCCACGAGGACCGGTTGACGTGGTCGGTCCGCGAGCAGCTGCCCCCGGTGCACGGTCTGGCCGACCTGATCCGGCGGGGCCGCGAGGCGCGCGCCCAGGACTCGTCGACCGGATGGTTCGCCTACGCGCCGCTCGAGTCGCCTCCCCGCGTGGAGGAGCGGGACGACGAGGCGGCCCGGTCGCATGCCGAGGCCCATGCCGAAGCGCACGACGAGCTCTGGGCGTCGGCCCGCGGCCGCAGTGTCGCGGAGGTGGAGGAGATGCTCCGCGACTTCGCCGGCACCTTCGCCCCCTACCTCCGCGACATCGACGTCGCCTTCAGCGCGCGGGTGATGTCCGACCCGCGGTGGGGGCGCAAGCACCCCGTCGCCGCGGTCAGGCTGGCGTGGGCGCACCGGGACGAGCGCTCGCCGTACCGCTCGCTGCGGTGGCTGTGGCGGCCGCGCTTCGCCGGCTGAGGCTCACCCGCACGAGGTCGCCCGCACGCTAGTGAGAGGGGGCCACGTGGCCCCCTCTCACTAGCGTGCGCGAGGTCGGTGGTCCCAGGGGCGGCGTCCGGGAAGCAGG
>NZ_CALRWD010000073.1:0-25273 GCF_943371775.1 Nocardioides psychrotolerans
CGCGCTGGTCGACCAGGGCGCGGGCGAGGCGGGAGAGCCCCACGGGGTCGGCCGTCCCCACGACGACGACCTCGTCGGCGCACTCCAGGCTCCCCAGGGTGAGCTGGTTGCGTGAGGGGCGCGTGCCGTAGTCCCGCCCCGGGTCGTCCTCGAGGCTGAACCCGGTGTCGACCACGACCTGGCCGTGCTCGCGGGCCGTCTCCAGGACGAGCTCGATCGCTCCGGGACGCAGCTCGACCCACCGGTCGGCCCGGGGCAGCCCCGTCACGACCGACAAGTGGGCGTCGACGCCGCGCTGCACGGAGAAGAAGCGCTCCGCCAGGTCGCCGGCGGTGGCCAGCCGACCGGCAGCCAGCAGCCCGGAGACCTCGTCCATGATGCCGAGCTGCTGCGCGACCGTCCCGCCGTAGGGGTCGGCATCGACGAGGATCGTGCGGTGGCGGCGCCGGGCCAGCTCGGCGGCGATCGCGGCTGCCACGGTGGTGCGTCCGGGAGCACCGGCCGGGCCCCACACCGCGACCACCCGAGCGCCCGCGGTGGGCGCACCGGCGACCGCGGCCATGTCCACGGCGGTGTCCACGTCGGGGTCGACCGGCGTCGCCTCGTCGGGAGCCGCGGGCACCTCCGGGGTGGTCACCACGACGGGCAGGGCCGCGAGGTCGGTGTCGGCGACGAGGGCCACGATGCCGATCCGAGAGGCTCTCAGACGGCCGGCCTCCCACGAGTCGGCGCCCACCACCGCCACCGGCCGGACGCCGTGGGCGCGCAGGTGGTCGACGGCTGCGACATCGAGGCCCGGGGCGTCGAGTCCCACCACGGCGACCTCCGCCTGGCCCGCCGACGCCGACGCCAGCAGGTCGTCCACGTCGACGCAGCGCTTGAGGACGACGATGTCGCGGTGCGTCCCGAGCTGGGCGAGCGCCGCCGACTCCCAGCCGGCGCCGGCGGCGACCACCAGGACGACGATCATCAGCCGCGCCGCAGGACGGTGAGCACCGGGCTCTCCAGGGAGTTGAGCAGCTCGAAGAAGGCCTGGGCGTCGGCCTCGGGCACCGCGAGGTCGAGCTGGCGCTCCCCGGAGGTGCCGAAGCTGTCCGCCAAGGGCGGCGCGGCCACCACCGTGACCCCCTCGAGCGCGGCCTCGCCGGGGCCGATCGGCGCGCGAGCACCGGGCTGGGCCGGGCGGGCCACGATCATCACGTCGACGACCGATCCGGCTCCGATGGAGACCGGCACCCGCTCGGCCGCCACCGAGATCGGCACCTGGAGGACGTCGGACTCGGCCGAGGAGCCGACGGCTGCCCGCGGGAGCAGCTCCCCCTCCCCCACGCCGCGCAACAGCTCGAGGTCGGACGGCATCTGCTCGTCGGCGCTGAAGTAGAGGTCGAGGCGCTGGGCGTCGGCGAACCGCACGCGCTGGACCACGAGGTCGTCCTCGGACACCACGTCGCCGGCGCCCATGTCGGCGCTCACGGCCCAGAGCGCCACGGTCTCGTCGGCGGAGGAGAGCAACCGAGCGCCCGCCACGACCGAGACGGCGACGATCGCGATGCCGATCCACAGCCGAGGGTCTCGCCAGCCCGGCGTTGACGCGCGCACAGCGGAGGGCGGCGCCACCGCGCCCGGGCTCCCGAGATTCCTGGCCACGAGGACATCATGCAATCTCGGGGCGCTCCGGTCACGTGCTCCTCCACAGCAGTCGGCGGCGCCTTGTGGAGGATGGGGCAGGAGGTGCGACGATGGGCCCATGGCCGCCACGCCCCGCTTCCTCACGCTCGCCGACGTCGCCGAGGTGCTCAACACGTCGAGCGCCCAGGTCTACGCGCTCGTGCGCCGCGGCGACCTGCCCGCCATCAAGATCGGCGGCCGCGGCCAGTGGCGTGTCGAGGCGAGCATGCTGGAGGACTACATCGCCCGGATGTACAAGCAGGCCGAGGACTTCGTGGCCCAGCACCCCTTCGTCGACGCCGAGACCACCGACTGACGTCAGCCGGTCTCGCCGTCGAGCGTGATGTCGGTCGTGCGCTCGTCGCCGCCGCGCAGGTAGGTGAACTCGATCGTCTGGCCCGGCTGGCGGGTGCGGATCGACACGATCAGCGCGATGCCGTCGGTAATGCGCTCACCCTCGACCGCCACCACGACGTCGCCCTTCTCGAGACCCGCGTCCTGCGCCGGGCTGTCCTCGAGCACCTTGGAGATCTCGGCGCCCGTGCCGTCGCGCACCCCGGTCTGCACCTGGGCGCCGATGACCGGATAGCTGGACTCGCCGGTCTTGAGGATCTGGTCGGCGGTCACGACAACCTGCTCGACCGGGATCGCGAAGCCGACCCCGATGTTGCCGGCCTCGCCGCTGAAGGTGCCTCCACCCGTGGTCGCGATGGCCGAGTTGACCCCGACGACCTGGCCGCGGAGGTCGACGAGCGGCCCGCCGGAGTTGCCCGGGTTGATGGCCGCGTCGGTCTGCACCGCGTTGATGTACGACGACTGGTCGCTGGACTCCCCCGTGGTGACCGGGCGGTTGAGCGAGCTGACGATCCCGGACGTCACCGTGGAGCTGAGCCCCAGCGGGGAGCCGATGGCCACCACGCCGTCACCCACTCGCAGCCGCTTGGAGGCGCCCAGCGAGGCGGGCTTCAGCCCGGTCGCGTCCTCGGCGTAGAGCACGGCCAGGTCGTAGACCGGGCTGCGGCCCACGACCGTCGCCTCGTAACGGTTGCCGTCCTGGTCCACGATCTCGATCAGGCCGTCGTCCTCGGCGGCCGACTCGACGACGTGGTTGTTGGTCACGATGTGGCCCTGACGGTCGAGCACGAAGCCGGAGCCCGTGGCCCCGCCGTCCTGGCCATCGAGGGCTGCGGAGATCTGCACGGTGCTGGGCAGCACCTCCTGCGCGACCTTGACGACCGATCCGGCCGCGTCGCCGGTGAGCGGCGGGAGCGAGACGGTGTCGACGTCGGCGAGACCACCCGGCGTGGTGCCCGGGGTGTCGGTGCGCAGCTCGTCGTAGGCGACGCTGCCGGCAACCCCGCCGATCACGCCGACCACGAGAGCCACGGAGGCCACCAGCGGCCAGATCCAGCCGCTGACCCGCGGGCGGGCCGGGGCACGGTGGGCGGGCTCGGCCGGCATCGGCTGCGTGCCCGGCGGCGGGAAGCCGGCCCAGGGCGCCGGGGCCGGGATGGCCGGCGGCGGGGACGGCGGCAGCCACGAGGGCGAGACCTGCGGAGCCGGTTGCCCGGGCGCGCCCGCCTGACCCGCCTGGCCCGGCTGGCCCGGCTGCTCCGGCTGTGCAGCGATGGGCTGGGTGGTCTCGCGGTCGTCGGCGTCGTCCGAGTAGGACGGCTGGTCGGGCTCGTTCACCCGACCATCATCCCCCGCGGGTGGGCACGGGCGTCAGGGCAGGTCGCGACGCGTGGCCCCGCCGAGCGGCGAGGGGGCCGGGGTGGTCACCGACGTGACCGGCGTGCGACGGTCGAGCGACGGCGCGTCCGCGGGTGCGGCCCCGAGGGCCAGGACGCCCATGACCGCGGCTCCGACCGCTCCGCCCCCCAGAGCGGCGAGACCGACGGTGCGCCGCGAGCGGTGCGGGTCCTCGCGGACCAACGAGAGGTAGAGCGCACCGGGGGTGACCCCCAGCAGGGACCCCTTGAGGTGCTCGGGGGCCGAGTCGGCGCGTTGTTGCATGCCGGCCAGGCGCGTCTTGACCCATCCCTCGTGCTCGACGAGGTCGCGGCACTGGTGACAGGTGTGGACGTGGGCCCAGGCGCGCTCGGTCTCCTCGGCAGAGAGCTGCCCGTCGAGGAGGGCGGAGATGCGCGGGCCGAGGTGCCCGATCACGAGGCGCTCCACGCCGCAGCCGGGTCGGGAGCGGGACCGGAGTAGCGGGCCCTCCCGTCGGCGGGAGCGCGGTGCGACAGGGCGGTGCGGAGCATGGCGCGACCGCGGTGGATGCGGGAGCGGACGGTGCCGAGCTTGGCATCGAGGATGCCGGCGATCTCCTCGTAGGTCAGGCCCTCGACGTCGCAGAGCACGACCGCGGCGCGGAAGTCGGGAGGCAGCGTGGCCAGGGCCCGCTCGATGTCGTCGTCGAAGCGCTGGTCGGCGTAGGCGACATCCGGGGCGGGCGAGGAGCTGGTGAGCCGGTCGGCACGCTCGTCGGAGAGGGCGTCGAAGCGGATCCGCTGCTTGCGGCGGGCCTGGTCGAGGAAGAGGTTGGTGGTGATGCGGTGCAGCCAGCCCTCGAAGGTGCCGGGGGTGTAGGTCGACAGCGAGCGGAAGACCCGCACGAAGACCTCCTGGGTGAGGTCCTCGGCGTCGTGGCGGTTGCCGGTCAGCCGGTAGGCGAGGCGGTAGACGCGGTCGGAGTGCTGCTCGACGATCTCGTCCCACGAGGGGACGCCGTGCGTCGTCTCCTGCATGGTTGCTCCCGGGTCGGTGTCCTGCGGCTCTCGTCGCCTGGTGAGTCTCACGCTAGAGGTCCTGTCTGAAGGTTCCCTGTGAACGGCCCTGCTCCCCTCCCAACGGTCGGCGCGCAGGCGGTGTTCCCGCGACTGGGGCCCTGCTGGCGATACGGTGTGGCCTGCTCCATCTTTCGCATCCAGGAGGCTGCCATCACTACCCCGCTCACGCCCGCGAGTTGGTCCTACGCGGAGGCCTTCGTGCCCGAGGACGACGTCCTCGCCGCCGCCCGTGCGCGTGCCGAGGAGGTCGGCGTCACGCCGATCAGCCCCGGCGGGGGTGCGGCCCTGCGCTTCCTGGCCTCGGCCATCGACGCCCGCGCCGTGGTCGAGATCGGCACCGGCACCGGCGTCTCGGGGCTGTGGCTGATGCGCGGCATGCGCTCCGACGGCGTGCTGACCACGGTCGACATCGAGGCCGAGCACCAGCGCCTGGCCAAGGAGTCGTTCCTCGAGGCCGGCTTCCCCAACCAGCGGGTCCGCACGATCGCCGGCTCCGCGCTCGACGTCCTGCCGCGCCTGACCGACGGCCACTACGACCTGGTCTTCTGCGACGGCGACAAGGCCGAGTACGCCGCCTACCTCACCGAGGCGCTGCGGCTGCTGCGCCCCGGCGGCGTGGTGGTCTTCGACAACGCACTGTGGCACGACCGGGTCGCGGACCCGGCGCGCCGCGACGAGGAGACCGTCACGATCCGCGACCTCGGCAAGGCCGTGGCCGAGCACGAGTCGTTGGTCTCGGTCCTGCTGCCCGTCGGCGACGGGCTGCTGGTCGCCAAGAAGGAGTGGCTCGCCGAGACCGACTGACCCCCAGCGGGGTCAGCCGCTCACGGCGAGCCGTCAGCGGATGCCGGCGAGCGGGTCCTCGGACCCGAGCCAGGCCAGCAGTGCCCGGGCGCCGAAGCCCGTGGGGCCCTTGCTCCACTCGTAGCGGTCATCGGGCGAGTCGCCCGCGGACGCCACGTCGAGGTGGGCCCACGGGGTCGAGCCGACGAAGTGCTGGAGGAACAGCGCCGCGGTGATGGCGCCGGCGCCTCCTGCCGCGTTGTCGGCGTCGGCGATCTTGGAGGCGAGCTTGTCCTCGTAGCCGGCGTAGAGCGGGAAGCGCCACAGCGGCTCCCCCGCCTGCTCCGCGGCGTCGAAGAGCACCGTCGCCAGCGCGTCGTCGTTGGCGAAGTAGCCGCCGGTGTGCTGGCCGAGCGCGACCTTCATGGCGCCGGTCAGGGTGGCGACGTCGACGATCACGTCGGGCTCGATCTCGGCGACCGCGTAGGCGAGCGCGTCGGCCATGACCAGACGCCCCTCGGCGTCGGTGTTGGTGACCTCGCTCGTGCGACCGCCGTAGTGACGGATCACGTCACCGGGGCGCAGGGAGTTGCCGGAGACGGCGTTCTCGGCGGCCGGGACCAGTCCGACCACGCGCACGGGGCAGGCGACGTCGGCGAGCGCGGCCATGGCGGCCATCACGACGGCACCGCCGGTCATGTCGCGCTTCATCGTCGACATGGCCTCACCGGGCTTGATCGAGAGACCACCGGTGTCGAAGGTGATGCCCTTGCCGACCAGCACCACCGTCTTGGTCTTCCGACCGGCCTTGGCCGGGGTGTAGTCGAGGCGGATGAGCCGCGGCGGCGTGGCCGAGGCCTTGCCGACCCCGACGATGCCGCCGAAGCCGCCGTCGGCGAGCTCCTGCTCGTCCCAGACCCGAAAGCCGAGGCCCGCCTCGGCGGCGAGCTCGGCAGCCTGGTCGGCCAGCCACTGAGGGTTCTTGAGGTTGGACGGCACGGTGGCGAGCATGCGGGCGCGCCACCCGGCGCCGCCGGCCGCGATCGCACGCCCGAGGACCGCCTTCTGCTCCGCGCTGTCGGCCAGGTCGGCGAGCACCACGTGAGGCACCGGCACGGACGCGGGCGGTGTGGAGCGCCAGTGGAAGCCGAACGAGCCGAGCATCATCCCGACGACGAAGGCACTCAGGCCCTCGTCGGGGTCGAGCGCGGGGATGGTGGTGGCCACGGCGGTGCGGTCGTGGACCGCGCGCGCCAGGGTCGCGCCGGCTCGACGGAAGTCGGTCGGCGTCTGCTGCCCGACCCCGACCAGGAGGACGAGCCTCAGACCCGAGTTGTCGGGCGCCCCCAGCGGCACGGGGACGCTGTGGACCTCGCCGACCGCGCCGGTGGCGCGGCTGACCTCGAGGACCCCGAGCAGGTCCAGGTCGAGAGCCTCGCCGAGCTCGACTGCACCGGGTCCGAGCAGCACCGAGCCGCCGTCGTCGGCCGGGAGGACCGGCACGGCGACGACGTCGACCCCGAGGATGGCGTGGGGCCGGAGCCCGCTGATCGCGAACTCCGGCGGTGAGACCTGGCTGGGCAGGATGGGGATGGTGGGCGTGCGGGTCACCCGACGACGTTCTGGAGGGCCTCGGCGAGCGAGCCGGCTTCCTCGGCGTTGAGCTCTACGACCAGCCGGCCCCCACCCTCGAGCGGGACGCGCATCACGATGCCGCGCCCTTCCTTGGTGACCTCCAGCGGACCGTCGCCCGTCCGCGGCTTCATTGCCGCCATGCGGCACCTCTTCCTGTTCCCGATCGAAGCACGCAGGTGACCTGCCGCTCTCTGCCTGATGACGCTGAGGTCCATTATCCCCTATGGAGCGAGTGATCGGGACCACAGCCCTGGCAGACTCGCCGCCATGCACGCGCGGTCGGCACTCTTCGACCTCTACGGCGACCACCTCGGGGCCCGCGACGGCCAGGCCCCGGTCGCCGCCCTGGTGCGCCTGCTCGACCCCGTCGGCATCGCCGCTCCCGCGGTCCGCACCGCGATCTCGCGGATGGTCACGCAGGGCTGGCTGGAGCCGATCACCCTCGACGGCGCCCGCGGCTACCGCGCCACCGAGCAGGCCACCAGGCGCCTGGCCATCGCTGCGGACCGGGTCTATCGCCGCACCGCGCGCGCGTGGGACGGCACCTGGCAGCTGGTGCTCGTCGAGGTCCTGTCGGGCCGGGCGGCACGCGGCCGCCTCACCGCCGACCTCACGTTCCTGGGCTATGCCGAGCTGACCGACCGGGTGTGGGTCAGTCCCTTCCCGCGCAGCGAGCTCGCCGCGGTCCTCGCGCGCGCCGGCGCCACGGCGCGAACTGCCCGAGCGCTCGACCTCGACCCGTCGCCCACCTCGGCCTGGGACCTCGACGCCCTGCGAGCGGCGTACGACGAGTGGCTGGGCGGTGCGCCCGACCTGCTGCGGCGCCACCTGGGGGCGCACGCCGATCCCGACAAGGCGGCCTTCGCCGCACGCTTCCACCTGGTGCACGGCTGGCGGAAGTTCCTCTTCGCCGACCCGGGACTGCCCGACGAGCTGCTGCCCGACGACTGGCCGGGTCGCGAGGCCGCCGAGCTGTTCGCGCGCGAGGCCGAGCGGCTCAAGGCGGCGTCCGACCGCTTCGTGGTCCGCTGCCTCTCCGGGTGACGCGGGTGCCAGACTGCCCCCATGACTGATGCTCCCGTGCTCCTGGACGTCACCGACGGCGTCGCCACCATCACGCTCAACCGTCCCGACGCGATGAACAGCCTCGACGTCGCGACCAAGGTGCTGCTGCGCGAGATCGTGCAGACCGTCGCCGACGACCCGGCCGCGCGCTGCGTGGTGCTCACCGGCACCGGGCGGGCCTTCTGCACCGGCCAGGACCTCAAGGAGCACATCGGCCTGCTCCACAACGGGGGCAGCGAGCAGCTGTTCAACACGGTGGACGAGCACTACAACCCGATCGTCACCGCGCTGGCCGGCATGGCCAAGCCCGTCATCGCCGCGGTCAACGGCGTCGCTGCGGGTGCCGGCGCCAGCCTGGCCTTCGCGTGCGACCTGCGGATCGTGGCCGACACGGCGGGCTTCAACCTCGCCTTCGCCAACGTCGCGCTGTCGTGCGACACCGGCGCCAGCTATCACCTGCCCCAGCTGGTCGGTCACGCCAAGGCCATCGAGCTGCTCTACTTCCCCCGCACGATCAAGGCCGACGAGTCGCTGGCGCTGGGCCTGGCGACGAAGGTCGTGCCGGCCGACGAGCTCGCGACCGAGGTCTCGGCACTGGCAGCGAAGCTGGCCGCGGGGCCGACGGTGGCGCTGGGCGCGATGCGCCGCTCGGTGGCCTACGCGTCGGGCCACACGTTCGTGGAGGCGCTGGAGTTCGAGAGCTCGATGATGCAGCTCTCCGGCGCGACCGACGACCACGGTGCGGCCGTCGCGGCGTTCGTCGCCAAGGAGAAGCCAGTCTTCGAGGGCCGCTAGTCCTCGCACGACCAGCCGTCAGCGGCGCGCGGGCTCCAGGCTCTGGGGTCCGCGATAGGCACCGAAGACCGACAGCACCTGGTCGGGCGCGACCTTGGTCATGCGCTTGCGCGAGGGGCTGGCGCCGTACTCCACGGTCAGAGCGTTGCCCTTGAAGGTGTGGTTGAACCAGCCGGTCATGGTGCCGTGGCAGACCCCGCCGCAGTCGAGCGTGCGACGCGGCAGGCGGAGCTTGCGCGCCACCAGCCGGGCGAAGGCCGGGCGCTTGGTGGCGGTGTCGACGCCCAACAGGGGCTGGTGGAAGCTCAGCACCCGCTCGGGCCTGACGTCCTTGAGGAACGCCATCATCGCGCGGGTCTCGGGCTCCGAGGCCGGACCGGGGCCGGACTCGTAGTTGCCGTCGAGGTCGGTCCAGCCGTGGGGGTAGTTGCGGTTGAGGTCGACGCCGCGCGCGTTCTTGCGGCTGCCGCGCGCCAGGCCGTCGGGGTTGTAGGTCGGCACCACCCACACGTCGATCCCGTGCACGGGTGCGCCGTCGCGCAGGGTCTCCAGGATGCGCCGGGTGTGGGGCTCGTTGCCGTGCATCGTCGAAATCAGCACGACGGTCTCGACGTCCGGGGCGTCCGGCTCACCGAGGTGCCACGCGACGATCGGGCGGCCACGCACGGACCGGCCGATCACGCGCTTCTCGATCACCGCCGGGCGCGAGGCGGCCTGCGGTGCCGCGCTCGCGAGGCTGGGGCCGGCGGCCGTCGTGGGCGCGGCAGGAAGGGCGGCTGCCGCGAGAGCGGCGGTGAGGAGGAGCGACCCGAGAAGGCGCACGTCAGACCACGCTGGTGAGGTAGGCCCAGGTGAAGACCCCGACCCCGACGAGCATGCCGACGTGGGCGAGCACCGACAGCCCGGGGCCGTCGGACCAGGTGTCCTCGGTGCCAGTGGCGGCGTGCTTGCCCCTGCTGGGCAGCCACCGCACCAGGATCAGCAGGCCGGCGACGACCACGACCCACCACAGGGCGAGGGCGAGGATCCCGACGACGCCGGCGGTGTTGTCGCTCATCGAGCCACCGCCGACCAGGAAGACCAGCCACACCACGAGCGCCGTGGCACCGCTGCCGGTGTGGACGTTGAGCAGGAGCCGCCCGACGTGGACGCGTCCCGCTGCACCGTCGTCGCGACCGAGGCGCAGGCGCGTCAGGACGATGACCAGCGCCGCCAGGGCGGTCAGGACGTAGACGATGACCTCGGTCGACACGGTCGGCAGTGTGCCCTACGGGGCGGGGTCGCCGCCACGAGCCTCGCGGGCGGGGGCGTCAGCGGTCTGCTCGCGCTCGGCGGCCAGCCGGTCGAGCAGCGCGTCGACCTCGGACATCCGGTAGCCACGGAAGGCCAGCGAGAACCGCACGCGGCGCAGGTCCTCGCTGCCGAGCGGCCCCTCGCGCGACGCCAGCGTCGGCGGACGGTCGTCGCCCGCCGGCTGGAGCGGGGTGCCGCGGCCGGCGGCGACCATCGCGACCCCGCCCATCGCGAGCACGATCAGGATGGCGAAGACCCACATCACGACGGGGGCCTGGCCTCGACCATGATCCGCACGGCCTCCTCGACGTCGTCGGTGAGGACGAGCCGGTCGAGGTCGGCCTGGGAGATCTTGCCGTCGGCGAGCACGGTGTCGCGCAGCCAGTCGAGCAGGCCCGACCAGTAGTCAACGCCGATCAGCACGACCGGGAAGGCGGTGATCTTCTGCGTCTGCGCCAGGGTCAGCGCCTCGAACATCTCGTCGAGGGTGCCGAGCCCACCGGGCAGCACGATGAAGCCCTGGGAGTACTTGACGAACATCGTCTTGCGGGCGAAGAAGTAGCGGAAGTTGACCCCGACGTCGACCCACTCGTTGAGACCGGTCTCGAAGGGCAGCTCGATGCCGAGACCCACGCTGACGCCCCCGGCCTCGCAGGCTCCCTTGTTGGCGGCCTCCATCGCACCCGGTCCGCCACCGGTCATGACGGCGAAGCCCTCCTCGACGAGACGGCGGCCGACGACCTCCGCGACGGCGTACGACGGGTGGTCGGCGGCGGTGCGCGCGGAGCCGAAGACGCCGATCGCCGGCCCGAGCTCGGCCAGGGCGCCGAAGCCCTCCACGAACTCGGCCTGGATGCGCAGCACCCGCCAAGGATCGGTGTGCACCCAGTCGCTGGGGCCGCGGGAGTCGAGGAGGCGCTGGTCGGTGGTGGTGCCGTCGACCTGGTCACGGCGCTGCATGACGGGGCCCTTCATCTTGGACTTCACGAGGCTCCTCCCAGCCACTCGGTCAGCACTCGCTCGCAGCTGCGGATCTGCTCGACGGGCACGAACTCCTCCTGCTTGTGCGCCAGCATCGGGTCGCCGGGGCCGAAGTTGACCGCGGGCACGCCGAGCGCGGTGAAGCGGGCGACGTCGGTCCAGCCGAACTTCGGGTTGACCTCACCGCCCACCGCCTCGATGAACGCCTTGGCGGCCGGCCGGTCGAGACCGGGCAGCGCACCGGGCGCCATGTCGGTCAGCGTGACCTCGAAGCCGTCGAAGAAGTCGCGGACGAACGCCTCGGCCTCGTCCTCGGAGCGGTCGGGGGCGAAGCGGAAGTTGACCTCGACCACGCACTCGTCGGGCAGCACGTTGCCCGCGACGCCGCCGCGGACGAAGACCGCATTGAGCCCCTCGTGGTACTCCAGCCCGTCGATCACGGGTCGCCGCGCCTCGTAGGTGTTGAGGCGGGCGAGGATCTCCGCGGCCTTGTGGATCGCGTTGACGCCCTTCCAGCTGCGCGCGGAGTGGGCCCGCTCGCCCGTCGTGCGCACGTCCACGCGGAGCGTGCCCTGGCAGCCCGCCTCGACGACGCCGTTGGACGGCTCCATCAGGATCGCGAAGTCGGCGGTCATCAGCTCGGGGTCGCTCTGGCTGAGGTGGTGCAGGCCGTTGAACTCGGTGTCGATCTCCTCGCCCTCGTAGAGGATGAAGGTCAGGTCGCGGTCGGGCCGGGTGATGGTCTGGGCGAGCCGCAGGATGACCGCGTCGCCGCCCTTCATGTCGCAGGTGCCGAGGCCGTGCAGCAGTCCGGTCTCCTCGTCGAGACGGCTCGGGAGGTTGTCGTTGAGCGGCACGGTGTCGAGGTGGCCCGCGATCACCACCCGCTCGGCCAGGCCGAGCTCGGTGCGCGCGATGACCGTGTTGCCGCGGCGGAGGACGGTGAGGTGCTCGAGCGGCGTCAGCGCGGCCTCCACCGCGTCGGCGATGGCCTGCTCGTTGCGGCTCACCGACTCGATGTCGACGAGCTGCTGGGTGAGGGTGACGGCGTCAGTAGTGAGGTCGAGGTGCACGGCGCCAGTCAACCAGCCGAGGGTGACCGGCCGGCGTCACGCATCCCCCCGTCACACCGCACTTCCCCAGAACTGAAACACGTTCTATATTTCGACACACTCGCTTCGCTCGCTGCTCAATAACCGGAAGACCACCATGCGCAACGGCCTCGTCCTCTTCACCTCCGACCGCGGGATCACCCCCGCCGAGCTGGCCGTGGCCGCGGAGGAGCGTGGGTTCGACACGATCTACGTGCCCGAGCACACCCACATCCCCGTACGCCGGGACGCGGCGCACCCGACCGGTGGTGAGACGCTGCCCGACGACCGCTACACCCGCACGCTCGACCCGTGGATCTCGCTGGCCACCTGCGCGGCGGTCACCTCCAGGATCCGGCTGTCGACCGCGGTCGCGCTGCCGGTCGAGTCCGACCCGATCACGCTGGCCAAGCAGATCGCCACGCTCGACCACCTCTCCGGCGGTCGCGTCACGATCGGGGCCGGCTTCGGGTGGAACACCGACGAGCTCGAGGACCACCACGTGCCGCCGGCCAAGCGCCGCACGGTCCTGCGTGAGTACGTCGAGGCGATGCGGTCTCTCTGGACCGAGGAGGAGGCGTCCTACGCCGGTGAGTTCGTCAGCTTCGGCAAGTCGTGGGCCTACCCCAAGCCCGTGCAGGCCCACATCCCGCTCGTCATCGGCGCCGGCGGCGGGCCCAAGACCTTCGCGTGGATCGCGCGCACGGCCGACGGCTGGATGACGACCCCGGTCGAGAAGGACATCACCGGCAAGGCCGACGCCCTGCGGGAGGCATGGGCCGCGGCCGGACGTGAGGGAGCACCCGACATCCACGTCCTGATCGCGATGCGCCCCTCCCCCGAGGACCTCGCGTCCTGGGCCGAGGCGGGCGCGACCGACCTGATCTGGGGCGTGCCGGACAAATCGCGCGACGAGGTCATGGTCTACCTCGACAAGCTCACCGCGCGACTCGGCCTCGGCTGAAGGTCAGGCCTTCGCCACCACCACGGTCGCCTTCTCGCCGTCACCGACCGGCACGTCGGTGCCTGCGGCCTCGCCGAGCACGTCGTACGACGTCGCCAGGGTCTCGCTGGTGATCAGCTGCTCGTGCGTGCGAGCGGCCTGCTGGACGAGCGTCGAGCCGGCGACGGTCAGCGCGATGCGGTCGGACACGTCGAGACCGGCGTCGCGACGGGCCTGCTGGATCGCGCGGACCAGGTCGCGCGCGAGGCCCTCCGCGGCGAGCTCGGGCGTCACGGCGGTGTCGAGCACGACGAAGCCACCCCCGGGCAGCACGCCCGTGGCGGTGTCGGCGTCGGCCGAGCCGGCGACGGTCTCGAGGGCGAACTCCCCCTCGACCAGCGCCAGCCCACCCGCGGTCACGGTGCCGTCCTCGGCCACGGACCAGTCGCCCGTCTTCGAGCCCTTGATCGCGAGCTGCACGTCCTTGCCGAGGCGGGGACCGGCAGCGCGGGCGTTGACGGTCAGCTTCTGCTCGACGCCGTAGGACGCCGCCTCGTCGGAGTCGGCGGCCAGCAGGCGCACGCTCTTGACGTTGACCTCGTCGGCGACGATCGACTCGAAACCGGCCAGCGCGGCCGGGTCGTCCACGACGACGGTCAGCGTCGAGAGCGGCAGCCGGTTGCGCAGGCTGCCCGCCTTGCGCAGCGCCGACGTCGCCGAGCAGACCTCGCGCACCTGGTCCATCGCCGCCACGAGGGCGTCGTCGGCCGGCAGGTCACCGGCGAGCGGCCAGTCGGTGAGGTGCACCGAGCGACCTCCGGTGAGGCCGCGCCAGACCTCCTCGGTCGTCAGCGGCATCAGCGGCGCGGTCGTGCGGCAGACGACCTCGAGCACGGTGTAGAGGGTGTCGAAGGCGTCGGTGTTGTCGCCCCAGAAGCGGTCGCGCGAGCGCCGGATGTACCAGTTGGTGAGCACGTCGAGGAAGGACCGCGTGGTGTCGCAGGCGTCGGCGACGGCGTAGTCGTCGAGCTGCACGGTCATCGTCTGGACGTATTGACGGCACTTGGCCAGCAGGTAGCGGTCGAGCGGGTCCTGCGAGGCCGTCGACCACTGGGCGTCGTGGCCCTCCCCGTTGCGGGCGGCGTTGGCGTAGAGCTGGAAGAAGTACCAGCTGTTCCACAGCGGGATCATCACCTGGCGCACCGAGTCGCGGATGCCCTGCTCGGTCACGACGAGGTTGCCGCCGCGCAGGATCGGGCTCGACATGAGGAACCAGCGCATCGCGTCGGCCCCGTCGCGGTCGAAGACCTCGGAGACATCGGGGTAGTTGCGCAGCGACTTGCTCATCTTGTTGCCGTCGGAGCCGAGCACGATGCCGTGGCTGATGCAGGACTTGAACGCCGGCTTGTCGAAGATCGCGGTCGCCAGGACGTGCAGCGTGTAGAACCAGCCGCGGGTCTGGCCGATGTACTCCACGATGAAGTCGCCGGGGAAGTGCCCCTTCTTCTCCGCCGAGCCGTCGAACCACTCGGCGTTCTCGAAGGGGTAGTGCGCCTGGGCGAAGCTCATCGACCCCGAGTCGAACCACACGTCGAGCACGTCGGTGACGCGCCGCATCGTCGACTGCCCCTCCTCCGGTGTGCGCGGGTCGTCGGGGTTGGGGCGCGTGAGGTCGTCGACGTACGGCCTGTGCAGGTCGGGGACGCCGTCACCCTTGCCGGGCAGGCGACCGAAGTCGCGCTCGATCTCCTCGAAGCTGCCGTAGACGTCGACGCGCGGGTAGGCCGGGTCGTCGCTCTTCCACACCGGCACCGGGGAGCCCCAGAAGCGGTTGCGCGTGATCGACCAGTCGCGGGCGTTCTCCAGCCACTTGCCGAACTGGCCGTCCTGGATGTGGTCGGGGACCCAGCGGATCTCCTGGTTGAGCTCGAGCATCCGCTGCTTGACCGCGGTCACCTCGACGAACCACGACGAGACGCCCTTGTAGATCAGGGGCTCGCGGCAGCGCCAGCAGTGCGGGTAGGAGTGGTCGTAGGTCTCGCGGCGCAGCAGCACCGTGCCGGGCGTGACCGAGCCGGTCTCCCCCTCGCCCCTCGTGGTGTTTCGGAGGTGCTCGATGACCTGCAGGTTGGCGTCGAAGACCTGGACGCCCTCGTAGTCGGTGACCGGGTGCGTGAAGCGCCCGTCCTTGCCGACCGGCATGACGGCCTCGATGCCCTCGCGGTCGGTGACGACCTTGTCGTCCTCACCGAAGGCGCCGGCGGTGTGCACCAGCCCGGTGCCGTCCGTGGTCGTGACGAACTCCGCCGCCACGACACGGAACGCGTTCTCGTGGCCGAGGTAGTAGGAGAACGGCGGGGTGTAGGTGAGCCCGACGAGGTCGGCGCCGACACCGCGCCACGTCACCTCGGGCTCGTCCCCGAGCTCACGGGCGTACGACGCCAGCCGGGCCTCGGCGAGCAGGTAACGCGTGCCGTCGTGGTCGACCACGACGTAGTCGATGTCGTCGCCGACCATCACGGCGAGGTTGGACGGCAGGGTCCACGGGGTCGTCGTCCAGACGAGGAGCTTCACGCCCTTCAGGCTCTGCCCGTTGACGGGGGCCTCGGTCGTGACGTCGTAGCCCACGGTGACGGCAGGGTCCTGACGGTTCTGGTAGACGTCGTCGTCCATGCGCAGCTCGTGGTTGGACAGCGGCGTCTCGTCGTTCCAGCAGTAGGGCAGCACGCGGAAGCCCTCGTAGACGAGGCCCTTGTCGTGCAGCTGCTTGAAGGCCCAGATGACCGACTCCATGTAGTCGGGGTTCATCGTGCGGTAGTCGTGGTCGAAGTCGACCCAGCGCGCCTGACGGGTGACGTAGTCGCGCCACTCGCCGGTGTACTTCATGACCGACTCGCGGCAGGCCTCGTTGAACTTGTCGATGCCCATCTCGACGATCTCGTCGGTGGTCTTGATGCCGTTGAGGCGCATCGCCTCGAGCTCGGCGGGCAGGCCGTGGGTGTCCCAGCCGAAGCGGCGCTCGACCTTGCGTCCGCGCATCGTCTGGTAGCGCGGGATCAGGTCCTTGACGTAGCCGGTCAGCAGGTGGCCGTAGTGCGGCAGCCCGTTGGCGAACGGCGGCCCGTCGTAGAACACGAACTCGTTGGCCGCGTCGTCACCGGCGTCGCGCTGGTCGATGCTCGCCTGGAAGGTGCCGTCCTGCTCCCAGAAGGCCAGCACGCGCTCCTCGATCTCCGGGAAGCGGGGGCTCGAGGGGACGGCGTCGTCGCCGGTCTTGGGGTAGGTCATCTGCGGGGCTCCTGCGCTCGTCGGGTCTGGCTCGACGAGGACGACTGGGGAGCCGCGGTACCACCTCGATTGCCGCCCCAGGTGCAGAGCGACCACTCGTTCACGGCTGTGACGGGCCTACCCGTCCGGTTCTACTGAGTCGCGACTGGTCGTTGGTCGAGCCTGTCGAGACCGTTCTTCCGGAGGCTCACCGCTGATGACGGCTCAGACGCCTTGTTCCTAGCGTACGGCGGTCCGCGGCGGCCGCGCGAATCAGTTGCCGTCGTCGAGGGTCGCCCGCCAGGCGAGCACCTGCTCCGCGACCTGCTCGGGCGTCAGGTCGGTGTTGTCGAGGCGCAGGTGGGCGAAGTCGCGCAGCACGGCGTCGGCGGGGGTGGTCGGGTCGTCGGGGTCGGTGTTGAGCCGCTGGGTGGCGTCGGCCTCGCGCACGTGCGCGTCGGACCAGACCAGGTCGGCCTTGGTGGGCTTGGCCGCGACCCGGTCGGGCTGGACGTTGCGGACCAGCCGCGTCTCCAGCCCGGCGTAGAGCTCGACGAACGTGACCCGCAGCCCGCGGTCGACGTACGGCGCGAGGTAGCTGCGCACGGTGTCGGCGTCGGCCGGCTCGTCGACCGGCCAGACGAAGGTGAGGACCAGCCGGACGCCGTGCTCGGCGGCCGCCTCGATGACGCGGATGCGCAGGTCGTCCTTGAGCGCGGCGAAGGCCGGGCTGCCGAAGCCGAAGACGTCGGCGAGCGGCTCGATCACGTGGTGGTTGTGGAAGAGCCGGAAGTCGCTCGCCGCGCAGATCGCCCGCCCCACGGTCATCTTGCCGACGGCGGGTGGGCCGATGACGACCATCAGCTCGCCGGGGCGCTGCAGCTCGAAGACGGGGCGGGGGCTCACGCGTCCATGCTGCACCACCCGCGCCAGTCCATTCCCTGCCCGCCTTTCGCTGCCCGCCTGTGCCTGCACGCCTTTGCCTGCCCTTGAGGTCGGGTTGGTGCCGGCTTAGCCGCTCCTGGTCGAGATTGAGGTCATCACCGGCACCACCGTCCCTCCCCTCACCACGACCCCAGGAGAACCCCATGTCGCACCGCCGCTCCACGTTTGCCACCGCCCTGCTTGCCGGCCCGCTCGCCCTCGCGCTCGTCGCCTGCGGCGGCGACTCGGACACGGAGGACGACAACGACACCGACATCAGCAGCGGGCTCGGCACGAGCACGACGCAGACCCCGGCCGCTCCTTCCGGCGACGCAGCCACGCGTGGCGACCTGCTCGCGGCAGCACGGACTGCGCTGGCGGCCGTCGACGGCTCCGCCCTCTTCTCGATCGACGACGAGACCTCCGGCTGGGAGGTCACCGTGGTGTCGGCCGACGGGGTGGAGAACGACGTGACCGTCTCGCTCGACGGCAGCGCGGTCACCCGCGGCCCGGTCGTCGACACCGATGACGCCGACGACCGCGACGACGAGGCCCAGGACGTGGCCGAGCGTCAGCAGCTGCTCAGCGACGCGCGGGTCGACCACGTCGCCGCGATCGAGGCTGCCCAGGGCGCCGTACCGGACGGCACCGTGACCGGCGCCGACCTCGACCTCGAGCGGGGCACCGCGACGTGGGAGGTCCAGCTCGACGAGGACACCGCTGCGGAGCAGACCGTGACCGTCGACGCCGTCACCGGCGAGGTCCTGCGCACCGAGCGCGACGACTGAGGTCTGCGGCCACGCCCTAGAGTGAGGTCCCGTGACTGAGACTCCCTCCGCAGCCTGGGGCCACGGCCTCGCCACCCTCGACGCGTCCGGCGCGGTGCTCGACGTCTGGTTCCCGTCCCCGGCCCTCGGGACCGCGGTCGGCGCTGAGGCTCCGGCCGAGCTCACCGCCCTGGAGGGCGACGACGAGGCCCGCGGCGTACGCCGTGAGGTCCGCCTCGTCGAGATCGCCGACCTCGCCGCGGCTCCCGCGAGCACCGAGGACGTCTGGCTGCGCCTGCACCTGCTGTCGTCGCGCCTGGCCGTGCCGCACACCATCTCGATGGACGGTGTCTTCGGGCTGCTCACCAACGTCGTGTGGACCTCTGCGGGGCCGTGCGCCGTCGAGGGCTTCGAGCTGACGCGGGCACGGATGCGCGCGAGCGGCGCCCACGTCACCGTCTTCGGGGTCGACAAGTTCCCCCGGATGGTCGACTACGTGGTGCCGACCGGGGTGCGCATCGCGGACGCCGACCGTGTGCGCCTCGGCGCCCACCTCGCTGCCGGGACGACCGTGATGCACGAGGGCTTCGTCAACTTCAACGCCGGCACGCTCGGCGCCTCCATGGTCGAGGGCCGGATCTCCGCCGGCGTCCTGGTCGGCGACGGCTCCGACATCGGCGGCGGCGCCTCGATCATGGGCACCCTCTCGGGCGGCGGCAAGACCGTCATCTCGATCGGGGAGCGGTGCCTGCTCGGCGCCAACGCCGGGATCGGGATCTCGCTCGGCGACGACTGCGTGGTCGAGGCCGGCTGCTACGTCACCGCGGGCACCAAGGTCACCATGGCCGACCGCGACGGCAAGCCCAAGGTCGTCAAGGCCAGCGAGCTGTCCGGCGCCAGCAACGTGCTCTTCCGTCGCAACTCGGTCTCCGGCGCGATCGAGGCCGTGCCGTGGAAGGGCGACGGCATCGCCCTCAACGAGGCGCTGCACGCCAACTGACGCGACTTCCCCGGCACTCCCGTCACGTCCTCCACAGGCGTCACGGAGGGGGTTTCCAGGGGAGCGCGAGCGTGGGTACGGTCGTGGTGTCGCGCCTTCGGGTTCGGGCGCGGGAGTCTCGGGAAGGGCCTGCCCCATGAGTCGCATCGTTCGTGCTGGCGTCGCCGTCGTCCTCGGCGCGCTCCTCGTCGGCTGCTCCGACGATCCGCGGCCCCGGATGGCGCCGCCGTCTGCGTCGCCGACGGTCGTCGAGTCACCGACGAACACACCGACGATCGAAGAGTCGGCGCCGCCTCTCCCCAGCGCGGCGACCGCCCGTGACGCCAGCGGAGCCAAAGCCTTCGTCACCCACTTCTGGGACGTCGCCAACTACGCGCAGGCCACGGGCGATACCAAGTCCCTTGCCGCACTTGGAGCCGAGACCTGTGAGGGCTGCCACGGCGCAGTGGACTTTCTCAACGACCTCTATCGAGCGGGTGGGTCGATCGAGGGTGGCGAGTACACCATCGGCCCCATCACAGCAGATCGACTCGCGGTTGAAGGTCAGGATGTGACGGTCTTCCGCTGCATGTTCGAGACGTCCAACACCAAGCAGGTCATTCGCCAACCTGGCAGGGACGACCGAGTACTTCCGGCATCAACAGTCGCCGCGACCTTCACGCTCAGCTATCAAGCCGACAGGTGGCAGGTCGACGTGTGGGACGTCACCGCCTCATGAGCATCGCGGCCCGCTTCCTCGTGCTGCTCGCCCTCGGCTGCGGGCTCGTCCTCCTCCGACCAACCGCCGCCCAAGCGTGCGAGGGAGACTCCTCCGGCAACGTCACGTCCGGCGCCGTCGGTGGAGCTATCCAGGTCAGTGCATCCTCCGGCTCATCGTCCTCATGTGGCACCACCGGCACTAGCGAGGTCAGCGTGTCCGGCACCTGGCACAGCGAGCCCGTGTGCGAGTTCGGAGGCTCCGCGACCTGCACGGAGATCGCTCTGTGCGACGACGGAACACCCATGGTCTACACCTGGTTCGAGACCGACGCCGGCGCGCATCTGTCGGGCTCCAATGTCTGCCCAACGACTGGGTCGACACCGGCAGCAGTCGTGACGGCAGACCTGGTGGCTCGAGCCCTGCGCCGCATCCCCCTGCCGGCCAGCGAGCTGGTCGTGCAGCCACCCAACGGCCGGACGCTGGTGAACTTCGCGACGAACTTCTACACCGACACCGAGACCTTCACCCGCACCATCACCCTGCTCGGCCAACGGGTCGACCTGCGCATCACCCCCGCCAAGTACGACTGGCGCTTCGGCGACGGCCACACCGCCTCCACCACCACTCCCGGAGCGGCCTACCCCGACCTCCAGGTCACCCACGACTACCTCACCGCCGGCACCGTCGCCCCCGCCGTCGACACCACCTACACCGCCGACTTCCGCGTCAACGGCAGCCCCTGGCGCCCCGTGCCCGGCACCGTCACTATCCCCGGCGCGGCAGTGCCCCTCGAGGTCGTCGAAGCCACCCCGACACTGGTGGGCTACCGCTGACAGTGCGGTGGATCGCACGCGCCAGCACGTGCGATCAACCGCACTGTTCCCCGCCGCCCCCTCAGCTCGCACCCCCGGCCACCTGCCCCTCACTCCCGCCGGGTGAACGAGACCTTCCGGCCCGGGTGGTGCGTCATCTCGTAGGACGGATGGTGCGCCAGGTGATGGTGTCGCGAGCACAGCAGCCGACCATCGTCGACCGAGGTCCCGCCGCCCCGTGACCAGGGCGTGTCGTGATGCGCCTCGCACCACGCCGGGGGTCGGTCGCACCCGATGGCGGTGCACCCGCGGTCCCGCGCAGCCAGCGCGAGGCGCTGGGTCTCGGAGTGCAGGCGGCGCTTGCGCCCGACGTCGAGGACCTGTGACTCCCCGCCGAGCACGACCGGGATGACACCTGCCCTGCAGGCGAGCTGGCGGGCCAGCCCGGGGCTGATCAGCGTGCCGGTGTCGAGCTGGGCTGCCCTCAGGCCACCCATCAACGTCTCGTGGCTCATGGTGACGACGACCGTGGCCGGGACGCCCCCGGAGTCGGGGACCCGGTCGGTCGGAAAGCGCTCGATGAACTCCCCGAAGGCCTTCCCCATGCCCTCGGGTGTCGCACCCAGGCCGCCGTGTCGAGGTGAGGCCAGAGCCTGCAGGACCTTGCGCATCAGGTCGGCCTTCCACGTGGGCAACGTGAACCGACCATGCGTCCGGCCGTGCCCGTCGTCCGACATGGTCAACCTCTGCGCCGCCTCCGCCGCGTGCTCCTCGGCGTCGAGCTCCTTCGCGAGCTGCGCCTCGCCGACCTCGGGGGCCACGACGTCCAGCACCCGCTTGCCCAGGATCCGCAGCGCCTTCGCGTCGTGGTGCGCGGCCTCCGCGAGCAGGTGCGCCCGCGCCTGGTCCACCACCGCCGACTCGACCTCCGCGGGCAGGGCGTCGACCGCCTCCACGATGACCCGGGCCTGGTCCGGTCGCAGGTCACCCGCGACCAGGCCCTCCTCGACGCGTGCGTGCCGCTCGTCGACGGCCACCGCGTGCTTGACCATCCGGTGCGCCTGGGCGCCGGTCATCCGGGTCTCGTGAGCCAACCAGGCGGCGATCGACGTCGCGCCCACCGCATCGGCAGCGCCGATCCGGTGCGCATGAGCGGTGACCTTGACCTCCATCCCCGTCAGGCGGGACTGGATCCTGGTGAGCGCGAGCAGCGCAGCACGTGTCTCCTGCCCCGACAGCGACCACGCCGGCGCCTGCCCCACCGAGGCCAGGTCGGCCTCGAGGCGTGCGAGCACGGCACTGATCGGGTGGTCCCGATCGAGGTGCTGCCCGCTCCTGGTCATGCCTCCATCCCAGCAGGGACCACCGACACCGAACCCCCCAGAACGGGGTCGAAATGCCCATATTGGGGAAACTGCCCAAAGAATCTTTCGCGCTGATCGGGAGCCCCTGCGAGAGCTGGCCAGTCGATCAGACCGACGTGACCGAGCCTCCTCAGCCAACGTTCAGCACCGGTCTGGACAATGGACCCATGCGAAAGGGAGCGGGCACCGCGATCATCGGCGCCGCGGCGGTGGCCGTGGTCGCCGCGGTGGGCTATGGCGTGCTCACGGGCACCGGCCCCCTGAGCCCGGCCTCCGACGAGTGCACCGCGACCGTCGACGGGCACAGCGTCGACCTCACGCTCGAGCAGGCGGAGAACGCCGCCCTCATCACCGCCATCTCGATCCGTCGGGGCCTGCCGGCGCGGGCGGCGTCGATCGCCTTGGCGACGGCCTACCAGGAGTCCGACCTCTACAACATCGACTACGGCGACCGCGACTCGCTCGGCCTCTTCCAGCAGCGCCCCTCCCAGGGCTGGGGCAGCGAGGAGCAGGTGCTCGACCCGGTCTATGCGACCAACGCGTTCTACGACGCGCTCGCCGAGGTGGACGGCTACGAAGGCCTCGAGATCACGGTGGCCGCGCAGGAGGTGCAGCGCTCGGGCTTCCCGGATGCCTACGCCGACCACGAGCTCGACGCGCGCACGATCGCCTCGGCCCTGACCGGCAACTCCCCCGAGGCGTTCAGCTGCGAGATCGACGACGACGCGGACGCGGCCGACGCCGCGCTGCTCGAGTCCGGTCTGACCGAGCGCGCCGACGTCGTACGACGCGAGGCGCTCGGGATTTTCGGCGACCTGGCGCTCGGTGGTTTCGCGCCCGGTGGTGTGAGCAGCGGCCACATCGAGGGATCGGCGCACTACGAGGGCCGCGCGGTCGACATCTTCTTCCGCCCGATCAACGCCGACAGCAAGAAGAGCGGCTGGGCGGTCGCGCACTACCTGATGGCGCAGGCAGACCGGCTCGACATCAAGACCCTCATCTTCGACGACCGGATCTGGACGGCGAGCAGGAGCGACCAGGGCTGGCGTGACTACGACGCCCCCGATCGCGCGGGTGACCGACAGATCCTGGAGCACCGCGACCACGTGCACGTGGACGTCTTCGACTAGACCGCTCAGGCCAGGCGCGCGACCGCGGCGGCCACCCGCTCGTCGGTGGCGGTGAAGGCGACGCGGACGTGCCGCGAGCCGGCCGTGCCGTAGAACGAGCCGGGCGCCACGAGGATCCCCCGCTCCGCCAGCCACGAGACCGTCGACCAGCAGTCCTCGTCGCGGGTCGCCCAGAGATAGAGCGAGGCCTCCGAGTGCTCGATGCGGAACCCCGCGCCCTCCAGGGCCGTGCGCAGCGAGACCCGGCGAGCGGCGTACGTCGCGTGCTGGACGGCGACGTGCTCGTCGTCGTCGAGCGCCGCGATCATCGCGCGCTGCTGGGGGCCGGGCATCTGCAGGCCGAGGTTCTTGCGTACGGCGAGCAGCTCGCCGACGAGCGCCGGGTCACCGGCGACGAAGGCGCAGCGGTAGCCCGCGAGGTTGGAGCGCTTGGAGAGCGAGTGGACCGAGAGGATGCCCTCGTGCGAGCCACCCGACACCGAGGGGTGGAGCACGGAGACGGGCGATGCCTCCCACGCGCACTCGAGGTAGCACTCGTCGGAGACCAGGATCGTGCCGCGCTCGCGGCACCAGTCGACGACCTTCTTGAGGTGCTCGACCGGCAGCACCCGACCGCTGGGGTTGGACGGCGAGTTGAGCCAGAGCAGCGCCGGGGTCTCGGGACCGAGCGAGGTCAGCGAGTCGGTGGCCACGGCGCGGGCGCCGACCAACGCCGCGCCGACCTCGTAGGTCGGGTAGGCCAGTGCGGGGTAGGCGATGAGGTCTCCGGCGCCGATGCCCAGGTGGCCGGCCATGGAGCCGATCAGCTCCTTGGAGCCGATCACCGGCAGCACGCCGTCGAGCCCGAGGCCCGTGACGCCGTGACGTCGGGCCAGCCAGTCGATGGCGGCCTGACGGGTCTCGACCAGGCCGATCGTGAGCGGGTAGCCCGGAGAGTCGGCCGCCGCCCGCAGCGCGTCCTGGACGACGGCGGGGGTGGGGTCGACGGGAGTGCCGACCGAGAGGTCAACGATGCCGTCAGCGTGCTCGCGCGCCTGCGCGGCGTACGACGTCAGGTGGTCCCAGGGGAAGTCCGGGAGCCTCGAGGAGACCGTCGTCCGGACTCCCCGGGTCACTCGTCGTGCTCTTGCGGCTCGAGCGCGGCGACGATCGGGTGGTCCTTGTCGATCTCACCCATCTTGGCCGCGCCACCGGGCGAGCCGAGGTCCTCGAAGAACCCGACGTTGGCGGTGTAGTAGTCCTTCCACTGCTCCGGCACGTCGTCCTCGTAGAAGATCGCCTCGACGGGGCAGACCGGCTCGCACGCACCGCAGTCGACGCACTCGTCGGGGTGGATGTAGAGCATCCGCTTGCCCTCGTAGATGCAGTCGACAGGACACTCGTCGACGCACGCGCGGTCCTTGAGGTCGACGCACGGCTGGGAGATGACGTAGGTCACCGGGTCCTCCTGAGGACAGTAGATCGGGGCAATCCCTGAGAGCAGGCTCAGCCTAGTATCACCGCGTGCCCGGAGTGCAGGAACCCCACCATGTGGGCGATGTCGGGGTCGGCCAGCACCGTCTGGGACCCCACGTCGTCGGCCAGCGCGTCGTCGTACGACGAGTCGTCCGCGGCGAGACGGGTCCCACCGGCGGTCCGGCGCTGACCGACCTGCTCGGCACCTGTGTCGCGTGGGGGGACGGGGTGTGCGTCGTCCAGCCGGCGGTGGGCGCCCCGGTGGCGATCGCGATCAGCGACATCGTGTCGGGCAAGCCGGTGCCGCAACGGCCCTCCGTGCGCGACCGCGTGCCGGCCCACGACGCCCAGGTGCTCGGCTTCGCGCTCTTCGCCGACCTCGAGACCGAGCCGCTCGGCGACTGGGTCCTGCGCCGCTCCCCCACCGCGACCGCGCGCAGGGCCAACTCCGTGCTCGCGTTCGGTCCGTCGGGACTCCCCGACGACGAGACCTACGACCGGGTCGTCGCCTTCTACGACAGCAACGACCAGCGGCCCATCGCGGCCGTGCTGCCCGGCTCGGCCGAGTGCGCGCTCTTCGAGGAGCGCGGCTGGGTCCCCGAGAGCACCGACGCCGACACCGTCTTCCAGGTCACCTCCGTGTCGCTGGCCGCGCGCGCCCTGCGTGGCGCGGCCGCGGTTGACCTCGAGGTGCGTCTCGAGGAGGTCGGCGACCAGACGGTCGCCCGCGTCGTGGACGCTGACCGTGACGTGTCGGTCGCCAGCGGCGTGGCCGCCTTCGGCCGCGACTGGGTCGGCTTCCGCAGCA
>NZ_CALRWD010000074.1:0-24490 GCF_943371775.1 Nocardioides psychrotolerans
CTGGGACGACATCCGTGCCGGCGTCCCCCTGCAGGTCCAGCGGCTCGGGGGGACGCACCCATTGGAGGCGACCGCGCCACCCCGCGAGCTCGGACCTAGTCAAGACCTGCCCGTCGATGACGTGGACGTTGACCCGGACAAGGACGGCCCGCAATGACCCCGCAGTGACGCGAGCGGCAACACCTGCGGGAACACCGAGTTCCACGGCCGTCACCTCAGCCGGCCCGTCGACGCTGTGGATCGCAGCCTTCTGCTCGCGGCTGGCCCAGATCATCGACGCCTGCCACCGAAACGCGCAGGCGAAGGCGACAACCAGGGCCGAGATCAACGGATAGCGCCTCGGTGCTACTTGCAGCGTCGGCGAGCCCTCGGCGCACGCACCTTCCTGGCTCGGGCGATGAAGGGCTGAAGCACCGCGCGCAGTTCGTCACGGGTGCTGAACGCTGAGGTCGATCTCGAAACCGACCTGGTCGAGGGAGAACTTCACGGTGCACCACGTGCCGTCCTCGATGTCGCGTCCATCGAGGTCGTCGACCAGCTGCACCACCACTCTGCGAGCCATGTGCGTGAACCTACGACAGCGAAACCTCACACCAGCCGCGCGGAAGAGCCGTGCCCGGGGCAACGTCGACCAGCGAGGCTAGGAACCTCGAGCGCCATCAGTGATCGCCGAAGACGAGCTCCGGCCCCTAGGTGACCACGACCCTGCACCAAGACGAACCGAGGTGGACCTCTGATGAGCACTTCCCCGGCAAGTCATCCGCCACCTGAAGCTGCCACTGCCGTGATGACTGGCGTGGTCACCTTCACCGCGCGCGGCGAGCAGGCCCTCGACGAGCTGGCCAGCCGCCTGGTGGCCGACTGCGACGGCACCACCGAGAGCATCACCTCGCTCCTCGAGCAGGTCCTCACCACAGACGTCGGCGACCTGGCATCCGCCCTCGACGTAGCCGACGAACCCGCCGCGCGGCCCCGCGATCGACGCGAGCTGCTCAACGGGATCGACGTCGACGAGACCACCCCAGGGCAGAGCCCTGACGACGCCGCCCGGCGCCGGCTCAGCGCTCACGGACCAGACCACGTGTCAGGAGCGCCCACGGCGCGGTGCCAGGCGCCAGGCCCCGACCACTGAGACCCCGCTACGACCCAGCCTCGGCCGGCTATCCGGCTGCTGCCCCGCACCGGTCTTGGGTGGGTGCGTCGGCCGACTGGCTGTCACCGGGTCCGTGCGGCGGCAGGCTGGGCCGGGCTCGTCGACGAAGCACTGCCTCAGCAATGCCGCCGCCCAGCGGCGTCGGCGGCCGCGCATCGGTCAACTGGTCCAGAAGCTTTCCGTCGTCGGCTCACGTGCTGGCGGAGTCCATCGTGGGGGCGCAGTAGGCGTTCCACCGCCACGGCTCCCGTGAGTCGCGGGTAGGCCTCGACATCGGCTGGAGCGTCGTGCGGGCCTCCGAGCACCAGATAGCGGCTCAAGACGCCCAGGACGAAGCCTTGGGACTGTGGGGCGCCTGCTGAGCAGCACACAAGACTCTCTGGTCAGTGTCTTGCCACGTGATCGCTCCCACCGCCCCGCGGGACCTAGGCGACCAACAACGGCAGGCGTAACCAGGCGGGCGCAACCAGGCGGCCGTCACAACTCCAGACACGAAGGGCAGAAGATCATGAGCGACGACGCAGCTCGACACGAAGCCGAGCTCGAGGAACAGGCGCGACGGCGCACGGAGGAGATCCGCGCCGGTAAGGCGGCCGCGGAGCAATCCGCCGCCCTGGACGAGAACCGCTCTCCCGACGCCGAGATCGCCGAGGTGCGTCGCTCCGGGCGGCAGCACGACTACACCGACACCGCCGCCTACCACCAGCAGCAGCCCGCTTCCGCCGACCGGCGCCGCCGCGGCGGCCCGCGCCGCTAAGAGCCGACCATGCTGACCACAGCTGCCCCAGCTCCCGTTCCCACGGTGTCGTCTCCGGTCGCGAGCACTCGGACGACCGGCCGGCATAGCCGGCCGCGCACGAGGTGGGTGGAGTGCTCCCACACGCTCTCCGGCCTGCCTTGCATGAACCACCAGCCGCACGCCGGCGACGGCTGCGGCTGCGTTCACTACTCGACCTCGGGCGTCCCCGACCGACACGACCACGGAGACGACGAGTAGCCACTCACCGGCGTCAGACCCGCCCGCGAGGCGGCAGGTAGAGCCCACCATCGGCATGCTCGCGCATACCGAACCGTCGGCGGTACCAGGCCCGAAGCTCGGTGCTGCGCGGCCACGCGACGACGAAGCTCTCGCCGACCACTCCACCGCGTCGAGTCAGCAGCTGGTCCAACAACGCCGTCCCATGTCCGGATCGCTGAGGCCAAGCAGCAAGAGCCCCGAGCTTCCACACCGGCGTGCTGGGGTGTTCGGCACCGAGCCACGACGTCAGCGCGCGCATTCGGCGCGCAGAGCCGGCGGACCACACCGGCGCCACGACCAGCGCCCCGATCACCGTGGGGATGGCCATGATCGCGGCGGCCACCGCGGCGCTGGCCTCGGCGCCGAGCCCCAGGTGTAAGGCCCCGACCGCGCAGCCGGTGGCGAGGGCTCCCCAGGCGAGTACCACGAGTGCGATCGCGGCGAGGCCGACGAGCGCGGGCCACCACAGCTCGGCAATCCCGCGGCGACGGTCTGCACGCTCGAGGGCGACCAGTGCGTGTCCGTCCAGCGCGACCAACTGGCGGGCGGCACGCAGACTCACCAGGGAGGGCAGCCACACGACGATCGCGCAGACGCTGGCGGCAACCGCGACGGCGCCAGGCAGCGCGGCGGGGGCGTAGGCGCGGGCTGCAACCCAGACCAGACGAGGGACCTCGCACCAGGCAGGCTCCATGCTCGCGCGGAGCTCTGCGGGCAGCGCCGAGGACGGTGCGCTCGTCGTCGTCATGGTTTCTGCTCCGATCAGTTCAGCGAGAACGACGTCAGGGGCATGAGCTGCGTCGCCAGCAGCGTCGACGGGCTGGGCACGGGCGGAGGTGGCTGCTGCTCGAGGTGGCGAAGCCGCTCGACCGTGGTCGGGTGGCCGTAGCGGGTCAGGAACCGCGCCAGCACGCCACCCAGGCCCTGGTCCACCACGAACTGGTCCCCGATCGCCTCGGTGCGCGCCTGCAGGGCCCGGCCGGCCGCCGGCACCAGGTAGGTCAGGGCGATCACGGCGCCGCCCAACAGGCCGACAGCTACTCGTCCCTCGACGACCGACTGCAGCACACAGATCACCGCGACCACACCGCGCAGCGCCCAGGCGATACCCATGAACGGAAGCCAGGCGAACGCCGCACCCACCCCGCGGAAGACCATGACTACCGCGCGCCACGGGCCCGTGGCCACCAGGCCCGCGAGCTCGGCGCGGGGCCGGCGCGCCCGCCGCACCGCGACAGCCTGGACGACGAGCGCCACGACCTCCTCGGTGGCCACCCAGCCGCGGCACACGGCCTCGACCAGCCCCGGCGTCAGCACAAGCGAGCGTCGGCCGAGCACCGTCACAGCCGGCGTCGAGGCACACTGGCGACGGCGCACCAGCAGCTCCAGCTCGGTAATCCCGACCCGACCCAGGCCGTCGACGACGCTGGCCATTACCTGCTGCTCCCCCACGGTCGCAGTCCGGGCGCCGGTCATCAGCTCGACCGTCGGCTCCTCGAGTCGACCAGTGGCCAGCACCACCAGCAGGGTCATGGCCGCCAGGACCAGCGGCAGCGACAGGAACGGTGGCGCGAGCGCCAGGACGACCATGAACAGCACGAAGCTCACCAGCGCGGCCGGCCAGAACGTCGTCGCCTTCAACACCGTCATCGGGATCTTCATCACCATCAGCCTCCTGTCGCCTGCGGCATGCCGCCACTAGTGCTAGTTGGCCGACTTAGCGTGTCGATGATCGTTCGACGACCTCGGCGCGACCTAGGCGACCGTGACCAGTTTGTGCCCAGCCACCGACATCACCCCGGTTATCCACAGCCCCGACTTGCGGGCCGGCGCCGGTGCCTCCCGACATGGCTTGATGAGGACGGCGGCTCGTCCGGGCCGCCGATCACTACGAGATCCGGAGGAACGGCCGTGAACCACAGCACCGACCCCTCGACGAGCCAGGTCCTCGAGCACGGCTCCGACAGGACCCCGGCTGAGACGGCAGAGGAGGTCCGGCGTCGCCTGGACTCGATGGCTCAGCTGCTCCACCAGGCCGCCAGGACCGTCTGGACCCGCGCGGATGAGGAAGGGCCAGCATCACCCCTGCACTCCCTCGGCCTCGGCATCTACCTGGCCCACGGCCAGACGCAGCTGCTGCTACCCGACGACCTCAGCGACGCCGACACGGATCTCGAGCTCGACGTCGACGCGGTCGACGTGCGCACCGCGGTACAACTGCTCGCCGAAGTGGAGGAGCTGAGCCGGCCGCTGCCTCTCTGGCGCGCCGACCTGGTGCACGGCTCTCAACTGGTGGTCGACCTGTGCGACCTGCTCCGAGAGGCCCAGCACCTTGACTGCTGACCTGCGACCACCAACCCCGGCAACGGCCGGAGCCGGCCACGTTGAGTTCGCTGCTGTCGCGGCGGAGCTGTTCGACGTCGACACCATCCCCTTCACGACCGGCGACATCCGCACCGTGGGCGAGATGCTCGCCGATGTCGACCACCAGGCGCGGTTGTTGCTGCTCGACGTCGACGGGGACAACGCCGGCGGCCTGGTACGGGGCTGGCCGGCCCTCGTCGCGGCCGCCGGCGAGCTCTGGACGGCCCTCCCCCGCACCAACTACGCCGACGAACTGCACGACCGGCCCGTGAAGCGCCTGGTCGCCCACGCCGCCAACATCGACAACAGCCTGGCCGCCGGGTGGCCCGGCCGCGGAGCCCCCGATCCCCGCCTGGCGCACATGGCCGAGACGCTGCAGGCCGCAGGCAGCCTGGTCCGCCGCTACGGCCCCGAGATCTACGGGCACGGCGCCGCGCTACGCCAAGACCTGCAGGCAGCCCGGTCCAGGACCATGCACGCGCTCTACGTAGCCGCGCACGCCGGCAGCGTCGCTCTGCACGCTCACGGTCGCGACCGGTACCGCGAGGCCCGTCAGGCCGGCCGCAAGGTCTCCCTGTCCACGGTCCACTCCCCGTACGTCGTCGCACCGACCGCAACGTGGGTGGGCCGATTCGCCACAGCGGAGGCGATCGCCGGGAGGTACCTTGCCGGCGAGTTCGCCGCCGATGTCGCCGGCGAAGCGCGCCCACCGGCGGCCGACCACGACCGCATCCCGCGGGCACTGGCCGGCTGGGACATCCAGGCCCACCGCAGCCTTGCCGCCCGCACGTCGGCCACCGACAACGTCATCGTGAGCCGCACCCAAGCCCTCATCGCCGGCGTCGCGCTCCTCCTCGTCGACGCCGACTCACACAACCGCCTAGCCATGACCTACGCCGCCGGCGACCTGCCGACAGACCGACTCACCTCATCACTCGACGCGCTCGGCCGCGCCTGGAACAACCTGGCGAGCCGATGGGACGACCTTCCCGCGCCCACCGACCGGCCCAACCCCGACCTGCTCCGCGCCTCGGCCGAGCTGCGCGCCGCCTACCGCGAACTCACCCACGACGCCATCACCACGTTCCCCCCACACATCATCGCCCAGCACCCCGGCCTCGAGCGCGCCCTGACCGCGACCCTGACCGCGATCGAGAGCGCCCCGGAGCTCGCCGACGTCCTCGCTCAGAAGGCAAACCAGCCCGAACTCGTCGGCCGCGCACGCGCGCTCTCCCACCGAGCCCACAACGACATCGAGGCTGGTTTGGCCACACCCGACGCCACCGGCGACGTCGTCTGGGTCTCCCCCGCCGACATTCACGCGAGGCGGATGGTCCAGCTCCCGAGACCTGTGGCGGAGGCATTGGAATCCGCCAGCAGTCGGGTCCAGCGATGGACGTTGAAAGCCGCGTCGAACGCAGCCGTTGAACGACCTGCCGTGTCTTCGATTCGCTGCGCCGAGACGCCACCCACCAGTCTCGCGAGATTGACCTGCTCCAAGGAGAGTGATCGCACCGGCGCTCCCTCTCGCCCTAGGTGACCAGACGCCATCTTCGGTCGCAGGGGGTCAGCCGTGAACGATCAACATCACCGCAACGATGCCGCCAGCATCTGCGCATCGCGGGAGTGCTTGATCGGCGAGATGGCCGACGCGTACTCGCGCCGTGCCAGAGAAGCGCGGATCAAGCAAGGTAAGCCCCCTGTGATCGTAAACGCCGCCGTCCTAAACCGAATCGCCGAGATCATGGCTACCGGAGACGCCCAGTCTCATCCGCAGGGACTGCCGGCTGCCTAGGCCCGCCAGATGGGCTCACCGATTCGAGAGGGATCGAAACGATTGCTAGACCTAGTTCTCGGTGCGATCTCGATGCGTTCCACTAGAACCTGAAGAAGTTCCCTTTTGCGCCGTACCGTCGCCTCTTGCCACCACTTCTCGATGTCAGGACGTTTCTTCGGGACGTCCGACAGCACCGCTTGGAGGTTTGGTGCCCATTGGCCGAGCACCCGTTCGGCGGCGCGCTGGCGGATCGCCCACCCCTCCCTAAGCGCGTCCCACTCCTCCTGATGCAGCCGGTCGGCTGCGAACTCAAGTCCGTAGTGCCTCCTCAAGCGACCAAGTTCGACAAGTTCCTTCTCGGCGCTGACAACAGCGGAGCTGCTGCCGTTACTGCGCTTGAGCGCGCCCGTGCGCACCTTGGCCTCGGCGACTGCGTCAATGATCGCCATCGAAACGATCTCGTCGGTCTGAGGACCTGTGATTGTCAAGCCGCCGCAGGTTTCGGGTCGCCCGGGCTGTTTGGAACAGGCATAGCGGAAGCCGCCGCCGGCAGTCGGGGAGCCGGCCAAGCTGGACCCGCATCTCCCGCACTTCAGGATTGCCGCCAACAGGTACTTCGGCTCTCGGCCTCGTCGCGAGCGAGGCCGATCAGTGACTCGCCGAATGTCCTCGATCGTCTCCTTTGACAGGATCGGGGTCCAATCACCCTGCGAGGTCAGCGCTCCATAGCCTCCTCGCTGGCCCGGACTGAACTCACGCCATCCGCAAAGGGATCCGCGCCGAACCATTGCCCTCACGTTTGCAGCTCGCCAGTACGACCGATCAGGAGGGATGCCAGCAGCAGCGAGGAGTTTGGCTATGGTCGAATCGTCCAAGCCATGGTCATCGGACATCACATGCTCTGCCCACATCTGGTCGCGAACCCAGGCCGCAGTGCAAGTGCTGGATGACCCACCAGCATTTCGAAGAATCCGCGCGAGAACGGCTGGAGCGATCGCAGCGTCTCCGCGGGTGGCGTCGATGACTGCCGTGACCTCTGGTCGTTGATTGTGCTCGACCGCTCGGCCGACGCGCCTAGCGTCCCATCGTCCGCTTCCAGGCGTGGGAACTCTCCGATCGTTTAGGTCGGACGCGATCGAGTACAGCGTGCCACCCTCAATTACCCGCTGTGCGACCTCTCGAATGACCTCTGCTTCCTCCGGAATAATCCGGCGCAGATCGTCGTAGCCGTACCCGAGTGGCCCATGAGCTTGACCCGACTGAGCTGCCTGCGCCCTCTGTGCGGAGAGTCGAGCAGACTTCACGTCACCCTCGTTGGCGGCGACTGCGGCGAGAATGCGGGCAAGCAGGCGTCCCGAAGGTGTCGTGAGGTCGATCTCCCCAGCCTGTAGGAAGACCACCGGAATGGCTGATCTTTGAGACTCAATTGCGTCTAGGACTCGCTCCAGGTCCACTACTCGTCGGAGCACGCGGTCGAGGTGCCACGCGAGGATGCCGTCGACGTACCCAGACTGAACGTCAAGGAGGAGCCGCTCGAAGCTTGGACGGCGCTTGCCGCTTCGGGCCGAGATGTCGTTATCCGAGTAGATTTTGGGCTCGGGCCAGCCGAGCGATCGACATCGTTCGCGACACTCCTCGACCTGCCGTTGAACCCCGAGAGCTTGCCCCGTGCGGTCGAGGCTGATCCTGGCGTAGATCGCAGGCGCCTGAGGGATCCCGCGCTGCTGTCCCATGCCACCCAAGACTAGCAGTGGTTTTAGACACTGCGGTCTTGACGGCCGAGAATCCTCTCGAGATGCCCTCCAGCACCACGTGGAGCCGGTGCCCCTCGGGCAGCATCGCGTCGACGAACGGCTGCGAGACATCGATGCGGCGACCGCTCGACTTGAGCATCCGCTCGACCAGCTCGGTGACCTGGGCTGGGGTGAGGATCAGGTTGGTCAGCTCGTGACGGCCGTGCCGGGCGACGAAGACCCGCGACGGGTCGTTGATCCAGATCTCCTCCACGGTCGGGTCGTCGAGGAACGGCTGGAGCGGGCCGAAGCCGGAGACCCGGGCGACCAGCTCGCCCACCATCGAGCCGACGTCGGGCACCGGCGCGACCTGGCCGGTCAGGCTGCGCTCGTCGTGCTCGCGGACGACGCCTTCGGCGATGCGTCGTACGACGGTCGCGTCACGCTGCGGGTCGACTCCCTCGCCGCGCACGAGGGCGCGCACGCGCTCGTCGAGGTGGTCGACCAGCGCCTGGTGCTGGTCGAGCGTCTCCGCATGCGTCATCGCCACGACGGTCCCCGTTTCCCGAGTCAGGTTCCTCGGACCGAACCTAAGTCAGGCTCTCAGGGGTGCGCCAGACCCCCGGGACAATCTGTGGACAGGGACCACGGATGTGACGGGTGAGGCAGACTCACGCCCATGGCCGAGCACCCTCCCCGCTCCGACTACATCTCGGAGACCCGCGCGATGGCGACGGCGCTGGACGCCCGCATCGACACGATGGCGGACTTCCTGACGACCGTGATGGAGCGCCGCTGGCGCGACTTCGTCAACAGCCTCTACGCCGACCTGGGCCAGGCGGGCGGTCTCGACTGCACCGACGCCAACGGCTCCTACTACCTCTTCTTCACCACCCAGGGCGTCCGCTTCATCGGCAGCTTTCCCTCGATGGGCGAGTGGACCAAGGACGACGTCACCATCCCCTGGGACTTCATCGACCCGACGACCTCCGAGGACTACCAGGCTGCCCACCGCGCCCGGGTCGAGTCCTACGTCGCGGCCGTCGCCGCCGACGCGCGCCGCACCGCGGGACTCAACGCAGAGGAGCAGCGCGCGGCCGACGAGGCGGAGTACGAGCGGTTGCGGGTGCTGCTCGGCAAGGACACCTGAGCAAGAGCGCGGGCCGACCCGCGCCGGCGTCGCTCGGCAGCCACGACCCCGGACGGACCGCTGTCAGCACCTAGTGACTGACGGCCTCGCGCACCTCGGCGACCAAGTCGTCGAGGCTACGCCCGGCACCCCCCAGGACCACAGGCGTGCCGGCACCGCGGAGCGTCGCGGCCAGCCCTTCGGCGACATCGGCGACGGCGACGTTGGTGAGGGAGAGGGCGACGACCGAGACGTCGTGGGCTGCACAGAAGTGCACCAGCTCCTCGGGAGGGACGTCGGCCCCGAGGTGCTCGACCTGCCAGTTGTCGGCGCGCAGCGCGGCGGCCGCCATCGCGGTGGGCAGGGCGTGCAGGTCGCCCGAGACAGCAGCCACGACCACCGTGCCGCGGCGCCGCCCCCGTGGGGTCGGGGTCAGCTCGCCGAGGATCCGCTCGACGATCGCGGTCGCCCGGTGCTCGACCCAGATCGAGAGCTCGCCCTCGCGCCACGCCTGGCCGATGCGCTGCAGCGGTGGGCTGAGGACCTCGGTGATCACGTCGCTGATCGTGGCGCCCTCCTCGTCGAGCCGGCGAGCGATCCGGCGAGCGGTCGTGTCGTCACCGGCGACGAGCGCCTCGTGCATGCGCTCGGCCTGACCGCTCAGGCGCCTGGGCCCGGGCGTCGGCACCGCGGAGGGCGCGGCACGGTCGTGGGCGAAGCGCTCGAGGGCCGAGCGATCGACCTGGTAGCGACCGGCCACCTTGACCGCCGGGAGACGTCCGGTCCGCACCCACCGGTAGGCGGTCTGGTAGTGCACCCCGAGCTCTGCGGCGGCAGCGTGCAGGTCGACCGGAGGTGCCGTGGGCATGGCCGCACTCTAGTCCAGCGGAATATTTACAACTAATGCTTACTAATTTGGACTAAACGTTGCTAATTTTGAAGGGACGCCGCGCGTCGCGGCGACCACGTAGCCAAAGGAGTCACACGTGGACCTCACGCTCAGCCAGGGTCAGTACGACCTGGTCTACAACTCGTTCTCCTTCGTCATCGCCTCCATGGGGGCGTCCCTGCTCTTCTTCATCCTGGTGCGCGGTCGCGTCTCGCCCCGTCACCGCATGGCCATCACGCTGTCCACGATCGTGGTCGGCATCGCGCTCTACCACTACGTGCGCATCTTCAACTCCTGGGTCGAGGCCTTCACCTACACCGGTGGGCAGTACGTCCAGGACGGCATCCCGTTCAACGAGGCCTACCGCTACGTCGACTGGCTGCTGACGGTCCCGCTGCTGCTGGCCGAGCTCGTGGTGGTGCTCAAGCTCGACTCGGGCAAGACGCGCAGCCTGCTGGTCCGCCTCACCGTCGCCGCGCTGGCCATGATCATCGCGGGCTACCCCGGCGAGCTCGCGGCACCCGACAGCACCGCGAAGGTCGTCTGGGGCATCGTCGGGACGCTGCCGTTCATCTACATCCTCTACGTGCTCTTCGTGGAGCTGGGCAACTCCCTGGGTCGGCAGGCTCCGGGGGTCACCCGCCTCCTGAGCGCCCTGCGCTGGATCCTGGTCGTCACCTGGACGGTGTACCCGATCGCCTACTTCGTGCCGGCGGTCATCGACGACCCCGTCACCGCGGAGGTCCTGCGCCAGGTGGGCTACTCGGTCGCCGACGTCCTGGCCAAGCCTCTCTTCGGATTGCTGGTCCTGGCCATCGCCCTGGCGAAGTCGCGCGACGAGAACTACCTCGAGCCCGGCGAGCCGGACCTGTCCAGCCCGCAGGAAGGCCGTCAGGGCTCGACGGTCTGACCCTCCTCCACCACCACCACCGCTCCGCGGTCCCGGCACCCCGCGCCGGGACCGCGGAGCAACCCCGGAAGGATCACCATGACCACGGACACCGGACCCACGACCGCCGCCTCCTTCCTCGACGCCCCTCCCGAGCAGTTCCGGGACCAGCCCTTCTACGAGGAGACCCTGACGCTGCTGCGTTGCGTGCGCGACCACGACTTCGACACCCTCGCCGCCCTGTGCGACGACGACTTCGGCATCGTGGACATCGACCCCTCGGGCCTGGCCCGACCCGTGCGCGACCGAGCCGAGTGGGAGGACTGGTTCCGCACGCTCTTCGCGACGCTCGACACGATGGGGGCGGCCACCGACTCGGCCATCGTCGACTACCGCGCCCTCGACGCCGGCCCCCTCGGCTACGGGGTGCTGGAGTTCGAGCAGACCCTCACCCTCGGGCCGCACACCGCCCGCTTCAGCTGCGTCGCCACCATCATCTGGAAGCAGACCCCCGACGGCTGGCGCGAGTCGCGCTGGCACGCCTCGGTGATCTCCTCCGAGGTGCCCCCCGAGCTCCAGGCGGCGGCAGACGCCGCCTAGGAGCGGCGGGCAGCGGGCAGACTCACCCCATGCGTACGCCGAGTCCCGAGATCCTGGAGCTCCACCTCCCCCACCTGCGCCTCAGCGCCCTGGCGTGGGGCCCCACGGACGGCCCCCTGGTCGTGGCCCTGCACGGCTTCCCCGACACGGCCTGGACCTGGCGGCACCTCGGGCCGCACCTCGCCGAGCGCGGGCACCGGGTCGTCGCGCCCTTCACGCGCGGCTACGGCCCGTCGGCGGTGCCGGCCGACCGGTGCTTCCAGGTGGGCGCGCTGATGGCCGACGCCGCCGCCCTCCACGACGTGCTCGGCGGCGACGAGCGCGCCGTGCTCGTCGGGCACGACTGGGGCGCGATCACGGCCAACGGGGTGGGGGCGCACGAGGCCAACCCCTACCGCGCGGTGGTGACCCTCGCCGTGCCTCCCATCCCGGCGATGTCCGCGGCCCTCACGGGTGCGCACGCGCTGAGGCTGGCGCCGAAGCAGCTGCGGCTGAGCTGGTACACCCTCTTCAACCAGCTGCCGCTCCTGCCCGAGCGGAGCTTCGAGCGGCTGGTGCGTCACCTGTGGGCGGCGTGGTCGCCGGGCTACGACGCGACGGAGGACCTCGAGCACCTGCTGGCGAGCGTGCGGACGCCCGAGCAGCGCTCGGCCGTGATCGGCTACTACCGCGCGGTGCCGCGGGTGTGGGCGGTGCCGGCGGCCTACGCCGACTGGCACCGCACCTGGACCGCGATGCCGACCGTGCCGAGCCTCAACCTGCACGGCGCCGACGACGGCTGCCTGCAGGCGGCGATCGCGGAGCGTGCCGCGACCCGGCTGCCTGACGGCGCGGAGATCCGGGTGGTCGCCGACGCCGGCCACTTCCTCCAGCTCGAGCAGCCGGCCGTCGTCAACGACGCGATCAGCGCCTTCATCGCGCGCTAGCGTCGCGGCAGCAGCACCGAGACGTCGATGTCCGCACCGTCGGCCGCATCGGACTGGAGCCGCCCGCCGAGCGCCTCGACGACCGCGCGCGCCTCCTCGACGAGGCTCTCCTCGCGCGACGAGGTGGTCCGCGCGGCGGTGACGACGACGCGGAGGTGGCCCCGGGCGTCGCCCTCGAAGACCAGCCGTGCGTCGCCGGCGCCCTGGCGTACGACGTGGCGCAGCAGCAGGTCGAGGATCTGCTCGATGGGGCCGGGGGTGAAGGTGAGCTCGAGATCGCCCTCCACCGCCGCGGTCAGTCCACGGCCGAGACCCGCGAGCTCGTCGGCCCAGACCTGCGCGGACGCGGTCGCGAGGTCGCGCAACGGCACCTGCTCGCCGCCGATCAGCCCCTGGCGCGACAGGCTCACCAGCTCCCCGGCGACCTCGTTGACCTCGTCGACGGCCGACATGCCTCGCACGGCGGCGGCGCGGGTCGACTCCGAGAGCTCGGTGTCCAGGGCCAGCTCCTCGAGCTGGAGGCGGAGGCTGGTCAGCGGTGTGCGCAGGACGTGCGAGGCGTGCATGGAGAACGCCTGCTCGCGCTCGAGCCGGTCGCGCAGCGCGACGGCGCTGGCGCGCAGCGCCTCGGAGATCGCCTGGGCCTCGGGCACCCGGGTCTCCGGCAGGTCGAGGTCGAAGCGGCCGCGACCCAGAGCGCTCGCGGCCACAGCGAGGCGCTGGAAGGGCTCGGCGAGCGTGCGTGCGATGACGAAGCCGATCAGCGCCGAGACCACCCCGATCAGCAGGAACAGCACGACCAGGGACCAGACCTCCTCGCGGAAGACACCTCCGATCGCGTCCTCCGACTGGCGCACGGTCAGCTCGCCGCCGTCGAGCGTGACCGTCGAGGAGATCTCCCCGTCGCCGGGCTCGTAGTCGGGTCCCCGCACCTCGACCGCGTCGCCGGCGGTGTCGGTGTCGGTGTCGTAGCGGATCGCGGTGTCGACGCCGACGTAGTCGTTGAGGAACGCCGCGTCGATCGGCTCCCGCTGCTCCTGGCGCGCCTCGACCACCGCGGCGAGGGTCGTCGCCTCGCGGAAGATGTGCTCGCCCTCGCGCTCGCGCTGCATCCCGTTGAGGGTCACCGAGCGCACCAGCCCGGCCACCAGCAGCAGGCCGAGCGTGACGAGGACGAAGCTGAGCGTCAGCCGCTCACGCATCGGAGGGGCTGCCCTCGAGGCGGAAACCCACGCCTCGAACTGCAACCACCCGCTCCGAGACTCCGACGCTCTCGAGCTTCTGGCGAAGACGACCGATCGTCACGTCGAGCGTCTTGGTCGAGCCGTACCAGTTCTCGTCCCAGACGTCGGCCATCAGCCGGCCGCGGGACACCACCTTGTCGCGGTGGGCGGCCAGGATGCTGAGGACGTCGAACTCCTTGCCCGTGAGAGGCACCTCGTCCTCACCGGCGTAGACCCGGCGAGCGGCCACGTCGATGCGCAGGGCGCCGTCGTCCTCGTCGCCGTGGCCGCCGGCACCCGACGTACGCCGGATGAGGGCGCGGACGCGCGCCTGCAGCTCGGCGAGCCCGAAGGGCTTGGAGAGGTAGTCGTCGGCGCCGTAGTCGAGCCCCACCACGCGGTCGAGCTCACCGGCACGGGCCGTGACGATCATGATCGCGCCCTCGTAGCCGCCGTCGCGGGCCTTGCGGCACACCTCGAGGCCGTCCATGTCGGGCAGACCCAGGTCGAGGATGACGACCTCCGCCGACCGGGCCTGGAGCTCGTCGAGGGCGCGCTGGCCGCTGTCGACCCACAGGACGTCGTAGCCCTCGCGCTCCAACGTGCGGACGAGAGGGATAGCGATGTCCTCTTCGTCCTCGACGACCAGAACCCTGTGTGCCACGCCACGAAGCATAGGGGCAGCGAGGTCCGGCTATCTCGCAGACGTGCCCACTCGGTGCGACATCCGCGTCGGGGCCGTCCTCACCCGTCGAGCGTCCTGGACGAGCAGGAGGGTCAGCAGCGTGCCCGGCACGAGCAGGACCAGCAGCCAGACCGACGGCCCGATCGGCCCGATGAAGGGATATCCCACGTAGGGGATGGTCACCACGACCCGCGGCATCGTGGGCCGGTCGAGCGCCACCAGCCACGGATCCGGGCTCTCCTCGGCGTCGCCGCGGGTCTGGAGACGGGCCCCCTCGATCCACTCGATCCGGTGGGTGACGAGACCCTCGGAGTCGGCGGACTCCGGCCGCTCGTAGGTGATGACGTCACCGACGCGCAGGTCACCGACCGGCACCCGGCGCTCGAAGACCACCGAGCCGCGCTCGATGCCGCCGCTCATGGAGTCGCCGGCCACGACGTAGCGCTCGAGGCCGAACATCGTCGGCAGCAGCGCCAGCAGGGTCACGGGCCCGACGATGCCCAGGGCCAGCAGCACGCGGGCGCGCGCGGAGAGCCGGCGTCGCGACGGTGCCGGGGCGATCTCCACGACCACTTCCTTTCCGAGAGGTGCGGGCGTGCGTGTCAGGTGACGGGGACCAGCACCCAGGCGTAGGTCGCCTGCGCGACCTCCTGTCCGGGGGCCTGGTAGGACGCGTCCTCGGACAGCGTCACGGTGAACCGGAAGGTAGCGGACGCGCCGGGCGCGAGCTCCCCGGTGTCCTGGGTGAGGTCGGCCATGGCGCCAAAGCCGCCGGCGAAGACCTGTCGGTCCTCGCTGTCGATGCGCAGGCGCAGCTGCCCGCCCTGCGCGGTGGCGGGCGCACCCTGCTCGGTGAAGGCGACCCGCACGGCTGAGGCGGTGGTGTTGCGGATGGTCACGGAGCGCACGACCGTGTCGCCGGGCTGGATACCCGTCACGGTGAGCGTCGCCCGGTTGTCCTGCGCGACGAGCTCGACCCCGGACTCCGAGCCGCTGGCCTGGCTCCACGGGACGCCGCTGAGCGCGGCGACGACGGCCACCAGCAGCACCGAGGCGACGGACAGCAGGAGCTTGCGCGTGATCGCGATCTTCATGACACCTCCCAGCGGGCCCAACGACGAGCGTGTCCACGACGTTACGAGTCGGCCCGCCACGTCGCGGGAACGACGGGCCCACGACGGGTCCACGGTTGGGTAACACCCTCGGGACGCCGGTCGGCAGCCCCTCAGGAGGCGAAGAGGTCGCCCTGCTCGGCGACCCGCTCGAGCACCTCGTCGAAGCGCAGCTGCTCCAGACCGAGCGGGTCGTCGGCGCCCTCCTCGACCTCGCTCCACGAGACCGGCGCGGCGACGTAGGGCTTCTCCTTGCCGCGCAGGGAGTAGGGCGAGATCGTGGTCTTGGAGCCGGCGTTCTGCGACCAGTCGAGGAAGACCTTGCCGCCGCGCTTGGCCTTGGTCATGGTCGCGGTCACCAGCCTGGCGTGCTCGCCCTGGAGCTCCTCGGCGACCTCCTTGGCCAGTGCCGTCGCGTCGTCGCTGGGCAGCCGGCGCGGAAGGTCGGCGTAGAGGTGGAGGCCCTTGCTGCCGCTGGTGACCGGCTTGGCCGTCAGGCCGCGCTCGGCCAGCTTGTCGCGCGCCAGCAGCGCGACCTGGCAGCACTCGTGGAGACCGGCGGGCTCGCCGGGGTCGAGGTCGATGACGATGCGGTCGGCGTTGCGGGGCCGGCCGTTGCGACCGACCGTCCACTGGTGCACGTGCAGCTCGAGCGCGGCGAGGTTGACCATCCAGGTCAGCGTGGCGAGGTCCTCGACGATCGGGAAGGTGAGCGTGCCGTCGCCGGTGCCGGTGCGGCTGCCGGTCGTGGGGACGGTGACCGTGCGCACCCACGAGGGCGTGCCGGCCGGGGCGTTCTTCTCGAAGAAGCTCATGTCGCCCACACCGTGCGGCCACCGGATCCGGGTCACCGCCCGGTCCTTGAGGTGCGGCAGGAGCACCGGCGCGATCTGCGCGTAGTAGCTCAGCACCTCGGCCTTGGTCGTGCCCGTGCGCGGGAAGAGCACCTTGTCGAGGCTGCTGATCTTGAGGGTGCGGCCCTCGACGTCGACGAGGACCTCCTGCTTGTCGTAGGCCGGCTTCTTCGCCGGACTCACAGGTCCTCCGCCCTCACGTCGGTGCGCACGCCCTGGAAGGACGGCTGGCGCAACCGGGAGTAGCCCAGGCCGTGGGTGTCGACGTCGACGACGACGGTGGGCTCGACCCAGCGGGTGCCGAGGGCGTCGAGGCGCGGCACCTCGTCGGCGAAGGGACTGGCGCCGGTGGCCAGCGGCGCCAGCAGGTCGCTGAGCAGGCGCCCCTGCTTGCCGCCGATGCCGCTGCCGACCCGGCCGCGGTAGAGCAGCCCGTCGGGCGTCGGCTCTCCCACGAGCACCGCCGCGAGCCGGTCGGTCGTGCCCTCCTGGGGCCGCCAGCCACCGACGACGTAGGACTGCCGATGGCGGTGCGCGAGCTTGACCCAGTGCGGGGAGCGCTGGTCGAGGACGTAGCGGGAGGTGCGGCGCTTGCTGACGATGCCCTCCAGCCCCTGCTGCAGCGTGGCGTCGTGGAGCATCTGCCCGTCGTCGTAGGAGTCGGGCACCTGCCAGGTCCCGCCCAGCTCGAGGTCGCGCAGCAGCTCGCGGCGCCGCTCGAGGGGCTGGTCGGTGAGGTCGGTGCCGTCGAGCCGGAGCAGGTCGAAGACCATGAACGTCGCGGGGATGCGCGCGGCGAGCCGCAGCGCGGTCGTGGCCTTGCGGGTGTGGATGCGGTCCTGCAGGACCCGGAAGTCCGGCACGCCCCTGTCGTTGAGCGCGATCACCTCGCCGTCCACGAGGGCGTCGCGACCGGCCAGCGGGCCCGCCGAGATCTCGGGCCACGCGGGCGTCACGTCGTTGCCGTTGCGGCTCCACATCCGCGTCGCGTCCGCGCCCCGGAGGGTGTCGGCGAGGATCCGCACGCCGTCCCACTTGACCTCGTGCGACCACGCGTCGCCGACCGGCACGTGGGTGCCCTTGGTGGCGAGCATGGGACGCATGACGACATCATGCCTGTCGTGGAGGACATGACGTATGCCGTGATCGGGGCCGGACCGTCGGGTCTCGCGGCCGCCCGCAACCTGCAGCGCGCAGGGATCCCGTGGGTCGGCTACGAGCTGGCCGCCGGGGTGGGTGGGCTCTGGGACATCGACGGGCCGCGGAGCACGGTCTACGAGTCGGCGCACCTGATCTCGTCGAAGCGGACCACCGAGTTCGCCGAGCACCCGATGGCCGACGAGGTCGCGGACTATCCCTCGCACCGCGACCTGCTCGCCTACTTCCGTGACTTCGCCGAGCGCTTCGACCTCACCTCGGGCTTCACCTTCGGTGCGGAGGTGGTCGCCGCGGCGCCGGCGCCGGGCGGGGGCTGGACGGTCACGGTCGAGGTCGACGGCGTGCGCACCGAGCACCGGCACGCCGGGGTCCTGCTCTGCAACGGCACGCTGAGCGAGCCGTCGGTCCCGACCTTCCCCGGCTCCTTCGACGGCGAGGTGCTGCACACCAGTGCCTACAAGAGCCCCCGGGCCTTCACCGACAAGCGGGTGCTGATCATCGGCGCGGGCAACTCCGGCTGCGACATCGCGGTCGACGCCGTGCACCACGCGGCCTCGGTCGACATGTCCGTGCGCCGGGGCTACTACTTCGTCCCGAAGTACCTCTTCGGCAAGCCCGCCGACACCCTCAACCAGGGCAAGCCCCTGCCGCCCCGGATCAAGCAGGCGATCGACACGCGCGTGCTCAAGCTCTTCACCGGCGACCCGGTGCGCTTCGGCTTCCCGAAGCCCGACTACAAGATCTACGAGTCGCACCCGATCGTGAACTCGCTGGTCCTGCACCACCTGGGGCACGGCGACCTCCGCGTGCGGCCCGACGTACGACGGCTCGCGGGGTCGTCGGTCGAGTTCGTCGACGGCACGGGGTCGCCCTACGACGTGGTGGTCCTGGCGACCGGCTACCACTTGCACTACCCGTTCGTGGACCCGGCGCTGCTGCAGTGGGAGGGTCGCGGCACCGCCCCGGACCTCTACCTCAACATCTTCACCCAGGCCGACCCCGACCTCTTCGTGCTCGGCATGATCGAGGCGTCGGGCATCGGCTGGCAGGGTCGCTACGAGCAGGCCGAGCTCGTGGCGTCGTACCTCGCCGCACGACGGACGAATCCTGCCGCGGCGCAGGCGCTGGACGCACGGGCCGCCGGGCCGCGGCCCGACCTGACGGGCGGCTATCGCTACCTGGGCCTCGAGCGGATGTCCTACTACGTCAACAAGGACGCCTACCGCTCCGCGGTGCGCGCCGAGATCGAGGGGCTCACGTCGTGACCGACGTCGACACCATCAGGATCGCCTTCGAGGAGTCGTCGCTGACGACGCTCAAGATCGTCATCGGAGCGATCCTCTTCGGCATCGCGCTCGACACGAAGCTGTCGGACTTCTCCGCGGCCGTCCGCAGGCCGGGGGCGATCGCCATCGGCATCGTGGCGCAGTTCCTCCTGCTGCCGGCGATCACCTTCGTGCTCACCCTGGTGCTCGACCTGCGCGGGTCGGTGGCGCTCGGGCTGATCCTGGTCGCGTGCTGCCCGCCGGGCAACGTGTCCAACATCCTCACCCACCGTGCCGGTGGTGACGTGGCGCTCTCGGTGTCGATGACGGCGGTGGGCAACGTGCTCGCCATCGTGCTGATGCCGCTCAACGTGGCGTTCTGGGGCGGGCTGCACCCGACCGGCCAGAAGGTGCTCGAGGACATCGACCTCAGCGCGCTCGACATGCTCGTCGAGGTGGGGCTGGTGATCGGGCTGCCCTTCGTCGCCGGCATCGCGATCGCCCGGCTCTGGCCGCGTGTGGCCTCCGTGGGGCACCGGATCATCGGGCCGCTGTCCTACGTCGCGCTCGCCGCGATCATCGTCATCGGCGTCGCCAACAACTGGGACATCTTCGTCGACTACATCAGCGTCGTGCTGCTCGCCGTCTTCCTCCACGACGCGCTGGCGCTGCTGCTCGGCTACGGCATCGGGCGGGCGACGCGGCTGCCCGACGCCAGCGTGCGTGCGATGACCTTTGAGGTCGGGATCCGCAACGCCGGGCTCGGGCTGCTGCTCGTGTTCACCTACTTCGACGGCCTCGGCGGGATGGCGCTGGTCGCCGCCTGGTGGGGCATCTGGGACATCATCGCCGGGCTGACCGTCGCGATCCTGTGGCGGCGCCGGATGGGGGTGGCGGCATGACTGCGGTGCTGGTGACCGGCGGCAACGGCTTCCTCGGCTCGTCGGTCGTGGCGGGGCTGGCGGGCGCAGGTCATCGCGTCACGAGCGCGGACCTCCGGGTGCCCGCTGCGGCTGTCGCGGGGGTGGACCACGTCGTGGTCGACGTGCGTGACGCGGGTGCCGTGTCCGAGGCCGTGGCCGCCAGCCGGCCCGAGGTGGTCGTGCACCTCGCCTCGATCGTCACGCCGGGCAAGGACTCCTCGCGTGAGCTCGAGCGGGCCGTCGACGTCGACGGCTCGCGCCACGTGCTCGACGCGTGCCTGGCCCACGGGGTGCGGCGCATCGTCGTGTCGTCGAGTGGAGCGGCCTACGGCTACCACCCGGACAACGGGCGCGCCCACGGCGGCTGGTTGACCGAGGACGACCCGGTGCGCGGCAACGTGGAGTTCGCCTACAGCGACCACAAGCGGCAGGTCGAGGAGATGCTGGCGGCCGCGCGGTCGGAGCACCCCGGGCTGGAGCAGGTCGTGCTGCGCATCGGCACGATCCTGGGCGAGCGGGTCGACAACCAGATCACGGCGCTCTTCGAGCGACCGCGGCTGCTCAAGATCCGTGGCGCCGACTCCCCCTTCGTCTTCATCTGGGACACCGACGTCGTGGCGATCATCGAGCAGGCGGTCACGGGCGGGGCCACCGGCGTCTTCAACGTGGCCGGGGACGGCTCGCTGACCATCGCGGAGATCGCAGCCTCGTTGGGCAAGAAGGTGCTGGAGATCCCCGAGCCGACGCTGCGGATCGCGCTGATGATCGGGCAGCGCGTCGGCCTCACGTCGTACGGACCGGAGCAGACGCGGTTCCTCCAGTTCCGCCCCGTGCTCGCCAACGACCGGCTCAAGGAGGTCTTCGGCTACACCCCGGCCAAGACGTCGCGCGAGGCCTTCGAGGCCTGGCGCACCAGGGGACGCACCCCGGCGGGTGGTGGCCGCTGACGCGGTCGCGATGAATACTGGACGCCGCGGCGGTCCACACCGGCACCACCCGTCACACCGAGAGGCTTCCCCATGCGAGCGATCTGGAAGGGCGCGGTCTCCTTCGGCCTCGTCAGCGTGCCTGTGAAGCTCTATGCCGCGACCGAGTCGCACGACGTGTCCTTCCGCCAGGTGCACGCCCAGGACGGCGGGCGGATCAAGTACCAGCGCGTCTGCTCGATCGACGGCGAGGAGGTCCCCTACGCCGACATCGCCAAGGGCTACGAGACCGAGGACGGCGAGATGGTCATCCTCAGCGACGACGACATGGCCGAGCTGCCGTCCACGTCGTCGCGCGAGATCGCGGTCGAGAAGTTCGTCCCCAGCGACCAGATCGACCCGATGCTCTTCGAGAAGAGCTACTACCTCGAGCCCGAGAAGACCGGCGCCAAGCCCTACGCCCTGCTGCGCCAGGCCCTCAAGGACGCCGACCGGATGGCCGTCGTCACCGTCGCGCTGCGCCAGCGCACCTCGGTGGCCGTGCTCCGCGTGCGTGACGACGTCATCGTGCTGCAGACGATGATGTGGCCCGACGAGATCCGGCAGCCCGACTTCTCCGTCGAGGCCGGCGAGATCAAGGACGCCGAGGTCAAGATGGCCACGATGCTGGTCGAGACCCTGGCCGGCGACTTCGACGCCTCGGAGTTCGAGGACGACTACGCCGGCGCCGTCGAGGCCCTGGTCAAGGCCAAGATCGAGGGCGGCGAGATCAAGCGCACCCCCACCTCCACCAAGTCCTCCGGCGAGGTCGTCGACCTGCTCGCCGCGCTCCAGCGCTCCGTCGACGCGGCCAAGACCGCACGAGGCGAGAGCGAGCCCGAGGACGACAAGCCCGCCAAGAAGACCGCGACCAAGAAGACCGCCACGACGTCACCGGCCAAGAAGACCGCCGCCAAGAAGGCGGCGACGAAGAAGACCGCTGCCAAGAAGGCCCCCGCGAAGAAGACGGCTGCCAAGAAGGCGAGCTGACCCCGCTGCACCATCACGCCGACTCGGCGATCAGGCAGGGCGTCGTACGGCGGTCATGCGGCGCAGCTGCTCCCCGATCTCGGCGGCCACGGCGACCGCGAGGTCCTGGGCCGACTCGCCGGGCACCTCCGGGACGACGTGCTGCACGGTGCCACCCGCGAGCAGGTCGGCGGACCCCACCCGCTGCGCGGTGGCCATCTCGGCCGCGTGGCCGACGTCGCCGTGCACGATGACGCTCGCGCCCTCGGGAGGCAGCGGGGAGAGCCAGGCGTGCTCGGTGGCGATCACGGTGCGGGCCGGGAGCAGCGCGAGCGCTCCCCCGCCGCAGCCCTGGCCGAGGATCACCGACAGCGTCGGCACCGTCATGGTCGTGAGGGTCGCGATGCAGCGGGCGATCTCGCCGGCGATGGCGCCCTCCTCGGCACGCACGGAGAGCTCCGCGCCGGGGGTGTCGATCACGGTGACGAGCGGCAGGCCGAGCTCCTCGGCCAGGCGCATCGCGCGCCGGGCCTCGCGCAGGGCGGCGGGCCCCATGGGGTGCGTCGACGACTGCCGCGAGCGGTCCTGGCCGACCAGCACGCACGGCTGCCCGTCGATCCTCGTGAGCGCCACGATGACCGTCTCGTCGCGCTCGCCCTCGTCGGTGCCGCGCAGCCGCAGCGTGCCGGTGGCGCCGTGGCGCAGGAGGTCGCGCACGCCGGCCCGCTCGGCGCGCCGCGTGATCTCGATCGACTCCCACACGTCGGGGGCGCCGCTGGAGGAGGTCCACGACACCGGCGCGCGCAACGGCAGCGTCGCGACCGTCGGCGGGTCGACGAGCACGCCGAGCGCGCGGTCGACGAGCAGCGGGAGGTCCTCGGCCGAGACGACGGCGTCGATGACGCCCTTGGCGGCGAGGTTCTCCGCGGTCTGGACCCCGGCAGGGAAGGCCTTGCCGTTGAGGGCCTCGTAGACCTTCGGCCCGAGGAAGCCGACCAGCGCCCCCGGCTCGGCGACGGTCACGTGCCCGAGCGACCCCCAGGAGGCGTAGACGCCGCCGGTGGTCGGGTGCCGCAGGTGCACCAGGTAGGGCAGCCCGGCCGCCCGGTGCGCCATCAGCGCCCGGGAGATCTCGACCATCTGCACGAAGGCGGGGGTGCCCTCCTGCATGCGGGTGCCGCCCGAGCTCGTGGTGGCCAGGACCGGCAGCCCCTCCGCGGTGGCACGTCGCACGGCGCTCGCGATGCGGTCGGCCGACGCCCGGCCGATCGAGCCGGCCAGGAAGCGGAACTCGTTGGCCACGACCGCGACCGGCCGGCCGTGGACCCGGCCCCGACCGGTGAGCACCGACTCGTCGGTGCCGGCCTTGGCCGCGGCGGCCTCGAGCTCGCGCCGGTAGTGCTCCGGGTGGCCGCTGATGTCGATGGGGGTGTCCCACGACGTGAAGGAGTCGTCGTCGAGGACCAGGTCGAGCAGGTCCTGCGCCCCCCAGCGACGGCTCATCCGTCCGACTCCGGCCCCGACGTCTCCAGCCACTCGCGGATCGACGCACCGTGCTGGTCGAGCGTGGGCGGCGAGAGGTGGTCGCGCCGCGTGACCTCGTCGCCGTCGGCCGCGAAGAACCGCAGTGGCGGCCCGGGCAGCGTGACCTGCCCGAGCGTCGGGTGCTCGACGTCGACGAGCAGTCCCTGGCTGATGGTCTGGTCCCACGTGTAGACCTCGTCGAGCGTGCGGACCTTGCCGGCCGGCACCCCGACCTCGGCCAGCCGGGCCAGGAGCGGCTCGGCGTCCCAGGCGCTGAAGACGCCCTCGACCAGCTCGATCACCTGCTCCCGGGCGGCCACCCGCTCCGGGTTCGTCGCCAGGCCGGGGGTGGCCGGGTCGAGCCCGAAGCCGTCGCAGAAGCGGCGCCACAGGCTCTCGGAGCCGAGCGCGATCTGCACCGAGCCGTCGCGGCACCGGAAGAGCCCGTAGGGGACGATCGAGGGGTGGTGGTTGCCCTGTGCGCGGCCGACCTCCCCGGCGACGGTCCAGCGGGTGCCCTGGAAGGCGTGGACACCGACGATCGCGGCGAGCAGCGAGGTGCGCACGACGGTCCCCCGCCCGGTGCGCTCGCGCTCGTGCAGCGCGGCGAGCACGCCGTAGGCGCCGTACATCCCCGACAGCAGGTCGGCGATCGGCACCCCCACGCGCTGCGGGTCGTCGGGACCGGAGCCGGTGAGCGACATCAGCCCACCCTCGCCCTGCGCGATCTGGTCATAACCCGCGCGACCGCCCTCGGGCCCGTCGTGCCCGAAGCCGGTGATCGAGAGGACCACCAGGCGCGGGTTGCGCTCCTGGAGCGACGCGATGCCGAGACCGAGCCGCTCGAGCACACCGGTGCGGAAGTTCTCCACCAGCACGTCGGCCCGGTCGACGAGCCGCAGCAGCAGCTCGCGGTCGCCGGCGTCCTTGAGGTCGAGGGTGATCGACTCCTTGTTGCGGTTGGTCGAGAGGAAGTACGTCGACTCGCGCGCCTCGGGGTCGCCGACGAACGGCGGGCCCCAGCCGCGGGTGTCGTCGCCGCCGTCGGGCGTCTCCACCTTGATCACCCGGGCGCCCTGGTCGCCGAGCATCATCGTGGCGTGCGGCCCGGCGAGCGCGCGGGAGAGGTCGACGACGAGCACGCCGTCGAGGGGGCCGCCTGAGCGGCCGGGCTCCGAGGAGACGGAGTCAGTCATGGAGGGCACCTTCCGGGTCACCAGCTGGGGAGGACGAGCGCAGCCCAGACCAGCAGCGGTCCGACGAGGACGACGATCACGCTGTAGGTCAGGATCTGCTTGTAGTAGACGGGCTCCGAGATCGAGTCGGGCTTGTTG
>NZ_CALRWD010000075.1:0-23490 GCF_943371775.1 Nocardioides psychrotolerans
CGCCTGGCGCGCCCGCGCCGCCAGCACGTCGACGCGACGCTCCTGGGCGTAGCGCGGGTCGTCGAGCACCTCGCCGGCCCACCAGTTGTTGGTCGTCTCGTGGTCGTCCCACTGCGCGATCACCGGCACCTCGGCACACATCGCCCGCACGTTGTCGTCGAGCATCGTGTAGCGGTGCCGCCCGCGGAACTCCGCCAGCGTCTCGGCCACCTTGCTCACCTCCGGCGTCACGAGGTTGCGCCACACCTGCCCGTCCGGCTCCACCACCTCCGCCGCGATCGGACCGTCGGCATAGATCGTGTCGCCGGCGTGGATGAAGAAGTCGGGCCGCGTCTCGTGCATCGCGCGGTAGCCCACCAGCCCCCCGAGGTCAGGATTGATCCCCCACCCCTGCCCGCACGTGTCGCCGGTCCACACGAAGCTCGTCTTCTGAGGCTGTACGCCGGCCGTGCGGAACGCCGCCACGGCCGACTCCCCGCGGTGACCGTCCTCGTCCTCGAAGGCCAGCCCCACGGCGTACTCACGCCCCGGCGCCAGCCCCTCCAACGCGATCTTGGCCGTGAAGTCGGTGCTCGCATCGGCCCACGGCCCCCGCACCCGCCGGCGCTTCCGCCCGCTCATCACCTCCGCGACCAGCCGCCCCCGCCCCGACGACCGCGCCCACACCACGCCTGAGGTGGTGCTCACGTCGCCGCTCTGCACGCCGGAGGTGAGCGTGAGACGCTGACGCACCAGGCTCGCCGGTGCTGCCGACGTGCTCGTCGGGAGCGCGGTCGCCGCCCCCGTCGCGGTCAGGGCGCCGGCGGTGAGGGCGCTGGAGCGCAGGAGCGTGCGGCGGCCGAAGGTGTTCCCGAGATCAGTCATGCGCCCCACGCTGGTCGACGCAGGTGGCGGGCCGGTGATCTGGAGCCGAACAACCCGCGACGACGTCACATCCCCATGCGCTTCCTCCTCGCCGCCCTGGTCTTGCTCGCCTGTGCCGGCTGCGGCAACGACACGGCGCCCCCCACCGCGGAGGACGGGATCCGCTCTGCTGTCACCGGCCAGGTCCTCCTCGGACCTCAGTGCCCGGTCGAGGCCGTCGGCGAGCCCTGCGACCCGGCCCCGGCCACCGGCGTCACCGTGACGGTCTCCGAGCAGCTGCCCGGTGAGGCGTACGCCGCCGGCCCCACCGTTGCCGAGGGCGTCACCGACTCCTCCGGCCGCTTCCGGATCACCCTTGCCCCCGGTGACTACGTCGTGACCGCCGACGCCGGCATGTTCTGCGAGCTCATGGACGTGAGCGTCGTCGCCGGCGAGGACGCCGTCATGGACGTCCCGTGTGACACGGGGATCCGCTGACGCGACTCACTGCCGGATCAAGGGACCGAATTCTGGATCACGGCGCAGGTCGATCGTGTGCAGCGCCAGGGTCCGCCCGCGGGCGTCGCAACGAAGTTGCGGATCGATGGTCGACAGGATGCTCCACGCACCGCGTGACCAGTCGGCACCGCTGAGCCGCTGGCTCGAGACGCGCGCGGCCAGTAGCGAAACCCCACGGCCATCAACCGCGACGATCCGGGCTCCCGGCGTCCCGACAGCGATGGAGAGAGCCTCCTTCGCAGCGAGCAGCACTTCGGCCGCGATGATCTGCGCGTACCACTCGTTGCGTTCCGTCTGCGACAACTTGTGAAGCGTCGGATGTCCAAGCGGCGTCAGGGCAGGCTTCTGCGCCGGGATCGAGGTCAGGGACGACACGGGCACGATCAGTCCGATCTCTCCGTCGACATGAGCAGACACGCTGATCCGACGTGAGACCGAGGCGAAGTGCTCGATCAAGGTAGCGATGACGATCTTGCCGTCGTTGGCCAGCAAACCGGCTCTGTTCATATCCAACTGCGATTGCCTAGCCTCTCGATCAGACTTGGCGATCCGCTGCAGGTCTGTTGCCCACGCTTCCGCAAGCACTCGTGCGCGACCTCGCGCGACCCGTCGCTCGCCTCGCCGATGCAGCGGCACCCCTCGCAGGCACTGCTTCTCTGCCGTCACGACGAGCTTGTGGAAGCCAGGCAATGCCACCTCCTCGATCAGGAGTTGCGCCTTCGGTGCGAAGTAACGTCGGTGGAGACCCTCAATCCGCTCTAGCTCGGCTCGTGCAGCCTCGTACTGTCGCGCTCGCTCGGCTTGCGCGGGTGTCAATTGCGCTTGTTGAAATCCCACAGCTACTCGCAGACCACGCCGTCCCCATCGGCGTCGTCGTACCACCCGTACTCCGTGTCGCCGGCGTAGTAAGGGCCGTAGCCCGCGTCCTGGGCGTTGTAGCAGTAGTCGAACCGTGGATCCGTTCCACCGCCTCCACCAGACGGCGCCGGCGCGGCAGCCGGGACAGAGGCCAGTGCGTTGGCGACCGCACGCGCTGCCTTGCGCTGCTCGTCAGCGCGCGTCCGAGCAACAGCTCGGTCGACCGCCCTCGTCTGCGCGGATTGAGCCTTGGCGCGCACCCGCTGCAGCCGGTCGGCCGCGGAGGCTCTCACTTGCTCGAGCTTCCCCTTCATCTTCTGGGTCACGTGAGCCACGGCCTCGTTGACCGCCTCATTTACCGCCGCGTCGACCTCAGACGCAGGAACGGTGGCGGTGGCTGTGTCTACGAGGGAAGGCGGAGACGCAGCGGGCGACTCCTCAACATCGGTCGCGCCATCACCCGCCGACACAAGCAAGCCCATGAAGAGTCCGACGAGACCCGCCGCCACCGCGGCCTTGGTCCTGTTCCACCAAGGGGTCTTCGCGGGTGGAAAGTAGCCGGGGTAGTCCTGCAGTGAAGGCTGCGACATCGATACATCCAAGGTTGAGCGAAAGTGAATGCCTCTGTATACGTCGACAACAGGCGCCCCGCAGGGTTTCTGAGGAAATCTGCCACCACATGAGGGAAGGTCGCGCCAACCGCGTGCCACGAGATGCGTGCCGCACACTCCAGGACGTGAGAGCTTCGGACAGTGACTCATGAGGCGGTGCCGCTCGGGCTCTATGAATCGCTCCTCACGGAGCGATCCCCGCTCGACCCGATCCACCACAGCGGTCTGGTGGCGCTCACCGGCGCGGTCGATCAGGCGGATCAGCCGCACGTGCTGGCGCGACACATCTACGAGTTGACCAAGCGCGCTCTCGAGGACCGCCCACAGCCCGGCCAGCGTCTGGCGATCGTGAACGCGCTCATTGCGAGTTTGGATGCGGCGGGCGATCCCATCGCCGAGCCGGCCACGCAGCTTCTCCGACTCACAGCTCCGGCAGGCCCAGGAATCCTCCGCCACGGTGACGTACGACCTCAGACGCCACTGGCCGATGCCGCCCTCCTCACCAATGCGAGTGGCGAGCCCAGCCTCGGAGCCGAGCTGCGCTCCGAGATCGACACAGCCGACCAGGTCGATCTGCTCTGCGCCTTCGTGAAGTGGCACGGTCTGCGACTGCTTGAGCCAGAGCTGCGCCGGCTGCGGGAGCGAGGCGCTCCCCTCCGCGTGATCACCACGACCTACATGGGGGCGACGGAACGGGCCGCCCTTGACCGACTGGTGCGAGAGCTCGGCGCCGAGGTCCGCATTCAGTACGACGCCGCGCGCACGCGCCTGCACGCCAAAGCCTGGCTTTTTCGCCGCGCCACCCGCTTCGACACCGCCTACGTCGGTTCGTCGAACCTCTCGCGGGCCGCCCTTCTCGACGGCGTGGAGTGGAATGTCCGCCTCTCCCACGTCGCGACCCCTGCGTTGCTCGACAAGTTCCGCGCCACCTTCGACACCTACTGGAACGACACGAGCTTCGAGCTCTACGACCCCGATCGTGACCGCGACAAGCTCGACGACGCCCTGGCGGAGGCCTCGGGCCGACGCACCCATGACCGCATCACGATCTCGCTGTCAGGACTCGAGGTCCGGCCCTACCCCTACCAACAGGAGATGTTGGACGCCCTCGGCGTCGAGCGCAGTGTCCACGACCGACACCGCAACCTGGTCGTAGCAGCCACCGGCACGGGCAAGACGGTGGTCGCTGCCTTTGACTATCGCCGCCTGTGCGGCAGCGATGCGACCGATCGACCATCGCTGCTCTTCGTCGCCCACCGCAAGGAGATCCTCGAGCAGTCGCTGCGCACCTACCGCGAGGTGCTGGCAGATCCCTCGTTCGGAGAGCTCTACGTCGCAGGGTCACGGCCCGAGCGCTGGCGTCATGTCTTCGCCAGCGTGCAGTCGCTGTCGTCCTACGGCGTCACGCAGATCCCTTCTGACGCCTACGAGATCGTGGTCATCGACGAGTTCCACCACGCGCAGGCGCCCACCTACCGCCGGATCCTCGAGCACCTGACACCGCGCGAGCTGCTCGGTCTGACCGCCACTCCCGAGCGTGCCGATGGCGGTGACGTGAGGGACTACTTCGGGGGCAGGATCGCCACCGAGCTGCGACTGTGGGATGCCCTGGGTGCGGATCTGCTGTGCCCGTTCCATTACTTCGTGGTCGCCGACGGCACTGACCTGCGCGACGTGGCCTGGCGTCGTGGGCGCTATGACGAAGCCGCGCTGTCGAACGTCTACACCGGCAACCAGGTGCGCGCAGCCGCTGTCCTCACGCAACTACGCGACAAGGTCCTCGACCCGGGACGGATGCGTGCACTTGGCTTCTGCGTCAGCATCGCCCACGCGCAGTTCATGGCCGACACGTTCAACGCCGCCGGCATCCCGGCCTTGGCCGTCAGCGGCGAGACGGCAGGGCCCGACCGGGCGCGAGCCTTGGCGGACCTCAAGGAGCGGCGCGTCAATGTCCTCTTCGCAGCCGACCTCTTCAACGAGGGCCTCGATCTGCCCGAGATCGACACCGTGCTGTTCCTGCGCCCGACCGAGAGCGCGACGGTGTTTCTGCAGCAGCTCGGTCGCGGCCTGCGGCGCACACGCGACAAGGCTGTCCTCACCGTGCTCGACTTCGTCGGGCATCACCGCCAGGAGTTTCGCTTCGACCAGAAACTGCGTGCCCTGACGGGTCGCACGCGGCGCGGACTCGAACGCGACATCGAGCGGGGCTTCCCGTTCCTGCCCGCCGGCTGCCAGATCGTCATGGACAAGCAAGCCCAGCAGATCGTCCTCGACAACATCCGCGCGCAGGTCGCCAACCGCTGGCCGCAGATGGTGAGCGAGCTGAGGCAATACGGCGACATGGACCTGCCCACCTTCATCGACGAGTCCGGCATCGAGCTGCCCGACATCCTGCGGCGCGGCACGAGGTCGTGGACCCAGCTCCGGCGCGAGGCGGGCTTGCCCACCCCGGCTGGCTCGACGCAGGAGCCGCACCTCCTGCGCCGCATGCGCGCCTTCGCGCACGTGGACGACGCCCTACGCGCGCGTGCCTACGCAGAGCTGATGTCTGACCTGCCTGACTACGAAGGCCTGTCGCTGGTCGAGCAACGCGTGGCCCGCATGCTGTTCTTCTCGCTGTGGCCCGATGCGGGTGGCTTCGCGTCGTACGACGACGGACTGCTTGCGCTGCGCTCCGAGCTCGCGACCGCAGCGGAGTTGCGTAGCGTCGTGGACTACTCCTTCGACCGCACTCGGCACGACGCCATCCCGCTCGCCGGGTCTCTGTCGGACGTGCCACTCCGGGTCCATGCCAGCTATCAGCGCGAGGAGATCCTGGCCGCGCTCGACTACGCCAGCCTGGATCGACGACCCACGAGTGTCATGACCGGTGTCGTCTACGTCCCCACGCTCAACGTCGACATCCTGTTCGTCACCCTCAAGAAGTCGGAGGCCACCTTCTCCCCTACGACGATGTACCGCGACTACCCGATCAGCCCGACGCTTTTCCACTGGGAGTCGCAGAACGCGACCTCCCTCGCTTCCAAGCCCGGCCAGCGTTACATCAACGGCACCAGCACGGTGTTGCTGTTTGCCCGCTCCGAGCAGAAGGGCGACTTCGACACTGCCGCCTACACGTTCCTCGGCCCGGTGCGGCATGTCTCGCACGAGGGCGAGAAGCCGATCGCCATCACGTGGGAGTTGGAGCACCCCATGCCAAGCAACCTCTTGGCTGCGTCGTCGATCGTCGGCGCCTGACGAAAGGAACACACATGGAGACCGCACCCATCACGGCCTGGACACTGGCTCAGGAGATTCCCATCCCGCAGGATGTCCAGGCTCTGCTCGTCCAGGGCGAGGAGGCCGTGGCCGCCTTCAAGACCTTCCGCGACAGCGCCGTCTTCACGACCAAGCGGCTGATCGTGCGTGACGCGCAGGGCATCACGGGCAAGAAGGTGGAGATCTACTCGCTGCCCTACAGCTCCATCAACATGTGGTCCTCCGAGAATGCTGGGAAGCTGGACTTCAACTCCGAGCTAGAGCTCTGGACTCGAGCTGGCCACATCAAGATCAAGCTGGCGAAGGGGGCAGACATCCGACGCCTGGACGGACTCATCGCGTGGGCTGTCTTGAAGTCTCACTGACCCCCTCGACCCCAGGCCAACATGCCACCGGCCCGGCCCCTGACATCAGGGACCGGGCCGGTGGGTTGAGCGAGAGTGTCAGCTGCAGCCGGACGTGCTGCCGCAGCCCTCGCACACGTAGCAAGAACCGGCGGGACGCATCTTGGTGCCGCAGGTCATGCAGAGGGGAGAGTCGACGGCGGTGCCGGTGAGCTTCTCCATGAGCTCGGCGGAGGTGCGGGCCTGCTGGGGCTCGGCGACCGACGCCTGCTGGGCGGGCGCGGGGGTCTCCTCGACCACCGGGGCGAGATCCACGATCTCGGCCTCGATCAGCTCCGAGGCGGAGCCGGTCTCGGTGACGGGCTCATAGGAGCCGGTCTCGAGGTGGCGCTGACGCTCGTCGGCGGAGTAGATGCCGAGGGCGGAGCGCTCCTCGAACGTCATGTAGTCGAGGGCCAGGCGGCGCCAGACGTAGTCCATGAGGGACTGCGCCATGCGGACGTCGGGGTCGTCGGTGAGGCCGGCGGGCTCGAAGCGCAGGTTGGTGAACTTCGCGACGTAGGTCTCGAGGGGCACGCCGTACTGCAGGCCGATGGAGACCGCGATCGAGAAGGCGTCCATGACACCGGCGAGCGTGGAGCCCTGCTTGCCGAGCTTGAGGAACACCTCACCGAGCTGACCGTCGTCGTGGGCACCCGAGGTCATGTAGCCCTCGGCGCCACCCACCGTGAAGGAGGTGGTGCGCGAGGTGCGCGACTTGGGCAGACGCTTGCGGGTCGGGGCGTAGACGATCTTCTCGATCACCTTGGTCGCCTCGACGACCTCGGCGACGACGTCGTCGGAGGCGGTCTTGTTGGAGTCCTCGCCCAAGTTGTCGCCCTTGCCGCTGGAGAGCGGCTGGCCGACCTTGCAGTTGTCGCGGTAGATCGCGGTGGCCTTGAGGCCGAGCTTCCACGACTGGAGGTAGATGTCCTCGATCTCCTCGACCGTGGCCGACTCCGGCAGGTTGACCGTCTTGGAGATGGCACCGGAGAGGAACGGCTGGCACGAGGCCATCATCCGCACGTGGCCCATGGGCTTGAGCGCGCGGGCGCCCATCGCGGTGTCGAAGACCTCGTAGTGCTCGAGCTTGAGGCCCGGGGCGTCGATGACGTGGCCGTGCTCGGCGATGTAGTCGACGATCGCCTCGACCTGCTCGCCGACGTAGCCCATCTTGCGCAGCGCGCGCGGGATGGTCTGGTTGACGATCTGCATCGAGCCGCCACCGACGAGCTTCTTGAACTTGACCAGCGAGAAGTCCGGCTCGATGCCGGTGGTGTCGCAGTCCATCATGAAGCCGATGGTGCCGGTGGGGGCGAGGACGGAGGCCTGCGCGTTGCGGAAGCCGTTGGCAGCGCCGAGCTCCTGCACGTCAGCCCAGGCCTTCGTGGCGAGCGCGTGGACCTGGCCGTCGGCGATCCCGAGAGTGCGGATCGTGTCGTTGGCGGCCTGGTGCTTGCGCATGACCCGCTTGTGGGCCTCGGCGTTGCGGGCGTAGCCGGCGTAGGGGCCGACGATCGCGGCGAGCTCGGCCGAGCGCTTGTAGGACTGGCCGGTCAGCAGCGAGGTGATGGTCGCGGCCATCGAGCGGCCACCGTCGGAGTCGTAGCCCAGGCCCATGGCCATGAGCAGCGCGCCGAGGTTGGCGTAGCCGATGCCGAGCTGGCGGTAGTCGCGGGTGGTCTTGCCGATCGGCTCGGTCGGGAAGTCCGCGAAGCAGATCGAGATGTCCATCGCGGTGATGATGAACTCGACGGCCTTCGCGAAGAGCGGGGCGTCGAAGGTGTCGTCGTCCTTGAGGAACTTCAGCAGGTTGAGCGACGCCAGGTTGCACGAGGAGTTGTCGAGCGACATGTATTCGGAGCAGGGGTTGGACGCGGTGATGCGGCCGGTCTCCGGGTTGGTGTGCCAGTCGTTGATCGTGTCGTCGTACTGCAGGCCGGGGTCGGCGCAGGCCCAGGCGGCCTCGGAGATCTTGGTGAAGAGCTCGCGGGCGTCGACGGTCTCGATGACGGAGTTGTCCTTGCGCGAGCGCAGGCCGAACTCGGTGCCGTCCTCGACGGCGCGCATGAACTCGTCGGAGACGCGGACCGAGTTGTTGGCGTTCTGGTATTGGACCGACGTGATGTCGGTGCCGCCGAGGTCCATGTCGAAGCCGGCGTCGCGCAGCGCGCGGATCTTGTCCTCCTCGCGCGCCTTGGTCTCGACGAACTCGACGATGTCGGGGTGGTCGACGTCCAGGACGACCATCTTGGCCGCGCGGCGCGTGGCGCCACCGGACTTGATGGTGCCGGCGGAGGCGTCGGCGCCGCGCATGAAGGAGACCGGGCCCGAGGCGGTGCCGCCGGAGGAGAGGAGCTCCTTGGAGGAGCGGATGCGGGAGAGGTTGAGGCCGGCCCCCGAGCCGCCCTTGAAGATGAAGCCCTCTTCCTTGTACCAGTTGAGGATCGAGTCCATGGAGTCGTCGACGGAGAGGATGAAGCAGGCCGAGACCTGCTGCGGCGACGGCGTGCCGACGTTGAACCAGACGGGAGAGTTGAAGGAGAAGTACTGGTGGACCAGCAGCCAGGTGAGCTCGTGCTCGAAGACCTCGGCGTCGGCGACCGTGGCGAAGTAGCCGTGGCCCTTGCCGGCCTTGGTGTAGGTCTTCACGACCCGGTCGATGAGCTGCTTGAGGCTCCACTCGCGGGTGTCGGTGCCGACCGCGCCGCGGAAGTACTTGGTCGTGACGATGGTGGAGGCGTTGACCGACCAGAAGTCGGGGAACTCGACCCCGCGCTGCTCGAAGACGACCGCGCCGGTCTTCCAGTTGGTCTGGTTGACGTCGCGACGCTCCCAGGTGAGCTCGTCGTAGGGGTGGACACCCTCGGTGCTGAAGACCCGCTCGAGGGTCAGGCGCTTGCCGAAGACGCTGTCTCCTGCGCCCCTGCTCGTGCCGCTCACGGTCTCGGTCATGTGCTCTCCTCGTGCCTCTTCTTCGGGGGTGGGTCGATCATTGCTGGTGGCACCGACAGTCCCGACCGGGCTCCTCACAGGAGCCGGTCGGGCCGGGGGCACTCGACGTTGGTACGCCCGGCAGGCAGCTTCCCCACTACCTGCCGGGCGGTCTCTGGTCAGCCGCTGGGGGCTGAGTGGGTGAGCTCCGCGGGCGAGTCCGGGACGGACCGCTCGGCGCGGAGGATCGCGATCTCGTCCTCGAAGTCGTCGGCCGACTCGAAGGCGCGGTAGACGCTCGCGAAGCGGAGGTAGGCCACCTCGTCGAGCTGGCGCAGCGGGCCCAGGATGGCGAGCCCGACCTCGTTGGCAGGGATCTCGGCGGCACCGGAGAGACGCAGGGCGTCCTCCACGGCCTGGCCGAGGTGGGCCAGCTCGTCCTCGGTCACCGGGCGGCCCTTGCAGGCCTTGCGGACGCCGGAGATGGCCTTGTCACGCGCGAACGGCTCGGTGGCGCCGGAGCGCTTGAGCACGGTCAGCTGCATCAGCTCCACGGTCGTGAACCGCTTGGCGCAGGCGTTGCAGGTGCGACGGCGGCGGATCGAGCCGCCGTCGTCGGCGACGCGCGAGTCGAGGACCCGGGTGTCGGTGTTGCGGCAGTAAGGGCAGTGCACGTCGGGGCCTCCTCTCGGGCGCGCTCAGGAGACCCGCCAGATGACGGGTGACCTGTGGAAAACGGGGGTCTTGCTGTGCATAACACCGGCCGAACTGTGGGCCATCCCCATCCGGGCTGTGAACTAGATGTGGATAACTACACCGGTGTAAGTACTAGATGTTGTGGTAACCGTACGCCCCGACTTCCCGGCTGCGCAAGTGGGTCGACCAACTTCGTGGGACCTGATTCACCGCCGGTCCAAAGCCGCAGGTCAGCGGCTTGCCAGGCGCCCAGGACCACCCTCGGGAGGGGCCCGTGGCAGAGTCGGGAGCATGCGTCGTACCCCTGCTGTGGCCTCCCTCGCCCCCCTCCGGACTCCCCTGGCAGCGCTGGCGCTGACCCTCGCCCTCACGGCCTGCGGAGGAGCCGAGGACGACGCCCGTACGACGCCGGAGGGTGCTGCCTCCAGCGGGGCCGTGACCGGCGACCTGCCCGAGGACTTCCCGGTCGACGAGGTGCCGCTCGTCGAGGGCCTCATCAGCCAGGCCACGGCCGGCGAGGAGGCGGGCGAGGACGAGGGCTTCGTGGTGATCCTCCAGGCCGACGGCACCAGCGACGCGGTCCTGGCCGAGGCTGTGGGCCTCCTGACCGACGCGGGCTTCACCGTGACCGAGGGCGTCGGCGGAGGGCCCGGCAGCGGCTTCGCGGGCAGCTCGCTGACCCAGGGCCCCTTCACCGTGACCATCACGACCTTCCCCAACACCGGCGACGAGCAGACGACGTTGCAGTACCTCGTCTCGGAGTCCTAGCGAGTCCGGCGCGACGCCGGCCAGGGCATCGGGGACAATGTGCGCGTGGCACAGGGGAAGCGGGCAGGGACGCGCAAGGGCAGCAAGCCCAAGGCGGGATTCCAGCCTGCGCTGATCGCTCTGGCACTCGGCGTGACCGGTGCGGTCGTGGCCTGGGGCTACCTCGTCTATGCCGCGATCGACTTCGGCTCCGAGGCCCGTGGTGGCGACTCGGGGGCCTGGCTGTTCCTCGGCCTCGCGTCGATCGGCGCCGTCGCCTGCCTCTTCCTCGGGTTCATCCTCATCGCTCGCCTGCTGCGTCGGCTCGGCATCACCCAGGCGCCGCCGCCGCGGACCGCTGCTCCCGTCGAGGACAGCGTCGAGCCCCCTCCCCCGGCCGCCCCCGGCGGGCGCCGCGCCGCACGCTGAGGGAGTCTTCGAAATGCCGCAAGGGGCGAGGCCGATGGCCTCGCCCCCTGTCTTCCCCGGCTCGCCAGCCGGGGTCGAAGCGGCTGGCGAAGTCTGTGTGGTGTCAGCTGGTGGGGACCCGCAGCTCCTGCCCGACCGAGACCATGCCCGAGTCGAGGGCGTTGAGGCGGGTGATCTCCGCCATCATCGAGCGCACGTCGCCGTCGTCGGCGAGGTCGGCAGCGAGGTCCCAGAGGGTGTCGCCGGGGCCGACGAGCACCACGCGGGTGGGCTCGGGGGTGCCGGGGCGCTCGGTGGCGACCGATCCGGAGGCCAGGACGAAGCCGACGGCGAGCACCACGAGCAGCGAGCCGAGGAACACCACCAGGCGACCGCGCCTGGTCAGGCGCAGGGTCGGCGGGTGCGTCGCGGCGGTCGGGTGCAGGGTCATGGTGCTCATCTGGGACCTCCTGGGGAAGTGGCGGTCAGCCTCGGATCGAGAAGTGCTGCGGTGTCGAGGAGATGTCTAACCGTGGCCACCGACAGTGCCTCCGGAGGAGGAGCTGCCCTTGAAGCGGAGGGCCACTCGATCAGACATTCGATCGAACACATGATCGAGGTTAGAGCAGGTGTTCGAACAGCACAAGCCCCTGGGCGAACAATTGTTCGACCCGATCCGAGGTGTCGGTCAGGACCGCCCGGCGCGCCGGCCCTGCGCGGCGAAGAGCGCCGTGGCGCCCTGGGCCAGCGAGGGGGCCAGGGTCGAGGCGCGCATCAGACCACCACGCCAGGCCGGCAGTGTCCGGACCACCCGTCGCGACCCGAGCAGCGCGACCGCCTGGGCCGCGACCTCGTCGACACCCAGCATCCGCCCACCCGACTGGACCAGGGCGCGGGCCAACCCGTCGGGTCGCATGTCGGCGACCATCTGGGTCGCCACTCCGTCGGGGCACAGTGCGTGGACGCGCACCCGGCGTGGCGTCTCCGCCTGCACCGACATCGTCAGCGAGACGACCGCCGCCTTCGTGGCGGCGTAGACCGACAGGCCCGGCACCGGGCCGTGGCCCGAGAGGGACGCGGTGTTGACCACGTCGCCACCGCGGTCGCCGAACGCGTCCACCGCGGCCCGCGTGCCCCACAGGACGCCCAACAGGTTGACCTCGACGAGCATGCGGACCTGCTCCTCGGAGAGCTCCTGCAGCGTGCCGTCGAAACCGACTCCCGCGTTGTTGAACCACGCGGCGAGGCGGCCGTGACGCGCCGCGCTCAGGGCGACCGCACGGTGGGCCGCCGGGTCGCGCACGTCGTGCGCGAGCCCCTCGGCGGCACCGATCTCGGCGGCCGTGCGGGCCGCCGCGTCCCCGTCGAGGTCGGTGAGGACAACCCGCGCCCCCCGCGCCACCATCTGCTCGGCGATCCCCCGGCCGATGCCTCGAGCCCCACCTGTCACGACACAGCTCACGTCCATGCGAGCATCCTGGCGACCTGCGCGGCGGTCTGGGGGCGGGTCTCGGCCCGCGACACGCCTTCGAACAGGTGTTTGAAAACATCAGGCGTTGGTGGGACAGTCAGCCCATGGCCAAGAAGACTGTCACCGAGCTCCCCGACGGACCCCCCGACGCCTCGGGGCTCACTCCTCGCCAGCTGCGCGTCCTCGCGCACATCAAGGACAGCATCGAGATGCGCGGCTACCCGCCGAGCATGCGCGAGATCGGCGAGGCGGTCGGTCTCACCAGCTCCTCGAGCGTGGCCCACCAGCTCAAGTCGCTCGAGGAGAAGGGCTTCCTCAAGCGCGACCCCAACCGTCCCCGGGCCCTCGAGGTCTTCCTGCCCGAGGTGCTCGCGGCCCGCCGGTCGATGAGCAGCGCCGACGAGTCGACGTACGACCCGACGGGTGCCGGCGACGCGCACCCCGAGGCGACCTACGTCCCCATGGTCGGGCGCATCGCCGCCGGTGGACCGATCCTGGCCGAGGAGCGCGTCGAGGACGTCTTCCCGCTGCCCAAGCAGCTCGTCGGCGACGGCACGCTCTTCCTGCTCGAGGTCTCGGGCGACTCGATGGTCGACGCGGCGATCTGCCACGGCGACTACGTCGTCATCCGCCAGCAACCGACCGCCAACAACGGCGAGATCGTGGCCGCGATGATCGACGGCGAGGCGACGGTGAAGACCTTCCAGAAGAAGGACGGCGAGGTCTGGTTGCTGCCGCACAACCCGGCGTTCGACCCGATCGACGGCACGCACGCGACGATCCTGGGCAAGGTCACCGCGGTCCTGCGGCGCATGTGACCGGGCTGCGCTAGACCAGGGTCGAACGGCCCGGGACGGATCGGCGCGACGGGTCTAGCGTCGGGAGCCCCTCGCCTCACGCCCCGGAGCCCTTGTGAAATCTCGTCCCGCGCGTCTCGGTGCCTCCCTCCTGCTGTCGCTCGTGCTGGGCCTCGCGGCCCTGGTGGCGCCGCCCGGTGCGCAGGCGCGCCCGGCGCCCGACTCCGACAAGGTCGTGCGCGCCTCGGCCCCGTCCGCGCGCGCTGCGCTGGACCGGGCCCAGGGAGTGCTCGCGGGCCGCCAGCGCGGGGACGCCACGATGGCCCTGCGCCAGCTGGCCCTCTCCAAGGCGGGGCTCACCGGCGCCGACCGGGCCGCGGCCGACCGGATCCTGGCGCGTCCGAGCGACCCCGGTGACGAGGACGGCTATGGCGCCAATCTCGTGACCAGCACCTGCTCGGCCACGGTGTGCGTGCACTACACGACCACGGGCGACGAGGCGAGCACGGCGGAGTTCGCCGCCGCGACGCTGGCGGAGGCCTCCGCGGTCAACGACACCTACGTCGCAGCCGGCTACCGCGCACCCAAGCAGGACGGCACGCAGGGCGGCAACGCGCTGCCGGACGTCTACATCGCCGAGATCGGCGACAAGGGGCTCTACGGCTACTGCACGACCGAGGACGACGTGCCGACCAACGGGCCCTACGACGTCTCGGCCTACTGCGTCGTGGACAACGACTACGCCTCCGAGGAGTTCCCGACCAACACCCCGCTGGAGAACCTCCAGGTGACCGTGGCCCACGAGTACTTCCACGCCGTCCAGTTCGCCTACGACGTCTTCGAGGACAGCTGGTTCCTCGAGGCGACCGCCGCCTGGGTCGAGGACATCCTCTACGACGACGTCGACGACAACCTGCAGTACCTCCGCGACAGCCCGTTGGCCACGCCCCGCGCCTCGATGGACCAGTTCAACCGCGACAACGGCTTCCACTACGGGGTGTGGATCTTCTTCCGCTACCTGAGCGAGAAGTACCCCACGACCGCAGGCGGGATGCCGACCATCGTGCGCGACATCATCCGTCGCACCGATGGCGCCGCCGGAGGACCCGACGACTACTCCTGGCAGGCGATCGATCGGGTGCTCAAGGCTCGTGGGAGCAGCGCGGCCAAGGCCTTCGCACTCTTCGCGGACGCCAACCGCAGGCCTGCGAAGTCCTACGCGGAGGGCGCCGCCAACCGCTACCCGCAGGCACCGTTGGGCAACTTCAAGCTGAAGTCCGGCTGGTACACCACGACGGTCGACCACCTCGCCTCGGCGACCGGGCGCTTCACCCCGGGCCGGCGCGGCTCCAAGCTGACGATCAGCGTCGACCTCGCCGACAAGGTGACCTCGCCGGCCGCGATCGTGTCGATCTACCTGAAGTCGGGAGGCGTGCGCACCTCGGCCATCTCCCTCAACAGTGCGGGCAACGGCGCCAAGACCGTCGTCTTCTCCCACAGCTTGGTGAAATCGGTCGAGGTCACCCTGGCCAACGGCAGCGGCCGCTTCCGGGACTGCTACTCCTACACGACACCGTTCTCCTGCGGTGGCGCGGTGCCGCTCGACGACAACCGAGTGTTCAAGCTGTCGGCCAGGCTCCGTTTCTGACCTGCTGCCGGGCGGGGAGGCACTGTCCCTGCCCGGTTGTAGTGTCGGTGGCTCGCACCCTTTGACCTCTCGCCTTCGGAGCCCCCGTGTCAGCTCAGTCCACCCGCCGTACGCCGTTGCTCGCCGTGGTCGTGGCCGTCCTGGCCGCGCTGCTCGCGGCCCCCGTCGCCCAGGCGGAGGCTCCTCCGGCTGCCGCTCCGGCATCCAGCGCCCAGGCGCGTCAGGCGCTCGCGGCGGCGCAGGCGATCCTGCGCGGCGACTCCGACGTCGTGGCGCGTGGCTCGGCCCCGTCGGCCGCTGCCGGTGGTGACGCCACCCTTGCTCTGCGCGACCTGGCGCTGCTCCAGGACCAGCTGACCGGCACCGACCGCCTGGCCGCCGAACGGCTGCTGGCCCGGCCCACCGACGGCAACCAGGACCCGCAGGGCGACGGCTACTCCGTGCCCGAGGCCCCGCCCGTGTGTGGCCCCGACGTGTGCGTGCACTACGTCGCGACCACCAACGACGCTCCGCCGAAGAAGGACACCAGCCCGGCCGACGGCGTCCCCGACTACGTCGCCACCGCGCTCGCGACCCTGACCTCGGTGCACAACACCTACGTCGGCGCCGGCTACCGCGAGCCCAAGGGCGACGGCAACCGCGGCGGCGGGTCCAACCTGATGGACATCTACCTCTCCGACATCGGCGACGCCGGGCTCTACGGCTACTGCACGACCGACGACAAGACCGCCTTCAAGGCCCCGTGGGCCCGCTCGGCCTACTGCGTGCTCGACGACGACTACGCCACGAGCGAGTTCGGCACCAACACCCCGATCGAGAACCTCCAGGTCACGGCCGCGCACGAGTACTTCCACGCCGTCCAGTACGCCTACGACTTCAAGGAGGACGGCTGGCTGCTCGAGGCCACCGCCACCTGGGCCGAGGACCAGCTCTACGACGGTGTCGACGACAACGTGCAATACCTCCGCTACAGCCCGCTGACCCGTCCGCGTCTGCCCCTGGACACCTCCGGCGGCGGCTTCTTCTACGGCACCTGGATCTTCTTCCGCTACCTCACCGAGCGCTACCCGGCTGCCGATGGCGGCATGCCGACCCTCGTGCGCGACATCTGGCGCAAGGCCGACGGCACCACCGGCGCCCCCGACCAGTACTCCTGGCAGGCGGTCGCCACCGTACTGCGCGGCAAGAAGACCACGGCTGCCAAGGCGTTCACCGCCTTCGCCGAGGCCAACCGTCGCCCCGCCCAGACCTACGACGAGGGGGCGGCCAACCGCTACCCGAAGGCGCGGCTGGCCGATTCCTTCACGCTGGGCGTGCGCGGCATCCGTCAGGAGCTGAAGCTCTCGCACCTGACGTCGGCCACCTACCGGCTCACCCCCGGCGGCGCCCTGCGCAACAAGGCCTTCAAGCTCCGGATCGGTCTCGACCTCGCCCCGACCTTCCGCGGGTCCTCCGCGATCGTCACCGTCTACACCGCGTCCGGCGAGGTGCGCCGCAACGTCATCAAGCTGCGCAAGGACGGCAACGCGACGAAGGTCGTGCCGTTCTCGAAGGCAGCAGTGCGCCAGGTCGAGGTGACGCTGGTCAACGCCAGCGGTCGCTACGACTGCTTCGTCCGCGGGGCGTTCTCGTGCCAGGGCGACTCCCGCGACGACCGCCAGGTCCAGCGGTTCACAGCCCGCGCCTTCCGGTGACGAGAAGGTGAACGCTGGGGGCTCATCGGCGCGATCGCATGACCTCACGCGCGCACGCGCGTTGACTACTGTCGTGAGCACCCTGCGCAGTCCCCTCCGCCGTCGTACGGTCCTGGCCGGTGGCACCGCCGCCGGCGCCGGCGCGGCCGCCCTCGTGGCGACCAGCCCGGCCGACGCGGCGTCCGTCGCGGGCTCCCGCTACTTCAAGCACGGCGTGGCGTCGGGTGACCCCGAGCCCGACCGCGTGGTGATCTGGACCCGGGTGACCCCCACCGCGGCCAGCACCCCCGGCTCCGGCAAGGGGCCCAAGGTCGACGTCGCCTGGGAGGTCTCCAAGGACCGGACGTTCCGGACGATCGTGCGCCGCGGCACGTTCGCGACCAGCGCCAGCCGCGACCACACCGTCAAGCTCGACGTCGGGGGGCTGAAGCCCGCCACGTGGTACTTCTACCGCTTCTCCTACCGCGGCTCGGTCAGCCGGGTCGGCCGGATGCGCACGGCGCCGGCCGCCGGGTCCACCCCCGGGCACCTGCGGTTCGGTGTCGTCTCCTGTGCCAACCTCCAGGCCGGTTGGTTCACCGCCTACCGCGGGCTGGCCAAGCGCGACGACCTGCACGCGGTGCTCCACCTCGGCGACTACCTCTACGAGTACGCCCCCGGCCAGTACGGCTACGGCTCCGACAACGTCGACATCCGCAAGCACCAGCCGGCCCGCGAGATGGTCTCGCTGGCCGACTACCGCCAGCGGCACGCGCAGTACAAGCGCGACGCCGACCTGCAGGACCTTCACGCGAAGTACCCCTGGATCATCACGTGGGACGACCACGAGGTCACCAACGACCAGTGGAAGGACGGCGCAGAGAACCACACCCCCGGCGGTGGTCGGTCCGGCGAGGGCAACTACCTCCAGCGCCGCGCTCGGGCCCACCGTGCCTACGACGAGTGGATGCCGGTGCGCATGGATGCCACGGCCGCGCTGGGTGACGGCGCGCGGCTCTACCGCCGTCTCACCTTCGGCACCCTCGCCGAGATCAGCATGCTCGACCTGCGCACCTACCGCGACGAGCAGGTCCAGACGGCCCTGCCGACCCCGGTGCCGGCGCTCGAGGCCGAGGTCAGCGACCCCGACCGGACCCTGCTCGGTCGTCGTCAGATGAGGTGGCTCAAAGAGTCGCTGAGCCGCCAGCGTCCCCAGTGGAAGATCATCGGCAACCCGGTGATGATCGCGCCGGTCACCTTCGCAGCGGTCCCCCAGGACCTGCTCGCGCCGATCAACGACGTCACCGGCCTGCTGCCCGACGACGGCCTGCCCTACAACGTCGACCAGTGGGACGGCTACACCGACGACCGACGCGAGGTGCTCGCCCACATCCGCGACCACCAGATCAAGGACGCACTGTTCGTCACCGGCGACATCCACTCCGGCTGGGCCTGCGAGCTTCCCTACGACGTCGGCGCGGACCCCGTGGTCGGCGACTCCGCGGGCGTGGAGTTCGTGTGCTCGTCGGTGACCAGCAACAACCTCAAGGACATCACCGGCACCCCGCCGCGCACCACGAGCGTGGTGGTCGAGCAGGTGATCCTGGCCAACAACCAGCACATCAAGTACCTCAACTTCGACGACCACGGCTTCTCGGTCCTCGACGTCACCGCCAAGCGGGCCCAGATGGACTGGTTCATCATCGGCGACCGGGCCGACAAGCAGACGACCGTGCGCCACACCGCCTCCTTCGCCACGAGGACCGGCACCGGCAAGGTCGTCAGGGTCGATCGGCCGGTGCGCTGATGTGCGAGCTGCCGTCCTGCTCCTCGGGGGACGCGCCCTTCGCCGCCGGCCTCGCGGAGGTCCGCGCGGGTCGTCGTACGTTGCTGAAGGTGGGGGGCGCGGGCGTCGCGTTCTCCACGGCGGCCGGTGCGCTGGGGGCCGCGTCCGCTGCCGCGGCACCGCCGGGCAACCGCAAGCGGGCCTACGTGCTGGTCATCGACGGCTGCCGGCCCGAAGAGCTCGACAGCGGCCTGACGCCCAACCTGGCCGCGCTGCGCAACGGCGGGCTGCGCTTCCCGCGGGCCTCGTCGATGCCGGTCATGGAGACCATCCCCAACCACGTGATGATGATGACCGGGATGCGCCCCGACCGGACCGGCGTGCCGGCCAACTCGATCTATGACCGCAAGCTCCGAGAGACCCGCACGATGGAGCGGGCCTCGGACATCAAGGTCGACACGGTGATCGAGCGGCTCAACCGCAAGGGCTACCGCACCGGGACGGTCCTCAGCAAGGAGTACCTCTACGGCGTCTTCGGCGACCGCGCGACGGCGCGCTGGGAGCCGGCGCCGATCATCCCGATCTCCGGCCATGCGCCCGACCAGTTCACGATGAACGCCGCGCTGGCGATGGTCGAGGAGCTCGACCCGCACCTGATGTTCGTCAACCTCGGCGACATCGACCGCTTCGGGCACACCGACTTCACCGGCACCACGGTCCGCCTCGCCCGCAAGCTGGCGCTGGTCGACACCGACCTACTTGTCGGCCGCTTCGTCGACATGCTGAAGTCGACCGGTCGCTGGGACGACTCGATCGTCATCGTGCTCGCCGACCACTCGATGGACTGGTCGCGGCCCGACCGGGTCATCTCGCTCCAGTCGTCGATGGACGCCGACCCCTTCCTGGGCGGCAAGGTGGCGATCTCCGCCAACGGTGGGGCCGACCTCCTCTACTGGACCGGCCCGACGTCCCAGCGCACCCGGGCGGTCAAGCGGATGCGCGAGATCGCCCTGGCGACACCCGGCGTGCTGTCGGCGCCCCGCCGCACCGACGAGTGGCTGCGGCTCGGGCCCGAGGCCGGCGACGTCGTGGTCTTCTGCAAGGCCGGCTGGCGCTTCAGCGACCCCGACCCGATCGCCGACAACCCGATCCCCGGCAACCACGGCCACCCCGCGACCCGGGCCATCCCGTTCTTCATCGGCGGCGGCCACCCGCGGGTGCCGAGGAAGCGCGCCTCGTCGGCGCATGCCAAGACCGTCGACGTCGCTCCCACGATCGCGTCGTTCTTCGGCGTCGGCTCGCCGCGTCGGGGCTGGGACGGCACGGCTCGGTTGTAGGTCGGCTCGGCGGTCCGCTTCATCAAGGTATGCCGACGAACCGCCACCTCCCACGGTGAGCACCCCGTGGTGGGTGGCGTGTCGTCGTGGGAAGTGCCGGGGCCGCACCGCGACCTCCGGTGGGCGGTGAGCTGTGGGCGATCCCGCTCCCGCCAGACCTCCCACCACCCACCGCTCTAGGCAGGCATCACGCCCGGCGGTGACCTGTGGGCAATCCCGACCCAGCCACACCCGCCACCCCCCACCCCTCGCGGCCGGCGACGGGTCAGACCACGTCCGGCGGCGGCGCGGCAGCGGCGCCGCTCCAGTGGTTGATCGCCCACTCGTTGGCGGTGTGGTCGAGGTCGAGCACCGTCTCGCGGTTGCGGCCGGGGATCCTCCCGACCACCTCACCCGCCTCGTCGCGCACCTCGATCTCGGGCTGCCACAGCATGAGCCGGACCCGCCAGGAACGCACGCCCGGACGGTCGCTCGGCAGCTCGCGAGCGAGCAGGAGGTAGCCGCCCCAGTCGTCGAAGTCGTAGACCACCCGCTCGTCACGAGCCCGCTCTGCCGTCGCGACGACCTCCCCACAGATCCGGCACCGGGCGTCGCTGCGCAGCACGGCCGCGGGGAAGGTCGTGCGCAGCGCGTAGTCGATCTCGTCGAGGAGGTAGCTCACGTAGTCCTGCACCCGGGCCTTGCCCCGGCGCCCCATGCTCGGGGCCGGCGAGTCAGGCTCGGGCTCCTCGAGCGCCGAGGCCGGCGGCCACACCGCGTGGCTCGGCGTCGGCCCCGAGGCGTGGGCCTGCCGACCGACGCGATCGACCGATCTGTCCGTGCAGCCGCTCACCAGCAGCGCTGTGAGGAGAAGCGGCGCGATCCCGAGTCGCGTCATCGAGTGCCCTCAGCCGCCGGCGAGCCGCTTCAGCGCCTTGCGTACGACGGCAGGGTCGGTGGTCGTCCACATGGGAGGCAGGCTCGCCTTGAGGAAGCCGCCGTAGCGGGCCGTCGCGAGTCGCGGGTCGAGCACGGCCACGACGCCGCGGTCGCTGGTGGTGCGGATCAGCCGACCCGCCCCCTGGGCGAGGAGGAGCGCGGCGTGGGTGGCGGCGACCTGCATGAAGCCGTTGCCGCCGGCCTTGTCGGCGGCCTTCTGGCGCGCGCTCATCAGCGGGTCGTCGGGGCGCGGGAAGGGGATCCGGTCGATGATCACCAGCTGACAGGTCTCGCCCGGGACGTCGAGGCCCTGCCACAGGCTGAGCGTGCCGAAGAGACACGTGTGGGGGTCGCTGACGAACTGCTTGGCCAGCTCGGGCAGCTGGGCCTCGCCCTGCGCGAGGGTGGTGAGGTGCGGCAGCCGCTCACGGACGGCCTCGGCGGCGGCGTCGGCGGCGCGGCGGCTCGAGAAGAGCCCCAGCGTGCGCCCCTCGGCGGCGTCGACAAGCTCGACGATCTCGTCGATCTGCGCCTGGGCGAGACCGTCGCGACCCGGGGGCGGCAGGTGACGCGCGACGTAGAGGATCGCCTGCTGGCCGTAGTCGAACGGGGAGCCGACGTCCATGCCGACCCACGGCAGGGCGGCCTCGGCGCCGGAGACCGGCCCGTCGCCGAGGACCCGCTCGCTCGGCTTGAGACCCACGTTGCTGGCGACGGAGGCGAAGTCGCCCCCCAGCATCAGCGTCGCCGAGGTCATCACGACGGTCTTGTCGGTGAGGAGCTTGTCGCGCATCTGGCCCCACACCTGGAGCGGCGCGACGCACAGGCGCGGAGGCATCCGCTCGGTGCCCTCGGTCAGCCACATGACGTCGGCGTCGGAGCCGGCCGCCATGCGCTCTGCGGTCACGAAGACCTCCTGGACCGAGCCCCGCGCCTGGGTGCGGCCGGCGTCGCCGTCGGCCTCGGAGTCGGCCTTGGGGTAGGCCGAGAGGCAGGCGCGCGCCGCGTCGCGGATCAGCTGCAGCGCGTCGGAGATCTCCTCGGGCACCCGCTCGAAGCGGCCCGGGGTGGCGCCGGACAGGGCGTCGCGCAGCGCGCTCGCGGAGTCGGCGAGGTCGTCGGCCTGGGGTCCCTCCACATAGCGCTGCGAGCGGCGGGCCGCCCGCTCCACGTCGGCCGCGAAGAGCTCGTCGGTCGCGGCCTGGGTGACCCGCGCATTGAGCTCGTGGGCCTCGTCGATCACCACGACGTCGTAGTCGGGGATCATCGGCACCCCTTCGATCGCGTCGATCGCGAGGAGCGAGTGGTTGGTGATGATCAGGTGGGAGCGGTGGGCCTTCTCGCGGGCCAGCTCGACGAAGCACTCCTGGCCGAAGGGGCACTTGCTCGCCCCGAGGCAGTCGCGGTGGCCGACGCTGACCTGACGCCAGTCCTTGTCGGTGTGGCGCGGCGCGGCGTCGCGCTCGCCGCTGCCACCGCCCTCGGCCTCCTTCTCGGCCCAGGCGCGCAGCTCGAGGATCTTCTTGCCCTGCGACCCCTCGGGCAGCTCGACCAGCGCACCCTGGTCGTCGGGCACGCCCTCGCGGATGCGGTGCAGGCAGGCGTAGTTGGAGCGGCCCTTGAGCACGGCGTAGGACGTGTCGACGCCCGGGGTGTCCTTGAGCGCCTCGACCAGCCGGGGGATGTCGCGCTCGACGAGCTGGTTCTGCAGGGCGAGCGTCGCCGTCGCGACCACGACCCGCTCGCCGTGCATCAGGCTCGGGACGAGGTAGGCCAGCGACTTGCCGGTGCCGGTGCCGGCCTGCACGAGCAGGTGCTGCTCGTCGGTCATCGCGGTCGCGACCGCCTCGGCCATGACGACCTGCCCGTCGCGCTGCTGGCCGCCGAGCGCCTCGACGGCAGCGGCGAGCACCCGACGCACGGGGGTGACGGCGGTGTCGGGAGCAGGGGCGTCGGGCACCCGAGAACCCTAGCCGCGGCGGCCGACAGGCCTGACCACGTGACCCCCCACCTGTGCACGACCTACGCTCGGGCCATGGGCTACCTCGAGCTGACCACCTCCGACGGGCGAACGCTGGAGGTCCTGGTGGGAGGCGACCCCGAGGGCTACCCGTGGCTCTACCACTCCGGCTCGCCGTCGGCGGCGGTGCCGTTCGCGCCGGTCGACGAGGCAGCGCGGGCTCAGGGCCTGCGGATGATCACCTGGTCCCGAGCCGGGTACGGCGGGTCGTCGCCGCGCCTGCCCGCCCAGGGTCCGCCGCGCATGGTCGACGACGTCTCGGACGCGGTCGCCGTCCTCGACCACCTCGGCGTGGGCGACTTCGTGACGCTCGGCTGGTCCGGCGGCGGGCCACGCGCCCTGGCCTGCGCGGCGCTGCTGCCCGACCGGTGCCGTGCGGCCGCCAGCCTGGCCGGGGTCGCGCCCCACGACGCCCACGGTCTCGACTGGTTCGCCGGGATGGCTCCGGAGAACGTCGCTGAGTACACCGCCGCCGAGCAGGGCGCCGACGCCTACGCGGCGTACCTGACAGCGGAGTTCCTGCCCGTCATGCAGGCCAGCGCCGACGACCTGATCGAGGCGATGGGGACCCTGCTGACACCGG
>NZ_CALRWD010000076.1:0-23035 GCF_943371775.1 Nocardioides psychrotolerans
AGATCGGGCTCGTCCCGCCCGCTGAGTTCGAGGCCAACCACTGGACCCATCAGCAACCCAGAGTCGGACCCCAGCACTACCCTCAGACACCGGTCCCGATCGGGGCTGGTTCCAAGTAACCGAGCCTCCACGAAACCCGGGGCGATTCAGCTCGCGCGGAGCTCATTCAGACTGGTCGGGCCCGTCACCGGGTTCGCAGTCACCGCGACGGGGATGGTGCGCCAGGCCGTCGAAGATTAACTCGGTGATCGACGCAGATAAGCGCACTGCGTCTGCCGACGGGTCGTCAGATGGCCCCTCCACCGCCGCGGTGAGGCCGGCGACGGTGATGGCACCGAAGACGCTCAAGGCCACGGCGCCCGGGTTGGGGACCTGGCGTAGCGACCCATCAGCCACGCCGTCGGTCAACAACTGCTCGATCGGTTCGTAGAACGCAGCCCGCAATGCCACCGCCAGCTCGGGCAGCCGAGTCGCGCGCCCAAGGTCGCCGACCAGTGCCCGACATAGGAACGGATGCTCGAGCATTACCCCCAGCTGCGCCACGACAGCAGCCTCGAGTCGAGTCCGCGCATCCTCGGCGCTCGACACGGCAACGCCGACGGCGCCGGCGATCATGTCCAGCAGGTCGCTGAGGAGGAACTCCAGCACGGCGTTCTTGCCGTCGAGGTGGTAGTAGATCGTGGCCTTGGGGATGCCGGTGGCCTCGGCGATGTCTTCGATCTTGGTGCCGTCCAGACCGCGCTCCGCGATCAGCTCTGCTGCGCCGTACAGCTGGCTGGCCAGCTTTGCCGGGAGCTTTCTCATCGCTCACCTCTGTTCTCGTCGGCGCTTTGCTGGTGCATTCGTCGGGGTCTCGACGTGCACCACATCGTATGTTGTACTGCAATTACAAACCAGTGATCTAGGCGATCGGTTGGGTTCAGTGAGTCGAGACGATCGGGCCGGGACCCGTGGACCGCTGCGGTCTGCCCTCGGCGTCGGTCACCGCTTCCCGGCCGTGGTGGTGCTCGGCTGGGTGTTGGCGGCTGCGGCGCTCTCGCTGCTGGTGACCCCGCTGGGCACGGTGGTCGAACGCAGCAGCACCGCGTTCTTGCCGGAGGACTCCCCGACCCTGCACGGGCTGAGGGTCATGGACGACGCGTTCGGTTCCGGCAACACCCAGTCCTACGTCTTCGTGGTCGTCACCAACGACAACGGGCTGGGCGCCGCTGACCGCCGTGTCTACGCCGACCTCGTGCATGCCCTGGGGGAGGAGCCGGAGCGGGTCTCGGAGGTCCAGGACTACCTCGAGGAGCCTCAGGCAAGGCGGTCGATGACCAGCAAGGACGGCGAAGCGACCTACCTGGTCGTGGGGCTCCGATCCGCGGTCGGGTCGCCGGCCTCAGACGAGGACGTGAAGTGGCTCCGGTCGGTCGTCGACGATCTCGACGCCCCGCCCGGCACCGAGGTCCACGTGACCGGAGACCCGGCGATGATCACGGACCTGACCACGGCGGTGAACGACGCCTCACTGAAGATCACAGCCGTCTCCCTCGCCCTGCTGGTCGGAATCTTGTGGCTGGTCTACCGCCGGGTCGCCACCGTCCTCGTGTCGCTGGTGACCATCGGCATCGCCCTGTTGTGCACCCGCGGCGCCCTGGCCTGGGCTGGTGAACATGGACTGGCCCTGTCCACCTACACCGACGCGTTCGTCGTGGCCATCACCTTGGGCGCCGGGACCGACTACTGCGTCTTTCTGATCTCCCGGTTCCGTGAGGAGTACGGCAAGGGCCTCGAATCAACCGAAGCCGTGGCCGAGTCGGTCTCCCGCGTCGGACCGGCTCTGCTGGCTTCGGCGGCCACAGTCATCCTGGGCGCGACCTGCCTGGGTTTCACCGATCTCGCCATCTTTGCCACCACCGGCCCCCCGATGGCGATCTGTGTCGCGGTCACCGTCGCGGTGAGCCTGACCTTCACTCCCGCGCTGATGCGTTGGTTTGGACCGCGCATCGGCCCCGCCCCGATGGCCCGCGCGGATTCGCGGTGGGCACGCACCGGCCGCCTCGTCGGGAGCCATCCGGCCCGGGTCCTGGTCGCAGGCGTGAGCGTTCTAGTGCTTCTGGCTCTGGCGCTGCCCACCATGCAGCTCTCCTTCGACGAACGGGCGGCCCAGCCACCCGACACCCCCAGCAACGTGGGACTTGCGGCGATGGCCGAGCACTTCCCGCCGAACCAGACGCTGCCGGACTACGTGCTCATCCGTTCCGACCAGGACATGGCCAACACTCGCGACCTTGCTGTCCTGAACGCCGTCAGCACCGCGGTGGCCAAGGTCGACGGTGTCGACCAGGTCCGCAGTATTACCCAGCCCGCCGGAAAGCGACTGAAACCCGCGTCCATCGCCAACCAGCTCGGCAGGCTCGCCGAAGGACTCCACCAGGCTGACCGCAAGCTTGAGTCCGGAGAGCCAGGGCTAGAGCAGCTCGCATCCGGGTCCGGCGACCTGGCTGATGCCCTCGACCAGGTCTCCTCCGGTGCCAGGAAGGCCGAAGGCGGTGCGGCCGAGCTCAGCAACGGAAGCAAGCGGATCGCCGGCGGCCTAGGCCAGGCGGCCGACCGAACCGGCAAGGCCGCCGACGGAGCCCGCCAGCTGCGTGACGGCGCCGCAACGCTGGCTGCGGGCCTCCGAACCGCGCACGACCAGGTCGCCCAAGCCGTCGACGGCCTCGGCATGATCGTCGAGGCCCTCGAGGGCGACCCGATCTGCACTGCCGACCCGGTCTGCAGACGTTCCCGTGAGGGCCTGCGAACGATTTACGCCGGCCAACGCGACCAGCTCCTCCCCGGCCTCGCCGAAGCGGCCGCCGGAGCGGACAAGGTGGCCGCCGGCCACGGCAGGCTCGCCACCGGGCTCGACCAGCTCGCCGCCGGGCTGCGGCAGGCAGAGTCCGGCAGCAACCGGATCGCCGATGGACAAGCCCAGCTGAGCGAGAAGCTCGGCGAGCTAGAAGGGGGCACCGACCGGCTCGCGACCGGTGCCGCCGGCATCGCGCCAGGCATCGAGCAACTCCTGACCCAGACCGAGCAACTCCGCGACGGGCTCGACGACTCCGGCGACTACCTCCAGGACGTCAACCAGCGTGCAGACACACCCGAGGCCGGCGGTTTCTACCTCCCCGCCTCCGCTCTCGACAAGCCGGACTTCGCCCTGGCCCGGGACGTGTTCCTCTCGGAGGACGGCAAGCTGGCGCGGATCCAGGTGACCGGCGACACCGACCCCCTCACACCCGCCGGCCAGGAGCGCTACGACGAGATCCAGGACGCCGCGAAGCAGGCCATGAACAACACCCGCCTCGACGACTCCACTGTCCTGGCTACCGGCGCCGCCGGCCTGGGCGCGGACCTGGCCCACTACCTCGCCGACGATGCAGTCCTAGTGGTCGTGGCGGTCCTGATGATGGTGCTGCTCATCCTCATCCTGACCCTGCATGCCGTGGCCGCACCGCTCTACCTGCTCGCCTCGGTGGTGCTGTCGTGCGCGGCAGCGCTGGGGTTAACCACCCTGGTGTTCCAGCACCTGGCCGGACAGGACATCCACTTCACCGTCCCCGTCATCGTGTTCGTCCTGCTGGTCGCCGTGGGGGCGGACTACAACATCCTGTTGATGAGTCGGATGCGCGAAAGCGGGCTCGCTCTAGACCGCGACGAGGTCGCCCGCGCGGTCACCGCCACCGGACCCGTCATCACCGCCGCCGGCTTGATCTTCGCCTCCACCTTCGTGGCCCTGCTGTTCTCTCCCGTCGAGGCGCTCGCCCAGACCGGTTTCGCAGTCGCCGCCGGGCTACTGCTCGACACCTTCGTCGTGCGCACTCTCGTCGTCCCGGCTTGCGCCGCGCTGTTCGAGGAGGGCAGCTGGTGGCCACACCCCAGGCCGGCACACGCACCGGCAGCCGTAGAGCCAGCCCCAATACCCCAGGCACCCCTGAACCCGATGACCAGAGAGAAGTCATGACTAGCCATCAGCTCACCTACAGCCCGTTCGACCCCACAGTGATGGCGGATCCCTACCCCGTCTACCGGCAGCTTCGCGACCACGCCCCGGCGTACTGGTCCCCAGAGGCAAGCACCTGGGTGCTCAGCAGGCACGAGGACGTCTCGGCAGCCTTGGCCGACCCAACGACGTACTCCTCGGCCTCCGGCATCTTCCCCACCCCACCCGGCGTGGACATGACCGAGCTGTTCCTGCCCATGCTCATCATGAGCGACCCACCCCGGCACACCCAGCTGCGCCAACTCGTCAGCAAGGCCTTCACACCGCGTCGCATCGCCGGGCTCGAGGCGCACATCCAGACCCTTGTCGACGACCTCCTCAACACAACCCCCGCGACCGGCACCTGGGACTTCGTCTCCGAATTCTCCGGACCTCTGCCCGCGATCGTGATCGCCGACATGCTCGGCGTGCCGCGTGAAGACCGCGACCGCTTTCGGGCCTGGTCCACCACCCTGATCCAGTCCAACCCCGTGCGAGGCGAGTTCGGCGCCGGGCTGGACGCCGCTGCAGCCCTCTACGAGTACTTCTCCGCATTCCTGGCCGACCGACGCGCGCACCCCCAGGACGACCTCATGACAGCGCTCGTCCAAGCCGAGGTGGACGGCGAGCACCTCACCGAGGAAGAACTTCTCGGCTTCTGCCTGCTGCTGCTCGTCGCCGGGCACGAAACGACGACCAACCTCCTGTCCAACAGCGCTGTCATCCTCGCCCAGCACCCTGAGGACCGACGCGCTCTCGTCGACGACCCCGAACTCGTGCCAGCAGCCGTCGAGGAGCTGCTCCGCTACGACTCACCGGTCCAGGGCCTGGCACGCACCCTGACCCGACAGGTCGATCTGCACGGGCAGGCCATGGCAGCCGGCGACACCGTGCTGCTGCTCTTCGGCTCAGCCAACCGCGACGACCACGCGTTCCCCGACGCAGACCACTTCGACATCCACCGTGGCCCCGAACGACAAGTCGCGTTCGGGCGCGGCATCCACTTCTGCCTCGGCGCATCCCTGGCCCGCCTCGAAGCACGTATCGCTCTGCGAGCACTCCTCACCCGCCGCCGTGACTGGGATGTCGACATCGACTCCGCGGTCCGACTCCGCTCAGGCCCGATCCGCGGGTTCGCATCTCTACCCATTCAGTAGGTCAGCCACACCATCTATTCCCACGAAGGAGTACCCGTGAAGGACCGACCGAAGCCCAGCCGCGCAACAGTCCTCCACAATCTGATCGAGGAGATCCTCGCCCGAAACGACGGGCAAATCCCCACCAACATCGAAGGCACCGACACCTACTTCAACAACATCGAGGATCTCGCGAACGCGCTGCTGCTCCGCTGGCACACCCGCCTCGTGGCATCACTAGAACGCGGCCTCGTCGACGACCCTGAGGACCGCAGGGAGGCCGTCATCGAAGCCTGGAGGCACGCCACCCGGATCTACTCGGGCGTACGCAGAGTCATCGACGAGATGGCCGAGGACCCGCCCACCGACGTCGTCGCCCACGCCGTGCTGGCCACCGCCCGCAACGACTGGGCTGCCATGGCCATCGCAGCCGGACTGGCCAGCGACATCGACGAGCCAGGAGCTCGGGTCGGCCAGCGCATCGAACTCGAGGCGCGACGACGCAACCTCGCGGAACAGAGCACAGCCAGCAAGCCTCCAGCGCGATCATTGCTCGGCACACTGATGGCTCATCTCGTCGGACGAGTGCTCCCGAGAGTTTCCACCGATTCCGCTCGTCCATCCGGTTCTTCCGGAGCGATGGCGAGCCCTCAGGACTCTGGGTCGGTTCGACACACGACGCCCAACTAGTCGCCATTGCACCCAGTCAGGTCAGTTCCCCCACGAGATCCGTGATGTGGCGCAGCAGTGGGACCGCGATGGCTTGCTCCTCAGGCGTGAGAGATCTCCAGGCCACCGAGAGTCGGTCGGCGACAAGGCCGCGCTTGGCGGCCAGGAGTTGCTCACCTCGTTCGGTGAGCGTGAGCACGCGCCGGCGGCGGTCGTCCTCAGCCGGGATGCGGCGCAGCAGACCTGCGCTTTCCAGGCTGGCCGCCTGTTGGGTCACCGTCGGTTGGCTCAACAGCGTGTACGTCGAAATGGCGCCGATGCCCTCAAGGCCGCAGATCTGTACAGCATCCAGCAAGACCAACTGCGGCACGGTGACGTCTTCGAAGAGCGGCTGCAGGCGTCCCCTGGTCCGCCGCGCGACCGCGAGCAGAGCCAGCACCGCATCAGCGAACTGGCTTCCGCTGTCCGCACCGACCACTTCACCACCAGCACCCATACGAGCTCCCGTAGTCCATGGCCACTCATTGACAAGACCGGCGCCGAGGGCGGATCGGCGGCCATATGTTGCGTCACGCTACCGGCCTGCCCTCGACGGACAGCTGCTCGGCAGGCGGCAACGATGGGCATCTAACTGCTCAATAGGCAATGTTGCTCATTGGGCAACAAGCGTCATACTCAGGGCATGGATCGTGGGTTGCGGGACCTCAAGCGTGAGGCGACGGGACAGGCGCTGGCCCGAGCGGCGTTCGAGCTGACCCGTGAGCGCGGGTTGTTCGGGTTCGTCACCGCGGACGTGGTGGAGCGGGCGGGCTACTCGCGACGCACTTTTGCGAACCACTTCTCCTGCAAAGAGGAGGCGGTCGCGTCAGTCGCGTTCGGCGGTGTCGACGACGCCAGCGCGATCCTGGCCGGCCTGCCCGCAGACCTACCGCTGCTCGATGCCCTACTGGCCGTGATGAGGGATCAGTTCACGGCGGACACGCTGGTCAGGATGCGCGAGCTGATGGCGATGGCGCGGGAGTACCCGACGCTGGAGCCTTACGTCCTGGGCGTTCAGCAACGCATGCGCCATGCCGCCCAAGAACTCCTAGCGTCGGTGGCCGGGGACCGGTACCCCGCGATCTACGTACCGCTGCTGTTTGGCGCCGTGTACGGCGCCGTGATGGCCGCCCTAGAGGGAACCCTCGACGTGCACCTGGACGGCGAGAGCGACTACACCTCCGCGTCGATGGACTACAGCTCGTTCCTCGACCTCACCTTCGACTACCTGCGTCACGGCCTCTAACCGCAGCCGCCTCGCCCCAAGGAGCACCCACCCATGTCCACCTTCTTGTACCGTCTCGGACGAACCGCGTACGGGAGGCCGTGGCTGTTCATTGCCGGATGGGTCGCAGTCCTCGCGGCGGTCGTCGGTGGCATGGCAATCAACGGGGTGAGCGTCAGCTCCGAGATGAAGATCGAGGGCACCGAGGCACAGACCGTGCTCGACCGCGTAGCCGATGAGCTCCCGGAGGCCTCTGGGGGTCAGGCCAGCGTGGTCTTCACCGTGCCGGTCGGCGAGCGCCTCGACACCCCGGAGCGACTCGCAGTCATCCGCGACATCGTCAGCAATGTCTATGACCTTGAGAAGGTCGTCAACCCCCTCGACGCCGCGCTGGGTGCCGACGAGGAGGGCGCGCCCGGCACCCCCCAGGAGAATCCACCGGGCGATTCCCCAGCCGGGTCGGACCAAGGACAGGCACAGGAGCAGGAGCCTCCGTTCCAGCCGTTGCTGGTGGACGGCGCCCCGGTGCCCGGCGTGCTGGTGTCCTCGGATGGGCGGGTCGCGCTGTTCCAGTTCCAGTTCACGGTCGCCTCGACTTCACTGACCGATGACGATGTGTCCTCGGTGCTCGAGGTCGTGGAACGCGCCGAACAGGGAACGGGGATGACCGTTCTCCCGAGCGACTCCCTCGAGGCACTCGAGATCCCCGTCGGCATCGGCGAGGTGATCGGTCTCGCCGTCGCAGCCCTCGTGCTGGTACTCACGTTGGGTTCCCTCACTGCGGCCGGCCTACCCTTGATCACCGCGCTGGTCGGCGTCGGCATCGGCGTCGGCGGCGCTTACACGCTCTCGAACGTCGTCGAGATGAACTCCGCCACCCCCGTCCTCGGCCTCATGGTCGGCCTCGCCGTCGGCATCGACTACGCGCTGTTCGTCGTCAACCGGCAGCGACGACTGATCCTCGACCATGGCCTCAACGCGCACGAGGCAGCCGGCAGAGCGGTCGGCACCGCGGGTAGCGCCGTGTTCTTCGCGGGCCTGACCGTCCTCATCGCGCTGACCGCCCTCACCGTCATCGGCATCGCGGTGCTTTCTACGATGGCGTTGGTCGCGGCGTCTACGGTGGCCTTGGCCGTCCTCATCGCCCTGAGCCTGCTGCCCGCACTGCTAGGTCTGGTCGGGGAGCGGATCTGCTCGGACAAGGCCCGAGCCCGGCGCCGCGCCAAGGTGCAGACGGAGTCGCACGGCGTCGCTGACCACTGGGTAAGGGGGGTGGTCAGGTTCAGGTGGCCCGTCATCGCCGGCGTGGCCGCGATCCTGGTGGTGATGGCGATCCCCGCAGCCAGCATGAACCTGGGCATCCCTTCCGGTGCCACCGCGAACCAGGACACGGCCGCCCGGCAGAGCTACGAGGCCGTCTCCCAGAGCTTCGGCGAGGGATTCAACAGCCCGCTCCTGGTCACCGCGGAGCCCACCCGCGTCGCAGGCAACGTCACGCCTGAGCTGACCGCGAAACTGATCGACGAGTTCCAAGACCGAGACGACATCGTGCTGGCCACCCCCGTCGGCGTCAACGAGGCCGGGGACCTGGCCGTGTTCAGCATCATCCCCACCTCCGGTCCCGATGACGAGGCGACCAGCGACCTCGTGAAGTCCCTACGCGAGCCCGACCACCCCATCGCCCAGGACAACCAGGTGCAGCTGGGCGTGACCGGGTTCACCGCCATCCGAATCGACATGTCCGACAAGATCGCCGGCGTTCTTCCCTTCTACCTCGGCATCATCATCGTCCTTTCCGTCCTGATCCTGATGCTGGTCTTCCGCTCGGTGGCGGTCCCGATCAAGGCCACAGCCGGCTTCCTGCTCAGCATCCTGGCCACCTTCGGTGCCACCACCGCCGTCTTCCAGTGGGGCTGGCTCAGCGGCCTCTTCGGGGTCGACACCGGCGGCCCCCTCATGAGCTTTATGCCGATCATCGTGACCGGCATCCTCTACGGACTCGCCATGGACTACGAGGTCTTCCTGGTCTCCTCGATGCGCGAAGCGCACATCCACGGCCAGGCAGCCCGGCCGAGCGTCGTCCACGGGTTCGACCAAGCCAGCCGGGTCGTCGTGGCAGCCGCCATCATCATGGTCGCGGTCTTCTCCGGCTTCATATTCAGCCACGACATCATGATCAAGCAGATCGGCTTCGCCCTCGCCGCCGGCATCCTCATCGACGCCTTCATCGTCCGGCTGACCCTCGTCCCCGCGCTCATGGCCGTCTTCGACGAGGGAGCATGGTGGCTGCCCCGCTGGCTCGACCGCCTACTGCCGGACCTCGACATCGAGGGCGACAAGCTCCTGACCATGCTCAACCAGCAGGCCGAGGCCACCGACCAACAAGACATCAAGATCCCAGGTTGATGGGGAAACATAGCCGCAAAGGTGCGTAGTGCTTCGCCCTGCGCCCGGGTTCGCGCTCCTCGATCAGCATCCGCGTCGCGGAGAAGGCCGCGGCAACAAGAGGGCGATCTCTTCGCTACCTCGTGCTGCGCGTCGACCTCACCCGCCGGAGGGAACCCCTTCACCTAGCGGGCAGTCTGGACTTCCCCGGCCCGATTGGCGTCCGAGATATCGGCGGCCGCCTCAAGGTCGGCGCCACCCGTGGCGTCTCCAACTCCGAGACCGGCCATGACGAGCTGGCCCGTCGTTCACGTGTGCTGGATCGTATTCGCGCAGGTATTCCTCAAGATCAGCAAGCCCTTGGGCGAGATCTCGACGGAGCCTTCGTTCGGCCAGAAACCGGAGGCGTGGCGGGGGGTGTACGCGAACCCACTCACCATAGATGGACTCACCCACGTACCAGCATGCACCGGCAGCGACGAGGCCACCCACTAATGTCCACCACACCACTGCCAGCACATCCCATAGGGCGTTCCCCAGATGTTGCCAAGCTGGCCCGTTCGGATCCCAATATCTCACTCCACCCACCTCCAGCCCTGGCGGCCGAACCCGGGGGGTCATGATCACCATGTACGCAGGGGTTGAGGTCAAGGTACGCCGAAATGCATAGGAGGAAAAGGGTAGTTTGGCGGCTGGTGAGCGAATCCGATCACCACGATGTCGTGGCGGCTCATCGAGAGCTTGACGCGCAGATAGGGCAGCTCGGCGATGTCGGCCCAGAGCATCACTGGACGACCGCCCTCGATCTCAGCGCGTACCCAGCTCCACCCCTCGGCGGGATCATCAGTGACCCGCTGCTCGGCCGCTCCGCCAAGCCGACGAGGCAGATCCAGATCCAGCTCGAGCTCTCCGCCACGGCCAACCAGGTAAAGGGGTGGGAAAAGGTCTACCGAGCGCGCCGCCGAGAGTGAACACCAGACCTTCGCTGGGAGGGCCGTCCCATCCGAGTCCGGCCCACTCCAGCAGGTCTCGCAGGGCGCCGGACCCACAGTGCCCACCGATCCGATGCGGGTAGGGCGACACCCGTGCAGAGGTGACTAGTAGTCATATAGCCGTCTTTCGCGTCCGAGCCTGCGTGTCGGACGGTGATCGGTGGTAGTCAACCTCTGCTCGCTGAGCGATCACGGCCGCGGCTCTCTCGGAACGCCTGCCGGTCCCCCGGTCTCGTCGGTGGTCTTGCTCATGGCGCTCTCCAGGGTTCGTGCGTACGCAGTCGCGAAGTGGGCGACGTCGACGAGCACGAACATGGCGGTCGAGGTGAGCACCCTCTGTCCCTCCGGGTCGGTGATGGTGGCTTCGACCTGGAGTCGACGCCCATCGCGGCCGGTGAGGTGGGCTTCCAACCGATAGGTGACGTCCAAGAGGACAGGCTGTAGGTACTCGATCTCGAGGCGTCGAGTCACCGCCGGGCCGCCGACTAGGTACTGGAGGAATCCGTAGAGGTCGTCGATGACCGTCGCCAAAGCCCCACCATGAGCGATCCCCGGCGCGCCTTCGTGCCGGTGGTCGAAGGCGTGCGCGGCGACCACGCCGTCCCCCGCACGTCGCACCTCGAGATGGTGGCCATGCGGATTGTCCTCGCCGCAGCCCAGACAGTTGGCGTGGTGTGAGGCAAGGCGAGCTCCGTCGTCAGGAGGACGGAACTTCTCTGCAAACGTCGCGATCAGGTCATCAAATCGACTCATCCCGCGACCCCGCCGCCCACGACAGTGTCGATCCAGCGTTCAAGGACATCACGTTGCCACTTAGAAGGATGCGGGACGAGCATCCCGCTCACGCCTCGACCTAACAGGAGATCCAACGTCAACTGGATCAGAACCGGATCCGTGGTGATCCAGACGCGACACACCTCCCGAAGCTCGGCGTGCACCCGCTCCTCGGCCGGAACCAGCTGCCGTCGAAGGTCCTCGTCGGTGCGTGCCGCGGCCCACAGCTCCAAAGTGGCTCCGTACAGCGGCCCGGACAACGCCTCGGCGAGGAGCTCCAAGGCCGCAAGTGCTGCCGGCCTGCTCGGTTGAGCCGAGGGGTCCAGACTGTCTCCGATCCGTATCGCGAGGCTGTTTTGAACGTGCGTGAGGCGTTGCTGTGCCAGATGCTCGACCGCCGCCACGACCATCTGGTCTCGCGTGCCGAAGTGGTGGAGCTGGGCGCCTCGCGACAAGCCAGCTCGCTCGGCTACGGCAGGGCCAGTGGTCCCCGCGTACCCCAGCTCCGCCAGGCAAGCAACCGTGGTGTCCAGCAACAGCCGGCGGGTTGCGACCGCCCGAACGTGTCGGTCCTGCACGCCAGCGGTCATGTCCCTCACTCTACATACATACATGCATGTATGCGCTCGCGATTTTGAGCAGAGCTCCGCCATGGCCATCGCAGCCGGACTGGCCAGCGGCATCGACGAGCTAGGAGCTCGGATCGGCCAGCGCCTCGAACTCGAAGCACGACGTCGCGACGTCGCCGAGCAAAGCAGGACCCGGAGGCATCGTCGGCGAGCCTTGCTCGACAAACTCAAGCCGTATCTCGTCGGGTGACCAATACCTGGAAGACCGCGTCGGGCCTCACCCGCACTCGCTCGACGAACGTGCCGAAGTTTGACCAACACGTCTTACGTGCACGCTGCGCTGATAAGCGTAGTCACTTCCAGCGCGTGGCCGTACCTGCGGCGTCAATCTTCCCCAGCGCGATCGTCGCGCTGTGAGCCCGATGCTTCTACCAGCCAACCGGGCGGACGTGATCGCCCACCGCTTGGAAGACGACCGATCCTTGACGGGCTACGCCTTTCCGATGAGACACTCAGGCACCTTGGAGGCCGCACCGCATGACTGTACTCGGCGTGACGAACCGACATTTGTGCACACGACGTGGTGGGCACGCTAAGAACGAATGCATTCCAGCTCGCACCAGCCCGGTGGCGACTGGGCGAGTCGGGGAGTTCACCATGGTTTCGTGGCCTGGAGGTCAGCACGACCCGGTTGGCGATCCTGAACGAGTGGTACGTGATGGCGCCATTGACGAAGGGGTCACTGACGGGGCACTCACCACCAACACCCGCTCGCGCACGTTGGAGATCCTCTCCCGGGCAGGTGAGCATCCGTTGATGAGTTCGTCCGACCTGGATGCGATCTTCACTGTTGACCAGCACCTGCGCTACCTGTCGGTGAACGGAAGCGGCCTCGCCGCGGTAGGCCTCTCCCGAGCGACCCTGGAGGGCAAGACTCTCTTGGAGGTCTTCCCCGCGGAAACGACCAACGTGGCCTTGCCCTCGTTCCGAGAGGCCCTTGCCGGTCGCTCGAGCACCATCGACGTGCCCTTCGCGGGGCGGGTCTTCTCACAACATCTGACTCCGATTCGAGACCCGTCCGGCAAGGTGGTGGCAGCGCTGGGTGTCGTAGAAGACGTCACGAGGGCACGGGCAGCGTCACGCGTTCGGTCAGAGTCCGAGGAACGCTTTCGGCTCACCTTCTTCCATGCCCCTATCGGCATGGCCCTGGTCGAACTCGATGGGCGACTACGGCACGTCAATGCGGCGTTCGGCAAACTCATGCAGTACTCGGAGAACGAGCTACACGAGCGATTGCTTCAAGAGCTCACCCATCCTGACGACCTCGACGCAGACCGGGACCACATGGATCGCTTGCTTGGCGGAGAGGTGGACTCGTTCACCCTCGAGCAGCGCTACGTCACCCGCCCCGGTTCCACCGTTTGGGCGCAACTGTCAGCCACGTTGGTGCGAGGCCCGGACGGCACGCCGCGGCACTTCATCGCTCAGATCCAGGACATCACCGGCCGCAGGGCCTACGAGGCTTCAGTTCGTGAAATGGTTGCGATGCTGTCGCACGATCTGCGCGCTCCCATCTCCGTCGTCACGGGATTCGCGGAGATACTGCTCGACTCCTGGGAGTCCCTTCGAGAGGATGAACGCCGCAGCTTCTTGCTGAAGACACTGGCAGCGGCACATTCGGCGCAATCGTTGCTCGAGAACACTTTGATGATGTCCGCACTGGACGACACGGGACTCACCCCCTCCCAATCGTCTGTGCGCGTGAGCGACGTGGTTGACGAAGTCCTGCAGGGTTTGGCTCTGTCGTCCTCAATCGCGCTTCGCACATCAGGTGACTCCACGGCGCTGGTGGACCGGGTTCACCTGGTCCAGATCGTGACGAATCTGGTCACAAACGCGCTGAAGTACGGCGCAGAGCCATTTGTCGTTGAGATCCGAACGGAGACTGACTCGGTCCTCGTTGAGGTGGCGGACGCGGGTCTGGGGGTACCACCGGAGTTCCAACCCCACCTGTTTGACCGCTTCACGAGATCCGAGACGTCGCGATCAGGCCGGGAGCGGGGCAGCGGGCTCGGACTTCACATCGCCCGGCGTCTCCTCCTGCTCAATGGTGGCGACATCCGATACATCCCCAGGCCAGGCGGTGGCGCCGCGTTCTCCTTCAATCTGCCCCGCGCCAAGCCGCAGCTTCTCCAGGACAGAAGGAAGAGTCCCGACTAGCGAGTTGACTCTGGACCAGCACGCCTCAGGGTTCGCCCTCAATGCGGTCCCCCCGGGATCCCCAGATCGTCGAGGATCAATTGGCAGATCGCCGCGGAGGAGCGTGCCGCTTGCGCAGGCCGGATGCGCTGATGATCCCTCGACCGCTAGACGGAAGGGCGTACCCAGTCGCAGTAGCGGGTTGCTGGTCCGCTGCGCACCGTGCATCGACATGGGCTCGAGCCGTTTCGGCCGAGCCTCCCGGCGCGGGCGACGCACCAGCGTTCGTTGCAAGCGTGGTACAAATAGTCGAAAGTCGCCGTTTGTGCAGGTCAGCATGGGACAGGCAGTCACTTACGACATATAGTCACTTGTGCACGTAGAGCTCGAACTCACGCCGTTCGAGCAAGAGGGCTCGGGCTATGCCGGGGCCCTCGTTGCATCTCGGGATCGCGACGCGGGCACTTCCGCCCGTCGCAGGCAGCGATCCGTTGCAAATCGCTTGATAACCGGGCTCCTCCGCGCATCGTCCGCCATCCGGGTAGCGCGCTTCCCGAGGCTTGTCGTGGTGCGCCTGGGCGCTGCCATGGCTCTCAATCACGACAGATCCCGGGGCACCCCAGAACCTCCACCAGGCCCGGGGCGATTCACTTGCAGAGCTGATCCCCGAGGGACTGCTGGCGGGCCGCCGCACCACCGGAGAACAGCCTCAGCCGCGCACTAGGCGAAACCGCGGCAGCAGCGAGTCCTCGGGCCACCCTGGACGCGACCGTGCCATTCACCAGCTACTGGTCCTCGGGGTCGCCGGCGATCCCGCCACCTGAGCAACCGTCACGTCGCGATTCCCTGCTCCGGCGTGATGGGAAGCCCGAGGCACCTGAGTCCCACCTCAGTGATCTTCCGGGCGGTGTCCGCCCGGGACCTGGTCGGTAGGGCGAGGTGGCTCACGGTGAGCCGCACCAGGGCTTCGGCGGCGTCGGACACCTCATCCGCCCGCAAACCGGCCACGTGGGAGGTGAGCCACCGGGCCAGGGAGCCGGAGGCGAGCTCCAACAGCTGCGCAGACGTGGTGAGGAGGGGGAGGATGCCCGTCGCGGGTGGTGGGGAATCGCGGTTGGAGATCAGGACCGCTCTGAGCAGGGGACTGTTCTCGGCTTCCTCCAGCACGAAGCCCACCGACGCCGCGAGGCCGCTTGAAGCGTCGGAGCCGTGATGCGCGAGCACGTTCTCGATGCCCTCGATGAAGCGCGCCGCCTCCCTCAGGACGACGGCTTCCCCCAAACCGGGCTTGTCGCCGAACTCCTTGTACAGCAGTGCGCGCGAGACGCCGACCGCCTCGGCGATCTCGCCCATGCGCACCCGCTCCCAGCCCCGCTCAGCGATCAGGTCGTGGGCAGTCTCGAGCACCGCTGCACGAACGTGCTCGCGGTAGCGCTCTCGCATGGAGGGGGACGACACGGTGGACAGAGTATCGACAATGTCCGACTGCGGACACGCGTCAGATGGGCCGCATCATGACATTCTCAGCGCGGTGCCTTAGGTTTGAACAAAAATCACTAGTTGTCTTCAGGAAGAAGCCGCATGGTCAACTCGAGCGACACTGAAGTGGTCAAGTACCCGCACCGACGCGGCGGGCACTGCGGCTCCGGGGCCATGCGGGACCTCCTGGAGTGGGCCGGACTCGGTTGGGAGGGCCCCCCTGACGAGGGCCTCGTCTTTGCCCTGAGCGGCGCCTTGGATCTCTCCTACGTCAGGGACGCGGCACTCATGCCGCCGGTATACCTCGTGGGGCGGGGAGGCGACCTGGAGACGGACCTCCCGACGCGGCTGGGCGCCGAGGTCTCCGTGCATGCGACGGATGACCCGCAGGAGGGCTGGGCGTGGGTGCGCGACGCCGTACGAGACGGCCGTCCCGCCTTGGTGTGGGCCGACATCGCGGAGCTTCCCTACCTCCGCGTACGCCTGCAGATGAGTCGCCACGACATCGTCGTCATCGGTTACGACGACGAGCAGCAGGTCGCGCACGTCGTCGACAACGACCGGGACGAGGTGCAGCTCGTGCCCTACTCGGCGCTGGCCCGAGCCCGGTCCTCCCAGGGGTTCCCGGTCCCGACGCGTCACACCTACTTCGACATCGCCTGGCCCGACCGGCTGCCCGACCTGTCCGAGATCGCGCAGGCGGCGTTCGCCCAGGCGGCGGCTGCGATGACCACCTCCACCGGCAGCTCTATCGTCACCGGGAGGGATTCGGCGGTCGGGGCCACCGGGCTGGCCGCCGTCGACCTCTTCGCCGAGGACCTCGCTGACTGGCCGGGAGTCTTCCCGGACGATGTCCTGGACCTGGTCCTCCAAGGACTCAGCGCCTTCGTCGAGAAGGCCGGCACCGGCGGCGGGCTGTTCCGCCGACTGCTGTCCAGCGGCGCCGCCGACATCGCGCGCCTGACCGGGGACGCGCGGGCGAGCGAGGTTGCCGCCGCCGCGCACCTGTGCGCGGAGACATGGTCCCTGGTCGCGTCGCTGGCCCGTCAGGACGGCCCAGCACGAGGACGGGTGGAGCAGGCAGCTCGCTCGGCCGCCGTACTCCCCTCGCTCGAGCGGGACCTCGTCACCGCCCTCGAGATCGCGGGGGCGCGCCAGGACCTCCGGACCGGCGCCTGATGAGGGGCGAGCTCGACCCACGGGAGGCCCTCGACCCGAGCCGGTTCGTCGACAGCAACCACCCCGACGTCCGCGACTTCACCGAGTCTGTCGTGCGGGGTGTCCGCGATCCGCGAGAGCGGATCGCGCTGCTGTTCGCGGTGGTCCGCGACCGACTCCGATACGACCCCTACAGCGTCACCGCCGAGCCCCGGGACTACCACGCCAGCGCGATCCTCGACGGTGGCCCTACGTGGTGCGTGCCCAAGGCGGTGCTGCTCACCGCGAGCCTGCGCGCTGCGGGAATCCCGGCCGTACTCGGGTTCTCCGACGTGCGCAATCACCTCAACAGCGCGGCTCTGCTGGAGCTGATGGGGACCGATCTGTTCGTGTTCCACGGGTGGAGCGCGGTGTACGTCGACGGCCAGTGGCGCAAAGGGTCGCCGGCCTTCAACTCCGAGCTGTGCCGTCGCTTTGGCGTACCTCCGTTGGAGTTCGACGGGTCGCGGGATGCGTTGCTCCACGCAGCCGACGGCGCCGGCCGACGTCACATGGAGTACGTCCGCGAACGAGGCATGTTCGTGGACCTGCCGTTCGACGAGCTCATGGCGACGCTGTTGCACACCTACGGTCCCGCCATGGTGCGCGGCTCCGACACCCCGCGCCCCCAGGATCCCCGCTTCCGGGCGTGAACGCCCAACTCACTGCGGCAGCGTGTCGGCTCCGCTCAGCTCGCACACCATCGCGGAGAGGGTGTCCTCGAGCCGTCGACGACCCACCTCGATGGCACGGGCAGACTCCAGGTCCCGCAGGTCGTCCAGCGGGATCGGCGGTCCGACGAGCACGCTCACCCGCCGCCGCCACCCCCAGCGCAACTGCCCACTGTAGGCGGGCAGGATCTCCTGTGCCCCCCACTGGGCCACCGGCACGAGCGGTACCGATGCCTCCAGAGCGATCCGCACCGCCCCCGACTTCATCGTCATCGGCAGACCGTCCTCCCGCTTGGTGATGGAACCCTCGGGGTACACCAGGAGGAGCCGCCCGTCGCGCGCCGCGCTCACAGCGTTGTCGTACCCCGCGCGTCCCGCGACGCGGTCGACCTCGACGTGGCCGGCAGCACGGAACCACCTGCCCACGACCGGCCCGCTGAAGAGGCTGTCCTTGGCCAGGAACCGCGGCACCCGCCCCTCGGCCAGCACCATCTCCGCGACCAGCAACGGGTCGAGGTGCGAGACGTGGTTGGCGGCCAGCACCGCTCCGCCCACCCGGGGGATGCCCGCGACCCCGCGCCAGTCCGGGCGACGCAGCACCACCAGGATTGGCTTGCAGACCGCCACCGCCAGCCACCAGGCGAGGCCACGTCGGTCGTTATGGATCGGGCGGCGCTGGACGGTCGAGGTCGTTCGCATCTCAGCCATTGTAGACATCAATGGCCGTTTCGTCTCTCGTGAGGACAAACATGCAAGGATGTTTCGATGCACTGTGGTCCTGGAGCCCGAGGAGCCCCCGATGAGTGATGCGCTGGTAGGCGACCACGACACCGAGCCCCCTACCCCGGGCCGCGAGATGCGTCTCGACGGGGGCACGGCGTCGACGCTGGATGCATGGATCCGGTCCATGTCGCGGCCCGCGCCGACGGCGGTGGGCCGCCTGCCCTCGCACTCCCCCACCTGCGCGGGATGCGGCAAAGAGAACCCCGCCGGCCTCGCCCTGGAGGTCGACGCCACCGAGCACGGCGTGAGCGCCGTGCACCGCTTCGACCATCGCCAGGAGGGGGCACCGGGGATCACCCACGGCGGTCTGGTCGCCGCCGCCTTCGACGACCTGTTCGGGTTCCTCCTCTACCGCGTCGGCGAGCTCGCCGTGACGAGGTCGCTGACCGTGGAGTACCTCCGTCCGGTGCTGCTGGGGGTGGATTACGAGTTCACCGCGCATGTCCGGGACCGGGCGGGACGGCGGCTCCACGTGAACGCTGCAGCCGCGGACGAAGGCGGCCGGCAGGTCGCGACAGCGCACGCGACGTTCGTCATCGTTGACGTCGAGCACTTCGAACAGGGCAGTCCCGCGAAGCGCTCGTGACTCACTCGCCAATGAAGGGCTCCAGCTCGACCGCCGGGTCGAGGTGGATGCCGTGGGCGGCCAGGGCGTCCTGAAGAACCAGGGTGACGTGGCGCGAGAGACGCCGCACCATCAGGTCCAGGGTTTCGTCGCGCTGGTCGAGCCACCAGATGACTGTGGCGTCGACCATGCCCATCACGCCAACCAGGATGCCCTCAGGGAACGACTCGTCCCCCGATTTGGTGTACCCCCGTGCCGCTGCGGCGATCTCGTCCAGCAGACGCGAACGACCCATCCGAGCGCGGTGCAGGGTCCGACTCTGCCCTCGAGCCGCCAGGAAGCGGTAGAGATGGGGGTGGGCGTCGGCCCAGGTCGCGCAGGCGTGCACCAGCCCCTCGACGACCTGTGCGGGCGTTCCCCGCCGAGCGAGGTGCGGGCGGACCCGCTGGATGAGGTCCTGCGCGGCGAGGCGGACCACCTCGTTATCGAGGTCCTCGCGGCTGGCGAAGTAGCGGTAGACGTGCGGCCTCGGGATCCCAGCCCGCTCGGCGATCAGTGCCGTGCCGGCGTCCGCGCCCGTCTCGTCGACGACCTGCAGAGCAGCGTTGGCCACGTGACGCCGCCGGCGGTCGCGGACCTCATCATCGCGGGAAGACCGGCGCCGCACCGTGGAATCCACCCATCGCCCTTCCTCGACCACAAGCCGCAGCCTATGCCCGGGGGCGCCGACGACCGGCGCTGACCGAGCGGCGCACAAAGGAACACCTTGTACCCAGCACCCGCATCATGGTCGAATGGGTACACCCTGTACCCGATCCGCTGGAGGCTCCCCGTGACCACTCGCCGCTCCCCTTGGATGGACGACGACCTCGACGACGTCCGTGACCTTGCGCGCACGTTCTGCGAGAAGGAGATCAAGCCGCACATCGAGACCTTCATCGCCGACAAGCACGTCGACAGGCAACTGTGGAACCGCGCTGGTGACGTCGGTCTGCTCTGCCTGTCGATCCCCGAGGAGTACGGCGGCGGCGGTGGCACCTTCGCCCACGAGGCCATCTTGATCGAGGAGCAGGCACGGGTCGGCGACAGCTCTTGGGGGGCGTCTCTGCACAACGGGATCGTCGCCCACTACCTGGTCGGCTACGGCACCGAGGAGCAGAAACAGCAGTGGCTGCCCAAGATGGCGTCCGGAGAGGTCGTCGGCGCGATCGCGATGACCGAGCCCGGGACCGGCTCGGACCTGCAGAACATCAAGACCAAGGCAGTGCGCGAAGGTGACGAGTACGTCGTCAGCGGCTCAAAGACCTTCATCACCAACGGCTCGCAGGCCGACCTGGTGCTCACCGTGGTCAAGACCGATCCGGACGACCGCGCCGCCGGCATCTCACTGATGCTCGTCCCCGCCAACGCGGAGGGCTTCTCCCGCGGTCGGGTGCTCGACAAGATCGGGATGAAGGGACAGGACACCTCGGAGCTCTTCTTCGACAACGTCCGCGTCCCGGCCACCAACCTGCTGGGCCTCACCGAGGGCCAGGGCTTCGTGCAGCTCATGCAGCAGCTCCCCCAGGAACGGCTGCTCGTCGCGGTCTCCAACGTCGCTGCCATGGAGTTCTGCCTGGCCGAGACACTGGCCTACGTGCGCGACCGAAGCGCCTTCGGACGGCCGATCTGGGGGTTCCAGAACACCAAGTTCAAGATGGCAGAGGTCGCCACAGAGGCTCGCGTGGCACGGTCCTTCGTGGACGAGTGCATCCAGCTCCACGTCGGCGAGGGTCTGGACATCCCAACCGCCGCCATGGCGAAGCTGTGGTGCTCCGAACGAGCGCAGCGCGTCGCCGACACCTGCCTCCAGCTGCACGGCGGCTACGGGTACATGAACGAGTACCCCATCGCCCGCATCTGGGCCGACATGCGCGTCTCGCAGATCTACGCCGGCACCTCCGAGATCATGAAGGAGATCATCAGCCGGTCCCTGTGAGGACTGACCCCGCTCCGGCGGCACCGCCGGAGCGGGAGCCGGCGGGCCGGGTGTTGTGCGCCGAGCCCCGCCGGGAGCCTCCGCGTTGGGCGAGAGCACAAGACGCCCACTCCACCGACGTGAAAGCCTCGACAGTCATCGTCTGAAAGGAGTGACATGAGCCAGCGAGTCGACTTCGTCTACCGCGTGTTCCTCCTCGCCGAGAGCCCGAGAACCAAGATGCACCGCATCGAACGGCTCGATGACGTCGGTTTCGCCATGTTCATCAAGATGCACCACGCCCTGATCGACAGTCACACCGAGATGACGCTGCACAGTTGGTCAGCTCGCGGCCGTCAGTTACGCCTCGCTGCTCCTGGCTTCGATGGTGACCCACGTGGGTCTCGCATCCGTCGGCGCTCTGCTGCCCGATCCCTTCAGCTTCAACCTCGTCGTCAGCGACGTCCCCAGCCCGACGGAGGACTCCTTCTTCCGCGGCAGCCGTCTCGGGGGGATGAACCCGGCATCGCCGCAGCTCGACGCCGCCACCCTCAACCTCACCCTGCTCTCGTACGCCGGAAGCAGCTGACTGCCTGCACGCAGATCCGTCAGATCGGCGGAACTGCCGGTCCGCTGCGCCGCTCGCGTCGAACCCCTCACCGAAGGATCCACATCCCATGACCTCGACCCACTACGACGTGCTGATCATCGGCTCCGGCTTCGGCGGCTCGGTAACCGCCATGCGTTTGGCGGAGAAGGGATACCGCGTCGGGGTGCTCGAAGCGGGCAAGCGCTACGACACCGACGACCTGCCCGCCTCGTCCTGGGACACCCGTCGGTTCGTCTGGGCGCCACGGCTCGGCTGCTTCGGCATTCAGCGTATCCACCTGCTGCGCGACGTCGTCATCTTGGCGGGCGCCGGGGTCGGCGGAGGATCGCTCAACTACGCGAACACCCTTTACCAACCCCCTGCCCCGTTCTTCAACGATCCACAGTGGGCGCATATCACCGACTGGCACGCCGAGCTGGACCCGCACTACCGGACGGCACGGCAGATGCTGGGTGTCACGCAGAACCCCCACGTGACGCCTTCGGACGAGGTGCTACGCGAGGTCGCGCGCGACATGGGTGTGGAGCACACCTTCACGCTCACCCCCGTAGGCGTCTTCTTCGGAGAGCCCGGCAAAGAGGTGCCCGACCCGTTCTTCGGCGGGGCGGGGCCGCGCCGCACCGGCTGCACCCAGTGCGGGTCGTGCATGACCGGGTGCCGGGTCGGGGCGAAGAACACCCTGGACAAGAACTACCTGTACTTCGCGGAGAAGCTCGGGGCTGAAGTACGTCCCCTGACCACCGTGGTCGACGTGCGCCCGCGCAGGGGAAGCGGGTACGTCGTCGACGCCGTCCGCACCGGCAGGTCCGTACGCCGGCGCCGCAACCGGCAGTCATTCACGGCCAACCAGGTCGTCTTCGCAGCGGGCACCTACAACACCCAAAAGCTGCTCCACCGACTCAAGGCCACTGGCTCCCTGCCGTATATCTCCGACCGGCTAGGCACGCTGACCCGCACCAACTCCGAATCGATCCTCGGGGCGAAGTCCCGCGATCGATCCAGCGACTTCACGCGTGGCGTGGCCATCACATCCTCGATCCACCCCGACGAGTTCACCCACATCGAGCCGGTGCGCTACGGCAAGGGCAGCAATGCCATGTCCCTGCTCCAGACCGCCCTCACCGATGGGGACGGCCGCGGCCCCCGGTGGTGGCGCTGGCTGCGGACGATCGCGACCCAGCCCTCGCACCTGACCTGGTTCAGTCCGCGACGGTGGTCGGAGCGGACGGTGATCCTGCTGGTGATGCAGACGCTGGACAACTCCATCACGGTGCGGTCGAAGAGGAACCTCCTCGGTCGCCACACGATCACCTCGGGACCCGGCCACGGAGCACCCAACCCCACCTGGATCCCCGTCGGCAACGAGGCCACCCGTCGCGTCGCCGAAAAGATCAACGGCGTGGCCGGCGGATCCACGGGGGAGATCGCCAACATCCCGATGACCGCTCACTTCATCGGCGGGTGCGCCATCGGGGACTCCCCGGAAACGGGGGTCATCGACCCCTACCACCGCCTCTACGGCCACGACGGGATCTTCGTCGTCGACGGCTCCAGCATCTCGGCGAACCTGGGCGTCAACCCCTCGCTGACGATCACCGCACAGGCCGAGCGGGCCGCCTCCTTGTGGCCCAACAAGGGCCAGCCGGACGAACGTCCCCCGCTGGGCGCCGACTACCAGCAGATCTCCGCCGTCGAGCCGGAGCGGCCGGCCTTCACCCACCCGGAAGCGTCCGTCGCCGAGGGCGGCCAGCACCAGAGGTCAGCCCCAGACTGGAG
>NZ_CALRWD010000077.1:0-22732 GCF_943371775.1 Nocardioides psychrotolerans
CCGAGCGGTGGGACGCGGCCGCCGCCGGGACTCACAGCACGGTCGGCGGCCGCCTCCTCTCGGTGGCGAACCCGGCTTCCCCACCGGGTATCGCCACCTTCGCCGAGCCGCTCGCGCGGAGCGGCTCGGTGGTCCTGGTCGTCCACGCCGAACGGGAGCGGCTCGAGGCGACGTACGCCGCCGAGCGCGCGACCGCTCGCTTCCCTGCGTGATGACCAGGAGTCCTGGGTGCCCGGGGTCCGTGCCGCCGGGTCTGGGTCAGCCGGCCAGGTCGTAGTCCTTCATGCCCTCACCCAGGAAGCGGCGGGGGCCGAAGCCGGTGGGGGTCATCGGCACGACGTAGAGGTAGCCCAGTCGCTTGTCGCGCACCAGCAGGTCGCCGTGCCCCACGAGGCCGATGTCGCTGATGCCGACCACCCAGTCGTACGGCGCCAGGTCGAGCCCCAGCTGGGGGCCGGTCGTCAGGCCGCCGGGTCCGTTGCCGGGGTAGAGGCGCAGGGCGGTGCCGGTGCGGAACAGCAGGTCGGGAGCGCCGTCGGTGTCGTGGCGGCCGACCGGGATCTGCTGGTTGGCGTCGATGCGGCGGTAGGCGACGTAGCTGGCCTCGAGGCCGGCGGTGCCTCGACCGGGGTAGATCCGCATGTCGCCGCCGGCGGGCTGGCCCATCAGGTCGGGCCAGCCGTCACCGGTCATGTCGCCGACGGCCGCGAGGAGGCCGACCGACCCGAAGCCGGGCGCGAGGGCCCGGACCTTGCCGAAGCCGCCCGTGCCGTCGCCCAGGCGCAGGAAGAGCCCTCCGTTGGCCTTGTTGCGCGTGATCATGTCGCCCTTGCCGTCGCGGTCCCAGTCACCGGCATTGAGCACGACGTCCGCGTTGGCCAGGTGGACCCCGGTGGGGATCGGCTGACCGAGGTCGAAGCCGCCGGTGTTCTGCAGCAGCACCAGCGAGGTGCCGCGACGGGCCACCAGGTCCGCCGCCGGGGTGCCGCTCAGCGGAGCGCCGGTGATGGCGCTGACGCCCTTGGTGCGCACGATCGGCCCGAGCGGGTGGCCGTAGACGCCGCCCCCACGACCGGGCAGCACGTAGCCGAGCTGGTTGTCGGCTCGTCGTACGAAGAGGTCGGGCACGCGGTCGGAGGTGAAGTCGCCGAGGCCGGTGATGGTGTCGAACTGCTTCCAGGTCGGCGCCAGGGCCGTGCGAGCGCTGAACCCGATCCCGTTGCTGCCGCGGTGCAGCCAGGTCTTGCCGGTGCCGGCCTCACGGGCGATCAGGTCGACCTCCCCGTCGCCGTCGACGTCGGACGCGCCGACGAGCAGGTCGTAGCCGGCCCAGCCCGTGCGCAGGGGCTGGCGCACGAAGCCGCCCGTGCCGGTGCCGAGGTAGGCGTCGAGCCGCCCCGTGGCGGTGTCGCGGGCGACCAGGTCGTTGTCACTGTCAAGGTCGAGGTCGCCGACGGCGGTGACGAGGTCGTGGCCGGCGAAGGCGTCGCTCTGCTGGACCGCGGCACCGAAGCCGCCCGCACCGGTGCCGGGCATGACGCCGGCCGCGCCGTCCGTGCTGCGGACGAGCAGGTCGCCCTTGCCGTCGCCGGTCAGGTCGGGTGACGCGACGACGGAGTCCACGTCTCCCACGCCGGTCGCGACGGTCTTCGCCGCCTCGAACGACGTGAGGCCGCCGGTCGGTAGGACGTAGCCCATCTTGTCGCTCGCACCGCGCACGATCAGGTCGGGGTGGGGCGTGGACGCGACGTCCGACTCCAGCTCGCGACCGGACCACCCTCGCTGGGCCGCGGTGGCCAGCTCGCGGATCCGACCGATCTTGGCGTAGAGGTAGCGCCCCGGGCACGCGGTCGAGTCGGCGTCGCGGTGGCCGTTGATGGCCTGGAAGGTCGAGCGGCCCACCACCTGGCGTGGCGAGGACGCGTCCACCCCGTGCAGCGAGAGCTTCCACGCGAAGAGCGCGCCGTAGGCCTGGACCATGACGGCGGGCGCCTGGGCGGTGTCGAAGTTGCCGATCGCCGACATGGCGAAGGAGTAGTCGTTGTAGCCGAGCGTGTGGGCGCCCACCACCGGGCGGTCGACGCCGCCGGCGCGCCCCTCCCAGATCCGACCGAAGCGGTCGACGAGGTAGTTGTAGCCGATGTCGCTCCAGCCGCGGGACTTGGTGTGGTAGGCGTAGATGCTGCGCAGCAGGCCCGGCACCTCGGCCTGCGTGTAGTCGTTGGCGTTGACCGTGTGGTGCACGAAGCCGGCGTGCACCTCGAAGTAGTGCAGCGAGGACTTGTCGCGCATCCCCTCGTCGGCGCCCCACTGGGCTCGGGAGTAGATCACCGGCTTGGGCGTGAACGCCCCGGCCCGCAGGTCGATCGCCTCGGTGGCCTCAGTGGCCTCAGTGGCGACGGTGGGAGCAGCGGAGGTCGGCGTGGACGCCGCCGCCTGCTCGGTGGCATCGAGCTCACGGGTGTCGATCGCGGGCGCCTCGACGGCGTTGTCCTCGGCCTCGCCCGGGTCGATGACCGCGAGGCGCAGGTCGGCCGGAGCGGCGCCGTCGGGCGTGCTCACGCGCACCTGCACCCCGTCGACGTCGCCGACGAGCAGGGCGTCCGTGCCGGGACGGGCACGACGCGCCTCGTCGCTGCGGGGGTCGGGGCCGTGCTCGGCGTCGTACTGGACGGGCATCCAGGCGGTCCACGTGTCCGCGGTCTCGGTGCGGACCTCGACGGAGATCTCGCTCTCCTCGAGGCGGAGGCCGTGCGCCCAGGTGACACCGACAGCGCCGTAGCCCGTCACCTCCTGAGGAGTGCTCACCAGCTCGCTGCCGCCCGCGCGGCCCGGGACGACCCGCGCCTGGAGCGCTCCCACGCCGACGCGCCCGCTGCGCCCGGCAGGGGCGGTCAGGGGGTACTCGGTCACGACGGGATCGACGACGCCGACCGGCACCACCGACGTCATCGTGGTCGTGCGGGCGTAGGCGGCCAGCACGCTGACCGGCTGATCAGCCCCCGGCTCGCGCTGGACGACGTCGAGGGACACCAGGTTCGCGGCCGGCGTCAGGGCTGCCAGCACCAGACCGAGAGCCAGCAGCTGCTGGCAGGCGGTCACGAAACGAGCCTTGTTCGACGGCATCTAGATCTGCTCCTGTGCGCGGGGAAGAGTCACACAAGGCGCAACTTTCACACGCGTCACAGGGCCCCGGGAAGGGGATCTGAGTAACTACAATCGTGTAATTTCCAGTCGACACGCCGACGAATTCAAGATTTGTCAAGTTTTTCGCAGCATCTGCGGGCGCGCTGGCGGACCCGAGGATCACTCGGGTCCCGACAGGCGAGGGGTCAGCGAGGAGGGATGGTGATCGTGGTCTCGGCGCGCGAGCCACGCACGATCCCGTTGCCGGGGTAGATCACGGTCACGTTGTAGCGGCCGGGCTTGAAGCCCCGGCCACGGCCGAAGCGGGCCACGCCCGCACCCTCGGCGAGCGGGACGACCTTGGTGCGGTTGTTGACCTGCACACGGATCTTGCCCGTGGCCTTGGCGCGCGACCCCTCGGGCGGACTCACCTGGACGTAGACGGTGGCATAGCCCTTGCGCCCGCCTCGGGTGCGCACGGTGACGCTGGCAGGCGCCGTGACCGGTCCGCTGGCGCGGAGGACCTGGGCGAGCGGCTCGCGACCCGGGGAGGTCAGCCGCATCCCGGCCGAGAGCACCGTGCCGACGTCGGCGGCGGAGCAGACGTACGTCGGACCGGTTGCGCCCTGGATCACGACCTCGTCGCGCGCCCACGCGTAGGTGCGGGTGGCGTCGGTCGGCGTGTAGGTGCCGGGGTCGACGCGCATGGTCTCGCCGAGCGCGGGCGTGCCCGTCAGCGACGCCGCGCGGGTGATGGTGATCGGCTCGGCGGCGTTGCGGTGCCTGTCGATGACGGCCTGCGTGCGCCGCCGGATCGTCGGCAGCACGTCGTAGAGGTTCTGGCCCGGGCAGGCGGTGTCGTTGGTGTCGCGGTGGCCGTCGATCGCGGGCAGCTTGACCACCCGCGAGGCGCTGTACTTGTCGCTGCCCTCGGAGGTCACCCGCACGAAGCCGTCGGCCTTGCGGCCGTAGAGGTCGAGCTTCCAGGCCGCGATCGCGGCGATGGCGTCGACGATCGGCCGTCCCGGCTTGACGAGGTCGAAGTTGCCGATCACCGAGACGCCGGTGGAGGTGTCGTTGAAGCCCAGGGTGTGCGCGCCGCGGACGGCCTTGGCCGCTCCCCCGGCGCGCCCCTCCCACGTCCGCCCGAAGCGGTCGACGAGGAAGTTGTAGCCGAGGTCGGACCAGCCGAGGTTGTGCGTGTGGTAGCGGTACATGCCGCGGATCAGCCCCGCCACGTCCGCCTTGGCGTAGGTGTTGGTGCTCACCGTGTGGTGGATGTGGACCTGCTTGATCGTCTCGTTGTAGCGCGGCGGCCCGTCGCGCAACGACTCGTCGGCACCCCACGTCTTGCGCGACACGATGCTGGGACGCGGGACCGTGGGCTGCGCCCGGGCCTGGGGGCTCGTCGTACGGCGGCTGGCGTCGGCGTCGAGCAGCTCGTCGCCCCGCTCGCGTGAGGGGTGCAGCAGCACCAGCGTGAGGTCGCGCGGACGCCCGCCGGCGACGTGGATCTGGATGCCGTCGGAGTCACCGATCCACAGCAGGTCGGTGCCGGCGACGTCGGTGCCCTCGCCGGAGCCGAGGTCGGGCAGGTCGTGGAGGATGCCGGCGGTCTGCCAGGCTCCCCAGGTCCCGCCCCTGCGGGACTTGATCTGGATCCGGGGCTCTGCGGTCCCGGTCCACGTGAAGGCGACCATGGAGTGCGTCGTGGTCGGCAGCTGTGCCGAGCGGAAGCGTCCCCCACCGACCTGCGGCAACAGCTCGTCGCCGAGACGGAGGTCGAGCGCGCCGACGCCGCTCCCGTCCTGCGAGGACAGCTCCAGGCGCCCGCCCGCACCACCGGTGTCGTCGTCGGAGCCGTGGGTGAGCCGGACGGCAGCGCCCACCGCACCGATCGCGACGACACCGCCGGCCATGGCTTTGAGCAGGGGACGGCGCGGGGTCGGCTGGGGAGGCATGACCACCATTGTGAGTCACACGGGCCACTCAGGTCACAACCTGCCATTCCAGGCGTGTCTGGCAGGCGTGTTAGGCAGGCGTCAGATGTCGGCGCCGAGCTCCTCGTCGAGGTCGCCCATGTCGTCGGGGTCGTTGATCGGGTTCTCGTCCTCGTACTTGAGGTACTTGATGCCGGCGTCGACGGCGCCGTCGTAACCGACCTTGCCGTTCTCCAGGACGATGACCCGGTCGCACATCTTGCGGACCGAGGCGGCGGCGTGGCTGACGTAGAAGAGCGTGCGGCCGCTGTCGCGGATCTCCTGCATCTTCTCCATGCACTTCTTCTTGAACGGGCGGTCACCGACGGCGAGCACCTCGTCGGCCAGGAAGATGTCGGAGTCGACGTGGACGGCCACCGCGAAGCCGAGCCGCGCGAACTGGCCGGAGGAGTAGTTGCCGACGGGGGCGTCGAGGTGGCGGCCGATCTCGGCGAAGTCGATGATCTCGTCGAACTTGCGGGCGGTCTCCCGCTCGCTCATGCCCAGGACGGCGGCGTTGAGGTAGACGTTCTCGCGACCGGTGAGCTGGGGGTGGAAGCCGGCACCCGTGGCGATCAGGCCGGCGATGCGTCCCCGGGTGAGCACGGTGCCGGAGTCCGGCTTCATGATCCCGTTGACGAGCTTGAGCAGGGTGCTCTTGCCGGAGCCGTTGAGGCCCATCAGCCCGATCGACTCCCCCTGCTTGACCGTGAAGCTGACGTGGTCGAGGGCGTTGAAGGTGGCGCTGAGGTCGCGGCCCTTCACCATCGCGACCGAGACCTGCTTGAACGTGCGGTGGTAGCGCAGGGTGAAGGCCTTGGTCACGTCGTCGACGACGATCGAGGTGTCCTTCGGGTAGTCCGCCATCAGAGGCGCTCCGGGATCTTGTTCTCGAGACGGGTGAAGACCAGCTGCGCGACCACCAAGATGACCAGGGAGCCACCGAGCGCGATCGCGCCACGGGTGAGGAGGTGGTCGGGCATGTGCACCAGCGCGATGGCGGCCGGGTCGTCGGTCGTGCCGGTCCAGAAGGCGCGCTGCATCAGCAGCACGGCGTCGGCGATCGGGTTGGCGAGGTAGAGCTCGGTGTGACCTTTGAAGCGCTCGGCGACCAGCGTGTAGGGGTAGATCATCGGGACGCCGAAGCGCACGAAGTTGGTCAGGATCGTCACCGCACTGGAGAAGTCGCGGAAGAACACGTTGGCCGTGCTGAAGAGCAGCGCGAGGGCGGTGCCGAGCACCATCACGATCCCCAGCGCCAGCACGGCGGCGGTCATGCCGACGAGGTCGGGCGCCCACCCCGTGACGAGGCACGCCCCCAGCAGGATCACCAGCTGGGGACCGACGTGGAAGAGCGAGACCAGCATCGACGCCACGGGGAACATCTCCCGCGGCAGCGCCATCTTCTTCACCAGGGCCTTGTTGCGCACGATCGAGCGCGTGCCGGCGTTGAAGGTCTCCACGAAGAAGTGCACGACGATCAGCCCGGCGAAGACGTGGATCGCATAGTTCGGGGCGCGGTCCTCCATGCCGATGAGCTTGCCCATGATGAACCAGTAGATGAAGAACTGGGTCAGCGGGTTGATGTAGGACCAGAGCAGCCCCAGGAAGGAGCCCTGGTAGCGCGCGCTGATCTCGCGGCGCACCAGCAGGCGCAGGAGGTAGCGACGGCTGAAGACGCCGAGCAGGCCGTTGGAGGCCGACGGTGCGACCAGGGGCTGCTCGGAGACGGGGACGTGCTCGGTGTCAGCCATTGCCACCCTGGTCATCAGCCTGGGTCCACGGCTTGAAGGTCTCCTCCCAGGCCTCGGGAGCCGTCACCGAGCCGAGCTCGTCGCGGTAGAGCTGGGCCAGCGCGGGCCACTCGCGGCGGTAGCGCTCGTGGATCTCGATCGTGCGCTTCATCAGGTCGCGGAACTTCACGTGGTCGCGCTGGTAGAGCGCGGCCGAGGTGCCGTCGTTCATGGAGACGATCGCGGAGTCCAGCCCGGCCAGGCGGTACCACTTGGCATCCATGGCCGGGACCTCCGCCTCGGGGTGCACCCGCGACAGGTCGCGCGGCGGCTTGAGCTGGCGCAGCGGCGCCAGGCCGGCCGTGATCAGCTGCGCCATCCGACCCGGGACCTCGACCCCGGCGCGACCCTTGCGTGGCGGCTTCTTGCGGCGGATGGCCGGGAAGGCGTCGTGGTCGACCTGCAGCTGCGCGTCGCTGAACTGCTTGCGGAACGCGTTGACCTCCGCGAGCCGCCCCGGCAGCATCTTGTGCAGCCCGTGCGGGCCGGCGAGCACGTCCTCCATGGCCTGGAGGCGCAGCTCGGCGGTGGAGTACTGCATGGAGACCAGGTGCGCGATCTGGTGGTTGAGGCTCTCGCGGATCATCCGGCCGCCCTTGGGGTAGGGCGAGTGCAGGAGCGCGGCGACGAAGCGGTTGCGGTGGTGGAAGTAGGCCTGCCAGTCTAGCGCGTCGTTCTTGTCGGTCCACGGGACGTGCCACACCGCCGCACCGGGGAAGGTCACCGTCGGGAAGCCGGCGGCCTTGGCGCGCAGGCCGTACTCGGAGTCGTCCCACTTGATGAAGAGCGGCAGCGACAGACCGATCTCCTCGATCACCGCGCGCGGGATCAGGCACATGAACCAGCCGTTGAAGTCGACGTCGACGCGCTTGTGCATCCAACGGCTGGAGCGCAGGTTGCGGGCGGCGAGGTCCCAGTCGGAGAAGGTGTCGAGCGGCGACTGCCACCAGAAGCGCCACGGCTGGATGATCTCGCCGAAGGAGTGCAGCCGTGAGCGGCTGTAGAGGCTGAACATGTGGCCGCCCACGAGCGTGGGTCGGCGGGCCAGGTCTCCGAACGTGACGGCGCGGATGATGCCCTCGGGCTCGCAGACGACGTCGTCGTCCATCATCATCGCGTACGTCGCCGTGCCCTTGCGCAGGGACTCCAGCTGGCCACGGGCATAGCCGCCGGAGCCACCGAGGTTGCCCTGCTCGATCATCCGCAGGGTGCTGCCCAGGAGTCCCTCGGCCTTGGCGAACTCCGGGGAGTCGACCACCTTGTCGGTGCCCTGCTCCATCACCAGGACGGTGTCGAGGTAGGGCCGGAGCTGCTCGTCCTCGCCGATCTGTTGGAGCAGCTTGGCGCAGAAGTCGGGGCGGTTCATCGTGGTGATCGCGATGTCGACCGTGCCGTGCTGGGCCCGGTCCTCGGGCACGTCGGCGGTCCACTCGGCCGACTCGACGACGACGTCCTCGTCGCCGGCGACGACGTTGTACCAGTACCACCCACCGTCGACGAACGGCTTGAGCGAGAGGTCGAAGGCGAACGTGCCGGCCCCCTCGGAGCCGACGGTCGCGGACTCGACGCGCTGGGAGCGACCGTTGGCCATCGACTTGTAGACGACGACGCTGGCCCCGGCGCCGGTCACCTTCACCGTGAGGGTCACGTCGGTGACGATCGTCCACCGGCGCCAGTAGCTGGCCGGGAAGGCGTTGAAGTAGGTGCCGAAGGAGAGCCGCTCGCCCGACTTCACCCGGAATGCGGTGCGCGACTCGATCTGGTCGGGGTGGATGCTGCGCCCCGTCGAGGTCGACTGCCGGATCGCGGCGTTGTTGAGGTCCTTGGCCGCCCGGTTGCCGCCGATCTCGTACTTGTCGGCGTCGAGGCGGGCCTCCTCGGGGTCGACGTAGAGGGCCAGGACGTCGAAGTCCCGGTCGAGCGGGAAGATCTGTCGTTGCAGCAGTCTCTGGGTCACGCGTCAACGCCTCCGCTGGTCAGTGCCGCGCCGTCAGCGAAGTGCGGCTTCAGCTTGTTGTCGAACATGGACAGCGCCGAACCGATGGCCATGTGCATGTCGAGGTACTTGTAGGTGCCGAGGCGACCGCCGAAGAGGACCATCGGCTCCTTCTTGGCCAGGTCTCGGTACTTCAGGAGCTTGGCGCGGTCCTCGGCGGTGTTGACCGGGTAGTAGGGCTCGTCGTCGGCCTCGGCGAAGCGGGAGTACTCGTGCACGACGATCGTCTTGCCCGGGAGGTAGGTGCGCTCGGGGTGCAGGTGCTTGAACTCCAGGATCCGGGTCCACGGGACGTCCTGGTCGTTGGCGTTGACGACGCCGGTGCCCTGGAAGTCGTCGACGTCGAGCGTCTCGGCCTCGAGGTCCACCGTGCGCCACGACAGGCGGCCCTCGCAGTTGTCGAAGTACTCGTCGACGGGGCCGGTGTAGACGATCGGGACCTTGCCCTTGAACTGCTCGGCGACGCCGTTGGTCGTGTCGAGGAAGTCGGTGTCGAGGCGGATCTCGATGTTGGGGTGCTCGGCCATGCGCGTCAGCCAGGCGGTGTAGCCGTCGGTCGGCAGGCCCTCGAAGTCGTCGTTGAAGTAGCGGTTGTCGAAGTTGTAGCGCACCGGCAGGCGCGTGATGATGTCGGCGCTCAGCTCGGTGGGGTCGGTCTGCCACTGCTTGGCGGTGTAGCCCTTGATGAACGCCTCGTAGAGCGGGCGGCCGATCAGGCTGACCGCCTTCTCCTCCAGGTTGGTGGCGTCCTCGGTGGCGATCTCGCTCGACTGCTCGGCGATGAGGGCACGGGCCTCGTCGGGGGTGTGGCTCTTGCCGAAGAACTGGTTGATCAGCGCGAGGTTCATCGGCAGCGAGTAGACCTGGCCCTGGTACTTGCCGAAGACCCGGTGCTGGTAGCCGGTGAAGGTGGTGAACCGGTTGACGTACTCCCAGACCCGCTTGTTGGAGGTGTGGAAGAGGTGCGTGCCGTAGACGTGCACCTCGATGCCGGTCTCCGGGTCGATCTCGGAGTAGGCGTTGCCGCCCAGGTGGTGGCGCCGCTCGAGGACCAGGACCTTGAGCCCCAGCTCCTCGGCGCAGCGCTCGGCCACGGTCAGACCGAAGAAGCCGGAGCCGACGACGACGAGGTCGGGCAGTGCGGAGGAGGGGTCAGGGGTGGACACGATCGGTCAGTCTACGGATGCGACAGGGGTGCACCCACTCCCCGCGCGGCACGCATGTCGGGGATCACACACCGCACAGGATCATGCGCTCGGCAAGGAGGCGTCCTAGGCTGTCCCCCGTGCAGGTCAGACGGTGGACATCATCCCTCAGGGACGACTTCGGCTACGCCTGGGTCGCCGGTCTCGCCATGGCCGCGGCCACGGCGTTCATCGCGGTCGTCTACGACCTGCCCGTGCGCGACCCCGACGGCATCATCCCCAGCTACATCCGGATGCCCCTGATCATCCTCGTGGCCATCCTCGCCGACATCGTCCCTCGGGTGCTGTGGCGGGCCCGACGCGCTCCCCGCACCGTCGGCGCCACGTGGCTCGAGGTCACCCGGGAGCGGTGGCCGGCCTCGCACTGGCGCTTCGCGGTCGGCGGCGTGCTCGCGTGGTACCTCACCTACGCCACCTTCCGCAACATCAAGAGCTTCGTGCCCTTCGTCAACGAGCACGTCTACGACGAGGGCATGGCCAAGCTCGACCGGATCCTCTGGCTGGGCAACAACCCCTCCACGGTCCTGCACGACCTGCTCGGCACGCAGTGGGCCGCGACGTTCCTCTCGCTGGTCTACATCATCTGGATCGTGCTGGTCCCGGCCACGATCGCGATCGCGCTGGTCTTCACCCGCAACACCCACGCCGGCTCGTGGTACGTCACCGCCATCGCGTTCGACTGGGCGCTCGGTGCCGCGATCTACCTGATGTTCCCCTCGATCGGGCCCATCTACTCGACGCCGCAGCTCTTCGACGACCTCAAGCACACCTATGTCACCGACCTGGCCAACAGCATGTGGGCCGACCGGGTGACGGTGCTCGCGGACCCGTGGGCCGCCGACGGGCTGCAGACCATCGCGGCCTTCGCCTCGCTGCACGTCGGGATCATGGTGACGATCTGCCTGGTCGTGCGTGCCATCGGGCTGCACCGCTGGATCCAGGTCGCCTCCTGGGTCTTCCTCGGCCTCACGGTCGTCTCGACGATCTACCTCGGCTGGCACTTCTCGATCGACGCGATCGCGGGAGCCGCGCTCGGCGCCGTGACGTTCTGGGCCGCCGCGATGGCCACCGGCAACCACGTGGGCCTGCGCCCGCAGCTGCGGGCCACCGAGCCCGTCGAGGAGCCCGTCGTGGAGCCCGTCAAGCAGGAGCAGGGCCCGACCCTCTGAGCCGCTCGGGTCCCGCCTCCTCCGAGAGCCGGCGCATCGACCGCGCGTCGCGCACGGCGCGCAGCACGTTGCGGGCCTCCGCCCTGCCGCCACGCACGGGGCTGAGCAGCACGACGACCAGGGCGATGAGCCACGGCTTGAGGCGCACCGCGACGTTCTCGCCGTAGCGCAGGTGCACCACGAAGAGGTTGCGGTACATGTAGTAGCCCTTCCACCCCGCCAGGTCGTGCTGCTGGTCGAAGTCCAGCTGCCGCACCAGCACGGCGTCGCGCACGGCCCAGATCCGGCGACCCGTCCGGCGGACGCGGAGGGCGAGGTCGACGTCGTCGTAGAAGATGAAGTAGCCCGGGTCGGGCAGGCCGATCTCCTCGATCACGCTGCGCCGCACCATGAAGCCCTCGAACGCGACGTTCTCCACCTCGACGCGCTCCGGCATCGCCGCCCGGGTCCCGAAGTCGGTCTCGACCATGCCGGTCTTGGGCTTGATCGCGAGCGGGTTGCGCAGGTCGAAGCGGGTGGCGGCCTTCTCGACCAGGCGGCCGGAGGTGTCCTCGCGCACCGAGGTCAGGCAGTCCTCGTCGGTCGCCATGAGGACGCCCAGGCAGTCGGGGGCGGGGACGACGTCGTCGTCCATCAACCAGACGCGGTCGAAGCCCTGCTCGTAGGCGGCGCGGACGCCCCGGTGGAAGCCGCCCGCTCCCCCGACGTTCTCGGGGCTGGTGATCACCTGGAGGGCCAGCGTGCCCCGACCCTGGGCATCGCGCAGGACCTCGGCGGTGTGGTCGGTGCTGGCGTTGTCGAGGACGATCACCGCGTCGGGCCGTCGCTCGAGGGCCTCCAGGCCCGCGAGCATGCCGACCAGCAGGTCGGCGCGGTTGAAGGTCACGACGACGATCGCGACGGTCTCGGCCGGGCGGGTCTCGCTCACGTGAGGAACCTCCGGTGCCCGGTGAAGTCGCCGCGGAGCCCGGCGTGGGCCGCGCGCGCGCTGAGCGCCACCCGTGCGGGTCGCGGGCGGGTGAACAGGTAGAACCACACGGTCTTGACCCAGAACATCAGCACGTGCGGCCAGCCGCGGTAGGTGCGCAGGTTGAGGGTGTTGTTGCGAGCCATGCAGTAGTGCTTGAGGTCGCTGGGGCTGTGGTTGTAGGTCGTGCGGCCGCCCATCATGGGCGTGCCGAGCTCGCCGACGCTGGGGTGGTGCACCCGGGCGCCGACGACCGTGGCGACGCGGGCCCCGGCGGCGCGGGCGCGCCAGAGGTATTCCACGTCGTCGCCCCAGATGAAGAACTCCGCCCGGGGCAGGCCGATGCGCTCGACCAGGTCACGGGTGACGAGGACACCGTTGAACGGAATGACGACGTCGGGCAGGACGCCGGTGTCGTCGGCGGCTGCGGTCACGTCGGCCATGGCGTGCACCACGCGGGTGCCGCCGGGCAACCGGATCGGGAAGACCAGCCTGTCGGGGGCGGCCTCGTCGACCACCACGGGGCCCCAGAAGTCGAGCCCCTCGCGGTGCTCGAGCAGGGTGGCCAGGCACGCGGGCTCGGGCAGGCCGTCGTCGTCCATCAACCACGCCAGGTCTGCGCCACGCTCCATCGCCCACGCGAGACCGTCGTGGAAGCCACCGGCGCCACCGCCGTTCTCGGCGAGGGTGCGGGCCTGCAGCCGTGGCCGCTCCGCGGACTGCCGGGCCAGCCACTCCCCAGTGCCGTCGGTCGAGGCGTTGTCGACGACCAGCACCTCGGACACCTCGGGCACCTCGGCCAGGCGTGCCACGAGGCGCTCGAGCAGCGCGAGCCGGTTGAAGGTGACGACCACCGCGACCACGCGAGGGGTCGGGGCAGGTTGCTCGGTCACCCTCCAACCCTAGGGGTCAGAAGAGCGTCTCCTGCACCGAGGCGGGCTCCGGCGCGGCCGATGCCGTCGGTGTCGCGGGACGCAGGGGCGCGAAGCGCTGGACCGGAGCGGGGCGCCAGCGCGGATCGACGTACGACGGCTCGCGCGGCCCGGTCGGCTCGCGCAACGTCAGGGCCCGCACGGCACCGCTCGCGTCAAGCCCGTGGCGGGCGAAGACGGGGCCGATGGCCTGCTCGTCGAGGGGCAGGGTCCCCGGAGTGGTGGTGAGGTCGAGGTCGACGGTGCGCACCATCGCCATGACCTCGCGGTTGAGCTGCCACTGGTCGCGGGCCTCGTCGGTGGCCAGCGTGCGGGCGCGGGCAGCGCCGATCGCCGCGGTGCAGCGCTCGCCACCGGCGGCCGCGTCGGCGAACGCGTCGGCGGCGGTGCCCAGCTCGGTGAGCAGCCTCGCTGCCGTCTTGGCGCCGAAGCCGCGCACGCCGGGGAGGTTGTCGGAGGCGTCGCCGCGCAGGGCGGCCAGGTCGAGGTACTGGTCGGGGCGCACGCCCGCGACCATCTGCAACCGCGCGGGGTCCAGGAGCGGCGAGGCGTCGACGCCGCCGTTGAGGATGCGCAGCAGACGGGTGTGCTCGTCGACCAGCGAGAAGCTGTCCCGGTCGGAGGTCACGACGACCGTGCGCGCGCCCATCGTCGGCGCCTGGGCCGCGACGCTCGCGAGGACGTCGTCGGCCTCGAGGCCGGTGGGCACGACGACGGCGACACCGAGCTCGCGGAGCACGTCGACGGCACGGTCGAGCTGCTCGTGGAGCGTGTCGGGCTTGGGCAGCCGGTGCGCCTTGTAGACCGGCCACCGCTCGCGTCGGATGCTGGAGAGCCGGTCGTCGAAGCCGACGACGACGGCGTCCGCAGAGGCGCGGTCGACCGCGGCGAGCAGCTGCGCCAGCAGCCCGCGCACCGCCCACGCGGGCCGGCCGTCCGGCGTCCGGAAGCCCGAGCGCGCCGAGGCGTGGAACGCCCGGTGCAGCAGGGAGTTGCCGTCGACGGCGAGGACGGTGCGCGTGGTCATCGCCGCCCAGCCTCCCACGCGGCACCGACGAGGTGTCGCGAGGCGTGTGGGAGCCGTTCAGCAGGCGGCGCCGAGGTCCTCGGAGTCGTTGGCGGCGTAGCCCTCGCTGAGCGAGCCGACGGAGCCGCCGGTGACGGAGTCGGGGCTCTTCTTCCTCCCACCCTTGGCCGGGGCGGGGGCGTCGCCCTCGGCGCGGGCGATGGCCTCGGCGACCTTGCGGTGGACCAGGTCGATGTCGGGGTCGCCGGTGTTGATCATCGGCGGGACGAGCGAGAGGCTCGCGATCTTCTCGCTGCGGGCCTTGAGCGCCAAGGACATGAAGGTGTCGAGCTCGGAGGCGGGCAGGTTGGTGGAGATCATCTCGCTGGAGGCCTTGGCGATGCTCTCGAAGTTCGTGACCGCCGACTGGGGGCTGATCTGCTCGAGCATGGCGTTCATGACGCACTTCTGCCGGGCCATGCGGGAGTAGTCGTCGGAGCCCTCGCGGGCCCGGGCGTACCAGAGCGTGTCGTGGCCGTCGAGCTTGCGGACGCCCGGCTCGATGTAGCCGGTCACGTCGGAGCCGAGACCGCCGACGGGGATCGGCTGGCGCACGTTGAGGGTGACTCCCCCGACCGCGTCGACGAGGTCCTTGAAGCCCTGGAGGTTGACCATCGCCCAGTAGTTGATCGTCAGGTCGGTGATGCCCTCGATGGCCATGATCGTGGCGTCCACGCCGGGGTTGTCGGAGCCCTTGAAGAGCCCGGTGTTGTCGCCGGCCCAGGTGCTGACGCCGTTGAGGTAGCAGCCCTCGCAGTCGAAGCCGTCGGGGAACTGCTCGGCCATGACCGAGCCCTCGCGGAAGGGGAAGTTGGCCATGTTGCGCGGCAGGCCGATCAGCACGGTGCGGCCGGTGTCGGCGTCGATCGAGGCGATGGTCATCGAGTCGGGACGCAGCCCCCAGCGCCCGGCGCCGGAGTCGCCACCGAGCAGCAGCACGTTGTAGCGGCCGTCGTGGGCCGAGGTGGCCTCGCCGTCGCCGAACATCGTGATGATGAAGTCGCGCTGCACCCCGACGAGGTGAGCGCCGAAGAGCAGCACGCTGGCGACGCCGAAGCAGAGGACCCCGTTGAAGCCGACCACGGCGCGGCGGTGCGCGAGCCCCAGGGACAGCGGCTGGCCGAGGCGCCAGGCGTCCATGAGGAGTGCCGCCCACGCGATGGCGCCGGCCATCAGGCCCAGGCGCAGGAGGAGCAGCAGCGTGGTGTTGGTGACCATCCCGAAGACCAGCTCACGGTCGACCAGGGCGGCGAGGAGCAGCAGGACGGAGAGGCCCAGCACACCCAGCCAGATGCGCAGCGCGACCTGGCCGACCTTGCGGTTGCCGGCCATCAGCTGAGCAGATCCGGGGACGACGAGGGTCATCACCATCAGGGACATGGCTCGGCGGAACCGGACGCGGGCAGCGCGCTCGACCGTGGAGGTCATGGGACGCCTCTTTCCGTCACGGGGGGAAGAACAGTGACGCGAGCAAGTATCACCAGTCCCACGCGTCACACGCCTCGCGACGCGCCGACAGTCGCCCGGTGGAGTCAGGCCGACTCAGGTCAACGAGCGGCCCTGGTCGATCTCGGTCTTGCGGGCCAGCCGGTGGGCCCGCCGGATCTCGGCCTCGCGGTGGCGGCGCAGGTCGTCGGGCGTCTCGGGGACCAGCGGCGGGACGGTGCGTGCCGCGCCGTCGGCGTCGATCGCCACGAAGACGAAGTAGGCCGAGGCGACATGCAGGCCCTCGGCCGTCGGGTCGTTCCAGGGCTGCGTCTCGACGCGCACCCCGATCTCCATCGAGGACCTCCCGGCCCAGTTGACCTGGCCGAACGTGCGCACGATGTCGCCCACGTGCACCGGGTGCAGGAAGGCCATCTCGTCGAGGGCCGCCGTGACCGACGGCCCGCCGCTGTGGCGCTGCGCGACGGCCCCGGCGGTGGAGTCGGCGAGCTTGACGATCTCGCCGCCGTGGATGTTGCCCAGGAGGTTGGCCTCCTTGGTCGACATCATCACCGCCAGCGACACGCGGGCGAAGGACGGGGACAGGGGCGGGACGTCCTGGGTCATCTGGTGGACGCTAGTGCACGGCGCGGTAGGTTCTGCGCCATGGCAGATCGTCCCGGCAAGGGCGGCCCCGAGGACGGGACCAACTACGGCTGGCTCTACGGCGGCAAGGCCGGCAAGGAGCCGCCCCCCGATGCGACCCGGGCGATTCCGCGCCAGCCGCGACCCGACGAGACGCGCGTGATGCCCACGCAGTCACGGCCGCCCCAGGCCGGAGGACCGTCGCGCACGTCGTCACCGCCGCCCCTCGCCCCGACACCGGGCGGACGTCCACCGGCCGGCCCCGGTCGCACCCGCGGTGGCCTCGGCAGCCGGATGCGCCGCCCGCGCTTCTGGGTGCGCTCCGTGCTGGTGCTCTTCGTCCTGTGGTTCGTCTACACCGCAGCGGTGCCGTTCTTCGCATGGACCAAGGTCGACAAGGTCTCCTTCGAGCCCGACGGTGACCGACCCGGCGACCAGCCGGGCACGACGTACCTCATGGTCGGCAGCGACTCGCGCAAGGGGCTCTCCGCCGAGGAGCGCAAGAAGCTCAGCACCGGCAACGCCACCAGCGAGCTCACCGACACGATCATGCTGCTCCACACCGGTGACGGCCCCGACGTGCTGCTGTCGATCCCCCGTGACTCGTTCGTCGAGATGCCGGGCTTCGGCCAGAGCAAGATCAACTCCGCCTACGCCCGCGGCGGGCCGGAGCTGCTCGTGCAGACCATCGAGAACGAGACGGGCATCCGCATCGACGAGTACGTCGAGATCGGCCTGGGCGGTGTCGCGGGCGTCGTCGACGCGGTCGGCGGCATCGAGGTCTGCCCGAAGGAGGCGATCCAGGACAAGCTGGCCGGCCTCGACATCGCCAAGGGCTGCCAGGAGGTCGACGGCACCGTGGCCCTGGCCTACTCGCGCTCGCGCAAGCAGTCGGCCTACGGCGACCTCGACCGCGTGCAGCGCCAGCGCGAGGTCGTCGCGGCGATCGGCGACAAGGTCGTCTCGCCCTGGACCGTGCTCAACCCGATCCGCTGGTGGCGCCTGAACAACTCCGTGCCCGGCTTCTTCGGCTTCGGCGAGTCGACGAGCACGGTCGACGCCGGCAAGTGGGCGCTGGCCATGACCAAGGTCGGCGGGGCCGACGGCCTGACCTGCACCATGCCGGTCACGGACGGCTCAGCCGAGACCTGGGACCGCGACCGCGCGGAGGTCATCTTCACGGCCTTCATCGAGGACAAGACCGACCTCATCACCAAGAAGCAATGCACCCCCACCGGACTGGCAGGAGTCAGATGAGCGCCTACGAGACCCTCGACTGGGCAGTGGACGGCGACGGCGTCGCCACGCTGACCATCAACCGCCCTGACGCCCTCAACGCCTTCGACCTCACGATGGCGCGCGAGCTGGAGCGGGTCTTCCTGACCGACGCCCGCGACGAGGACGTGCGCGCGGTCGTCGTGACCGGGGCCGGTCGGGCCTTCTGCGCCGGCATGGACCTCTCCCGCGAGGGCAACGTCTTCGGCCTCGACGAGTCGGTGACCCCCACGCCCGAGGACCTGCGCGCCCACCTCACGGAGGCGCCCTACCACGACGACATCCGCGACACCGGTGGCCGCGTCACGCTGGCCATCCACGCCCTGCCCAAGCCGGTCATCGCCGCGATCAACGGCCCGGCCGTCGGCATCGGGGCCACGATGACGCTCGCCATGGACCTGCGTCTGGCCTCCACCAAGGCACGCATCGGCTTCGTCTTCGGCCGCCTCGGCATCGTCCCGGAGGCGTGCTCGTCCTGGTTCCTGCCCCGCATCGTCGGCATCCAGCAGGCCCTGGAGTGGGTCTACTCCGCCGACATCCTCACCGCCGAGCAGGCCCTCGCCGGCCGGCTGGTGCGCAGCGTCCACGAGCCCGACGAGCTGCTGCCGGCCGCCCAGGAGCTCGCCCGCTCGTTCGTCGTCGACCGCTCCCCCGTCGCGCTGGCGCTGGCCAAGCAGCTGCTCTACCGCAACGGCGCAGCAGCCGACCCCCTCGAGGCGCACCTCTCCGACACGCTCGCGATGTTCTACACCTCCATCGGCGACGGCAAGGAGGGGGTCGCGGCGTTCAAGGAGAAGCGGTCCCCGCGTTTCACCGGGTCGGCCTCGGACCTGCCCCGGATCTTCGAGGACTGAGCGACCGCCGCTCAGGCGGCGAGGCTGCGGCGCAGCTTGAGCAGGATCCCGGTCAGCAACCGGGAGACCTGCTCCTGCGTGACGCCGACGTCGGCGCCGATCTGGGCCTGCGTCCGGTTCTCGAAGTAGCGCAGCTCGATGATCCGGCGGTCCCGCGGGCTGAGCGTCCCCATCAGGGGCTGGAGGGCCAGCCGCGCCTCGGTGCTCGCGAAGCCCGGGTCGAGGTCACCGAGGCGTTCGTGGGGGGCCTCCGCGTCGTCGTCCTCCGTGGCGCGGGGGGCGTCGAGCGACACCGGCGAGAAGCATCCGGTGGCATGGAGGCAGTCCAGCACCAGCGCGAGCGGGGCGTCGAGGTGCACCGCGACCTCGGAGGGACGAGGCGCGCGCCCCAGGACCTGGCAGAGCTCCCCCTCTGCCGCGGTGACCCGGGCCTGGAGCTCCTGCACCGAGCGGGGCGGACGGACCGTCCAGCCGGCGTCGCGGAAGTAGCGGCGGATCTCACCGCGCAGCGTGGGGACCGCATAGCTGAGGAAGTCGTCGCCGAGCGTCGGGTCGAAGCCCCGCACCGCCTTGATCAGTCCGAGGTAGGCCACCTGGTCGAGGTCCTCGTCGGCGATCCCCCGACCGTGGTAGCGCCGGGCGACATCACCGGCCACCCCCATGTTGAGGCGCACGACCTCGTTCTCGTAGCGCTCGCGCGCCGCGCCCTCGCTCGCGCGCGCCCGGGCGAGGAGCCGGGCGGTGTCGACCCGACGGCGGCTGTCGGTGAGGGCAGGGGGCACCAGGCGGTCGTCGGGAGACCCCGCGCTCGACACCATGCTGCCCACCCCCGTGTCGTCCTGGCGCCCTGCAGGCACGCTGACATGGCCTCGATCGTCGCACGAGCCACCAGGGGTCACAACCGAAACACCCGGATCCGGTCTGGACCGGCGAGCTGGGGTGCGGTCGGGTCGAGGCCGCCGAAGTGGGGGGAAAATCGGCGGCCTCGACCTCGGTGGCCGTACCCGTCACACCCGGCACTATGCGCGGCGTGACCAAGTCTTTACCTTTCCTTGACACCTGGAGGGACGGGCTAGGTTCGTCCCATGACCAGCTGGCAGGACCCCGACGCGGTCCGCTTCATGCTCGACACCTGCGACACCTGGGCGGTGGTCGGGCTGTCCGGCGACCCCAGCCGGACGGCGTACTCCATCGCCGCCCTGCTGCAGGAGCGCGGCAAGCGGATCGTGCCGATCCACCCGAGCGCTGCGGCCGGCGACCTCGAGGTGCTCGGTGAGAGGGCCTACGCCGCCCTCGACCAGGTGCCGTTCCCCCTCGACGTGGTCGACGTGTTCCGCCGCTCGGAGTCGGCCGGGGAGTTCGCCGACCAGGCGGTCGACGTGGGCGCTCGGGCCGTGTGGTTCCAGCTCGGTGTCGTGGACGAGGCGGCCTTCGCGCGGACCACCGCCGCGGGGGTCCCGATGGTGATGGACACCTGTCCGGCGATCGAGTGGCGCAAGCGCTGAGGCGCACCGTCGGTGGAGCGCTGCTGCTGACGCAGCCGCTCGTCATCGCGGTGCAGCTCCTCGTCGCCACCCGGTGGAGCGCCGGCGACTACGACCTGACGGTCAACACCATCAGCGACCTGGGCGCCGTCTCGTGCACCACCATCGGTGCGGCCTACGGACCGGTCGCGGTCTGCTCGCCCTGGCACGCGCTGATGAACGCCGCGTTCGTCGTGATCGGCGCCTGCCTGGCGCTCGGAGCGGTGCTGGTCTCCCGCGACCTGGCCGCTCGTCGGACGACCTGGGTCGCCAGCCTGCTGCTGGTCGTCTCGGGGGTGAGCTCGCTGGCCGTCGGTCTCGCACCGCTCGACAGCCAGCCCGAGGCCCACACCCTGGTGGCGCTGCCGGTCTTCGTCGCCCAACCCGTCGCCCTCGTGCTCCTGGGACTCGGCTGGCGGCACGCCGTGCCGCGCGCGGGACGGGCCGTGCTGGTGGCCGGAGTCGTGGCGGCTGCCGGCGGCCTCGCCTTCGGCGCCACGCTGGTGCTGGGCGAGCCCGGTGGGGGCTACGAGCGGATCTCGCTGTGGAGCTGCCACCTCGGGGTCGCGCTCGTCGGCATCGTGATGATGAGAGGCCTCCTCCTCGAGGACCGCTGATCGGCACCTGAGGTGGAGGCGTGGGGCCCTCGCACTTCCTAGCGTCGTCGACATGACGATCCTCCTCTCGGACCCGCGGGTCTCGGCCGTGCCGCTCCACGACGCCGGTGAACCGATGGTCCGGCTCGACGCCTCCCTCTCCCCCACCCGTCAGCTCGTACGCCGGGAGGTGGCAGCCCGGCTCGCCGTCGCTGCCCGGTCGCTGCCGGCGGGCACCGGCCTGCTCGTCGTCGAGGGGCACCGCCCGCTGGCCGCCCAGCAGGCCATCGTGGCGTCGTACTCCGCCGCGGTGCGGCGCGACCACCCGCTGGCCGACGAGGCCGAGGTGCGCCGGCTGACGAGTCGCTTCGTGGCGCCGGTCGCGGTGGCACCGCACGTGGCCGGTGCGGCGGTCGACCTGACGCTGGTCGACGCGACGGGCGAGGAGCTCGACCTCGGCACTCCCATCGACGCGACGCCGGAGCAGAGCGACGGGCGGTGCTACTTCGCCGCTGACGGGATCGGGGCGGACGCCCGCGCGCACCGCCGGCTGCTGGCGGAGGCGCTGGGTGGTGCGGGGCTGGTGAACTACCCCACCGAGTGGTGGCACTGGAGCTTCGGCGACCGCTACTGGGCGTTGGTCACTGGTGCCCCGCACGCGCTCTACGGACCGGTCGACCTGGCGGTCGGCACAACCCCCGACGGCACGGTGGCGGCATGAGTGCCCTCGCTGTCGTGGCGACACCGACGCACCACGGCGCCCGGCTCACGGTCGACCTGGCCGCGGTCGCGGCCAACACCCGGCTCTTCGCGGGACGCACCCACGGGGCGCTGATGGCGGTCGTGAAGGCCGACGGCTTCGGCCACGGTGCCGTCGACGTCGCACGGACCGCGCTCGCCCACGGCGCCTCCTGGCTCGGCGTCACGAGCCTGGAGGAGGCCCTCGCGCTGCGGGAGGCCGGGCTGCGCGCGCCGGTGCTGAGCTGGCTCAACCCGGTCGACGCCGACTACTCCGGAGCGATCGCCGCCGCGGTCGACGTGGCGGTGCCGAGCCGCGAGCACCTCGCGGCCGTGCTGCGCGCCGGTTTGGGTGCCCGGGTGCACCTCCAGCTCGACACCGGCATGGCACGCGACGGCGCATCCCCCTCCGACTGGGCCGGGCTCTGCCGTGCGGCACGCCGAGCGGAGCGCGAGGGACGGGTCCAGGTGGTCGGGGTGATGGGCCATCTCGGGTGCGCCGACGAGCCGTCCGACCCGGACAACCGGGCCGGTCGTGCCCGCTTCGCCTGGGGTCTCGCGGTGGCCCGCGAGACCGGGCTGCGACCGCCGCTGCGTCACCTGGCCGCGACCTCGGCCACCCTCACCGACCCGCTGAGCCACCACACGATGAGCCGGGTCGGCGCCGGGCTGGTGGGCATCGACCCGTCGCGGTCGACGGTGTTGTCCCCCGCGATGACGCTGACCGCGCCGGTCGTGGGCGTGCGCCGGGTCCGCGCCGGCACCCCGGTGGGCTACGGCCACACCTGGACCGCGCCCTGCGCGACGACGCTCGCGCTGCTGCCCCTGGGCTACGCCGACGGGCTGCCGCGCGCCGCCGGCCCGCGGGCCGAGGTGCTGCTGCGCGGACGACGCCACCGGCTGGTGGGTCGGGTCTCGATGGACCAGGTGGTCGTCGACGTCGGCGACGAGGCGGTGGTCGTCGGCGAGACCGCGGTGGTCTTCGGGCCCGGGGCCTCGGGCGAGCCGACCGTCGCCGAGTGGGCGGCCTGGGCCGACACCATCGAGCACGAGATCGTCACCGGCATCGGCGCCCGGGTGGTGCGCGCATGAGCACCCTGTCCCCTGGCCGGACCCGGGTCGCCGTCATCGGCGGCGGACGGTCCTGCGAGCACGACGTCTCCACCGCCTCGGCCGCGAGCGTCGCCGCGGCGCTCGACCCCTCGTCGTACGACGTGGTGCGCGTGAGCATCGACCCGCACGGCACCTGGCTGGACGGCTGCGGCCGCCCGATCGGGCTCGCCGGGGCCGCGCACGTGCTGCGCGGCTGCGACGTCGTGCTGCCCGTGGTCCACGGACCCCACGGCGAGGACGGCACGCTGGCCGCGCTCTGCGAGCTGGCGGGGCTGCCCTACGTCGGGTCGGGCGTCGGCGCCGGCGCCGTCGCGATGGACAAGTGGGTGA
>NZ_CALRWD010000078.1:0-22045 GCF_943371775.1 Nocardioides psychrotolerans
GAGCACCTCGTCGTCGCCGTCACCGGTGCGCACGCGGTCGGACCCGTTCCCGGCGACGACCTTCACGTCACCCGGCACCCGGGCGTCCAGCACGTCGCCGAACCTCGACCCCACGACGGTCAGGCGGCGGGCGCCGACGACGCGGTCGCGGCCCTCGCCGATCACCACGCCGACGGCGTCCCCGGGTGCTCCCAGCCGCAGGCGGATCCGCCCGGCCGACTCGTCCCAGGCCACCGTGTTGGGGAAGTTGCCCGTGTCGGCGGCGACGTAGAAGCCGACGTCGAGCAGGTCGTCGCCGGGCCCGCCGCGCAGGGTGTCTCCGGCGATCCCGGGACCACCCTGGTCCTGGAAGAGGCGGTCGCCCTCGCCGTGCAGCCGGTCGTCGCCGGGGCCTCCCCACACCACGTCGGCGCCGCGTCCCGCGCAGACCAGGTCGTCGCCCCGCCCCGCCCGGATCAGGTCGTCCCCACGCAGAGCCACGATCACGTCGCGCCGCGGCGTGCCGACCAACCGGTCCGGCCCGTCGGTCCCGACGATCGTGGCGCGCTTGCCGTGGCAGGTCGGGGGCGCAGCAGCAGAAGCAGGGCCGACCGGCACGAGGACCACGAGGAGGAGGGGCGCGATGAGGGCCGTCGTACGACGGAGTCGGGAGGTGGTCATGTCCATTGAGACGCTGCCCACGACGGATCGGTTCGAGAACTTCTAGGGTTGGGCCATGTTCTCCAAGGTGTTGGTGGCCAACCGCGGTGAGATCGCGATCCGAGCCTTCCGCGCGGCCTACGAGGTCGGCGCGCGGACGGTCGCGGTGTTCCCCCACGAGGACCGCTGGTCCGAGCACCGGCTCAAGGCCGACGAGTCCTACGAGATCGGCGAGCGCGGACACCCGGTGCGGGCCTACCTCGACCCCGACGGCATCGTCGCGGTCGCGGTGAAGGCGGGCGTGGACGCGATCTACCCCGGCTACGGCTTCCTCTCGGAGAACCCCGCGCTGGCCGAGGCCTGCGCCAACGCCGGCATCACCTTTGTGGGTCCGACCGCGGAGGTGCTGACCCTGACGGGCAACAAGGCCCGCGCGATCGCAGCGGCCAAGGCTGCGGGCGTGCCGACGCTGGCCAGCGTCGAGCCGTCGACCGACGTCGACGCGCTGGTCGAGAGCGCCAAGGACATGCCGTTCCCCCTCTTCGTGAAGGCGGTCGCGGGCGGCGGCGGTCGTGGCATGCGACGGGTCGACGACCCGAAGGACCTGCGCGAGGCCGTCGAGACCTGCATGCGCGAGGGCGAGGGCGCCTTCGGCGACCCTACGGTCTTCATCGAGCAGGCCGTGGTCGAGCCGCGTCACATCGAGGTCCAGATCCTCGCCGACGGGGAGGGCAACGTGATCCACCTCTTCGAGCGCGACTGCTCGGTGCAGCGTCGCCACCAGAAGGTCGTCGAGATCGCCCCCGCGCCCAACCTCGACCCCGAGCTGCGCGAGCGCATGTGTGGCGACGCGGTGCGCTTCGCGAAGGAGATCGGCTACCGCAACGCCGGGACCGTGGAGTTCCTCCTCGACCCCGAGGGCAACTACGTCTTCATCGAGATGAACCCGCGCATCCAGGTCGAGCACACCGTGACCGAGGAGGTCACCGACGTCGACCTCGTGCAGTCGCAGCTGCGGATCGCCTCCGGCGAGACCCTCGCCGACCTCGGCCTGAGCCAGGACTCCATCGTGCTGCGCGGCGCCGCCCTCCAGTGCCGCATCACGACCGAGGATCCTGCCAACAACTTCCGCCCCGACACCGGCGTCATCACCACCTACCGCTCCCCCGGCGGTGGCGGCGTCCGCCTCGACGGCGGCACGACGTACACCGGCGCCGAGGTCTCCGCACACTTCGACTCGATGCTCGCCAAGCTCACCTGTCGCGGCCGCACCTTCGAGATGGCCGTGCAGAAGGCGCAGCGGGCCGTCGCGGAGTTCCGCATCCGGGGTGTCTCCACCAACATCGCCTTCCTCCAGGCGGTGCTGGCCGACCCCGACTTCACCTCGGGCCACATCACCACGTCCTTCATCGAGACGCACCCGCAGCTGCTGCAGGCCCGCGCGTCCGGTGACCGCGGCACCAAGCTGCTGACCTACCTCGCCGACGTCACCGTCAACCAGCCCCACGGTCCCGCACCGTCGAGCCTCGACCCGGCGACCAAGCTGCCCGAGGTGTCGCTCGACGTGCCGGCCCCCGACGGCACCCGTCAGCAGCTGCTCGCGCTCGGGCCCGAGGCGTTCGCCCGCCAGCTGCGCGAGCAGAAGAACGTCGCCGTCACCGACACGACCTTCCGTGACGCCCACCAGTCGCTGCTCGCGACCCGCGTGCGCACCAAGGACCTCCTCGCGGTCGCCGGGCACGTCGCCCGCACGACGCCGGAGCTGTGGTCGCTGGAGGCCTGGGGCGGGGCGACGTACGACGTGGCCCTGCGCTTCCTCGCCGAGGACCCGTGGGAGCGCCTCGCGGCGATTCGCCAGGCGGTGCCCAACATCCAGCTGCAGATGCTGCTGCGCGGACGCAACACCGTCGGTTACACGCCCTACCCCACCGACGTCACCAACGCGTTCGTCGCCGAGGCGGCCGCGACCGGCATCGACGTCTTCCGGATCTTCGACGCCCTCAACGACGTCGAGCAGATGCGCCCCGCGATCGAGGCCGTGCGCGAGACCGGCACGACCATCGCCGAGGTCGCGCTCTGCTACACCGGCGACCTGTCGAGCCCGGGCGAGAAGCTCTACACGCTCGACTACTACCTCCAGCTCGCCGAGCGCATCGTCGAGGCCGGCGCGCACGTCCTGTGCATCAAGGACATGGCCGGTCTGCTCCGTGCGCCCGCCGCGCACACGCTCGTGACCGCCCTGCGCAGCGAGTTCGACCTGCCGGTCCACCTGCACACCCACGACACCGCCGGCGGCCAGCTCGGCACGCTGCTGGCCGCCATCGACGCCGGTGTCGACGCCGTGGACGCGGCCACCGCCTCCATGGCCGGCACGACGTCGCAGCCGCCGCTGTCCGCCTTGGTGTCCGCCACCGACCACTCCGAGCGCGAGACCGGGCTCTCGCTGGCTGCGATCAACGCGCTCGAGCCCTACTGGGAGGCGACCCGCCGCGTCTATGCGCCGTTCGAGTCGGGCCTGCCCGGCCCGACCGGCCGCGTCTACCGCCACGAGATCCCCGGCGGCCAGCTCTCCAACCTGCGCCAGCAGGCGATCGCGCTCGGCCTGGGCGAGAAGTTCGAGCAGGTCGAGGACATGTATGCCGCGGCCAACGACATCCTCGGCCGGATCCCCAAGGTCACCCCGTCGTCCAAGGTCGTCGGCGACCTGGCGCTCTCGCTGGTCGGCATCGGCGCCGACCCGGCCGAGTTCGCCGCGGACCCCGCCAAGTTCGACATCCCGGACTCGGTGATCGGCTTCCTCAACGGCGGGCTCGGCGACCCCCCGGGCGGCTGGCCCGAGCCGTTCCGCACCAAGGCCCTCGAGGGCCGCACCTGGACGGCGCCGGCCTCCGAGCTGACCGCCGAGCAGTCGGCCGCCCTGACCGACGCGTCCTCGGCGACCCGTCGTCGCACGCTCAACGAGCTGCTGTTCCCCGGTCCCACCAAGGCGTTCGCCGAGTCGCGTCAGACCTACGGCGACATCTCGGTGCTGCCGACGCTCGACTACCTCTACGGCCTGCGCCGCGGCGAGGAGCACGAGGTGGAGCTCGAGGAGGGCGTCACGCTGCTGCTCGGCCTGCAGGCCATCGGCGAGCCCGACGAGCGCGGCTACCGCAACGTCATGGCCACCATCAACGGCCAGATGCGCCCCATCAGCATCCGCGACACCTCCGTCGCCTCCGAGGTCGCCGTCGCCGAGAAGGCCGACACGTCCAAGCCCGGCCACGTCGCCGCACCCTTCCAGGGAGCCGTCACGATCGCGGTCGCCGAGGGTGACACGGTGAAGGCCGGCGACACCGTGGCGACGATCGAGGCGATGAAGATGGAGGCCTCGATCACCGCCCCCGTCGACGGGACCGTGGAGCGCGTCATGCTCAACGGCACCCAGTCGGTCGAAGGCGGCGACCTGGTGCTCGTGCTCGGCTAGGGACTCAGGCCCGGAGCGCGACGGGCTCCCCGCGGAAGCGCTCGAGGCTGCGGCGTACGGCCTTGGAGTGGGGCCAGGACGCCTGGGCGGTGTGGTCCCACAGGACGAGGGCGGTCTGGGCGACGAGGGCGGGCTCGTGCCCGGCCTCGACGCGCACCTCGGTGGCGACGGTGAAGGACGAGCCACCGACCCGGCTCACCCAGATCCGCACCAGGAAGGGCTGGAACGGCTGGAACCGCATCTCGCGGTGGTAGTCGACGCGCTGCGAGCCGACCAGCTCGACAACGCCGCTCGGCAGGTCGGCGAGCAGCCCCGGCGCGACGGCCGGGTCCGCGGACAGCGGCGCGAACCTCAGGAACTGGATCCGCGCCTCGTCGATCAGCCGGATCGCCTCGACGTTGTCCACGTGACCGCCGAGGTTGACGTCGCGGTAGCGCGCCTGGATCTCGCAGTCGAACACCTCACCCATACGCCCATCGTGGCAGGCCCGGTCGCACCGTCAGCGGCGGGTGACGCGGAAGGTCATCCAGGTCGAACGAAGTCCGAGCACCGAGCGGAGCGTGTCGCCCGAGACCACGACCGAGCCCTTCGAGCCGGTGATGGTGATCGCGGCGATCCGGCCGCCCCACTCCCCGTTGCCGTCGCGCCGGGTGACCTTCAACGCCGTGAGGTCGCCGATCCCCGGCCACGCGCGCTCGAACGCCGTGTCGGCGATGCGCGTCGACCAGGTGTGGACCGGGTTGCCGGCCCACCCGTCGTAGGGGTCCTCGACGGCGGCGAGGTAGGGCACCGAGCCCGCGGAGGTGAAGCCGCCGCTGCTGGAGGCGAACTGCGTGAAGGCCGGCGCCCCGTCGTAGGTCAGGATCACGCCGGCCGTGGCGCGCACGGCCGCGTTGGATGCCGGGTGCTCGGCCGCGACGCCGCCGTAGACCTGGCACGACGTGGTGTCGCAGAGCTCGTAGTGAGCGGCCTTCGGGTGCAGCCGTTCGTACGACGCGTAGGTGCGCGCCGCGACGGCCTGGGCACGCACGGCCTCGGGGCTCCACGAGGCCGGGATCTCCAGGGGCACGACACCCTGGATGTAGGAGTCCATCAGCAGGTCGTTGACGGTGTCGCGGGCGGTCGAGCCGGCGCTCGGGGCCGCCAGGCGCAGCCGACCGCGATAGGGCCGGTCGCCGCTCGGTGTCACCAGCGTGATCGGGTCGCCGCCGGCGTAGAACTCCCCCTGGCCGCGCAGGTCGCGCCAGCGCCGCCAGTGGTCGGTCTTGAAGGAGACCCGGTCGAGCCCGTTGGGAGCGACCGCGATCCGCCAGCGGCTGGCTCCCTTGTCGGGCAGCACCACTGGCGCTCCCCCGGCGGTGTCGCGGACGCTGAGCCGCGGTCGGGCGAGCACCTCGAGGTCGTCGGTGGTGTCGGCGCTGACGAGCACCGTGACGCGACCCTTCGACGTGCCGCGGGACGTGCCGGGGTAGTAGAAGTCGAGGATGCGTCCGTGCTTGAGCCCCTGCCGGGCCGCGCCCTCGGCGCCGTACTGGCTCATCCCGTGACCGTGGCCGTAGCCGTGCCCGGTGATGGTCACCCAGGCCGCGGTCGGCACCGTCCAGGTGTCCGCCGGGCGGGCCTGGCTCGGCGAGGTCGCGAGCGAGGTCGCGACCAGGCCCAGGGCACCGGTCAGCGTCAGGGCAGCGCGGCGGGACAGGCGCACGGACGGGCTCCGATGAGGGACGGGTGGGGCGGGAGGACACACGTGTGAACCCGTGTGACCACCCATCGCACCATGCGTCCCACGGCGCCGCAATCGGTCCGGGATAACTACAGATCTGTAGTTATCGCACGCCTCAGGAGACCCGGATCGTGAACCACGTGGAGTAGAGCCCCAGCAGGAACCTGAAGTCGTCGCCCGAGACGTCGACGCTGCCGTCGGTCCCGGTGAGCGTGACCGTGCCGACCCGCCCGCCCCACTCGCCGTTGCCGTCGCGGTCGCTGGTCTCGATCGAGGTGAGGTCGCCGACCTGCGGCCACTGCGCCTCGAGGCGTGCGTCGGTCGTCGGCACGGTCCAGTCGTGGAAGTCGTTGCCGGCGAACGCGTCGTACTTGTCGGGCTTGGCGGGCAGGTAGGAGAACGCGCCGGCCGACGTCCAGCCACCGCTGCTGGCGTTGAACTGGGCGAAGATCGGCTTGCCCGCCTTGGTCTGCACCTGCCCGCGGGTCGCGTCGACCGCGGCGTTGGTCGAGCGGACCTCGTCGGTGAAGCCCCCGTAGACCTGGCAGGCGTCGGTGTCGCAGAGGTCGTAGTGCCCGCGGTTGGTCGTCGCCCGGTCGAAGGCGGCGTAGGTGCGCGCCGCGACGGCCTGCGCGCGCAGCGCCTGGGGGTGCCAGTACGACGGCACCTCGCGCGCCACGACCCCCTTGAGGTAGGCGTCGAGGCCGAGCACGTTGACGGTGTCGCGGTCGAGCCCGGTGGCGCCGCGGGGCGTGGCCGAGCGCAGGGCACCGCGGTAGGTCCGGCTGCCACCGGGGACGAGCAGCCGCACCGGCTGGCCGCCCGCGGAGACCTCGGCGTCGCCCTTGAGCACCGTCAGACGCTTCCACGAGCCGGCCTTGAAGTCGATCGCGCTGCGCTTGCCCGACAGCGGCGTGATGCGCCATGCCTTGGCCTTCGGCCGCGCCTTCGCCAGGTTGACCGATCGCCCGCCGCCGACGGAGCGAGCCGTCAGGCCGGACCGGGCCGCGACCACGACGTCACGCGAGGTGTCGGCCGTCAGGAGCACGCGGATCGGCCCACCGGCCTTCCCCGAGGACGTGCCCGGGTAGTAGTAGCGCAGGATCTGGCGGTAGCCCAGCCCCTGGGTCGCCGCACGCTGCGCGCCGTACTGGCTCAGTCCGTGGCCGTGCCCGTTGCCGTGCCCCACGACCGTGATCCGCGCGGTGCCCGGCACCTGCCAGGTCGTCGCGGAGGCCGGTGCGGACGGCGCGACGAGGCTCGCGGCGGCGAGTGCTGTGGCGAGCACAGCGGCGGGCAGGGACAGGCGGACCCGAGAGGACGTCATCGCCGCACCCTACAAAACCGGTGTCGGACGGCGCGTGTGGCAGCATCCGGGCATGGGGCTTCTCGGCTGGTTCAAGGAACGCAAGCAGGACAGGCTGTTCGACCTGGAGCTGGCGCGGGTGCAGCGCCGCCTGGTCGACGAGGACGTCACGCTCTTCGGCGAGCAGCTCAGCGACCTGCACGTCGAGACGATGACCACCGAGCTCGACGAGGACATGCGCGCCGACTACCAGAAGGCGTTGGACCTCTACGAGGACGCCAAGGGTCGCTTCAGCCGCGATGCGACCGACGCCGAGCTGGTGGCGGTCGGCAGCCTGCTCGAGGAGGGGCGTTACCGCCGGGCCTGCGTGCTGGCGCGTCGCGACGGCGCCGAGCTGCCCGTGCGACTGCCGCCGTGCTTCTTCAACCCCCAGCACGGCCCGTCCGTGTCGGAGCTGGCCTGGGCTCCCCCGGGCGGCGTCGAGCGCGCCGTGCCGGTGTGTCGCCGCGACCTCAACCGGATGCGCGACAACCTGATGCCCGAGCTGCGGGTCGTGCGGATCGGCAACCACTACGTCCCGTGGTACGCCGCCGGCAGCGCCTACGCGGCACTCGAGGGCAGCGTCGACTCGGCCGCCGTCAAGGAGGGCAAGCGCTCGGCGCAGGCGTCCTACGCGCTCTACGTGGGTCCCGACCACAACGGCCCGGCCGCCGGCGGTGGTTTCGGCATCTTCGGATGAGCACCACCGCCATCGCGCGTGCTCGCTCCCTCCGCGACCCTGCTCTTCCTGGCGATCGACCCCGCCCGGGTCGTCGAGTCGGCGATCAGACCCGGTGCAGCCTCCGCGCGGCCTCGGCGATCGAGCCCGACATCGACGGATAGACGGTGAACGCCTGGGCCAGCTGGTCGGCGGTGAGGGACTCGGCGACCGCGATCGACACCGGGTGGATCAGCTCGGAGGCGCGGGGGCCGACGACGACCCCGCCCACGACGATGCCGGTGCCGGGACGGCACAGCAGCTTCACGAAGCCGTCGCGGACGCCCTGCATCTTGGCGCGCGGGTTGCCCGAGAGGGGCAGCATGACGACCTCGGCGTTCATCTCGCCGGAGTCGACGGCCTGCTGGGTCCAGCCGACGGTGGCGATCTCGGGGGCGGTGAAGACGTTGGAGGAGACCTTCTTGAGGTCCAGCGGGTGCACCGTGTCGCCGAGGAAGTGCCACATCGCGATGCGGCCCTGCATGGCCGCGACCGAGGCGAGCATCAGCACGCCGGTGCAGTCCCCGGCGGCGTAGACCCCGCGCGCCGACGTGCGGGACACGCGGTCGACGTTGACGAAGCCGCCGTCCTTGAGGATGACGCCGGCCTCCTCGAGGCCCATGTCGGCGGTGTTGGGGATCGAGCCGAGCGCGAGGATGCAGTGGGAGCCCTGGATGCTGCGGCCGTCGGTGAGGGTGACGGTGACGACATCGCCGGAGCGCGTCACCGACTCCATGCGCGACTCGGAGAGCAGCTTCATCCCGCGCCGCTTCGAGACCTCCTCGAGCACGTGCGAGGCGTCGGCGTCCTCGCCGGGCAGGACCCGGTCGCGCGAGGAGACGAGGGTGACCGGGATGCCGAGGGCGAGGTAGGCGCTGGCGAACTCAGCGCCGGTGACGCCCGAGCCGACGACGATCAGCTCGGAGGGCACCTCGGTGAGGTCGTAGACCTGCTCCCACGTGAGGATCCGCTCGCCGTCGGGCTGGGCCGTCGGGAGCGTGCGGGGCGCGGCACCGGTCGCGATCAGGATCGCGTCGGCGTCGATGGACTGGTCGCCGACGACGACCCGCCCGGGGCCGTCGAGGCGGCCGTAGCCCTGGACGACCTCGACGTTCTCCTTGGCGAGACGGCGAGCGATGTCGGCCGACTGGTCGGCGGCCAGCTGCTTGACGCGGGTGTTGACCCGGGCGAGGTCGACCGAGATGGTCGTGGCCGCGTCGCCCTGGTGGTCGTGGAAGTTGACCCCCAGCTCGGCCGCTCCCGACACGTCCGTCATGAGCTCGGCCGTGGCGATGAGGGTCTTGCTGGGCACGCAGTCGGTGAGGACCGCCGAGCCACCCAGGCCGTCGGTGTCGACGACCGTCACCTCGGCGCCCAGCTGGGCCGCGACGAGGGCCGACTCGTAGCCACCGGGGCCGCCGCCGATGATGACTACCTTGTTGGACTCCGGTCCGCCGCTCATCTGGTGCTTGCCTCTCGTCAGACTGTGTTCTCGGAGGTCGGTGGGTTTCGACCCGCCCGTCGCGACCTCGTGCCTCGGTCGCGGGGCTTGCTCAACCTTGCGGCCGAACGGCAGCTCGTTCGTGCCTCACGACCTGCCTGGCCGCTAAAAGTTGATCATGTGGCCGGCGATGCCGTGGATGGCTTCCTTGACGGACTCACCGAGCGTCGGGTGGGCGAAGACGTTGCGGGCGACCTCGTCGGCCGTGAGGTCCCAGGTCTGGGCCAGGGTCAGCACCGGCAGCAGCTCGGTCACGTCGGGGCCGATGAGGTGGCCGCCGATGATCTCGTTGTGCTCGGCGTCGGCCACGATCTTGACGAAGCCGACGGTGTCGCCGAGGCCCTGGGCCTTGCCGTTGGCCGAGAAGGGGAACGTCGAGGTCTTGACGTCGTAGCCCTTGTCCTTGGCCTGCGCCTCGGAGTAGCCGAAGGAGGCGATCTGCGGCTGGCAGTAGGTCGCGCGCGGGATCATGTCGAAGTTGATCTCCTGCGTCTCGGCGTCCGCGATGGTCTCCGCGGCGACGATGCCCATGGCCTCGGCCACGTGGGCCAGCATCATCTTGCCGGTGACGTCACCGATGGCCCAGACGCCGTCGACGTTGGTGCGGCCGCGGGCGTCGATGGCGATCGCGCCGCGCTCGGTCATCTCGACGCCGGTCGCCTCGAGGCCGTAGCCCTCGACGCGCGGGGCGAAGCCGAAGGCCGCGAGCATCTTGTCGGCCTCGAGGACCTGCTGGTCGCCGCCGTCGGCGGGGCTGACCGTGACCTTGACGCCGCTGCCGGTGTCCTCGACCTGGTCGACCTTGGTCGAGAGCAGGACCTTCACCCCGAGCTTCTTGTACTGCTTGGCGAGCTCCTTGGAGACGTCGGCGTCCTCGGTCGGGACCATCCGGTCGAGGAACTCCACGATCGTCACGTCGACGCCGAAGTTCTTCATCACGTAGGCGAACTCGACGCCGATCGCGCCGGAGCCACCGATGATGATCGAGCCGGGGAGCTGCTCGTCGAGGATCTGCTCCTCGTAGGTCACGACGTTGTCGGAGACCTTCATCCCGGGGAGCATCCGCACGGTCGCGCCGGTGGCGATGATCAGGTCGTCGCAGGTGTAGGACGTGACGTCACCGTCCTTGCCCTTGACGTCGATCGCCTTCGGACCGGTGAGGGTGCCCCACCCGTCGATCTCGGTGATCTTGTTCTTCTTCATCAGGAAGTGGACGCCCTTGACGATGCCGGCGCTGACCTGGCGCGAGCGCTTGTGCGTCGGGCCGTAGGACATCGTGGCGTCGCCCTCGATGCCGAACTTGGCCTTCTCGTGGGTCAGGAGGTGCGACAGCTCGGCGTTCTTGAGCAGCGCCTTGGAGGGGATGCAGCCGACGTTGAGGCACACCCCGCCCCAGTACTTCTCCTCGACCACGGCGACGGACTTGCCGAGCTGGGCTGCACGGATGGCGGCGACGTAGCCACCAGGGCCAGCACCGAGGACGAGGACATCGAAGTGGGTCACGAAACCAACCCTAGGCCCTGTGACGTTAACCTTCAGCCGTGACCCTGTACGCCGCCTACGGGACGAACCTCGACCCTGCTCGCATGGGAGAGCGCTGCCCGCACTCCCCCCTGCAGACCACCGGCTGGCTCGAGGGCTGGCGACTCACCTTCGGCGGTGAGGAGCACGGCTGGGACGGGTCGCTGTCCACGATCGTCCAGGACCCCTTCGAGCAGGTCTTCGTCGCGGTCTACGACATCACCGAGACCGACGAGTCGCAGCTCGACGGCTGGGAGGCCGCCGACTCGGGGCTCTACCGCAAGACCAAGGTGCGGGTCTCGACGATGAACGGCGAGGTCGTGGTGTGGACCTACGTCCTCGACGCCTACGAGGGCGGCCTGCCCTCGGCGTCCTACCTCGGGGTCCTCTCCGACGCCGCGGAGGCGGCCGGCGCCCCGCACGACTACGTGATGGCGCTCCGACGCCGCGACTGCCGGTCGACGGGACTCTGAGCCACCCGCTCCGAGCACCTAGAGTGCTGCCCGTGATCCCCACGACGCCTGACAGCCCCGACCACTCGCCGTACGACCTGGCGGGCGAGGCCGCAGCCCGGCTCGCCGAGCTCACCGGCGTCGAGCGCCACGACGTCGCGCTCGTGCTCGGCTCGGGCTGGCTGCCCGCCGTCGACGCGCTCGGCGAGGCCACGGCCGAGATCGACACCACCGACCTGCCGGGCTTCTCCGCCGCCGCCGTCGCGGGCCACTCGGGCAAGATCCGCTCGATCCGCGCCGGCGAGCGCAACCTGCTGGTCTTCCTCAGCCGCACCCACTACTACGAGGGCAAGGGCGTCGCCGCGGTGGTGCACGGTGTGCGTACGGCGGCCGCGGCCGGCTGCTCGACCATCGTGCTCACCAACGGCTGCGGCGGTCTCAAGGAGACCTGGACCCCCGGCACCCCGGTGCTGATCAGCGACCACGTCAACCTCACGGGACGCTCCCCCATCGTCGGCGCGACCTTCGTGGACCTGACCGACCTCTACTCCTCGCGGCTGCGCGCGCTGTGCCGGGAGGTCGACCCGACGCTCGACGAGGGCGTCTACGTCCAGTTCCCCGGCCCGCACTACGAGACCCCCGCCGAGATCGCCATGGTCCGCGCGATCGGTGGCGACCTGGTCGGCATGAGCACCACCCTCGAGGCGATCGCCGCCCGCGAGGCCGGGATGGAGGTGCTCGGCATCAGCCTGGTGACCAACCTGGCGGCCGGCATCACCGGCGAGCCCCTCAACCACGAGGAGGTCCTCGCGGCCGGCAAGGCAGCCGCCTCGCGGATGGGCGAGCTCCTGGGCAGGATCGTCCCCACGATCTGATGGCGGCACCGACCGACCAGACCACACCGACGCCCGGCGAGGAGACCCGCCGGCGCCTCGTCGACTCGGGGTTGCGCGAGTTCGCCGAGCGGGGCGTCCACGCGGCGTCGCTGCTCGACATCGGTCGTCGCGCGGGGCAGCGCAACCGTGGCGCCGTGCACTACCACTTCGGCTCGCGCGAGGGCCTGCTCGTGGCGATCATCGAGGAGCAGGTGGCGCTGATCGCCGACCGGGAGCGCGAGCTGCTCGCCGCGGCCCGCACCCGCGCGGACGACGACCTTCCCTCGGTCGTCGAGGCCTTCGTGCGGCCGGCGGTGGAGCTGGCCGACCAGGGCTGGCGGGGCAGCTGCTACCTGGTGATCCTCTGCCAGCTCGTCGAGGACCGGCCGCTCTCGGCCCACCCCGACGTCGTCGAGGCGCTCGAGCGGGCCGGGGGCTACGAGGCCTACCAGCTCCTGGAGCAGCGGATGCCGCCCATGCCCGACCAGGTCCGCGCCGAGCGGATGTCGCTGACCACCTCCTTCATCCTGCGAGCGAGCGCCGACCGGGCTCGCGCAGCGGAGCGCACGGCGGCGACGCGCTCGCCCCTGGCCACGGAGGCGTTCATCGCCAACCTGGTCTCGATGGCGACCGCGATGCTGGCCGCGCCCGTCACCTGAGCGACATCCGCCGCAGCTACCCTTCCGGCGTGACGACTCTCGGCCAACCGACGACGCTCTCCCTCTCCGCCGCGATGCGTGAGGGCTCCATGGCCGAGCACCGCGAGGCGGAGGGCTCGCTCTTCATGACCGAGCTGCTCGACGGTCGGCTCAACCGCGAGGGCTATGCCGCCTACCTGCTGCGCCTGCGCGTCGTCTACGCCGCCCTGGAGACCGCCGTGCGCGAGCGGCTCGACGACCCGGCCGTCGCGGCCGTGCACGACCCGGCGCTCGAGCGCCTCGCCGCGATCGACCGGGACCTGGCCCACTGGCGCCCCGTCGGCTCGCAGCACGTGGACTCCCCCGCCGCGGAGGCCTACCGGGCCCGGCTGGACGCCGCCGGGGAGTGGGGCGGGCTGCTGGTCGCCCACCACTACACCCGCTACCTCGGCGACCTGTCCGGCGGCCAGGCGATCGGTCGGATCCTCGACCGCACCTTCGACCTCGACGGCGCCGGCACCTCGTTCTACGCCTTCCCGGAGATCCCGAAGCCCAAGCCCTACAAGGACGCCTACCGCGAGCGGCTCGACGCCCTCGACCTCTCCCCCGGCGACGTGGAGCGGGTCGTGGGCGAGGTGAAGGTAGCGTTCCGGCTCAACCAGGACCTCTTCACCGAGCTAGGACACGACATCGATGCCTACCGCCGCTGACACTCCGCCCTCCGCGCCCTCCGGGACGCTGTCGTGAGGGTCCTGGTCACCGGCGCTGCCGGCTCGATCGGTCAGGTCCTCGCCGTGGGTCTCGTCGACCGCGGCCACGACGTGGTCGGGCTCGACCGGGTCCCGCAGCCCGAGGGCGGTGTCCTCGCGTGGCACGTCGCCGACTGCGCCGATCCCGACGCCGTGCTCGCGGTCTTCGAGGAGGAGGCCGTCGACGCGGTCGTCCACCTCGCCGGACACCCGGGTGAGGCGTCGCTGCCCGACTCGCTGACCTCCCACGTCGTCACCACGGCCGCGCTGCTCGACGCCTGCGTCGCCCACGGCGTCACCCGCTTCGTCTACGCCGGCTCCAACCACGCCGTGGGGCGCACACCGCGGGCCGAGGCACCCACCGTCGGGATCGACGTACGCCCTCGTCCCGACACGTTCTACGGCGTCGGCAAGGTGGCCGCCGAGGCGGTGATGTCGCTCTACGCCGACCGCTACGGCCTCGACGTGCTGTCGTGCCGGATCGGCTCCTTCCTGCCGCGCCCCGAGACCGTGCGCAACCTCGCCACGTGGTTGTCCCACGACGACTGTGTCCGGATGGTCGAGGCCTGCCTGACCACCCCCGCTCCCGGCTACGCGGTGCTCTACGGCATCTCCGCCAACACCCGCGCCTGGTGGGACCTCGAGCCCGGCCGGGCCCTGGGCTACGAGCCGCTGGACGACGCCGAGGAGTTCGCCGGGTCCGTCGAGGCGCGTGCCGAGGACGAGGCCGAGGGCGCCGCCGTGGGCGGTCCCTTCGCCGGTGAGGCGTTCTACCGTCCCGCCCTGGACCGGTCCACCACCTGACGCCCTTGACCTGGAGCGCACTCCAGGACTGACACTGGGTCCATGCCTCCCGTGCCCGGCCTCACCATCGCCGAAGCGGCCCGCCACACCGGGCTCACCGCCGACACGTTGCGCTACTACGAGCGCGACCAGCTCCTGCTGCGGCCCGTGGGGCGATCCGCCACCGGGCACCGCCGCTACGTGGAGTCAGACCTGCGCTGGATCGAGATGGTGACGCGCCTGCGCTCCACCGGCATGCCGATCCGCGACGTGCGTCGCTATGCCGACCTCGTGCGCTCCGGCGACGGCAACGAGGCCGAGCGTCTCGAGCTGCTGCGCGACCACCGCCGCACGGTGCTCGCCCAGCTCGCCGAGGTGCAGGAGCACCTGGGCGCGATCGACTACAAGATCGGCGTCTACTCCGACGCGGTCGAGCAGCGACTTGACCTGGAGCGCACTCCAGGGCGTTGAGTGGTGCTATGAGCATCCAACGACGCACCCTCGGCACCGCCTCTCCTCTCGACGTCTCCGCCCTCGGCCTCGGCTGCATGGGGATGTCGGAGTTCTACGGCACCGGCGACGAGGCCACCGGCATCGCGACCATCCACCACGCCCTCGACCTCGGCGTGACCTTCCTCGACACCGCCGACATGTATGGCCCCTTCACCAACGAGCGCCTGGTCGGCAAGGCGATCGCCGACCGTCGCGACGAGGTCCAGCTGGCCACCAAGTTCGGCAACGAGCGGGCCGAGGACGGCGCCCGGCTCGGCATCAACGGCCGACCCGACTACGTCCGCTCCGCGTGCGACGCCTCGCTCCAGCGGCTCGGCGTCGACCACATCGACCTCTACTACCAGCACCGCGTCGACCAGTCCGTCCCGATCGAGGAGACGGTCGGGGCGATGAAGGAGCTCGTCGAGGCCGGCAAGGTCAGCCACCTCGGGCTGTCCGAGGCCTCCGCCGACACCATCCGTCGCGCCCACGCGACCCACCCGATCACCGCCCTGCAGACCGAGTGGTCGCTCTTCAGCCGCGACCTGGAGGACCAGATCCTCCCCACCGCCCGCGAGCTCGGCATCGGCCTGGTGCCCTACTCCCCGTTGGGCCGAGGCCTGCTGACCGGTGCGATCACCTCCGAGGACGCGCTCGAGGACGGCGACGCGCGTCGCACGGCCTACTTCCCGCGCTTCCAGGGCGAGGCCCTCGACGCCAACCTGGTCCTGGTGGCCCGCATCCGCGAGCTCGCAGAGGCCAAGGGCTGCACGCCCGGCCAGCTCGCCCTGGCCTGGGTCCTCGCCCAGGGTGACGACGTGGCGCCGATCCCCGGCACCAAGCGCGTGGCCTACCTCGAGGAGAACGTCGGCGCCGCCGCCGTGATGCTCAGCTCCGAGGACCTCGCCGCGCTCGAGTCCGCGGTGCCGCGCGACGCGGTCGCCGGCGCGCGCTACGGCGACATGAGCTCGATCGACTCCTGACGCTACGGTGCGGGGATGACCTCCGACCTCTCCATGCTCCTCGACCGCGCCCGTGCCTGGGCGGCCGAGGACCCCGACGACGTGACCCGTGCCGAGCTCGAGCGGGTCGTCGCCGACGTGGAGGCCGGAGGTGATCCCGGCGACCTGGCCGACCGCTTCGACGGCACCCTGGAGTTCGGCACGGCCGGGCTGCGTGGCGCGCTCGGCGCCGGCCCCAACCGGATGAACCGGGTCGTCGTGCTGCGCGCGGCGGCCGGGCTGGCGGCGTACCTCCGCGCGGAGGGGACCGTCGGGCCCGTGGTCATCGGCTACGACGCCCGACACAACTCCGACGTCTTCGCCCGCGACACCGCCGAGGTCATGACCGGCGCCGGCATGACGGCGTGGCTGATGCCGCGGCCGCTGCCCACGCCCCTGCTCGCCTTTGCGATCCGCGAGCTCGGCTGCGTCGCCGGTGTCATGGTGACGGCCAGCCACAACCCGCCGGAGGACAACGGCTACAAGGTCTACCTCGGCGACGGCAGCCAGATCGTGCCGCCGGCCGACACGGGCATCGCCGACCAGATCGCGGCCGTCGGCGCCGTGGCCGACATCAAGCGCGGCAAGCCCGGGACCGTGCTCACCGAGGAGATCATCGACCGCTACCTCGACACCGTCGCCGACCTCGCGGTCGACGGACCGCGCGACCTCGAGCTCGTCTACACGCCGCTGCACGGCGTCGGCGGCACCTCGGTCGTGCAGGTCCTCGAGGCCGCTGGCTTCGACGCGCCCCGCGTGGTCGAGCAGCAGGAGCAGCCGGACGCCGACTTCCCGACCGTCGCGTTCCCCAACCCCGAGGAGCCGGGCGCGATGGACCTCGCGCTCGAGCTCGCGGCGCGCCACGACGTCGACCTCGTGGTGGCCAACGACCCCGACGCCGACCGGTGCGCGGCGGCGGTCAAGGGGCTGCACGGCTGGCGGATGCTGCGGGGCGACGAGGTCGGCGCGCTGCTGGCCCACCACCTGCTCCGCACCGGCAAGCAGGGCACCTACGCCACCTCGATCGTCTCCTCCTCGCTGCTCGGCAAGATGGCGGCGGCCCACGGCCAGCCCTACGCCGAGACGCTGACCGGCTTCAAGTGGATCGGCCGGGTGCCGGGCCTGGCGTTCGGCTACGAGGAGGCGCTGGGCTACTGCGTCGACCCCGAGCACGTCGCCGACAAGGACGGGGTCTCCGCCCTGCTCCTCCTGTGCGAGATCGCGGCCCATGCCAAGGCCGCCGGGCGGACGCTGCCGGACCTGCTCGACGACATCGCCCTCGAGTTCGGCCTGCACGCCACCGACCAGGTCTCCGCGCGCGTCGAGGACCTGAGCCGGATCACGGACGCGATGGCGCGCCTGCGCAGCACGCCCCCGACGGAGATCGGTGGCCTGGCCGTCGAGCGCGTCGACGACCTGGCGCTGGGATCCCCCGACCTGCCGCCGACCGAGGGTCTGCGCTTCCACCTCGCCGACGGCGGGCGGGTGATCGTGCGCCCGAGCGGCACTGAGCCCAAGATCAAGTGCTACCTCGAGGTCGTCGTGCCCGTCGACCCCGCCGACGGGGTCGAGGCGGCGCGGATCGCGGCCGCTGGTCGTCTCGACGCGATCGGGGCCGGCATCAAGGCTGCTGCGGGGATCTGAGCGCGGGTTAGCGCCTGACCTCGGTGACGTAGCCCCTGGTGGCTCCGCCGTGCGGAGAGTCGGGTGGCGGGAGGTAGCGCGCCCGCACGACGTAGGTGCCCGTCTTCGTCAGACGCGGTCCTCGGTAGCGCTTCTCGCCGCCCGGGTAGCCGAAGGTGCGGGTCCAGCTGAAGCCGCCACCCTTGCGCTTGAACGACAGCGTGATCCTGCCCGTGATGTCGGGGTCGCCCGTGAACGTCCTGACCACGACGGTGACGAGCGGACGCGTCGGGGCAGTCAGCCGCCGGACGCCGTCGAGGTGCATCTCGGCCGGCTCGCACGGGAGCGGGTCAGCGGCTCCGCACGCCCCCCGCATCGCGGGCGCGGCCGCCGCGACGGGTCCGGCGCCGGGCATGAGCAGGACGAGCAGGAGCACGAGTCCGAGAAGACGCTTCATGCAGGCATGAGACCACGGCACCAGCCATGAAGGACGAGTTCCTCAGAAGACGGCGGTGACGACGAGGGCGAGGGACGACGCACCCAGGGCGACGATCTCCGCCCACGCCGGCTGCCGTCGTACGTCGGAGGCGAGGGCGAGCTGCTCGGCGGAGCCCGGCCGGACCCCGCGCAGGGAGCGCGCGTCGTCCATCCGCTGGCGGATGCGCTCCTCCACGAAGTCGGGGTAGTTGACGTTCGTGCGGGCGTCGGACGGCGTGCTGCGCAGCTTGCCGATCGCCCCGCCGATCCCCCCGCCGACGGTGCCGGCGCGGACGAGCTGACGCCGGGACTTGCCCAGGGCCGGGGAGAGGAAGCGCTTGTCCCCGGCGCGGACGACGAGCAGCTGGCGCACCGCCAGCTCCTCGATCGCCGCCAGCGGGATGGTGACCGTCTCGGTCATGTTGCGCAGCTCGAGCTCCTGGCCGACCAGCGAGATGCGGGGCCTCAGCAGCGCCGCCCAGACCAGCACTCCGCCGGCGGCCGCGGCGGCGATCACCCAGTCGGCGACCCCCGCGTCACGGTCCACCAGGCCGACGCCGACCACGAGCGCGGCCAGCGCGAGCCCGATGACCCCCATGACGCGTCCGCTCGTGGGCGTGAACCGCTCGGGCTGTTCCTCGGTCACCGTCGCTCCTGCCTCGCCGGCACCTCCGGGGCGCCTTCCGTCGTTTGTCGCCAGTCTGCCGGTCAACCCTATGCTGGGGGGATGCCTTCATCCCCTTCTGCTGCGCCCGCTCAGGGCCAGGCGTGGGACTTCTCGGACGTCACCCGCTCGAACGACTCGCTGCGTCGCTTCCTGCACGGACTCCCCGGAGTCGACCAGGTCGGAGCCGAGTCCCGCGCCGCCTCGCTGGGCACGCGCTCCATCAAGACCACCGCCAAGGCCTATGCCCTGGACCTCGCGATCCGGATGGTCGACCTGACGACCCTCGAGGGCCAGGACACCCACGGCAAGGTCCGCGCTCTGGCCGCCAAGGCGATGCGACCCGATCCCGCCGACCCGACCTGCCCGGCCACCGCCGCGGTCTGCGTCTACCCCGACATGGTGGGCGTGGCCAAGGAGGTCCTCGGTGACAGCGGCGTCAACGTCGCCGCGGTCGCCACGGCCTTCCCCAGCGGTCGCGCCGCCCTCGACATCAAGCTGGCCGACACCCGCGACGCGGTCGAGGCGGGCGCCGACGAGATCGACATGGTCATCGACCGTGGCGCCTTCCTCTCGGGCCACTACCTCCAGGTCTTCGACGAGATCGTCGCGGTCAAGGAGGCGTGCGGCCCTGCGCACCTGAAGGTGATCTTCGAGACCGGCGAGCTCCAGACCTACGACAACGTACGACGCGCCTCGTGGCTGGCGATGATGGCCGGCGGCCACTTCATCAAGACCTCCACGGGCAAGGTCCAGCCGGCAGCGACCCTGCCGGTGACGATGATCATGCTCGAGGCCGTGCGCGACTTCCGCGAGGCCACCGGCCAGATGGTCGGCGTCAAGCCGGCCGGAGGCATCCGCACCGGCAAGGACGCCATCAAGTACCTCGTGATGGTCAACGAGGTCGCCGGTCCCGACTGGCTCGACCCCGACTGGTTCCGCTTCGGCGCCTCGACGCTGCTCAACGAGCTGTTGATGCAGCGCACCAAGATGACGACCGGGCGCTACTCCGGTCCCGACTACTTCACGGTGGACTGATCAGATGACCTTCGACTACGCCCCCGCCCTCGAGTCGCGCAGCATCGTCGACATCAAGGCCTCCTACGGCCTGTTCGTCAACGGTGAGTTCGTCGACGGCTCCGGCACGTCCTTCAAGACGATCAACCCGGCCACCGAGGAGGTCCTCGCGGAGGTCGCCGAGGCCTCCGACGCCGACGTCGACGCGGCGGTCAAGGCCGCTCGTCGCGCCCACACCCGGGTCTGGTCGCGGATGCCCGGCAAGGAGCGCGCCAAGTACCTCTACCGCATTGCGCGGATCATCCAGGAGCGCGGCCGCGAGCTCGCCGTGCTCGAGACGATCGACAACGGCAAGCCGATCAAGGAGTCGCGCGACGTCGACATCCCAGTCGTCGCGGCCCACTTCTTCTACTACGCGGGCTGGGCCGACAAGCTCGAGCACTCCGGCTACGGCACGCGCTCGCTCGGCGTCGCCGCCCAGGTCATCCCGTGGAACTTCCCGCTGCTGATGCTGGCCTGGAAGATCGCGCCCGCCCTGGCCTGCGGCAACACCGTCGTCCTCAAGCCGGCCGAGACCACGCCGTTGACGGCGCTGCTCTTCGCCGAGATCTGCCAGCAGGCCGACCTGCCGCCGGGCGTCGTCAACATCGTCACCGGCGCCGGCGCGACGGGTCAGGCCCTCGTGGGCCACGCCGACGTCGACAAGGTCGCCTTCACCGGCTCCACCGAGGTCGGCAAGGCCATCGCCCGCGCGGTCGCCGGCACGGACAAGAAGGTGACCCTCGAGCTCGGCGGCAAGGCCGCCAACATCGTCTTCGACGACGCGCCGCTCGACCAGGCCGTCGAGGGCATCGTCGATGGCATCTTCTTCAACCAGGGCCACGTCTGCTGCGCCGGCTCGCGCCTGCTGGTGCAGGAGTCGATCGCCGACGAGCTGCTCACCAAGCTCAAGCGCCGCATGTCGACGCTGCGCGTGGGCGACCCGCTCGACAAGAACACCGACATCGGCGCCATCAACTCCGCCGAGCAGCTGGCCCGCATCCGCGAGCTGTCCGACATCGGCGAGGCCGAGGGCGCCGGTCGCTGGTCCCCCGAGTGCGAGCTGCCCACCACCGGCTTCTGGTTCCCCCCGACGCTGTTCACCGGGGTCACGCAGGCCCACCGCATCGCCCGCGACGAGGTCTTCGGTCCCGTCCTCTCGGTCCTCACGTTCCGCACGCCCAGCGAGGCGGTCGACAAGGCCAACAACACGCCGTACGGCCTCTCGGCGGGGGTCTGGACCGACAAGGGCTCCCGGATCCTGCACATGGCGGGCGCGCTGCGCGCCGGCGTCGTGTGGGCCAACACGTTCAACAAGTTCGACCCCACGAGCCCCTTCGGCGGGTTCAAGGAGTCCGGCTACGGCCGCGAGGGTGGCCGTCACGGCCTCGAGGCCTACCTGAAGGGTGGCGAGTGATGTCGCGCATCGACGTCCGCAAGACCTACAAGCTCTTCATCGGCGGCGCCTTCCCGCGCTCCGAGTCGGGCTACTCCTACAAGGTCCACGACTCGAAGGGGGCCTTCGTGGCCAACGCCGCCCTCGCCTCGCGCAAGGACGCCCGTGACGCCGTCGTCGCCGCCCGCAAGGCGTTCGGCGGCTGGTCCGGCAAGACCGCCTACAACCGCGCGCAGATCCTCTACCGGATCGCGGAGCTCATGGAGGACCGACGTCCCCAGCTCGTGCAGGCGGTGCGCCAGTCCGAGGGCCTGACCGCCGCCCGCGCGGAGAAGGCGCTCGACGACGCCATCGACCGCCTGGTCTGGTATGCCGGGTGGGCCGACAAGCTCACCCAGGTCATCGGCAACGCCAACCCGGTCGCCGGCCCGTTCTTCAACCTGTCGACCCCCGAGCCGACCGGTGTCGTCGCCGTGCTGGCGCCGCAGGAGTCGTCGCTGCTCGGCCTGGTGAGCGTGATCGCGCCGGTCATCGTCACCGGCAACACCGTGGTCGTCGTCTCCTCCTACGACCGCCCGCTGCCGGCCGTGACGTTCGCCGAGGTGCTCGCGACCTCCGACGTGCCCGGCGGGGTCGTCAACATCCTCACCGGATCGGCGGCCACGATCGCGCCCTGGTTGGCCTCGCACATGGACGTCAACGCGATCGAGCTCGTCGGCATCGCCGGCGACACCGAGCTGGCGACCTCCCTCGAGGTGGCCGCGGCCGACAACCTCAAGCGCGTACGCCGTGCCCCGGCCGCCGAGCCCGACTGGTCGGCCGACCCCGGCCTGGACGCCATGACCGCCTTCGTCGAGACGAAGACGGTCTGGCACCCGATGGGCGTCTGACCCGGCCCACCCCACGCCGAGTCGGCGCAATGGCGC
>NZ_CALRWD010000079.1:0-21932 GCF_943371775.1 Nocardioides psychrotolerans
CGGCAGGTCGGTGCATGCCTGTCGCGCCACGGCGGGCCCGTGCCGTGGTGGCGGGTGGTGCGCAGCAACGGGTCCTTGCCGCCGAGCCACCACGACGAGGCGCGTCAGGCCTACCTCGAGGAGGGCACCCCGCTGCGCCGCTCGGGCAGCGTCGACATCGCCGCGGCCTTCTGGTCTCCGGCCGCCCGGTGACAGGTGTGCGCCGAGTCGGCGCGATGGTGCAGCCTGGAGCCCTGCAACATTGCGCCGACTCGGCGTCGGGTCCTCAGCGCAGCCGCTCGAGGTAGGTCGCGGCCTGGTGCAGCTCACGGAGCCGACGCTCCCAGGTCACGCCCACCACGGTCAGGACGGTGCCGGCCAGGCCGATGACGACCCACTGCGGCGTCTGGTGTGCGTAGGGCGCCAGCTCGCGCAGCGCCAGCAGCCCGCCGACCACGGCGCCGACGACCAGCGGCGCGCTCCAGCGCAGCCGGGCGCCGAGCAGGGCGAGCCCGAGGCACGCAGCACCGAGCAGGAGCGCCCGGAGCGAGACCGGGTCACCGGCCAGCACCCACAGCAGCGACGGGACCGTGGCGAGCACCAGGCCGGGGCTGAGCGTGGCAGTGCTGGCGGCCTCGGGCACGGTGCGGAGGCGGTGCAGACCCAGGAGCACCAGAGCGGCAGCGGTCGGCAGGGTGTAGGCCTCGGGTGCCTCGACCCCCAGGTCGGCGAGCCGGACCCAGGTGGCGGCGGCGAGCAGGAGGCCGCCGACCCACCCCAGCGGGCGGCGCGAGGTGTGGACGAGGCTGGTGGCGGTGACCAGCGCGCCGGCCACGGTGAGGTGGACGGCCAGTGCGGTGGGCTCGTCGACGGCTGCGACCACCGACAGCACGGCCGCCGTGGCGCCGGCGAGCGCCGCCGAGGCCTCCAGCTCCACGCGGGGACGGGCGATCGCGAGCAGGCCCACGACCACGAGGACCGGCACGGCACGCAGGACCGTGTCGACGGCGGCGAGGTCCGCGGCGGACCACATGGTTGCTGCGAGAGCGACCGGGAGGGTGACGCCGCCCAGCAGGTCGGCCTCGGGGAACCGGCCCCGGAGCAGCACGCCCGTCGCGGCCAGCGTCAGCAGGGCCAGGGTGCCGGTCAGGAGCGCCGGCGAGGGCAGCGAGGCCACGACCGCGGCGAGGAGGACGGCCCCGCCGAGGACCGCACGGACGGTGCCCACGAGAGCCTCGGCGCGCAGGCCGTCGCCCATGAGGGCGGCACCGACCACGGCGGTGGCGACGACCACGGTCCACAGCGGCACCGCGAAGAGGGCGAGGGTGGCGACGGCGGTGACGACGAGCGCCAGAGGCGCGACGGTGCGTGCGACGACCCGCTGGAGGCGCGGCGCGGCGACGGCGAGAAGCAGGAGCAGGGCGACCGTGGCGGGCACGAGCAGGGTCGGGTGCACCAGTGCTTCCTCGTCGGACAGACGGAGGTCCTGACCCTCGACCAGGAGCACGCGGATGCCGGCGTCGAGGAGGAGGGCTGCGGCGACGATGGCCACCGGGAGCGCGGCGAGCGCCGCGGGGACGAGGGTGACGACGGACCAGACGCGGGGCAGGAGGCGTGCGGCGGCGGTGGCGGCGAGGAGCACGCCGAGGGCGACGGCGGTCGCGGTCGTCAGCGGCTCGTCGAAGGCCGGTGCGGTCAGGATCCCGGTCGTGAGGACGGTGGCAGCGGTGAGGCAGGTGGCCGCCAGCTCGTGGCGACGGTCGAGCACCAGCGGCAGGAGGAGCAGCGCTGCGGCGACGAGGACGCCCCCACCGGTGCCGCCCCACACCCCGGCGAAGGTGATGACGCCGTCGACCTCGAGGCTGTCGAGCGAGGAGACCAGCAGGTCGAACCACGCGAAGCCGGCGCCGACCAACGCGGCCCAGGGGAGCACGGTGCGCCGGGTCGTGCGACCCACGAGCGCGAGGGCGGCGAACGCGAGGACGGCGAACGTCGGGACGAGGAGGTCCTGTCCGTCGACCACACCGTCCGCGCCGGCCCAGGCGAGGCCGAGCCCCAGGGCGGCGGCCAGCTGCGGGACGACCAGGCGGGTGGGGGTGAGGGCCAGTCCCAGCGAGACGGAGCCGAGCACGCCGCCGACCACGGCGACGAGACCCGCGATCGACAGGTCACCGAGCCAGCCCGCGCTGTCGGCGCCGACCACGTCGAGGGTCAGCAGGCCGAGCGCGACGACGGTCAGCGCCTCGCCTGCCACGCGGAGCCCGCGCCCGGCGAGCCAGGCGCCCGTGCCGCCGCTGATGGCGGTGAGCGCGACCAGGACCGTCGTACGCCCCTCGATGCCGAGCCAGGACCAGGCGACGGCGAGGAAGATGACGGCGGCCACGAGCAGGCAGGTGGCGCCGAGGCCGAGCAGGACCTGGGGGACCGACGCCGCGCGCAGGCCCGTACGACGCGGCGAGGGCGCTGCGGCCGGCATCGGGGCGACCGGGGGGACCATCGAGCCGCCGGCGCTCACGGCGACGGGGCGGGTCGCGACGGCGCGCAGCTGGCCCAGCAGGTCGTCGGCGCGCGTGAGGGTGCGCAGCAGCTCGCCGGCGAGCGGGTGGGTCAGGGGGAGGGCGCAGGACCGACAGGTGTCGGCGCCGAGGGGGATCGGCGTGTGGCAGTCGGGGCAGGCGAAGGGATCGGCGTAACGCGTCATGCGCCCATCAGACGCTCCTGGGGCGCCAGGGGCCATGGTCCTTCGGCTCAGGGTGCCTAGGCGTTCGTACTCAGCTCGGCCAGCCAGGTCATGGACGATCACCTGTGGAGAACCAGGCGCGATCTGTGCATGACCAGGGCCGACCTTGTGGAGGACCGGCCCTCTTCCGGTGGAACCAGGAGAATGTCTCGTCCACCCCTTGTGCCGGGCGTCACACCGGGCGTAGAACTGTCCCACGCACTCCCCCCGGGGAGAGCGGGACAGCTCGGAGACGAGGGTCCAGACGACGGAGAACCGGCTCGCCCGGGGACCTGTCGCGGCAGTCGGGTGATGCGCCTGCCGGGGCCGGAGATGACGAGCAGTCGATCGCGAGCATCACCGAGACCGATCACCCAGAAGGGCCCTTGTGACTCATACTCACGAGGGCCCTTCGCCTATGCCCGGGAGTCCTCCCCGGGCGTCCCCCGGTCGAGACGATCCGCTCTGCGGTACCTTCCGGGGCATGGAGAGGGTTCGGGGCCTGGCCGCGCAGAAGCGCGCGTTCCGGATCGTGCTGCCCGCGTCCCTCGCCGCTGTCGTCGGTTTCGGGCTGCTCCTCGAGGTGCGTGACCCGACCGACCTGAGCGCCGCGGTGAGCGGCGTCGGACTCCTGGTCGCCGGCCTCTTCACCCTCCTCGCCTGCGCTACGCGCACCCGGCGTACGAGGGGACGCCGCCGGCGCTCCTGGCTGCTGCTGACCAGCGCGGCCATCGTCGCCGTCGCCGGCAACGTGTGGTCGACCGTCGTGGGTGCCGACCCGGTGACCGCCCCGAGCGTCGTGGGCGAGACCACCATCGGGGTGGCACTGCTGCTCTCGATCGTCGGCGTCCTGAACTTCCCCACGACCCGGCGGCGCGGGGTCGACCAGGTGCTGTTGTCCCTGGACGGCTTCGTCGCCGCGGCCGCCGTGCTCGTGATGTCGTCGGTGCTGGTCTACGACGAGCTCATCGGCTCGGCCTCCGGCAACCTCTCGGCACGTGCGGTCGACCTGGCCTTCCCCGTGCTCGACGTCGTGCTCGCCACGGTCGCCGTCCTGCTGGTGCTGCGCGGCAGCGGCGCCGACCGGCTGCCGCTGGCCCTGATCGCCAGCGGCTTCGTGATGTACGCCGTCGGTGACCTGACCTTCGCCGTGCGTGCCGCTCAGGAGACCTTTGAGTTCGGCACGGTGCTCGACCTCGGCTGGATCACCGGCTACGTCCTCATCGGGCTCGCAGCGTGCTTCCCCAGCACCACCCAGGACGCACCCGAGACCACCCACGAGACCGACGCGACCGATGCCTGGGGCACGGCCCTCGTCGTGACGGCCTTCCTGGTGGCCGGTGTGGTGCAGGTGGCCGCCGGTGAGGGCCGGCTCGAGCGACCGCAGGCGGTCCTGTGGCTCGTGCTCATCGTCTCCGCCGGAGCTCGGCAGGCGCTGCTCGCCCGCGACAACGCCCAGCTGCGCCGTGGCCTGGAGCGCCGGGTTGCCGAGCAGACCACCGACCTGCGGCGACTCGCGCGCCAGACCGAGGTGCTCCTGACCTCGGTCGGCGACGGCATCTACGGCGTCGACGTCGACGGCCGGGTCACCTTCATCAACCCCTCGGGTGCGGCCGCCCTGGGTCACCGCGCCGACGACCTGCTCGGTCGCCACGCCCACGACCACTTCCACGGCCCCGATCCCGAGGGGCTGCCCTACCCGTGGAGCGGCTGCTACGTCACGGAGGCCATCTCGGGCATCGTGACCAACGCCGAGGAGGACAGCTACGTCCGCGCGGACGGGACGGCCTTCCCCGTCGAGATCACCGCGAGCCCCGTGGTCGACGAGGACCTCGTGCAGGGCGCCGTGGTGGTCTTCCGCGACGTCACGCAGCGTCGTGAGGTCGACCGGATGAAGAACGAGTTCCTCTCCGTGGTGAGCCACGAGCTGCGCACGCCGCTCACGTCGATCCGCGGCTCGCTGGGGCTGCTGGCCGGCGGGGTCCTCGGCGACCTCAGCACGAGCGCGCGATCGGTGCTGACGATCGCGGTGCAGAGCAGCGAGCGGCTGACACGGCTGATCGACGACGTCCTCGACCTCGAGCGCATCGAGTCCGGGACGCGAGCCATGGAGGTCGCCCGGATCGAGGCGGGTGATCTCGTGTCCGCAGCGGTGGCGCAGATCGACGGGCTGGCGCGCTCGATGAGCATCGAGGTCGAGATCGGCTCGTGCGTCGGTGCCGTCCGCGCTGACGAGGACCAGATCATCCAGACCCTGACCAACCTGCTCGGCAACGCCATCAAGTTCTCCGACGTGGGCGGCCGCGTCGTCGCCGACACCGTCCCCGAGGACGGCCCCGGAGCCAGGCGCGGCGAGGTCGTGTTCCGGGTGCGGGACGAGGGTCGGGGGATCCCCGCCGACAAGCTGGACGCGATCTTCGAGCGCTTCGAGCAGGTCGACTCCTCCGATGCCCGCGTCAAGGGCGGCACCGGCCTCGGGCTGGCCATCAGTCGCTCCATCGTCGAACGCCACGGTGGCCGGATCTGGGCCGAGAGCTCGCTCGGCCACGGCACCACCCTCTACTTCAGCCTGCCTCGCGCTGAGTCCCCCACGAAGGAGTCATCCGCGTGAACCGCGTCCCCTCCACGATCCCCGACGGCTTCGCCCCGGACATCACCGTCCGCCGCGGCAGCGGGGTCGGGCGGACAGCCCTGGCCGCCTTCGACCGGGCCCTGCTCGACGCCGGGGTGTCCAACTTCAACCTCATCCCGTTGTCGTCGGTCATCCCTCCGGGCAGTGCCGTCCGGCTCGAGAGGGACGCCCTCGGCGGTGTGCACGGGGACCGGCTCTACTGCGTGCTGTCCGCGGCCCACGCGGAGCAGCCGGGGGAGATCGTCTGGGCCGGGCTCGGCTGGGTCCGCGACCCCGACACCGGGGCGGGGCTCTTCGTGGAGCACCACGCGGGCAGCGAGGAGTCCCTGCTCGAGATGATCACCTTGACCCTCACCGACATGGTCGACAGCAGGGGCGGAGGCTACGGCGAGGTGGAGACCATGGTGTCCTCGGCGCACTGCGTGGACCGGCCCGTCTGCGCCCTGGTCCTGGCCGCCTACTCGGTCGTCTCCTGGGGCGCCGATGCGCGCTGAGACCACGCACCGCCCGACGGTCACGATCGAGGAGAGCGTCGACGAGGAGACGGCCCACGACTACTTCGAGCTCTACCGCGCGACGTTCGGCGAGCTCGCGACCCGGGCGGTGGCGCGCCAGGTGCTGCACGAGTCGGAGTTCATGGAGGAGATGCGCGACCCGCGGGTGCACAAGTACGTCGCCCGCCTCGACGACCAGATCGTCGGCATCTCCACGCTGACCTCCGACCTCGAGACGGTGCCGTGGATCAGCCCGGACTACTTCGCGCACCACTACCCGGAGCACACCGCGCGCCGGGCGGTGTTCTACCTCGGCTTCACCCTCGTGCGCGCCGAGCACCGGCGCTCCCGGGTCTTCCAGGCCATGATCGAGCGCGTCGTCGAGCTCCTCGTCGCGAAGCGAGCGGTCTGCGCCTGGGACATCTGTGCGTTCAACGACGAGTCCCTGGGCTTCGGGGCCGCGATCGAGCACTTCCTCCACAGTCAGGCCGAGGTGACGGTCGAGAAGATCGACCGCCAGACCTACTACGCCGGCACCTTCGCCGGACCGGTGCGGCCGAGATGAACCCCGCGGTGCCCGTCGTGCTCGTCGTCGACGACGACGACTCCATCCGCGAGATCGCCCAGCTGTCCCTCGAGCTGGTGGGCGGGTGGCAGGTCCTCTCCGCCGACGGGGGCGCCTCCGCCCTGGAGCTGGCCGCCGAGCACCGTCCCCACGCGATCCTGCTGGACGTGATGATGCCGGTCATGGACGGCATCGAGACCTTCCACCGGCTCCGGGCCGACGAGCGGACCCAGGACATCCCCGTGATCCTCGTGACCGCCAAGCGCCAGGCCGACGAGCGTCAGGTCTGGGACGGTCTCCCGATCGCCGGGGTCATCCCCAAGCCCTTCGACCCCATGACCCTCGCCCGGCAGGTCTCGGCACTGCTGGACTGGTGAGTGCCGGTCGGCCGGCGCCCAGCATCGTGTCCCGGGGTGATGATGGGTGCATGACCCACGACCTGCTCGAGACCTACGACCGGCAGCTGCGCGGGGAGTCCGAGGTGATCGGCAGCAGCGCCTGGGACCAGGACGGGCCCGTGTGGCGAGCCACCTACGGCTTCGGCGGCATGGTCACCTACCGCTCGCTCGAGCACGTCGGAGGAGCCGAGCTCGACGCCCTGGTCCACCGCAGCGTGGGGCACTTCTTCGCGGACCCCGCCGTGGACTCGGTGGAGTGGAAGACCCGGTCGCACGACCTCACCGACGACCTCCACGGCCGGCTGCTCCGCGCCGGCTTCGAGCCGGAGGACGAGGAGACGATCATGCTCGGGGAGGCCGAGGCGCTGCTCGCCGCAGCCGTCGAGCCCCCCGCGGGGATCGTCGTACGACGGGTGGACCAGCTCGCCGACCGGGTCGCCCTGCTCGAGGCGGCCGCCGACATGCAGGTCAGCGTCTTCGGTCGTGGCGGCAGCGGGGCCGACCTCCTCGCGCGCGTCGAGCGCAGCGAGGGCCTCACGGAGGTCTGGGTCGCGGAGTCGTCCGACGGCGTGGTCGTCAGCGCGGGCCGGCTCGAGATCGTGCCCGGGACCGAGTGCGCCGGGCTGTGGGGCGGCGCGACCCTGCCGCAGTGGCGCGGTCGGGGGATCTACCGGGCGTTGACGGGCGCACGGGCCGCGTCGGCGATGGCGCGCGGCGTGCGCTACCTGCACAGCGACTGCACCGAGATGTCGCGGCCGATCCTGGAGCGCTCCGGCCTGCGCCGGGTCACCACGTCCACGCCGTACGTCCGGCGGCGACCGTGAGCCGGGGCGGACGGCCCGCAGGGCGAATCGGCTGACCGGCCGGTAACCAGCACACTGGGCGGCGTGATGTACCACGTGCTGCACACCGTCGTCCCGCCGCTGGCCAAGGCCGTGTGGCGTCCGACGGTGCACGGCCTCGAGCACGTCCCCACCAGCGGTGGCGTGATCCTCGCCAGCAACCACCTCAGCTTCGCCGACTCGATGATCATCCCGATCGTCGCTCCACGGCCCGTGGCGTTCCTCGCCAAATCCGACTACTTCACCGGCACCGGCGTCCGGGGTGCGCTCCAGCGCGGCTGGTTCGAGGGGCTCGGGATGCTGCCCGTCGACCGCGACGACTCCAAGGCCGCGATCGCCAGCCTGGACACGGCGCTGGGGGTGCTGGGGCGTGGTGGTGCCTTCGGCATCTACCCCGAGGGCACCCGCTCGCGCGACGGCCGGCTCTACCGCGGGCGCACCGGCGTCGCGCACCTCGCGCTGACCGCGGGCGTGCCCGTCGTGCCCGTCGGGCTGATCGGCACCGAGCGGCTCCAGCCCGTGGGCGCTCGGTTCCCCACGCTGGCCCGGGTCACGGTCTCCTTCGGTGAGCCGATCCAGGTGGCCGGTCGCTTCGAGGGCGTCCCGCTCGGGCGGGCCCGCCGTGAGGTGACCGACGAGATCATGGCCGCGATCCAGGGGCTCACCGGCCAGGAGCCCGCCGGGGTCTACAACGAGCGGACCGTCGAGGCCTGATCTGCTGGGATCGAGCCATTCTCGGTCGTGATCGAGCCCGGCGGTCCGGACGGCGGTCCGGACGGCGACGCTCTGGGCACTTTCCGGGGGACCTACGCTGCTGCGCGTGAGCGACCTCGTGCTGCGACCGGCAACCCCTGACGATGTCGAGGCGGTGGCCGCCATCTGGGACACCGGCTGGCACGACGGCCATGACGGACACGTCCCCGACGAGCTCACGGCCGTGCGCACGCCGGAGTCCTTCCGGACCCGCACCGCCGACCGGGTGGCGCAGACGAGCGTCGCGGTGGTCGACGGCGTCGTGGCCGGCTTCGTGGTCGTCCACGACGACGAGCTCGAGCAGGTCTTCGTCGATCGGCGGCATCGCGGCACGGGCGTGGCGCAGGCGCTCATGGCCCAGGGCGTGCGGCACATCGCTGACGCCGGCCACGACCGTGCCTGGCTGGTCGCGGCGGCCGGCAACGCCCGAGCCCGTCGGTTCTACGAGCGCGAGGGGTGGGTGGACGAGGGGCTCGTCGACTACGCCGCCGAGGGCCCCGACGGTCCCATCCTGGTGCCCAACCACCGCTACGTGCTGGCCGTCGAGCTCGCCTGACGTCCGCCGAGGGGCACCGGCCGTGGGACGTCATACGGATCGTGGAGTCGCCTGCTCGGCTCGCATGACGTCCCGCAGCCAGCGGGCTTCCCGAGGTCGTCGCCCTGCACTGTCGGCGCCGTGTGATGAGGTGGCCTCGTGCCGCCGTCGACCTACCACCTCGTCCGCCCCGACACGCGTGTCGTGGTGCCCGAGCTCGACGAGCACCAGCAGCAGGTGGTGGACCACCCGGGCGGCCCGCTGCTGGTGCTGGCCGGGCCCGGCACCGGCAAGACCACGACCCTGGTCGAGGCGATCGTGCGGCGGGTCGAGGACGGCGCGCGACCCGACGAGGTCCTGGCGCTGACCTTCTCGCGCAAGGCCGCCGAGCAGCTCCGTGACCGGGTCACCGCCCGCCTGGGGCGCACCATGGCGACCAGCCTGTGCGCGACGTTCCACTCCTTCGCCTACGGTCTCGTGCGGCGCTACGCCCCGGCCGAGATCTACGCCGCCCCGCTGCGCCTGCTCTCCGCGCCCGAGCAGGACGTCGTGCTCCGCGAGCTCCTCACCGACCACCCCGAGTCGGTGACCTGGCCAGAGTCGCTCCACCGGGCGCTGGGCACGCGCGGCTTCGCCCGCGAGGTCAACGCCGTGCTCTCGCGGGCCCGCGAGAAGGGCAAGGACGGCGCCGACCTCCGGGCGCTGGGGGAGGAGCACGACCTTCCTGAGCTCATCGCCGCAGGGCTCTTCCTCGAGCAATACCTCACCAACCTCGACTACGTCGGCGCGACCGACTACGCCGACCTCATCCGCCGCGCCACCATCGAGGCCGCCGAGCACCGCGACGAGCTGCGCGCCGCCTACCGCCACGTCTTCGTCGACGAATACCAGGACACCGACCCCGGCCAGGTCGCCCTGCTGCGCCAGCTCGCCGGCGACGGCCGCGACCTCACCGTGGTGGGCGATCCCCACCAGTCGATCTACGGCTTCCGCGGCGCCGAGGTGCGCGGCATCCTCGACTTCCCCGCCGACTTCCCGAAGGCCGACGGCGAGCGCGCCGACGTCGTGGCGCTGCGCACGACGCGTCGCTTCGGACCGCACCTGCTCCTCGCCTCCCAACGGGTCGCCTCGCGCCTGGCCCTGCCGGGCTCGATCCCCGAGGCGGCCAAGCTCGCCTTCCTCGAGCCCCGGGCCGACGCCCCCGGCATCGGCAACGGCAAGGTGCTGGTCCGCACCTTCGACACCGACCGGGCCGAGGCCGAGCACCTCGCCGACCTGCTCCGCCGGGCCCATCTCGAGGACGGCATCGCCTGGGACGACATGGCGGTGCTCGTGCGCTCGGGTCGGACGTCGATCCCGCCTCTGCGCCGGGCGCTCGGCGCCGCCGGCGTGCCCGTCGAGGTCGCCAGCGACGAGGTGCCGCTGGTCCGCGACCCCGCCGTGCTGCCGCTGATCGACGCGATGTCGGCCGTGGTCAACCTCGACAACGACGACCCCGACCACGTCGCCTACGTCCATCCCACCCGCGCCGAGGCGCTGCTGCTGAGCCCGCTGGGCGGCCTCGACTCGGGCGACGTACGACGCCTGGCCCGAGCGCTGCGCACCCGCGCCAAGGAGCAGGCCCACGCCGAGGGCACCTCGCCTGCTCCGTCGCGCGACCTGGTCCGCCGCGCGGTCGTCGACCCGACGTTCCTCGACGGGCTGCACGGCCCCGAGATCACGCGTGCACGTGCGCTCGGTGACCTGCTGGCCAGTGGCCGTGAGGCGCTGGACGAGGGCGCGTCGGCCGAGGAGGTCCTCTGGCACCTGTGGTCCGGGACCGGCTGGCCCGCTCGGCTGCGCCGGGCGGTGGAGATCGGTGGTGGTGCAGCCCGTCGTGCCCACCGAGACCTCGACTCCGTCTGCGCGCTCTTCGACGTCGTGGCGCGCTCCGAGGAGCAGCGGGTCCACCTGGGCGTCCCCGACCTCCTCGCCACGCTCACCGCGCAGCAGATCCCGGCCGACACCCTGGCCGAGCGCGGTGCCCGCGGCGCGTCGGTGCGGCTGCTGACGGCGCACCGGTCCAAGGGGCTCGAGTGGCGCCTGGTCGTCATCGCCCACGTCCAGCAGGACGCCTGGCCCGACCTGCGTCGCCGCACGACCCTGCTCCAGGCCGACCGCATCGGCACCGGCGGGCTCGTGCCGCCGGTGAGCACGCGCGAGCTCCTGCTCGAGGAGCGTCGGCTCTTCTACGTCGCCTGCACCCGGGCCCGCGAGCGCCTGGTGGTGACCGCGGTCGAGTCGCCCGACGACGACGGTGAGCAGCCGTCGCGCTTCCTGGAGGAGCTCGGGGTCGGCGACGTCGCCCACGTCGTCGGACGCCCCGCCCGACCGCTCTCCATGGGCGGCCTCGTCGGTGAGCTGAGGCGCACCCTCGCCGACCCGGAGACCCCGGAACCGTTGCGTGACGCCGCGGCGCGGCGCCTGGCCCGGCTCGCGGGGGAGACCGTCGGCACCAGGCCCCTGGTGCCGCAGGCCGACCCCGCCTCCTGGTGGGGCACCCGCGCCGCGTCACGGTCGGTGCAGCCCGTGCGCGACCCGGACCAGCCGGTGCCGGTCTCCGCGAGCGTGCTCGAGTCGCTGATGGTCTGCCCCACCCAGTGGTTCCTCGAGCGGGAGGCCGGCGGCGTCGCGCGGGCCCACCAGTCGGCCAACCTCGGTCAGCTGCTCCACGCCCTCGCGGAGCGCGTCGCCTCCGGGGAGATCCCGGCCGGCCCGGGCGACACCGACCTGCTGATGACCCACGTCGACGACGTCTGGGACCGGCTCGAGTTCCGCACGCCGTGGTCCAAGGCCCGCGAGCACGAGCGGGTGCGGTCTGCCCTCGCGCGCTTCCTGCAGTGGCACCACGCCAACAGCCGCACCCTGCTGGCCACCGAGCAGCCCTTCCGGGCGGTCGTGACCCTGGGGGCCGAGGGCGAAGAGCCCGTCGAGGTGGAGCTGACCGGCTACGCCGACCGCGTCGAGCTCGACGCCGACGGCTCGGTCGTCGTCGTCGACCTCAAGACCGGTCGCAACAAGCCCAGCGACAAGTCCGTCGAGCAGCACGTCCAGCTCGGCCTCTACCAGTACGCCGTCGACCGGGGTGCCGTCGACGACCTGCTCCCCGAGGGGAGCACCGCCAGGGCCGGTGGTGCCGAGCTGGTCCAGCTGGGCATCCTCGACGACTCCGCCGCGGCCGCCGTGCAGACGCAGGACCCCCAGGACGACCAGGGTCCCTATCGCGGAGCCCTGCGCCACGAGCTGGTCCGGGCAGCCGAGCTGCTGCGCACGGAGCGCTTCCCGGCCGTGGCGGGCACGCAGTGCCGCGACTGCTCGTTCGTCCCGATCTGCCCCATCAAGAGCGCCGGGTCGGTGACCGACCAGTGACGGGCACCGCGCCGCTGCGGATCGAGACGCCGCAGGACCTCCAGGCGGTCATGAAGACGCCCTACGCGCCCAGCGAGCAGCAGTGGGCGGCGATCTCCGCGCCGCTGGCCCCCGCGGTCGTCATCGCCGGAGCAGGGTCGGGCAAGACCACGCTGATGGCGGCCCGGGTGGTCTACCTCGTGGTCACCGGCCAGGTCCGGCCCGAGGAGGTCCTCGGCCTCACGTTCACGACCAAGGCCGCCAGCGAGCTGCGTCGCAAGATCCGCGACGCCCTCGTGGCCGCGGGCGCCCTCGACACCACCCGTGGTCCGGCCGGAGCCGACGGCGACGCCGAGGAGCCGGTCGAGCCGACGGTGCTGACCTACAACGCCTACGCCGCCAACCTGCTCACCGAGCACGGCCTGCGCATCGGCCACGAGCCCGACACCCGGGTGATCACCGACGCCGCGCGCTACCAGCTCGGCGCCCGGGTCGTCGACCGCTTCACCGGCGAGGTCGTCCACCTCACCGACCACCCGGCCACCGCCATCCAGAACCTCCTCGCCCTCGACGGTGCGATGAGCGAGCACCTGCGCAGTGCCGACGACGTGCGAGTGACCGACGCGGAGGCCCGCCGGGGCTTCGAGCGTGCCATCGTCGAGGAGCGCGCCGGCAAGGACCGCAAGGGTCATCGCGAGGCCTGTGAGAAGGCCATCTCCGCGATCGACCGGCGCGCCGAGCTGCTGCAGCTCGTCGCCGGCTACCGCCGCCTCAAGCGCGACCTGGGCCTCATGGACTTCTCCGACCAGATCGAGCTTGGTGCCCGGCTCGCCGACGACCAGCCGGAGGTCGGCTCCGCCGAGCGGGCGAAGTTCAAGGTGGTCCTGCTCGACGAATACCAGGACACCTCGGTCGCCCAGGCCACGATGCTGTCGCGGCTCTTCTCCGGGCCCGACCCGGCGACCGGCCTGGGCCACGCCGTCACGGCGGTCGGTGACCCCAACCAGGCGATCTACGGCTGGCGCGGGGCCTCGGTCTCCAACATCTTGAACTTCGACCAGACCTTCCCCGCAGCCTCCGGGACCTGCCCGACCTACCACCTCACCGTCAGCCGTCGCTCCGACCAGCGGATCCTCGAGGTCGCCAACCGACTGGCCGCGCCGCTCTACGCCGCCTACGACCAGGTCGAGCCGCTGCTGGCCGCGCCCGAGGCCCAGCGCGGCACCGTGACGACCGCGGTGTTCGAGACCCACGCCGAGGAGCTCGACCACCTGGTCTCGGCGGTGCAGCTGGCCCACACGGGAGCATGGTCCGACATCGGCGTGCTCACGCGCGACAACGCGCACGCCGAGGACGTCTTCGACGCCCTCACCCGCGCCTCGGTCCCCGTGGAGATCGTCGGGCTGTCCGGGCTGCTGCGCCTGCCCGAGGTGGCCGAGGTCGTCGCGACGCTGCACCTGCTCCACGACGTCACCTGCAACGCCGCCATGCTCACGCTGCTCACCGGGCCGCGCTGGGCGATCGGTCCGCGTGACCTGCGCCTGCTGAGCCGTCGGGCCCAGGAGCTCGCGGGTCGCCACCTGCGACGGGCGGAGTCACCGTCGATCGGTGAGCAGCTGGTCGAGATCGCCGACGGCATCGACCCGGCGGAGATCCCGGCCCTCGACGACGCGCTCGCCGACCCGGGGGAGGCGCCCTTCTCCTCGGAGGCCCGGGAACGCTTCGCGCTGCTCGCCGGCGAGCTGCGCCAGCTGCGCACCCACGTCGGCGAGCCGCTGCTCGACGTCGTGCGCCGGATCCTCGAGACGACCGGGGTCGACGTCGAGCTGGCCTCCGCGGTGAGTCCCGCTGCTTCCGCTCGACGTGACAACCTCGACCTCTTCGTCAAGGCGGTGGCCGACTTCCAGGCCGTCGACGGCGACGTGACCCTTCCGGCCCTCCTGGCCTACCTGACGGCCGAGGACGACCAGGGCAACGGCCTCGACATCGCGACCCCCAGCGAGGCCGACTCGGTCAAGCTGCTCACCGTCCACCGCGCCAAGGGCCTCGAGTGGGCCTCGGTCTTCCTCGTAGGGGTGTGCGAGACCCGCTTCCCCTCCAACCGCTCGCGCACCCTGTGGACGTCGTCGCCGTCGGTGCTGCCGGCGCCCCTGCGCGGTGACGCCGCCGACCTGCCCCAGCTGCAGGGCTCCGACAAGGCCGCCCTCGACGCCTACCGCGCCGCCACCCGGGCGCACGACGCCGAGGAGGAGCTCCGGCTGGGCTACGTCGCCTTCACCCGGGCCGCGCACCTGCTCTCGGTCACCTCCTACTGCTGGGCCACCCGTGCGACCCCCTACGGTCCCTCCGACTACCAGCGGGTCGTGCGCGAGCAGCTCGAGGCGTGGGACGAGCCGGTCGAGCGCTGGCGCGACAAGCCGGTCAAGGGCGACCCCAACCCCTACGACGCCGTCGACCCCGCGCGGCCGTGGCCACCGACCGAGCGGGGGGTCGAGGCCCGGCTCCGGCTCGACGCCGCTGCCCGTGTCCTGGCCGCCGATCCCGAGGCGCTCGACGAGGGCCTCGACATGGTCGAGGCCGCGCAGGTCGCCGACTGGGACGCCGAGATCGACCGGCTGCTCGTGGAGGCCCGGCAGGACCGCGCCACCGACGTGGCGGTGCCATTGCCGTCCAGCCTGTCGGCCACGGCACTCGCGCGGCTGCGGGACGACGCCGACGCCTTCGCCCGCGACCTGGCCCGCCCGATGCCGCGACAGCCGTCGCCGGCCGCCCGGTTCGGCACCCGGTTCCACGCGTGGGTCGAGGCGCGCTTCGGCCAGCAGTCGCTGCTGGACCCCGACGAGCTCTCGGGTCGTGGTGATGCCGACGTGACCGACGACGCCGAGCTGGCCGAGCTGGTCGAGCTCTTCGAGAAGGGCCTCTTCGCCGACCGGGTCCCGCACGTCGTGGAGCCTGCCTTCGCGCTGGTCCTCGACGGCCAGGTGGTCCGGGGGCGCATCGACGCCGTCTACGCCGAGCCGGGTGGGGGCTTCCTCGTCGTCGACTGGAAGACCAGCCGCAGCCATGACGCCGACCCGTTGCAGCTCGCCGTCTACAGGCTCGCCTGGGCCGAGCTGCACGGCGTCCCCCTGGAGAAGGTGCGTGCCGGCTTCTACTACGTCCGCAGCGGCCGGCTCGTCGAGCCGCCCGACCTGCCCGGCCGCGAGCTCCTGGAGCAGCTGCTCAGGCCGTAGCCGCCGCTTCGTCGTCCAGCCAGGCGGCGACGCCGCGTGCCGCCGTCCGTCCCGCACGGTTGGCGCCGATCGTGCTCGCCGACGGGCCGTAGCCCACGAGCTGCACGCGGGGGTCCACGACCGCGGTGGTGCCGTCGAGCTGGATCCCGCCGTGGGGGCTGCGCAGGCGCAGGGGAGCAAGGTGACCGACGGCCGGGCGGAAGCCGGTCGCCCACAGGATCACGTCGACCGGCGAGGTCGAACCGTCGGCCCACCGGACGCCGTGCGACTCGATGGCGACGAACATCGCTCGGCGCTCGTAGGCCCCCAGCAGGGAGGCTTCGCGCTCCTGCTCGCGCAGTGCGAGCCCGGTGACGCTGACGACGCTGGCGGGTGGGAGACCGCGTCGCACGCGGTCCTCGACGAGCGCCACGGCTGCTCGCCCGACCTCGGGGGTGAAGTCGTCGGTGCGCCACACCGGTGGGCGTCGGGTGACCCACAGCGTGTCGGTCACGGGCGCGATCTCCCCGAGCAGCTGCACCGCCGACGCACCCCCACCGACGACGAGGGTCCGCCGGCCGCGGAAGTGCTCGGGACCGGGGTAGTCGGCCGTGTGCAGCTGCTCCCCACGGAAGGTCGTGATGCCGGGGTAGTGCGGGACGAACGGGTGGCTCCACGTGCCGGTCGCGTTGACCAGCGCCCGACTGGTCCAGGACCGGTCGCCGGCGTGGGTCACCAGCAGCCCGCCCTCGTCCTCGACCCGGTCCACTGCGACCGGCCGGACGACCGGGATGGCGTGCTCGCGCTCGTAGGCGGAGAAGTACGACGGCAGCACGGTGTTGGCGCGCAGCTCCGAGTCACCTGGTGCGGTCGAGCCGGGCAGCGCGGCGATCCCGTGCACGTCGTGCATGGCCAGCGAGTCCCAGCGGTGCTGCCACGCCCCACCCGGTGCTGCGTCGGCGTCGAGCACGACGTGGCTCAGTCCCAGACGGGCGAGGTGGAAGGCCGAGGACAGGCCCGCCTGCCCGGCACCGATGACCACCGCGTCGAGGATCTCCACGCCGGGCTCAACGCCGTGGGGCGTCCGGCTATGCCCCCGGGGCCAGGCCGGCCGTCAGCGCGATCTCGACCATCTCGCCGAAGGTCTGCTCGCGCTCGTGCGAGGACGTCTCCTCGCCGGTCACGATGTGGTCGGACACGGTGCAGATCGCCAGCGCGCGTCGCCCGTGCTTGGCGGCCAGCGTGTAGAGCGCGGCCGCCTCCATCTCGACGGCCAGCACGCCGTAGTCGACCATCCGCGCGGTGAGCTCGGGCCGCGCGGCGTAGAACGAGTCGCTGCTGAAGATCAATCCCACGTGCACGGCCGGACCGTCCTGCCCCCAGGTCGCGGCCCGGGCCTCGGCGGCGGCCGCCGCGTCGCGCAGCAGCCCGAAGTCGGCCACCGGGGCGTAGTCGAGGCCCTCGAAGGCGATCCGGTTCATCGACGAGTCGGTGCACGCGCCGGAGGCGATGACCAGGTCACGCACCGCCAGGCGCTCGGTCAGCGCTCCGCAGGAGCCGACCCGGATGACCGACGCCACGTCGTAGTCGGTGAACAGCTCGTTGACGTAGATCGCCAGCGACGGCTGACCCATCCCGCTGCCCTGCACCGAGACCGGCTGCCCCTGCCAGGTGCCGGTGAAGCCGAGCATCCCGCGCACCTGGGTGTAGCAGCGGGCGTCGTCGAGGAACGTCTCTGCGATCCACTGGGCGCGCAGCGGGTCGCCGGGCATCAGGACGAGCGGAGCGATGTCGCCGGGAGCGGCGCCGATGTGGGTGCTCATGCCTCATGACCCTAGGACTAACTTCGGGTCCGTGACTCATCCCCACCTCCGTCTCTCGACGCCTGCCCACGACCGCTCCGGCCTGCGCCGCAAGGACGACGCCTGGCTGGACGAGCGCTGGTCCGACCCGCGCACGCGGGTGCTCGTGGTGTCCGGGACGCGCGTGCGTCCGCGCGACGGCGCGATCGAGTGGACCAGCCCCGAGCAGGCGCCCGACGGCGTGCGGGTGCTGCTGGGCGAGCGTGACGACGACACGTGGTTCGCGCTCATCGCCGACGGTGGCCCGGCCCAGGCCGAGCAGGGGGAGTGGTTCCCGCTGCGGGGGCTGCTGCCGGCCCTCGCCGGCGGCTCGACCGACGTGGCGCCGCTGGTCTTCCACGCCCTCGGGCTCGCCGAGTGGCACTGGGCGACCCGCTTCTGCCCGCGCTGCGGGGGCGCGCTCGTCCCCGCAGCGGCCGGCCACGAGCTGCACTGCGCGCAGTGCGGCAAGCCGCAGTTCCCCCGCACCGACCCCGCGGTCATCATGCTCGTGACCTCGGGCGAGCCCGGAAGCGACGACGAGCGCTGCCTGCTGGGCCGGCAGTCGGTCTGGCCCGAGGGCCGCTTCTCCACCCTGGCCGGCTTCTGCGAGCCGGGGGAGACCCTCGAGGACGCCGTACGCCGTGAGGTCGCCGAGGAGGTCGGCGTCCGGGTCGGCGCCGTCACCTACTTCGGCAACCAGCCCTGGCCGCTGCCGGCGAGCCTGATGCTCGGGATGATCGGCCGCGCCGAGTCGACCACGATCGAGGTCGACCGGGACGAGATCGAGGAGGCGGCGTGGTTCACCCGCGCCGAGATGCGCGAGCAGGCCGAGGCCGGCACGCTCGTGCTGCCCGGGGGCGTCTCGATCAGCCGGTCACTGATCGAGCACTGGTACGGCGGCCCGCTCCCCGGCAGCTGGTGAGTCCGCTAGGGCCGGGGAGTACGAGCGCAGCGAGTACTCCCCATGGAACGACGAAGTCGTTTCACAGGGAGGCGACCTTCTCCTTGACCTGGGCCAGGGACGGGTTGGTCTGGGCGGTGCCGTCGGAGTAGACCAGGGTCGGCACCGTCTGGTTGCCATTGTTGGCAGACTCGACGATCAGGGCTGCTTCGGGCTGCTGCTCGATGTCGACGATGTCGTAGGTGATCCCCTCACGGTCGAGCTGGCTCTTGAGCCGGTGGCAGTAGCCGCACCAGGGGGTCGTGTACATCGTGAAGCTGCTCATCTGGGACTGTCGCCTCCGCCGTCTAGGGTCTTGTTCACCCGATCCAACCACCTCGCACCAGGAGTTGTTCCACGATGTCGCCCGACACCGAGAGGGGCGCCGACCGCGCCCCCGACCTGCTCGCCGCGCTCGACCCCGAGCAGCGCCGGGTGGCCGAGACGCTGCGCGGTCCGGTGCGGGTCCTCGCCGGTGCCGGGACGGGCAAGACCCGGGCGATCACCCACCGCATTGCCCACGGCGTCCACAGTGGCGTCTACGCGCCGTCGGAGGTCCTGGCGGTCACCTTCACCACCCGCGCGGCGGGGGAGATGCGAGGGCGGCTGCGGCAGCTCGGTGCGGGCGCTGTCCAGGCACGCACCTTCCACTCGGCCGCCCTGCGCCAGCTGCGCTACTTCTGGCCCCACGTCCACGGCACCGAGCTGCCGAGCATCATCGAGTCCAAGATCGGCCTGCTCGCCACGGCCGCGCGTCGTCAGCGGCTCAACGCCGACCAGGCGCTGCTGCGCGACCTGGCCTCCGAGGTCGAGTGGGCCAAGGTCAGCAACGTCCAGCCCGACGACTACGCCCGCATCGCCGAGCAGCGCGGGCGCTCGGTGACCGGGCAGGCTCCCGACGCGGTGGGTCGGGTGTTCGCCGCCTACGAGGAGGTCAAGCGCGACCAGGGCCGCATGGACATGGAGGACGTGCTGCTCCTCACCGCCGGCATCCTGGCCGAGGACGAGCGCGTCGCCGCCCAGGTGCGTCGGCAGTACAAATGGTTCGTCGTCGACGAGTTCCAGGACGTCTCGCCCCTCCAGTCGGCGCTGCTCGACCTCTGGCTCGGCGGACGCGACGAGATCTGTGTCGTCGGTGACCCGGCGCAGACGATCTACTCCTTCGCCGGCGCCAACGCCGACTACCTCACCGGCTTCACCGCCAAGTTCCCCCAGGCCACCTCGATCGAGCTGGTCCGCAACTACCGCTCCACCCCGCAGATCGTCACCGCCGCCAACACCCTGCTCGCCCGCTCGACCAGCAAGGGCGTCGAGCTGCGGGCCCAGCGACCGGCCGGTCCCGCCGTGACCTACACCCCCGCCCCCGACGAGGTCGCCGAGGCGCAGAAGATCGCCGGGCGCATCCAGGCCCTGCGTGACCAGGGCCGCCCGCTCTCCGAGGTCGCGGTGCTCTTCCGCATCAACGCGCAGTCCGAGGCCTACGAGGAGGCGCTGTCCGACCGCGCCATCCCCTACGTCATCCGGGGCGCGGCCCGCTTCTTCGACCGGCCCGAGGTTCGCGAGGCCGTCACCCGCATCCGCGGCACAGCCCGGTCGGGGGAGGCCGGCGACGACGGTCTCGTCGACACCGTGAAGGCGACCCTGGCCGGCATGGGCTGGACCGTCGAGGCCCCGGGCTCGCGCGGCCAGACCCGTGACCGCTGGGAGTCCTGGCAGGCCCTGGTCAGCCAGGCCGAGGAGTTCGCCCGCGCGGACGGCGCGACGCTGGGGGCCTTCGTCGACGACCTCGACCGCCGCGCCGCCGAGCAGCACGCCCCCGTCGCCGAGGGCGTCACCCTCGCCACCTTCCACGCCGCCAAGGGCCTCGAGTGGGACTCGGTCTTCCTCTGCGGGCTCCAGGACGGCACGCTCCCGATCACCTACGCCGACACCCCGGCCGCGATCGAGGAGGAGCGTCGCCTCCTCTACGTCGGCATGACGCGTGCCCGCATCGACCTCGCGCTCTCCTGGGCCCAGGCCCGCAACCCCGGGCAGGCCGCGCGTCGCAAGCCGTCGCGCTTCCTCGACCCGCTGCTGCCCGCCGAGTCCCGCGCCGAGCGGGCGACCCCGGCCGGTCGCAAGGTGGCCAGCTGTCGCGAGTGCGGCAAGCCGCTGCGCACCGGCCCCGAGAAGAAACGCGGCCGGTGCGCCGACTGCCCCGCCTCCTACGACGAGGCCCTGTTCGAGCGACTGCGCGAGTGGCGCAAGGAGCGGGCCGGCGACGACGAGGTGCCGGCGTTCGTGGTGTTCACCGATGCGACCCTCCAGCTGATCGCCGAGCACAAGCCACGCTCGGAGGCCGACCTGCTGAGCATCAGCGGGGTGGGGCCGTCCAAGATCGAGCGCTACGGCGACGACGTCCTCGCGTTGATGGACTAGCGAGAAGACCGGGCTCCGGCGGCTGCGGGAGCCCCTGAGAGGCCGTTCGAGAACGGGCCGGAAAGAAAATCTCAGAAATAGTCATAAAATCGTTTGCTCATGACATCGGGGGCGGGGTAACTTTCCGTCACCAAGCAAATCGCGCACCACGACCCTGACACGGTCGGCGCCCGAAGATCCGAAGGAGGTGGCCCGCATGATCACCAACATCATCACGACGTCCCCGTCCATCCAGACGACCGCGTCCGACTTTGGCATGCCCGTGTGCGGCCACGTCGTCCTCGGCACCACCTGGGTGACGGGCCAGCGCGCTGTCGATCGCCGCGTCCCGGTCATCGCACGTCTGCGCGCCGTCGCACCCCAGGGACACATGGGCCTCGTCGCCTACGTCCCGGGAGTCCACGCCTGGAGTCCACCCGTCTGAGCTAGCAACCAGACCGGCACCTCCAGGCCGCGGAATCCCACCCAGGGATCCGCGGCCTTTGTGTTTCTCGCACCCAGGCCCCAGATCTCGCACCGCACCAATCTGCACCGCGATCAGGTCACCGAGAAGGAGGTGAAATGATGACCATCAGCGTTCTCGACCGCACTGCTGGGGCTCTCTCGGAGAGCGAGCAGCCTGACCTGTCCCTGGGTCTGCTGCACGACCAGGCCGGTCACGTCGACCACGACCTGCTGCCCTGCCGGGTGAACGACCCCGAGCTGTGGTTCGCAGAGTCACCGAGCGACGTGGAGTTCGCCAAGGCCCTCTGCCAGGACTGTCCCGTCCAGGCACTGTGCCTCAGCGGAGCTCTCGACCGGCGTGAGCCCTGGGGCGTCTGGGGAGGTGAGCTGTTCCTGCAAGGAGCAGTGATCCCCCGCAAGCGTCCCCGTGGACGGCCCCGCAAGAACGAGGCGGCCGCGTAAGCGTCCGCCATCCCGACCAGCGCACCTTCTCGGAGCACACCCCTCACATGACCCTCTTCCTGAACCGGAGCACCGACATGAGTCACTTGATGCACGAAGACCTGGCCCGCGCACAGATGAGCGCGCGCCTGGGAGAGGCGCAGCAGTTGCGCAGGGGCAACCGTGTTGCCCGTGCCGCCCGGCTCAGCCGCAAGGCTGAGCGGGCAGCGCAGCAGGCCCGCCTCGCCCTCGCTCGCGCTCTGTAGGACCCAGGGTGATCGACCCCGATCACCCTCACCCTGATCGCGGGTGACCACGGGAGCCGGGCA
>NZ_CALRWD010000080.1:0-21656 GCF_943371775.1 Nocardioides psychrotolerans
CTCTCCGAGGTCCGCAAGGACGGGACGATGTCCTACCTGCGCCCCGACGGCAAGACCCAGGTCACCATCGAGTACGACGCCGACAACACCCCCGTGCGCATCGACACCGTCGTGCTCTCCTCGCAGCACGCCGAGGAGGTCGAGCTCGACACCCTCGAGGCCGACGTCAAGAAGCACGTCATCGACCACGTGCTCGAGACCTTCGACATCCCCTCCGAGGGCTACCGCCTGCTGGTCAACCCGACCGGTCGCTTCGTCGTCGGTGGGCCCATGGGCGACGCCGGCCTGACCGGCCGCAAGATCATCGTCGACACCTACGGCGGCATGGCCCGCCACGGTGGCGGCGCGTTCTCCGGCAAGGACCCCTCGAAGGTCGACCGCTCGGCCGCCTACGCCATGCGCTGGGTCGCCAAGAACGTCGTCGCCGCGGGCCTGGCCCGTCGCTGCGAGGCCCAGGTCGCCTACGCCATCGGCAAGGCCCAGCCCGTCGGTGTCTTCATCGAGACCTTCGGCACCGGCACCGTCCCGGACGAGAAGATCCAGGCGGCCGTGCTCGAGGTCTTCGACCTGCGCCCAGCCGCGATCATCCGCGACCTCGACCTGCTCCGCCCGATCTACGCCAAGACTGCGGCCTACGGCCACTTCGGTCGCGAGCTCCCCGAGTTCACCTGGGAGCGCACCGACCGCGCCGACGCCCTCAAGGCCGCCGTCGCCGGCTGAGTCACCCTGCTCGACACGTTCGGCCCGGCCGCGGGAGACCGCGGTCGGGCCGTTCGTCGTCCGGGCCCTCCTCGCTGGTCGAGACCTTCCCTGTTCGGTGGTCGAGCCCGACGAGCGTCAGCGAGGAGGCGTCGAGACCCGGTGAGCCGAGAAGCAGCCCGAGGACACGGCGTACGACACCGTCGGCGGGCGCTGGTAGACATCTGCCCATGACCGGACCGGAGGAGCAGCCCGAGCTGATCCCCGGCATGGTGCGGGCGAGCGTCAAGGCGTCCCAGGCCAAGGCCCGGGCGACGAAGGCACGCAAGGCGGCCGAGGCCGCGGTGGCCACGCACGACCCCGTCGCCCGGGTGCTCGTCGACGTGCCGTTGGCCCACCTCGACCGGACCTTCGACTACGCCGTGCCGGAGGCGATGGACGCCGGCGTCCGACCGGGCGTGCGGGTCAAGGTGCGCTTCGCCGGGCAGGACCTCGACGGCTACGTCGTCGAGCGCGCCGCGACCTCAGACCATCCCGGCACCCTCGCTCCGCTGCGGCGCCTCGTGAGCGACGAGCCGGTGCTCAGCCCGGCGATCGCCGCGCTGGCCGACGACCTGGCCGAGCGCTACGCCGGCACCCGCTCCGACGTGCTGCGCCTGGCGGTGCCGCCGCGCCATGCCACCGCCGAGAAGGAGCCGTCCGAGCCGGCGCCCCCGGTGCCTGCACCGCCGCCAGCACCGGCCGGCTGGGACGACCACCCGCACGCTGCCGCGTTCCTCACGCACCTGCGTGCGGGTGGAGCGCCCCGAGCGGTGTGGGGCGCCGCGCCGGGGGCCGACTGGCCCGCCCTGGTCGCCCACGCCGCAGCCGAGACCTACGCCGGTGGTCGGGGGGTGCTGGTCTGCGTGCCCGACGGCAAGGACGTCGCCCGGCTGGACCGTGCGCTCACCGAGCGCCTCGGCCCTGGTCACCACGTCGCGCTGACCGCTGGGCGAGGCCCCGCGGCGCGCTATCGCGAGTTCCTCGCGATCAGCCGGGGGGCTCGCCGCATCGTCGTCGGCACCCGCGGGGCGGCCTTCGCCCCCGTCCACGACCTCGGCCTGATCGTGCTCTGGGACGATGGCGACGACCTGCACGCCGAGCCACGCGCGCCCTACCCCCACGTCCGAGAGACGCTCCTGCTCCGCGCGGAGCGGGAGGGCGCGGCGGTCCTCCTCGGTGGCTTCGCGCGCAGCGTGGAGGCCTCCTACCTGCTGCGCTCGGGCTGGGCCCACGAGCTCGCCCCGAGCCGCGAGGCACTGCGCCGCGCGGTCACCGTGACCGTCGCCGGCGCGACGGAGTGGGAGCTCGAGCGCGACCCCGCAGCCCGGTCGAGCAGGATGCCGCGCCAGGTGCACGAGGTGGTGGGGCGCGCCCTCGGGCAGGGACCGGTCCTGGTGCAGACACCCCGCCTCGGCTACGTCACCGCTCTCGCCTGCGAGCGCTGTCGCACCCCCGCGCGCTGCACCACCTGCCAAGGCCCTCTCGTGCTGAGCGGTCCCACCCTGCCCCCGGCCTGTCGCTGGTGCGGCACCGCCGACCCGGCCTGGTCCTGCGGCGAGTGTGGCCACCGCGGCCTGCGCGCCCCGGTGCTCGGCGACGCCCGCACCGCCGAGGAGCTCGGCCGGGCCTTCCCGGGAGCCCGCGTGCTGACCTCGTCGGGTGAGCGGGTCCTCGCCGAGGTCGACGACAGTCACAGCATCGTGGTGGCGACCCCGGGCGCCGAGCCGGTCGCCCCCTCCGGCTACGCCGCCGTCGTCCTGCTCGACACCTGGCTGCTGCTGGGACGCACCGACCTCCGCACGGACGAGGAGGCGCTGCGTCGCTGGTGCAACGCGGTCGCCCTGGTGCGCCCCGGGGGTCAGGCGGTGGTGGTCGGCGACCCGGCTCACGCGGCGCTCCAGGCCCTGGTGCGGTGGGACCCGGGCGGTTTCGCCGAGCGGGAGTCGACCCAGCGTCAGGAGGCACACCTGCCGCCCGCGTCGCGCCTCGCCACGATCATCGGTGAGCCCGGAGCGGTCGACGACGCCGTGACCCTCCTGGCGACGCCCGACGCCGCCGAGGTGCTGGGCCCGGTCGACCTCGGCGACGAGGAGAGCCGCGTCGTCGTCCGCGTCCCGCGCGCCCAGGGGACGGCGCTGTCGGCGGCGCTGGGCGAGCTCCAGCGGGTGCGCTCAGCACGCAAGCTCGACGCCGTGCGCATCCAGGTCGACCCCGTCAGCCTCTGACCCACCCGCTCCCTAGACTGGTGCCATGCCCATCCAGCCGATCCGTCTCTTCGGCGACCCCGTGCTGCGCAAGCCCGCGCTCGAGGTCGTCGACTTCGACAAGGAGCTGCGCAAGCTGGTCGAGGACCTCACCGACACCATGCTCGACGCCCCCGGCGCAGGCCTGGCCGCGCCCCAGATCGGGGTCGGGCTCCGCGCCTTCACGTGGTACGTCGACGGCGAGGTCGGCCACCTCATCAACCCGCGCCTCGAGCTGTCGACCGAGCTGCAGGAAGGCCTCGAGGGCTGCCTGTCGCTCCCCGAGCTGACCTATGAGTGCCAGCGGGCGATGTCGGTCGTGGCCCACGGCTTCGACATGCACGGGGAGCCGGTGACCATCCAGGGCTCCGACCTGCTCGCCCGGGCGATCCAGCACGAGACCGACCACCTCGACGGGGTGCTCTTCATCGACCGCCTCGACACCGCGGCCCGCAAGGCGGCGATGAAGGAGATCCGCGAGTCGGAGTGGTTCGGCCTGGAGCGGCCCACCGTCAAGCTCAGCCCCCACGCGACCCGAGGGCTGGGGATCTGATGCGGCTCGTCTTCGCCGGCACCCCCGAGGTCGCCGTCCCCGCTCTCGATGCCCTTCTCGGCTCCGACCACGAGGTCGTCGGCGTGGTCACCCGTCCGGACGCACCGTCCGGCCGTGGACGCAAGCTGGTCGCCAGCCCCGTCGCCCAGCGCGCCGAGGAGCTCGGGCTGCCGGTCCTCAAGCCGACCCATCCCCGCGAGCCGGACTTCCAGGCCGAGCTGCGCGCGCTCGAGCCCGACTGCTGCCCGGTGGTCGCCTACGGCGCCCTCCTGCCGCAGTCGGCGCTCGACATCCCGCCGCACGGCTGGGTCAACCTGCACTTCTCCTGCCTGCCGGCCTGGCGCGGCGCGGCCCCCGTCCAGCACTCGATCTGGGCCGGCGACGAGGTCACCGGCGCCACGACCTTCCGGATCGTCAAGGAGCTCGATGCCGGGCCGACCTTCGGGGTCATGACCGAGCGCATCCGCGACGAGGACACCGCCGGTGACCTGCTCGCCCGGCTCGCCGAGGGCGGCGCCGGCCTGCTGGTCGCCACCATCGACGGCCTGGCCGACGGCTCGATCGTCGCCCGAGAGCAGCCGGAGGACGGCGTCTCCTTCGCCCCCAAGATCAACGTCGACGACGCCCGCATCGACTGGACGATGGCCGGTCACCTCATCGACCGCCAGGTCCGTGCCTGCACGCCGGCCCCCGGCGCCTGGTCCCTCTTCGAGGGCGAGCGCATCAAGATCGGTCGCGTCACGGTGGTCGACGAGCAGGTGCCGGTCGGTGTCATCGACGTGCGCAAGAACCACGTCCTGGTCGGCACCGGCACCTACGCCGTCCTCCTCGGGGAGGTCAAGGCTTTCGGCAAGAAGCAGATGGCGGCGGCCGACTGGGCCCGCGGGGCGCGTCTCGAGTCGGGCGCGAGGCTAGGTGAAGCGTGACCGCGGCGTCACGGCTTCCCCTAGGTTGGCGCCCATGAGCCGCCCGGCGAGACCCGACGACATCGCCGAGATCTGCCTCGCCCTGCCCGAGGTCGAGCTCGGCACCTCCTGGGGCGACCGGCCGACGTACAAGGTGCCACGGGGCGAGAAGGGCAAGGGGTTCCTGCTCTATCGCGCCCCGGGCAGGACCGCGATCGACCCCGCGACCGGCGAGCCCTTCGACGACCTGCTGGTCATCACCACCCCGACCGAGGCGGAGAAGCAGGCGCTGGTCGACGACCCCGACCTGCCGTTCTTCACGATCGACCACTTCCGCGGTTACTCCGCCGTGCTCGTCCAGCAGTCGCGGCTGGGGGAGATCAGCCGTGACGAGCTCGCCGAGATCATCACCGAGGCCTGGGCGGCCAAGGCACCCAAGCGCCTCGCGCGGGAGCACCTCGATGGCTGACCCGGCGCCGCGGAGGGCCAAGCCGCCAGCTCCTCGTCGACCGGTCTCCGGCAAGGCGGCCGCACGCCAGGAGATCGACCCGGCCCGTCAGGCTGCCTACGAGGTGCTCAAGGCGGTGCGCGTCGACGGCGCCTACGCCAACCTCGTCCTGCCGGCGGTCATCCGTCACTTCGGGCTCGACGCCCGCGACGCGGCGTTCGCCACCGAGCTGGCCTCCGGCACGTTGCGCCGCCGCGGGACCTACGACGCGATCATCGCCGCGTGCGCCGACCGGTCGCTGCGCAAGATCGAGGAGAAGGTGCTCGACGCCCTGCGCCTGGGCACCCACCAGCTGCTCTCGATGCGGGTGCCCGACCACGCCGCGATCAGCACGTCGGTCAACCTCGTGCGCACGAAGGGCACGTCGGGCGCCGGCAACTTCGCCAACGCCGTGCTGCGCAAGGTCGCCGAGCACGACCTGGAGGAGTGGATCACCCGCGTCGCACCCGGCAAGCCGCCCAGCCGCTATGCCGAGGTCGCCTTCAGCCACCCCGTGTGGATCGTCGACGAGCTGCGCAAGGCCGTCGGGGAGGGCGAGCTGCACGCCGTGCTGGCCGCCGACAACGAGCCGCCGCGGGTGACCCTCGTGGCGCGCCCGGGTCGGGCCACCGTCGAGGAGCTGCCCGGCGAGCCCACGCTCTACTCGCCCTACGGGGTGGTGCTCGAGGGCGGCGACCCCGGCGCCGTACCCGCCGTGAAGGACGGTCGGGCAGGAGTGCAGGACGAGGGCTCCCAGCTGGTCGCGGCGGCGCTGGCCGCGGCCCAGGTCGAGGGCCCCGACGAGCGGTGGCTGGACCTGTGCGCCGGCCCCGGCGGCAAGGCGGCGCTGCTCGCCGCCCTCGCGGGCGAGCGTGGCGCCGAGCTTCTCGCCGTCGAGCGCCAGCAGCACCGCGCCAAGCTCGTCGCGCGGTCGCTGGCCGGGTCACCCGGGGTGCTCGGCATCCTCACGGCCGACGGCACGGCACCCCCGCTGCGGGCCGGCAGCTTCGACCGGGTCCTGGTCGACGCCCCCTGCACGGGCCTGGGCGCGCTGCGTCGTCGGCCGGAGGCTCGCTGGCGGCGCAAGCCCGACGACCTCTTCACCCTGGTGCTGCTGCAACGCCAGCTGCTCACCTCCGCCCTGGCGCTCACGCGCACCGGGGGAGTGGTCCTCTATGCCACCTGCTCGCCGGTCACCGCCGAGACCGACGACGTCGTCAGCTCGGTGCTCCAGGGCCGCGAGGACGTGGTCCTCGAAGACGCTCGCGCCCTGCTCCCGCAGGTGCCCGACTGCGAGGGCCGGCTCCCGGGGACCGTCCAGCTGTGGCCGCACCGTCACGGCACCGACGCGATGTTCATGGCGCTCTTCCGTAAGGTCTGACCCATGGCCGCCGGGAAGTCCTCCTCGCCCGCCCTCGAGGTCGAGGTGGACGACCGGGTGATCCGCGTGAGCAACCCCGACCGGGTCTACTTCCCGGCGTCGGGCGCCACCAAGGCCGACCTGGTGGACTACTACCTCGCGGTCGGTCCCGGCATCGTCAACGCGCTCTTCGAGCGGCCCACCATGCTGCACCGTTTCCCGAAGGGCCTTGCCGGCGACAAGGTGCACCAGAAGCGCATCCCCCCGGGTGCGCCGCCCTGGGTCGAGACCGTGCAGCTGCACTTCCCCCGGTGGAACCGCACCGCCGACGAGCTCTGCGTCACCGAGCTCGGGGCGGTGATCTGGGCGGTGCAGATGTCGACGGTGGAGTTCCACCCGTGGAACAGCCGTCGTGAGGACCCCGAGAGCCCCGACGAGTGGCGCATCGACCTCGACCCGGGCCCGGAGTCCGACTTCGCCCAGGTGCGCCGGGTCACGCACGTCGCCCACGAGGTGCTCGACGAGCTCGGCGCGGTCGGCTACCCCAAGACCAGCGGCGGCTCCGGTCTCCACGTCTACGTCCGGATCCGCCCCGACCACGGCCACAAGGCCGTCCGCCGAGCCGCGCTCGCCTTCGCGCGCGAGGTCGAGCGCCGGGCCGCCGACGACGTGACCACGACCTGGTGGCGCAAGGACCGCGACCCCCGCAAGCTCTTCGTCGACTACAACCAGAACGCTCGTGACCACACGATCGCGGCTGCCTACTCCGTGCGCGGCGTGCCCGACGCCCGCGTCTCCACGCCGATCCGCTGGGACGAGGTCGACGACGTCGACCCCCGCGACTGCACGATCTTCACCGTGCCCGACCGGTTCGCCGAGCTGGGCGACCTGCACGCGGGGATCGACGGCGACGTGTTCGACATCGCACCGCTGCTGGAGTGGGCCGACCGCGACGAGCGCGCCGGGCAGGAGACGCCCGACGAGCCCGACGCGACCTAGCCGCGGCTAGCGCGCCGGCCGCACGACGTACGCCGCGCCCCCGCCGCGTCGTACGGGCTCGGCGACCGCGACCACCCGGCCCTTGCGGCCGAAGCGGATCGCCGTGGCAGCGCCGATGTCGGAGGCGCTGGTCAACCCGTCGCCCGAGGGCACCAGGTCGTGGCCGTAGACGTCCTCGAGGATCGTGCCGTAGGCCGCGATGAACGCCGGCTCGGCGGTGACCGTGGCGGTGTTGCGCTGGGACGCGCGCGGCGCTGCGATGGCCTCGGGCAGGCTCATGCCGAGGTCGAGGTGGTTGACCAGCATCTGCAGCACCGTGGTGATGATCGTGGAGCCACCGGGGGAGCCGAGCGCGAGGAACGGCCTGCCGTCCTTGAGCACGATCGTCGGCGACATCGACGAGCGCGGGCGCTTGCCGGGCTGGATGCGGTTGGGGTCGGCGGGATCGAAGACGGTCGTGAAGTCGGTCAGCTCGTTGTTGAGCAGGAAGCCCTTGCCGGGCACGACGATGCCCGAGCCGCCGGTCTGCTCGATGGTCAGCGTGTATTCCACGACGTCGCCCCACCGGTCGGTGACGGTGAGGTTGGTGGTCGAGATGTTCTCGGTGTCCTCGGCCGGCTCCGTCGTGGCCGCGGTCGCCCCGCAGGTGCCGTCGTAGTCGTCGACGTCACCGGGCTCGGTCGGCTTGGCCATGGCGGTGTCGCCGATCTGGCAGGCACGCTCGGCGGCGAACCGGTCGGCCAGCAGGTCGCGCAGCGGCACGTCGACGTACGCCGGGTCCCCGACGTGGGCGCCGCGGTCGGCGAAGGCGAGGGCACTGGCCTCGAGGTAGCGGTGCAGCGCGTCCGGCTCGTCCGTCGCGGAGAGGTCGGAGCCCTCGAGGATGTTGAGCGCCTCGCCGACCGTCGAGCCGCCGCTGGAGGACGGGGCCATCCCGAAGACGGTGTAGCCGCGGTAGCTCGACCGGGTCGGCGCCTGGGCGCGGAGCCGGTAGTCGCGCAGGTCGCGCACGGTCAGGAAGCCGGGAGGCACGGGCAGCGTGGTGCTGCTGCTCGTGGGCGGGTCCTGCACGGTGCGGGCGATCAGGCGGGCGAGGGGGCCGGTGTAGAACGCCGCCCTCGTGCCGCGGCGGCCGATGGCGGTGAGGGTGTCGGCCAGGTCCGGGTTGCGGAAGGTCGAGCCGACCGCGGGTGCCTTGCCGCCCGGGAGGAAGAGACGCCGGGTCGCGGGGAAGGCCGAGAAGCGCTCGCGGTTGTCCTCGGTCTGCTGGCGGAAGGTGTCGTCGACGACGAATCCCTTGCGGGCCAGGGCGATCGAGGGCTGGAGCGCCTGACTGAGCGACCGGGTCCCCCAGCGGCGCAACGCCGTCTCCCAGGTCGCGGGCGTGCCGGGGGTGCCGACCGAGACACCGCTGGTGACGAGGTCGGGGGTGAAGGGGTAGGGCTCGCCGGTCTCGGGGTCGATGAAGGCGTCGGTGGGCATCCGTCCAGGCGCGGTCTCGCGACCGTCGAGCGTCTGCACCGTGCCGGTCCGGGCGTCGTAGTGGACGAAGTAGCCGCCACCACCGATGCCGGCGCTGTAGGGCTCCGTGACGCCGAGCGCCGAGGCCATCGCGACCGCGGCGTCTGTGGCGTTGCCGCCATTCTTGAGCACGGTGAGGCCGACGCGACTCGCGTAGGGGTCGACGCTCGACACCGCGCCTCCGTAGCCGGTGCTGGTCGCGGTCTTCGGGGGTGCGGCGATCGGCTTGGCTTCGGCTGCTGCCGCGGGTGCCGCGGGTGCCGCGGGTGCCGCGGTGGGCGCGGTGGGCGTGGCCGTGGCGGCGGTGCCGCCGGGTGCCAGGACGAGGCCCCCGGCGAGGGCCAGCCCGAGGGCGGCGACGAGTGGTCTGGGCGTGCGTGACATGGAGGTGCCTCCCGAGAGACGAGGTGGTGGCGGTGTGCTGCCGGTCCCCACCCTGGGCGATCGCATGCAGTCCTGTCGAGGGCCCTAGGATCAGCGCTCGTGGGTATCCAGATCACGCCGAGCATCCTCAACGCCGACTTCGCCCAGCTGGGTGCGGAGGTCGCACGCATCGGCAGCGCCGACTGGGTGCACGTCGACGTCATGGACAACCACTTCGTGCCCAACCTGACCTTCGGGCCGACGATGGTCGAGGCGCTCGCCCGCTCGACCGACATCCCCCTCGACGCGCACCTGATGATCGAGGACGCCGACCGCAACGCCGTGACCTACGTCGAGGCCGGCTGTGGGTCGGTCACCTTCCACGTGGAGGCGACCGCGGCCCCGGTGCGCCTGGCCCGGGAGATCCGCGCCGCCGGCGCCCGCGCCAGCATGGCACTGCGCCCCGCGACCCCGATCGAGCCCTACGAGGACCTGCTCCCCGAGCTCGACATGCTGCTGATCATGACCGTCGAGCCCGGCTTCGGCGGCCAGAAGTTCCTCGACCTCTGCCTGCCCAAGATCCGCCGTGCCCGGGCCATGATGGACAAGCACGGCATCGAGACCTGGCTCCAGGTGGACGGCGGCGTCTCGCTCGAGACCATCGAGCGCTGCGCCGAGGCCGGCGCCGACGTCTTCGTCGCCGGCTCCGCGGTCTACTCCGCAGCCGACCCCGACCGGATGGTCGCCGACCTGCGCGCCGCCGCCGAGGCCGCCACCGCCTAGACGCCGAGTCGGCGCAATGGTGCAACGCGCCGGGCCTGCACCATCGCGCCGACTCGGCCGTGGCGTCCGGGAGCGGTGAGACGCCTCACATGGACACCCCTCGGTCAGGCCGCGGCGGCTGTGGCATCCTGAGCCTGACGAGTTCTCAACTCGCGTGCTCTGGGGTCGGTGCAATTCCGAGCCGGCGGTGAAAGTCCGCGACCCGGTCACCGCCAGTGACCGGTTGATCAGGTGCAACTCCTGGACCGACGGTGAAAGTCCGGATGGGAAGCGCACGCAGATGACGTCGACGCACGCCGATGACGGCTGCGCCACGTCATCGTTGCCCCGGAGTCCGCGACCGGACACGAGGGGCAACCTCATGAGCTTCACCCCAGCCGAGCAGGCCGCGATGACGCGCGCCCTCGTGCTGGCCGCGACCCCGGGCGTCCCGATGGTCGCCGACACGCGCCGCGTCGGCTGCGTGCTGCTGGCCGACGACGGCGCCACGGTCGCCGAGGGGCACCACCGCGGCCCCGGCACGCTCCACGCCGAGGCCGACGCGCTGGCCCGGGCGGGCGAGGCGGCCCGCGGCACGACCGCCGTGGTCACCCTCGAGCCCTGCAACCACACCGGCCGCACCGGTCCGTGCACCGAGGCCCTCGTCGCCGCCGGCGTACGACGAGTGGTCTATGCCGAGTCCGACGTCAACCCGGTCGCCGCGGGAGGCCGCGCCCGACTGGAGTCCGCCGGCATCGAGGTCGAGGCGGGCCTGATGGCCACCGAGGCCGACGCCCTCGCCGCGGTCTACCGACTCGCCCAGCACGTGCAGCGGCCCTTCGTCACCTGGAAGTTCGCCACGACGCTCGACGGGCGCAGCGCGGCCGCCGACGGCACCAGCCGCTGGGTGTCGAGTCCCGCGGCGCGCCGTGACACCCACCGACTCCGGGCTCTGTGCGACACCATGCTGGTCGGCGCCCACACCGTGGCGGTCGACGACCCCCTCCTGACCGTGCGCGACGAGCACGACCGCCCGCTCGAGCGGGCGCGCCAGCCGCTGCGCGCCGTCATGGGGGAGCGCGACCTCGACCCGGGGCGTCGGGTGTTCAACGCCGACGCCGAGACCGTCCACCTGCGCACCCGCGACCCCCACCAGGCGCTCGCCGAGCTCTTCGCCCGCGACCGTCAGCACGTCTTCCTCGAGGGCGGGCCGACGCTGGCCGCGGCGTTCCTGCAGGCAGGACTGGTGGACGAGATCGTGGTCTACGTCGCGCCGATGCTCCTGGGGGCCGGCACCAGTGCGATCGCCGACCTCGGCATCACCACCATCGCCGAGGCGTTCCGCCCGCAGGTCACCGACGTGACCGTCCTCGATCCCAGCCCCGCCGACGGTGCAGCCGGCGAGCAGCCCAACATCCGCCTCACCCTGCGGCCCGCGATGCCAGCGATGCCCGCACGACTGCACCAGCAGAAGGAGCACTGAATGTTCACCGGAATCGTCGAGGAGCTCGGCACCGTCGCCGCGGTCGAGGACCAGGGGGACGCGATCCGTCTCACCGTCCGGGCCAGCACGGTCCTGAGCGACGCCGGCCTGGGCGACTCGATCGCCGTCAACGGCTGCTGCCTCACCGTCGTCACCCACGACGGCGTGCAGTGGACCGCCGACGTCATGCAGGAGACGCTCGACAAGACCAGCCTGCAGGGCGTCAAGCCCGGAGACCGGGTCAACCTGGAGCGCGCGGTCACGGCCGAGAAGCGTCTGGGGGGCCACATCGTGCAGGGGCACGTCGACGGTGTGGGCCACGTCGTACGCCGCAGCCCCAGCGAGCACTGGGAGGTCGTCGAGATCTCGATGCCGCCCGAGCTGGGCCGCTACCTCGTCGACAAGGGCTCGATCACCGTCGACGGCGTCAGCCTGACGGTCGTCGAGGCCCACGACACCACGTTCACCGTCAGCCTCATCCCCGAGACGCTGGCGCGCACCACCCTCGGGTCCCGACAGCCGGGAGACCGGGTCAACCTCGAGGTCGACATCATCGCCAAGCACGTCGAGAAGCTCGTCCGTGCCTACACGCAGGACGCCACCAAGGAGCAGTCATGACCGACGCGAGCACGTCCCACGACCGGGTGCGCCTCGACTCCATCGAGCGCGCCATCGCCGACATCGCGGCGGGCAAGGCCGTCGTCGTGGTCGACGACGAGACCCGAGAGAACGAGGGCGACATCATCTTCGCCGCCAGCAAGGCGACGCCGGAGCTGATGGCGTTCACGATCCGCTACTCCAGCGGCGTCATCTGCGTGCCGATGCCAGCCGACATGCTCGACCGCCTCGAGATCCCGCTGATGACCCCGCACAACAAGGACAAGCTGCGCACCGCCTACACGATCTCGGTCGACGCCCGCGACGGTGTCAGCACCGGCATCTCGGCGGCCGACCGCGCCCACACCGCGCGCGTCCTCGCCGACTCGGCTACCGAGCCGTGGGAGATCACCCGCCCCGGCCACGTCTTCCCCCTGCGCTACCGCGAGGGCGGCGTCCTCGTACGCCGTGGCCACACCGAGGCGGCCGTCGACCTGGCCATGCTGGCCGGCCTGACCCCCGCCGGGGTGCTGGTCGAGGTCGTCAACGACGACGGCACGATGAAGCGCGCTCCGGAGCTGCGGGCGTTCGCCGACGAGCACGACCTCGCGATGATCTCGATCGACGACCTGGTCCGCTACCGCCGCCGCCACGAGAACCTCGTCGAGCGGGTCGCCGAGACCCGGCTGCCGACCCGCCACGGCGACTTCACGGCCTTCGGCTACCGCATCACCGTCGACGGCAGCGAGCACATCGCGCTCGTCTACGGCGACGTCGCCGGCTCCGATCCGGTGCTGACCCGGGTGCACTCCGAGTGCCTCACCGGTGACGTCTTCGGCAGCGCGCGCTGCGACTGCGGCCCCCAGCTCGACGAGGCGCTGGAGCGCATCGTGGAGGAGGGGCGCGGCGTGGTGGTCTACCTGCGCGGCCACGAGGGGCGGGGGATCGGCCTGGTGGCCAAGCTCCAGGCCTACCAGCTCCAGGACGGCGGCCGCGACACCGTGGACGCCAACCTCGACCTGGGGCTGCCGGCCGACGCACGCCACTACGGCACCGCCACCCAGGTCCTGCGCGACCTCGGCATCGAGAGCGTGCGGCTGCTCACCAACAACCCCGAGAAGGTCAGCAACCTCGAGGACTTCGGCATCCGCGTCGCCGAGCGGGTCCCCCTGACCCCGCACCCCAACGACCACAACCTGGCCTACCTGCTGACCAAGCGGGACCGCATGGGCCACCACCTGCCCGACCTGGACGAGCCGCTGCTCGACGGGGCGGGTCTCGACGAAGGAGCTGTGCGATGAGCGGCCACGGAGCACCCGACCAGGCACCTGTCGACTGCCACGACCTGCGGGTCGCCGTGGTCGCCGCGAGCTGGCACACGGTCGTGATGGACGGGCTCATCGCCGGGGCGGAGCGGGCGCTGAAGGCCCACCGGGTCGAGGCGCCGGTCGTCGTGCGCGTGCCTGGCACCTTCGAGCTGCCCGTCGTGGCCTCGGCGCTCGCCGCGCAGGGCTACGACGCGGTGGTGGCGCTCGGCGTCGTCATCCGCGGCGGCACCCCGCACTTCGACTACGTGTGCACCGCGGCCACCGACGGGCTGACCCGGGTCGCGCTGGACCACACGACGGCCGTCGGGTTCGGCGTGCTCACCTGCGACACCGAGCAGCAGGCCCTGGACCGCGCCGGGCTCGAGGGCTCGGTCGAGGACAAGGGCTGGGAAGCCACGGCGGCCGCCCTGCTCACCGCGCAGACCATCAAGCGGGTCAAGCGCGGCTACGAGGCCTGAGCCACCCGCACCCTCGTCGCGTTCACCGCGGCGTTGCCCGACAGGGCGTCGACGAGGGTGCTGTCGGTCAGCAGGTTGACGTTGACGCCCGGGCGGGCGCTCGCGGTGCTCCACCGCGAGCCGTCGGCGTCGTGGCCCCAGCCGTGCGGGATGCTCACGACGCCGGGACGCACCTCGTCGCTCACCTCGAGCGGCAGCCGGATGCTGCCGACGCGCGAGGTGACCTCGACGACGTCGCCGGTGCCCAGCGCGCGCGCGGCCGCGTCGTCGGGGTGCATCAGCGCCGTGCAGCGCTCCGCGCCCTTGACCATCGCCGGCACGTTGTGAAGCCAGGAGTTGTTGCTGCGCAGGTGACGGCGCCCGATCAGCTGCAGGTCGAAGCCGTCCGCCTCCGGCTCGGGCCGTACGCCGGACGGTGCCGGCGGCAGTGCCTCCGCCAGCGCGTCGAGCAGCTCGGCAGGAGCGAGGTGGACCGTGCGGTCCTTCGTGCGCAGGATCGCGGGCAGCCGGGGCTCGAGGGGACCCAGGTCGACACCACCGGGCGTCGACCGGACCCGTCGCGCGGTGAGCCCGCGTCGACCGCGCGGGAGGCGCGACCCACGGGCCCGGCTGAAGGGACCCTGCGGTCCGACCAGGATCAGCAGCGACGTGACCTGGTGCGCGTCGACGACGCGCAGCACCCGCCGCACGACCCGGCGCAGCAGGCCGGAGCCCGGGCCGGACAGCTGCTCGGCAGCCAGGCCGAGCAGGATGTCCCAGTCCTCCAGGGCGTCCGGAGCAGGCTCGATCGCGCGCGGTGACCAGCGCGCGTTGTTGCGCACGCTGAACGCCGGGAAGACCACGTCCAGCTCGGAGCGCTCGAGCTGGCTGATCGGGGGCAGCACCAGGTCGGCCAGCCGCGAGGTCTCGGTGAGGTAGAGGTCGACGCAGACCAGGAAGTCCAGCCCCTGCAGGGCCTCGTGCACGGCCCGGCCGTCCGGAGCCGACAGCGCCGGGTTGCCCGACGCGACGACGAGGGCGCGCACGCGACCGGGGCCCGGACGCGTCAGCTCGTCGGCCATCGCGGCGACCGGCAGCTCGCCGTTGAGGTCGGGCAGCCCGGCCCCGCGGCTGCGGTAGGTGCCGTGCGAGGAGGAGCCCCACAGCAGCCGCAGCACCCGCCCGAGGTCGACCGGGGGCGTCGTGAACATCGCGCCGCCGGTGCGGTCCAGGTTGCCGGTCACCACGTTGAGCACGTTGATCAGCCAGTGGGTCACCGTGCCGGTCGTGTGGTGGCACACCCCCAGCCGTCCGTAGGCGACCGCGCTGCGGGCGAGCGCGAAGTCGCGGGCCAGCCGCTCGATGGTCGCCGCGTCGACACCGCACTCCGCGGCGGCCCGCTCGGGCGTGCGGTCGGCGACCACCCGTCGTACGTCGTCGAGGCCGGAGGCCCACGCCGGCACCCGGTCGAGGCCGTCGCGGAAGACCACGTGCAGCATCGCCAGCAGCAGGTGCGGGTCGCCGCCGGGCTTGATCGCGACGTGCTCGGAGGCCAGCCGGGCGGTCTCGGTGCGCCGGGGATCGACGACGACCACACGGCCGCCGCGCGCCACCACGTCCTTCACTCGTCGCCGGGCGTCGGGCATGGTCGTGATGGAGCCGTTGGAGACCGCCGGGTTGGCGCCGAGCACCAGGAGGTGGTCGGTGTGGTCGATGTCCATGATCGGCAGGATCGTGTGGTCGCCGAACATCAGCTCCGAGGCGAGGTACTGCGGGAACTGGTCGATCGACGCCGCCGAGAAGACGTTGCGGCTGCGCAGCACCTTCTTGAGGCCCTCGATCGCGAAGACCGCGGTCGAGTGGGCCGTCGGGTTGCCGAAGTAGGCGCCCACGGCGTCGCGCCCGTGCTCGCGGCGTACGGCGCGAAGCCGTCGGCCGGCGAGGTCGAACGCCTCGGCCCAGCCGATCTCCTCGAAGCTGTCACCCACCCGGCGCAGGGGGGTGCGCAGCCGCTCGGGGTCGTCGTGCAGGGCCTTGAGCGCGGTGCCCTTGGGGCAGACGTAGCCGCGGCTCAGGACGTCGTCGGGATCGCCCTCGATCCGCAGCACCTCGTCGCCCTGCACGGTGACGCGGATGCCGCAGTGCGCCTCGCAGAGGGGGCACTGGCGCTGGACGACCGTGGGCTGGGCCACAGGCCCCGGGGTGATGGTGGACACGATGGCGAGGCTAGCGGCTCGCCCCCGTAGGCTTGCCGATCGTGAAGACGTTCGACGAGCTGTGGGCCGAGCTGAGCGAGAAGGCCCGGACCCGCCCTGAAGGCTCCGGCACCGTGCGCGAGCTCGACGCCGGTGTGCACACCATCGGGAAGAAGCTGGTCGAGGAGGCCGCCGAGTCCTGGATGGCCGCCGAGCACGAGGGCAAGCATCGGGCCGCGGAGGAGATCAGCCAGCTGCTCTACCACGCGCAGGTGCTCATGCTCGCCCTCGACCTCGACCTCGACGACGTCTACACCCACCTCTGAGGAGGACCCCTTGTCCGACCCCACCAGCTCCGGTCCCAGCGGCGCCCGCCTGCTGCGCGTCGCCGTCCCCAACAAGGGATCGCTGTCGCAGTCTGCCTCCGACATCCTGCGCGAGTCGGGCTACCGCCAGCGCACGGACTCCAAGGAGCTCACGCTCATCGACGCCGAGAACGGCGTGGAGTTCTTCTACCTCCGCCCGCGCGACATCGCGCTCTACGTCGGCGAAGGCACCCTCGACGTCGGCATCACCGGTCGTGACCTGCTCCGCGACTCCGGCGCCAAGGCCGACGAGGCGCTCCAGCTCGGCTTCGGCCGCAGCACCTTCCGCTTCGCCGGTCCCGCCGGGGCCTTCACCGACCTCGCCCAGCTCGCGGGCACCCGCATCGCGACGTCCTACGTCGGCGTGGTCCGGGCCTTCCTCGAGGAGCGGGGGATCGACGCGACCGTCACCCGCCTCGACGGCGCCGTCGAGACCAGCATCCAGCTCGGGGTCGCCGACGTCATCGCCGACGTCGTCGAGACCGGCAGCACGCTGCGCCAGGCCGGCCTCGAGACCTTCGGCGACCCGATCCTCCAGTCCGAGGCCGTGCTGATCACCCGCACCGGCGACGTCCCGTCCGGCTTCGAGATCTTCAAGCGCCGCGTCGACGGCGTGCTGGTGGCCCGCAGCTACGTGATGATGGACTACGACATCGAGGAGCGCCACGTCACCGAGGCTGTCGCCCTGACGCCCGGCATCGAGGGCCCCACGATCTCCCCGCTGCATCGCGAGGGCTGGGTCGCCGTGCGGGCCATGGTCCCGCGCGCCGGCGCCCAGCGCCTGATGGACGAGCTCTGGGGCATCGGCGCCCGCGGCATCCTCACGACGGACATCCATGCCTGCCGCCTCTGAGTCGGGGACCGTCCCGCTGCCGCGCACCTGGCGCCCGGCGGGCCCTCGGATCGCCGGCATCGCGGCCTTCGGGGCGCTGGTGGTCGTGATCCTCTTCCTCTGGCTGAGCTTCGACGACGAGACCCGGGCCTCGGTCACGCCGTTCCAGCGCGGCACCGTGCTCGGGCTCGGCCTGCTCGGGTTCGTCGCCATCTACGCGGTCGTGCGCTCGCGCGCCGTCGCGCAGGACGACGGCCTCGTGGTGGTCAACGGCTACCGCCGTCACCACTACGCCTGGGCCGAGATCATCGCCGTGCGGCTGCCCCCGGGGGCGCCGTGGGTGACGCTCGACCTGGCCGACGGCACCACGGTCTCCGTGCTCGCCATCCAGGGCTCCGACGGTCGGCGCGCCCGCATCGCCGTGGGTGAGCTGCGCGCGCTAGTCGACGGCGCGCACCCCCCACGAGACCGATAGCTGGTCGCCGGGCTCGCCCGCGGGTGCCAGCGTGACGAGGTCCTCGCCCGAGCGGAAGGCGTCGACACCGGCGCTCATCGGCTCCACGGCGATCGAGCGACGCTCCAGGCCCGCCACGTCGTCCGCGGTGTAGAGCAGCAGCCACCGCACGTGCTCGTCGACCCACAGCGCCACGCCGCGGCCGCTCGCCGGGTCGCGCACCAGCGTGGTCGCGATGCCCCGACGGTCGCGGGCGAGGTCGGTGAAGGTGTCGTTGAGCTCCACACGTCGCAGCGGCCGCGCCACGCGGAAGTCGTACGCCGTGCCCTCCACCGCCTCCCGGCCCACGGGCAGCAGCCGCTCGTCCGTGAGCGTGCGGGTGTCGGCGGGCAGCGTGAGCTCCCAGGTGTCGACCGGCCCCGGGCCGACGCTGAGGTAGGGGTGGGCGCCGCACGCGTAGGGCGCCGGCGCGGGGCCGGTGTTGGTCGCGGTCTGGGTGACCGTGAGGCCGTCCGCGGACAGGTCGTAGGTGACGTGCAGGTCGAGGGTCCACGGATAGCCGCTCTGCGCCATCAACCGGTACTGCAGCGACACCGAGTGCCCCGTGTGCTCCTCGACGCTCCACGCCACCCAGCGCGCCAGGCCGTGGGAGGCGTTGCCCCGCTTGGGCTCGGTCAGCGCCAGCTGGTGCTCGGTGCCGCCGAAGGAGTAGCGGCCGTCCCGGATCCGGTTGGGCCAGGGCATCAGCAGCTGCCCGCGCCCGCCGTAGGACATCTCGTCCTCGCCGAAGCCGTCCACGAGCGACCACTCGGCGTACGTCAGGGAGCGCAGCGCCGCCCCGCTCTCGGTGACCACCGCGCGATAGCCGCCGCCGCTGATCTCGAACTGCTCGCCGCTGGGTGGGATCACCGGCCAACCCTAGGGCGCCGAGCCGGCGCGATGTTGTCGGGCGTACGCCGAGTCGGCGCGATGTTGCAGGGGACAGCCGGCGAGGGCGCCGAGCCGGCTGCGGGCTTCGCCCACGCGACAACATTGCGCCGACTCGGCGACCGGGTGCGCCATCGCCCCCCGGGCGGTCGGGCAGGAGTCAGAAGCCGTAGACCCGGGTGACCTTCCGCCAGTAGGCGCGCGTCATGGCGGCCGACTGCCGCGGGGTGGCGCGCAACGACGCGGGCAGCCGCACCCGACAGGTGTCGCCGGCGCAGCTGCGGGTGCGCCACCAGGTCCGGTAGAGGTCCTGCTCGACGGCGCGGTAGGCCCGTCGGCCGTGCACGTTCTGCAGCTGGAGCGGGTCGCGGACCAGGTCGTAGAGCTCGTGCTCGCCGGTGCGGTTGCGGATGTAGGAGTAGCGCGCGGTGCGCACCCCGATGGACGTGCGCGGACCGGAGAAACCGGGGGAGCGGACCCCGCGGCCCTCGGTGCCGGTGGCCTCGTCGACGACGGGCGTGACCCAGCCCCGGTCGCCGCGACGCATCGTCGTCAGCCGCGACGTCCCGTCGGCCCGACGCGGCGGGTGCGCGTTGCCGAGGTCGAGGATCGTGGCGGACACGTCGATGGTGGTGATCGGGTCGAAACGGTCGGCCTGGCGCCGCATCCCCGGGCCGGTGACGACGAAGGGCACCCGCAGCGACGGCTCGTGGGCGCGGACCTTGCCGCTGCGCCGACGGTGCTCGCCGAGGAAGTAGCCATTGTCGGAGGTGAACATGAAGACGGTGTCTCGCCACTCCCCGGAGCGCTTGAGCTCCTGGACCAGCCGGCCGATCTGCTGGTCCATGACGTAGACCGCCTCGGCGCGCTGCCGCGTCAAGGTGCGTACGGCGGCACGCTCGCGCGGGCTGAGCTCCGGCTGGATCCGGAAGGATCGCGGCTTGTCGGAGATGTCGCGCTCGCTCGGACCGCCACCGCGGGGGAGTCCGGCGGCGCGGTCGATCAGCCCGTCGAAGCGGCCGCGCACGGATCGTGGCCGGGCCGGGGTGCGCACGTCCTGGGGGCGCCCCCGCGCGTCGGTGAGGAAGCGGGGCGGGTCGTCGGGCTCGGTCGGCCCGCCGAAGTGGGGGGCGACGTAGTTGACGTAGAGGAAGAACGGCTGGGCGCGACGGCTGAACGAGCGCGCCATCTCCACCGAGAAGTTGCCGATCACGAACGAGCTGTACTTGCCGCGGTGCGACTCGTCGACGCGACCGTTCACGTTGAAGGGTGTGTCCATGTAGTCGTAGGTGCTGCCGCGGACGCTGGGCACGCCGGGGTCGATCGAGGCCCGCCAGTCGGTCCACCCGCGGGGCACATAGCGGAAGGACGGGCGGCCGCTGACCCGCGAGCGAGCGGGCCCGTAGCGGTTGAGGTACTTGCCGACGAACCCCGTCGTGTAGCCGGTGTCGCGCAGCGAGGTCGCGAGCGTCCGCGAGTCGTCGAACGCGCCGTAGCCGTAGGGATCCTCGTGCGAGAACACCCGATGGTTGTGCGCGTACTGCCCCGTGAGGAACGACGCGCGCGCCGGGCAGCACAGCGGGTAGGGGGAGAAGGAGTTCTGGAAGGTCAGGCCGTGCTTGACCACGCTGGCCCGCAGCGACGGCATGAAACGCAGCTCGTCGACGCGCATGTCGTCGGCCATCACGACGACGATGTTGGGCTTGCGACGCCGTTCCTGCGCCGCGGCACCCGGATCAGCCGAGCCGACCGGCGCCGCCGTGCGGCCGGGCACCAGGTCGTCGGCGCTCATCGGCGCGGTCGCCGGGCCCGGGAGCAGCAGGGCAGCGGTCACCAGGACGACACCGACCACACCGGCCAGCACCGCCCGCGACGACCTGGACCGGGGGAGCACGCTCACAACCTAGGTGACGCTTCCCGAGGGATCGTGGTTCGCGGCCGGGGCGTCGGTCACACGGGGAGCCTCGACCCCGGTGCCGTCCACGACCAGGTCGGCACGCTCCCGGGTGCGGTCCCGGGCGAAGTGCTGCGCCTCGTCGAGAATCCAGCGACGCCACTCCTCCTCGAGGCGTACGCCGTCGCGCGCGACGCCGCGGGTCAGGCGCAGGTCAGCCGGTGCCTCGACCCACACCAGCACCGTGCAGAGCGCCGCGCGGGCGGCCGAGCCGGAGCCGACGCCCTCCAGGACCAGCAGCGGGGACGGCGCGACCGCGAGCGTCTCGACGTACTCCTCGGCGACCCAGTCGAAGCGCCGGTAGCTGCCCGGACGCCCCGCGGCGAGCGGGTCGAGGATCGTCGCGAGCTGGTCGGTCACCCGGGGCAGGCCGCCCCAGCCGTCGTAGAGGTCGTCCATGTGCACCACCCGGCTGCCGGTCAGTGCTGCGACGGCGCCGGCGAGCGTGGTCTTGCCCGACCCTGCCGGGCCGTCGACGCACAGCAACCGCCCGGCCCCCAGGGTCGCTGGGCGCGAGCCGAGCAGGTCGACGACGACCTGGGCGACGTCAGAAGGCGAGACCGTGGCCACGGTAGGACCGCACCTCGTCGACGAAGGCCTCGCCACTGAGCAGCTGGACCGTCGTCGTGTGCTCGAAGAGCTCGCCGGACTTGGCGTGGCGGAACCACACGAGGTCGCCGATGGCGAGCAACCCCGCGGCATTGCCGGTGAGCGGGGTCTGCACCTCGCCGGCCCCCTCGAGCCCCGTCAGGTGCAGGCCCGCCGGTGCCCACGGGGTCGGGAGGCGGTCGGCCCCCGCGGCTCCGGAGGCAACGAGCCCGCCGCCGTGGACGGTGGCGATGTCGGGCGAGGGCCGCCGCACGACGGGCACGCCGAAGAAGGCGGCCGGGCGCGGCTCGAAGGACTGGTAGTGGTCGAAGAGCGTCGGAACCAGCAGGCCGGAGCCGGCCGCGACCTCGGTGACGACGGGATCGGCGACAGTGGCCTCGACCGAGCCGGAGCCACCGGCGTTCCAGAGCTCGAGGTCCACAACCTCGCGAAGTGCATCGGCGATCTCGCGGCGCCGGACGGTGAGCTGGGTCAGCGACATCGACTTGAGCCGGCGCACGACCATCGACCGCGCCCGCGCGGTGGGCACGTCGTCGGGCAC
>NZ_CALRWD010000081.1:0-21235 GCF_943371775.1 Nocardioides psychrotolerans
CGACCTGGTCGAGGGAGTTGGCCATGGCGACGAGGCCGTAGCGCGAGACCCCGCCGTACGTCGGCTTCACGCCGACCGTGCCGGTGACGGCTCCCGGCTGGCGGATCGAGCCGCCGGTGTCGGTGCCGAGCGCGAGGGGCGCCTCGAAGGCGGCGACCGCCGCGGCCGAGCCACCGCCGGAGCCGCCGGGGATCCGGTCGAGGTCCCACGGGTTGTGGGTCGGGCCGTAGGCGGAGTGCTCGGTGGAGGAGCCCATGGCGAATTCGTCCATGTTGGTCTTGCCCAGGATCGGCAGGCCGGCGGCCTTGAGCCGGGCGACCACGGTGGCGTCGTAGGGCGGGATCCAGCCCTCGAGGATCTTGGAGCCGCAGGTGGTGGGCAGCCCCTCGGTGGCCAGGACGTCCTTGACCGCGATCGGGACGCCGTCGAGGACGCTCGCAGGCGCGCCCGCCGCGCGCCGGGCGTCGGACGCGGCGGCCTGGGCCAGCGCTCCCTCGGCGTCGACGTGGAGGAACGCGTGGACGGCACCGTCGACGGCCGCGATGCGGTCGAGGTGGGCCTGGGTGATCTCGACCGAGGTGGTCTCGCCCGCGGCGAGCGCGTCGGCGAGCTGGGCGGCGGTCATGCGGGTCAGGTCGCTCACTGCTCGTCCCCCAGGATCCGCGGGACGGAGAAGCGCTGCTGCTCGGAGGCAGGGGCGCCCGAGAGGGCCTGCTCGGCGGTGAGGCCCGGGACCACGACGTCCTCGCGGAAGACGTTGGTCAGCGGCATCGCGTGCGAGGTCGGCGGCACGTCGTCGCCGGCCACGCCCGTGATGGAGGCGACGGACTCGAGGATCACCGACAGCTGCGGCGCCAGGTGGTCGAGCTCGGCGTCGTCCAGGTCGATCCGGGCGAGCGTCGCCAGGTGGGCGACCTCGTCCCTGGTGATTTCAGGCATGGCACCCATCCTAGGAGTGACGCCACCTGCCGCTGCCCCCAGGTCGTGACCGGAGCCCCTTGCCAACGAGTGCCCGGGAGGATGCAATCGAGCATGGCCCTCCGTCTCGTGCACACCCAGGACGTGCAGTCCTACTGGACGGCCACGACCGAGGGTGACGTCGAGGCCGCCTACGCGGTGTTCTGCGCCGTGCTGGACCGCGGGGTCCCGCTCGGCGACGTGCTGGACCGTCTCATCGCCGCCTCCCAGGCTCGGGTCGGCGACCTCTGGGCCTGCAACCGGTGGACGGTGCTGCAGGAGCACCATGCGACCAGCGTCAACGAGCGGGTCCTCGACCGGCTCTCCGCACGTCGGACCGGCGTGGCCCGCGGCCCGCGCGTGCTCCTCACCTGCGTCGAGCAGGAGTGGCACACGATGGCGACCACGCTCCTGGCCGTGAAGCTGCGCGTCGCGGGCGTGCGGGTGGACTACCGCCTCGGCGAGGTCGACGCCGCCGAGCTCGCCCACCGGATCAGCAGGACCCGTCCTCGCGCGGTCCTCCTCAGCGCGTCGCTCGTCTCGTCGCTGGGGGCAGCAGCCTCGCTGGTCGAGCTCGTCCGCGACCTGCGGACCCCGGTGATGGTGGGCGGCAGCGCCTTCGACCGGGAGGGGTTGCGTGCGAGGAGGATCGGGGCGACCGCCTACGCCGCCACGGCGGACGAGGCGCTCCCGGTCCTCATCGACCTCCCTGTCCGCACCGACTCCCTGCCGGACCTCGTCCCGCCCGAGGTGCGCGAGGCCGAGCGCATCCGCGCCTGCAGCGCGGACCTCAGCAGCCTGGTCCTCGACGACCTGTGCGCCCGGTTGGACCTCAGCCTCGTTGCCGACCTCCCGCCCGAGGACTGGCGCGGCGTGCTCGTCACCTCGGTGCCCTATGTCGTCGACAGCGTGGCCGGCGCCCTGCTCACCCGCGACCCCTCCGTGCTGACGCAGATGCAGACCTGGCTCGACGAGGTCCTCCAGGCACGCGATGCCGATCCACGCAGCAGCGTCGAGCTCTGGTCGTCGCTGCAGCGCCAGCTCCTGCACCAGCCACACGCGACGGCGTTGCTCGCCGACCTCGTCTGAGACGCCGACCGACCGATTCCAGGGGTGCGCGCATCTGGAAGGGTGACCGGCCAGGGCACGGGAGTCACCGATGCCACGTCCACCCTCCGACGGGGAGTTCACCGAGTTCGTCCACGCCTCGTGGGCCTCGCTCTACCGCACCCGGCGCGACCTACGACTACGGGTGGACCGCCGACGGCGACCTCTTCCGGCTGCAGGGGATGCATCGACCTGGACCGTGACGAAATGTTGCCTATCAGGTATGACTCATAGGCAGTGCCCGGGGGGACCAGGGTGGACCCGGTGACGAACCGGCCCGACTCGCCTGCCACCTGGGACCTCTACGCGAGGGAGATGGGGCACCGTCTCGTGCGAGCCCGTCAGGTCCGTGGGCTCAGCCAGGCCCGGGTCGCGCACGCGGCCGGCATCTCGACCTACACCTACCAGAAGTACGACAAGGGCGAGTCGCGACCGGGCACGCCCGCCAACCCCCGGCTGGTGACGCTGATCGCGCTGTGCCAGGTCCTGGGACTGGCCGTCGAGGACCTGCTCCCACCGAACCCCCCGGACGTCACCGGCGGCCGGTGACCCGCGGGCGACTCACGCGAGCCGGTCGAGGCACCGCGTCAGAGCGTCGCGCAGACGCTGCGCGGTGTCACGGGTGACGTCGATCTAGATCTCGCGCCCCTCCCCCTGACCGACGTGGACCCACGTGGCGTCCTCCTCGACGGCACGGTGTCCCATCACCAGCCAGTCCTCGTGCACGCGGGGCCCACCGTCCGGTCCCGAGCCCTCCGGCCCGGGGAAGTCCCCGCGCACGGCCGGCAGGACCTCCTCGGCGCTCTGGTGACGTCGGTCGTCGGGGTGGTCGTCCTCGACGTGCTCGCGCACGCACCACGGCGGACAGGCAGGGTCGAGCCACGTGGGCTTCGAGGTGGTCATGTGGTTCTTCCGGGGGTCATGGCGCGAGGCCAGCCATCCCGAGCCGAGGAGGGGTGGTGACCCTCGGTCAGCGACCGCGCCTTCGACCCTACGCCTCTTGTCCAGCCGCGGGCGGGCCGTGCTCGATGAGGTGCTTGAAACCGCTCTCGTCGAGGATCGGCACGCCCAGCTGCTCTGCCTTCTCCGCCTTGGAGCCGGCGCTCTCCCCCACCACGACGAAGTCGGTCTTCTTCGACACCGAGCCGGCCGCCTTGCCGCCCCTGCTGAGGATGGCCTCCTTGGCGGAGTCACGGCTGAAGTCGACCAACGACCCGGTGACCACGATGGTGAGCCCCTCGAGCGTGCGCGGCGTCGACTCGTCGCGCTCGTCGGCCATGGTGACCCCCGACGCCTCCCAGCGGTCGACGATGGCGCGGTGCCACTCGACGGCGAACCACTCGATGACGGCCTCGGCGATCGTCGGCCCCACCCCCTCGGCCGCCGCCAGCTGCTCCTCGGTCGCCTCGCGGATGGCGCTCATGGAGCCGAACTCCGTGGCCAGCGCCCGCGCCGCGGTGGGACCGACGTGCCGGATCGAGAGCCCGACGAGGACCCGCCACAACGGGACCGCCTTGGCCTTGCCGAGGTTGTCGAGGAGGCGCTGGCCATTGGCGGAGAGCACCCGCCCGTCGGTGGCGACCTCCTCCTCGGTCTTCTTGGCCGCACGGGTGAAGAGCTCGGTGCGCAACAGCCGGGCGGCGTCGAGGTCGAAGACGTCGCCCTCGTTGGCGATGACCTTCGCGTCGAGCAGCGAGACGGCCGCCTCGTAGCCGAGGCCCTCGATGTCGAAGGCACCCCGACCGGCGACGTGGAAGACCCGCTCGCGCACCTGTGCGGGGCACACCTCGTGGTTGGGGCAGCGCAGGTCCTTGTCGCCCTCCTTCTGCTGGGCCAGCGGGGTGCGACACGAGGGGCACGTCGTGGGCATCCGCCACGGGCGCAGCCCCTTCGGTCGCAGGGCCAGCACCGGGCCGAGGATCTCGGGGATCACGTCGCCGGCCTTGCGCAGGATCACGGTGTCGCCGGGACGGACGTCCTTGCGCTTGACCTCGTGGGCGTTGTGGAGCGTGGCGTTCTCCACGGTCGAGCCGGCCACGCGCGTCGGCACCATCACGCCGTAGGGCGTCACCCGACCGGTGCGACCGACGTTGACCCGGATCTCGAGGAGCTTGGCGTTGACCTCCTCGGGTGGGTACTTGAAGGCGATGGCCCACCGCGGCGCCCGGCTCGTGGAGCCCAGGCGTCGCTGCAGCGAGACGTCGTCGACCTTGACCACCACGCCGTCGATCTCGTAGGGCACGATCGTGTGGCGTCGCTCGCCGGCGTCGGCGATGAAGGCCTGGACCTCCTCGAGGGTGGGCAGCACCCGCACCGCCTCCGAGGTCGGCAGGCCCCAGGCCGCGAGCGCGTCGTAGGCCTGGGACTGGGCGAGCGGCTCGAAGCCCTCACGGGCCCCGACGCCGTGACAGACCATCCCCAGCGCCCGGGTGGCCGTGACCCGGGGGTCCTTCTGCCGCAACGACCCCGCCGCGGCGTTGCGCGGGTTGGCGAAGACCGGCTTGCCGGCGTCGACCATCGAGGCGTTGAGCCGCTCGAAGGCGTCCTTGGGCAGGAAGACCTCGCCCCGCACCTCGACCAGGTCGGGGGTCGGGAACTCCTCGCTCGCCCGCAACCGGTGCGGGACCGAGTCGATCGTCTTGACGTTGGGGGTCACGTCCTCCCCCGTCGCGCCGTCCCCCCGGGTGAGGGCGCGGACGAGCCGGCCCTTCTCGTAGAGCAGGTTGATCGCGAGGCCGTCGACCTTGAGCTCGCACAGCAGCGCCGGGTCCTCGATCCCGTCGCGCGCGAGGCGGGCGTGCCACGCCGCCAGCTCGTCGTAGGAGAACGCGTTGTCGAGGCTCTCCATGCGACGCAGGTGGTCGACGGCGGTGAACTCGGTCGAGACCGCGCCGCCGACCTTCTGCGTCGGGGAGTCGGGGGTCCGCAGCTCGGGAAAGGCCTCCTCGAGCGCCTCGAGGGCGCGCATCCGGGTGTCGAAGTCGGCGTCGTCGAGGGTCGGGTCGTCGAGGACGTAGTAGCGCCAGCGCGCGTCCTCCACCTGCTCGACCAGCTGCTGGTGCTCGTCGCGGGCCTCGGGGGTGACCGGGCTCGGCTCGGGGCTGCTCATGGCGCCCATCTTGCCGGGTCCCACCGACATGCCCAGCACACGTCCCGGCACCATCCGGGCGTCTCGCCGCTCCGAAGAACTGTCATGGCCGCCCCCGAGACGACCCGTGAGCAGACTGCGCCCGGGCCCTCCGTCACCCGCCTCGACGTCGCCTCCGAGCCGCGCGGCGTGGTGCTGATGCTGCACGGGGGCAAGCAGGCCAGCATGCAGTCCGTCGACCACCGCAGCGCCTCCTGGCGCCGCTTCGCCGCGATGCAGCGTTCGATCACCCCGCGCGCCCACGCGGCCGGCGTCAGCACCTGGCTGTTGCGCTACACCGTCCGCGGCTGGAACCACGGGGCTCCGGTCGACGACGCCCGTTGGGCGATCGAGGAGGTACGCCGGGAGCTCGGCGACGTGCCCGTCGTGCTGCTGGGCCACTCCATGGGCGGTCGCACGGCGGTCCACGTCGCCGACGCCCCCTCGGTCGTCGGCGTGGTCGCCGTCGCGCCCTGGTGGTCGCCCGAGGACCCCGTGCACACCCTCAGCGGCCGCCAGGTCCACGCCGCGCACGGTCGGACCGACAAGATCACCTCGGCCCGGATGACCCGCGCCTACCTCGAGCGGGCCACCCCGATCGCCTCCTCCGCGTCGTTCACCGACATGGGCCGCGTCGGGCACTACATGTTCCGCCGCGTCGACGCCTGGAACACGTTCGCGATCGACACCTCGCTGGACCTGCTGGGCTGATCGCCACCCGGACCAGACCACCCGCAAGAAACCCGCTGGATCGGGAATGCCTTCGCGTGCCATCCTGTTGACCTGGATGAAACGGAACCGTTTCGTTTCATCCAGGTGAACGATGCACCAACGGACAGGAGGCGGCGTGAGCACCAGCACCGAGCACAGCGGCACCTCCGCGGCGTCCGGCACCGTCGCCGCGCACACCCGTCCCCGGGTCGAGGGGGTTCGCGAGCAGGAGATCCTCGACGCCACGCTCGACGTGCTCGCGGAGCTCGGCTACGACCGGCTCACCATGGACGCCGTGGCCACCCGCGCCAAGGCGTCGAAGGCCACGCTCTACCGCCGCTGGAACGACAAGGCGAGCCTGGTCATCGATGCCCTGCTCTCGCACAAGGGCCCCCTCATCGTGCCCGACACCGGCACCCTGCGCGGTGACCTCGTCGCGTCGTTCTGCGGGATGGGCGGCCTCACCGACCACCAGCAGATCGCCGTGTTCGCCAGCCTGCTGACGGCCGTGGCGCGCGACGCCGACTTCGCACTGGCCTTCCGACGCGACTTCATCGGCCCCAAGGTCGGCGTCGCGCTCCAGATCTTCGAGCGGGCCCGTGACCGCGGCGAGGTCAACCCCGACGTGGACCTCGACCTGCTCGCGACCGCGGTGCCGGGGATCGTCCTGCACCGCCTGTTCCTGCTCGGCCACACCCCCGACGAGGCGGTCATCGCCCGCGTCATCGACCAGATCATCATCCCCGCCGCCACCTTCGGCGCACCGCATCCGCTCGCAGCACAGAAGGAAGACACATGACCGACATCCAGGAGACCGAGGACCAGTCCTCGGCCAAGGAGCTCCACCTGGGGTGGGCGCTCGTGCTCATCTCCGTGGCGCAGCTGATGGTCGTCCTCGACGGCACCATCACCAACATCGCGCTTCCCTACATCGGCGCCGACCTCGACGTCACCCAGGCCAACCTGTCGTGGATCGTCACCGGCTACGCCCTGGCCTTCGGTGGTCTGCTGCTGCTCGGTGGCCGTCTCGGCGACCTCCTGGGCCGACGCCGTGTCTTCGCCATCGGCCTGGTGGTCTTCGCCATCGCCTCGCTGATCGGCGGCTTCGCCCAGAACGAGGCGATGCTGCTGGGCTCGCGCGCCCTGCAGGGTCTCGGCGCCGCGCTCGCCGCCCCTGCGGCCCTCGCCCTGATCACCACGACCTTCCCGGCCGGCCCGCAGCGCAACCGCGCCTTTGCGGTCTACGCCGCGATGTCGGGTGCCGGTGCGGCCGTCGGCCTGATCCTGGGTGGCTGGCTCACCGGCCTCAACCCCGAGATCCTCGGCCTCGAGGTCAGCGGCTGGCGCTTCACCTTCCTTATCAACACCCCGATCGGCCTCGTGGCCGCAGCCCTCGCGCCGCGCTTCCTGCGCGAGTCCGAGCCGCAGCGGGGTCGCATGGACGTGCCCGGCGCCGTCACCGGCACCCTGGGCCTCCTCGGCCTCGTCTACGGCCTGACCCGTGCCGGTGAGGCACAGCACGGCTGGGGCGACACCTGGACGATCGCCAGCCTGGTGGCCGGTGTCGGCCTGCTGGTCCTCTTCGCGATCATCGAGTCGCGCACCGAGCACGCACTGCTGCCGATCCGCATCTTCCAGAACCGCACGCGTGCGGCGAGCTTCCTGGCGATGATGCTGGCACCGGCCGCGATGTTCGCGATGTTCTACTTCCTGAGCCTCTTCATCCAGCAGATCGTGGGCTACTCCTCGCTGCGCACCGGCTTCGCGTTCCTGCCGTTCTCCTTCGGCATCGTGATCGGCGCGGGTCTGTCCTCCAACCTCGTCAACCGCATCGACGCGCGCTACATCGCCGGCGTCGGCACGCTGCTGGCGGCGTTCTCGCTGTTCATGTTCTCCCGCATCGACGTCGCCGACTCGGTCTCGGCCGTCCTCGGTGCGACCGGACCGATCGGTGCCGACCTGAACTACTGGACCAGCATCTTCCCCTTCGTCCTGACGATGTCGATCGGCATGGGCCTGACCTTCGTGCCGCTGACCCTGACCGCGGTGCACCACGTGCGTGCCGAGGACTCGGGCATCGGCTCGGGCGTGCTCAACACGATGCAGCAGATCGGTGGCGCCCTCGGCCTCGCCGCCCTCAGCACGGTGTCCCTGCACTTCGTCAACAACCGCATCGACACCGTGGCCCAGCCCATGGCCGAGGGGCTCGGATCCGCCGGGGTCGACCCGACGGCCATCAACCCGAGCACCGGGCAGTCCTTCCTCGAGGGCGCGCTCTTCCAGGCCTCCTTCACCGAGGGTGCGACCAACGCGTTCCTCGTCGGTGCCATCACGATGCTCGCGGCCTCCGCGGTCATCTGGCTCTTCCTGGACGTCAAGCACACCGAGCTGGCGACCGACGGCCCCGAGGGCGTCCACGTCGGCTGACGCCCACCAGCCCGTACGACGGCCCGGTGCGCTCCGCGAGGAGCGTCCGGGCCGTCGTGCGTCGGGCAGCGACGCGGGTCAGAACTGCACGCGCTCCAGCCCGGCCGTCGACATCATGCCGACGTGCACGTCGTCGTCGAGCATCGAGCGCAGCGTGCGCAGGTCGATCGACCCGGCGACGGCCTGCTCCTGCTCGGGCACCTTCCAGGAGTCGAAGCGGAAGGCGACGACCTCGTCGGCGCGCAAGTTGACCAGCCACGCCTCGCCGGTGCGTCCCGCCCGCCAGAGGAGGTGCACGGGCCCCAGCGCGCCGTCGTACGTCTCGCAGGCGTAGCCCGGCGTCGCGCACGGGTCCGCGGCCAGCCACTCCGGCGCCTGCGGCGAGGCGACGACCTCGACGTCGCGGTAGCGCACGTGGTCGCTGCTGATCGAGATGCCGATGCCGACCGCATCCGGACCGAACGGCTCCACCACCCGGGGGATGTCGCTCGTGCCGCTGAAGCCGGACAGCCCGGAGTAGGTGAGGAAGAAGCCCTTGAGCGCCTGGGGCGAGACCGGCACGGGGGTCGGGTCGGCGGTGTCCGGAGCCTCGCCGCCCTCCCAGTCCTCGACCTCCTCGCCGGCGTCGACGACCTCCTGGTCGGTGGTCACGCCGACCCGCGGGTCCTGCACCAGCTCCTCGAGCGCGGAGATCTCGATCGGCAGGTCGATCTCGCGCGGGTCGCCCTTGATGGCGGGCCCGGCATAGAGCACCGAGGCGACCTCGTCCTCGCGCACCAGCGAGAGCAGGACCACGCCCGGGTCCTCCTCGGGCGCCACCTCCTCCCAGGCGAGCACCAGCGTGCCGCCGTCGACCTCGCGCTCGACGCACCGCTGATCGCCGCTCTCGCAGCGCGGGTCCTCCTCGGGCTCGGGGGTCACCAGGACCCTCACCAGGTCGCCGTCGTCGCCCTCCCCGCCGCCGTAGCGCAGGTCGACGCCCACCTCACCGGACGGTGTCTCGTAGGTCGAGTAGGCCGCCGCCCGGCTCGCCGTGTCGTCGGACAGGTAGACGAACGCCAGCGCGGCCAGCCCCCGCGCGGTCATCGGCACGTCGCCCGACCCGGCGTCGGGGCCGGGCGTGCCGAGACCGGTCGGGTCGCTGCCCGGGGCGCCGGAGCCACACCCCCCGAGCAGCGCGAGCGAGAGCAGGGCCGTGCCGGCGAGGGCGGCGGTCCGAGAAGCCATGGGTCGTCTCCTGGTGCTAGGTCAGGTGCCCCGCGCTGCCGGTCGCGAGCTGCAGGGCACGTCGTGTCCAAGGCTCTGACGCAGCCGCCAGCCCGCAGGTTGGCGAGACGAGCAGCCGGTCCCCGATCGTTGCCGGATCGAGACCGAGCATGTCGAGCCAGCGCAGCACCCGCTCGACGAGCGCCTTCTCCGTGGGCTCGGGGTCCGGGTCGAGGGTCGGTACGACGCCGAGGACGACCGTCTCCCCCGCCTCCAGCGCCTCCCCGAGCTGGTCGTGGTCGCGCGCACCGAGCTGGTCGAGGTCGACCGACAACCCCCTCGCTCCCGCTCCGCGCACGAGGCCCCACGGGGTCGACGGCGCGCACGCGTGGACCCACGGCTCGGCGCCCTCGTCGGTGATCGCCCCGAGCACCCACTCCAGGTGCTGCGAGGCCTCGGGCGGGTGGACGGCCCGGTGCCGACCGAAGCCGCTGGCCGTGGGGATCGCCGCGTCGAGCACGGCCGCGAGCATCGGCTCGTCGACCTGGACGACCAGGCGGTCGACGCCGGGCAGACGTCGTCGTACGTCGCGGACATGGTCGCGCAGCCCCTCCGCCAGCGCCTGCGCGAGCTCGCGTCGGGCGCCGACGTCGGACAGCAGCTTGTCGCCGCGGGGCTTCTCCACGGTCGCGGCCAGCGTCCAGGGGCCGGCGACCTGGATCTTGAAGGTGCCCGTGTAGTCCTGCGCCTGCTCCTCGAGCCCGTCGAGGTCCTGCGCGAGCAGGCTGCGCGCGCGGCGGTGATCGACGCCCGGGGCATCGGTGAGCCGCCACCCGGCGGGCTGCAGGTCGGCACCCAGTGACGCCATCACCGCGAGGCCGCGACCGAGCATGCCGGCAGGAGCGCCCCGGCCCGGCACCTCGGGCAGGTGGGGCAGGTCGGGCAGCGAGCCGAGGACGACGCGGACGGCCTCGTCGAAGGCGGCCTGGTCGGAGCCGGGCATCGATCCGATGCCGGTGGCCCGGGTCATGCGATGGCCACGCTGGCTGTCGCGGCGACCGTCGCGGAGCCGACGACGCGGGTGCCGTCGTAGATCACGGCGGCCTGGCCCGGCGCGATGCCGAAGGCCGGGTCGAGGAGCTCGATGTCGACGTCCGCGCCGCGCACCAGGACCACGGCCCGGTGCTCGTCGCCGTGGGCGCGCAGCTGCACGGTGCCCTCCAGGCGGTGCGGCACGGTCCCGCACCAGCGTGGCTTGATGCCGCTGAGCCGGTCGACGGCCAGCCGCTCGCGCGGGCCGACGGTGACGGTGCCGGAGACCGGCTCGATGTCGAGCACGAAGCGTGGCTTGCCGTCGGGGGCAGGGGTGCCGATGCGCAGGCCCTTGCGCTGGCCGATCGTGAACCCGTAGGTGCCGGTGTGCCGGCCGAGCTCCTCGCCGGTCGCGTCGTCCACGATCGCTCCCCCATGGTTGGGCGCGCGGTCGCCGAGCTTCTCGCGCAGCCAGCCCGCGTTGTCGCCGTCGGCGACGAAACAGATGTCGTGGCTGTCGGGCTTGTCGGCCACCAGCAGCCCGCGCTCGGCGGCCTCGACGCGCACGGCCGACTTGTGGGTGTCGCCGAGCGGGAAGAGCGAGTGCGCGAGCTGGTGCTGGTCGAGCACGCCGAGGACGTAGGACTGGTCCTTGCCGTGGTCGCTCGCCCGGTGCATCTCGATCAGCCCGTCGTCGCCGGTGCGGAGCTGGGCGTAGTGGCCCGTGGCGACCGCGTCGAAGCCGAGGGCCAGCGCACGGTCGAGCACGGCGGCGAACTTGATCTTCTCGTTGCAGCGCAGGCAGGGGTTGGGGGTGCGGCCGGCGGCGTACTCGTCCATGAAGTCCTCCACGACGTCCTCGTGGAAGCGCTCGCTCAGGTCCCAGACGTAGAAGGGGATCCCGATGATGTCGGCCGCACGGCGCGCGTCGTTGGAGTCCTCGATGGTGCAGCAGCCGCGGGCGCCGGAGCGGTAGGACGCGGGGTTGCGCGAGAGGGCGAGGTGGATGCCGGTGACGTCGTGTCCGGCCTCGGCGGCGCGGGCCGCGGCGACGGCCGAGTCGACGCCGCCGGACATGGCAGCGAGGACCTTCATGCCTTGGCTGCCCTCGCACGCTCGACGCAGGGACCGATCGCCGCGACGAGGGCGTCGACGTCGGCCTCGGTGCTGGTGTGACCGAGCGAGAAGCGCAGCGAGCTGCGCGCATCCTCGGGCTCGCGTCCCATCGCCAGCAGCACGTGCGAGGGCTGCGGGACCCCGGCGGAGCAGGCGGAGCCGGTCGAGCACTCGATGCCGCGGGCGTCGAGGAGCATCAGGAGGGAGTCGCCCTCGCAGCCGGGGAAGCTCAGGTGGGCGTTGCCGGGCAGGCGCGCCGCGGGGTCGTCGAGGGCCGGGCCGTTGAGCACCGCGTCGGGCACAGCGCTCTGGACACCCTCGACGAGCCGGCGCCTCAGGGTGGCCATGCGGACGGCGTGCTCGGGCTGGTGCTTGACGGCCAGCTCGACCGCGGCCGCGAGCCCGGCGATGGCCGGGGTGTCGACGGTGCCGCTGCGGATGTCGCGCTCCTGGCCACCGCCGTGCACCAACGCGGTGACCGCGAGCTCACGTCGTACGACGAGGGCGCCGACGCCGTAGGGGCCGCCGACCTTGTGCCCGGTCAGTGCCAGCGCGTCGACCCCGGAGGCCGCGAAGTCGACCGGGACGGTGCCGATGGCCTGCACGCCGTCGGTGTGGACGGGGATGCCGTGCTCGGCGGCGATCGCGACGACCTCGTCGATGGGCTGGAGCGTGCCGACCTCGTTGTTGGCCCACATGACCGAGATCAGGGCGACCGACGCGGGGTCGCGCTCGACGCTCGCGCGCAGCGCCTCGAGGTCGAGGCGGCCGTCGCGGTCGACGGGCAGCAGCTCGACCTGGGCGCCCTCGTCCTCGCCGAGCCAGAAGACGGGGTCGAGGACCGCGTGGTGCTCCACCGAGGTGGTGAGCACGCGGGTGCGGCGGGCGTCGGTGCCCTGACGGGCCCAGAAGATGCCCTTGAGGGCGAGGTTGTCGGCCTCGGTGCCGCCGGCGGTGAAGACGACCTCGCCGGGTCGACAGTTGACGGCCTGCGCGATGGTCTCGCGCGACTCCTCCACGATGCGCCGTGCGCGACGCCCGGAGGCGTGCAGCGAGCTCGGGTTGCCGACGTCGAGGAGGTGTGCGGTGAGTGCGTCGACCGCCGCGGGCACCATCGGCGTGGTGGCGGCGTGGTCGAGGTAGACGACCGGATCGGGGCTGGACTGACTCATCGCCCTCCCAGGGTACGGCGCCGCGGGTCGCCGGCGCCCATCACGGTCGTCGGGCGGGACCGGTGCTGGCGTTCAGAGCCGCTCCAGCCACGGGTGACCGGGGTGCGCGAGCGCGATCGTGTCGCGCACCCACTCCTGCTCGGCCGAGCCCAGCAGCGGCCAGCAGGCCTCGAGGTCGGCGCGGTCCTTGGGTCGGTCGAGGCGCGCCTTCATCATGATCGTGACCTCCGGACGCAGGTAGGGCACGCCGTCGTCGCCGACCCAGGTCACGTCCTCGACCGGGGCGACGTGGTCGTGCCAACGCTTGTTGGTCCAGCAGCCGTCGGTGTCCGGCGTCAGCGGCACGTCGAGCACCCACGGAGCACCCGCGTCCCGACGCACCCAGAGCTGGCCCTCGCGGTCGACGTCGGGCCCGCCGACGCGGTAGGGCCGGAGGCCGGCGGCGCTGACCACGAAGGGCGTCCAGCGGTCGCCCAGGAAGTCGCGGAAGGCCGGGGCGTCGCAGGTGAGCATCGAGATGTCGAGGTCCTCGTGCTCGCGCCGCACCCCGGTGAAGACCTCGACGCTCCAGCCGCCAACGACCCACCACGGGCGGTCGAAGCCCGCCATGAAGGCACCGACCGTGCTCGGCGTCAACGGCTCCCACCGGCCCCACCACCGGAGGAACTCCGCGTCGTCCATCTCGGGCGGGGGCGGCGGAAGGTTCATCGCGGCGCCACCGTGGCGAGGACGGCGCGGTGGTCGGAGCCGGGCACGTCGACGGTGCGCGTAGCGGTGACGGTCCAAGCCTCGGAGACCAGCACGTGGTCGATCGCGACCGACGGCGGCAGCAGGCTCAGCACCGGGAAGCCGCCGTCGACCGGCCAGGTCGCTGCCAGCCCGGAGTTCGTGAGCTCGGCCGCGTCGCGGTAGCCCGCGTCGACCAGCGCCCGCAGCGGGGCGTGGTCGAGCGTCGCGTTGAGGTCTCCCGCGATCACGTCCACCTCCTCGGCCTGGGCGACCTCGAGGATCGCCCGGTGGTCGGCCTTCCAGTCCGCGTAGAGCGTGGGCGGCGCCGGGTGGACCGCCAGGACGCTCAGGTCGCCGGTGCGCACGAGCATCCCGTCGAAGGTGGTGTCGAGGGTCTCGACCAGCTCGATCGGCTCGCGGGAGAAGACCATCGTCGCTCCCACGAAGCCGTCGGCGGCCTCCGCCTGACCGAGCCGGTGCGGGAACACGTCGGACAGCCCGACCCCCTCCATCTCCGCCACGTCGCCCCGGGTGACCTCGCTGACGACCAGCACGTCGGTGCCCGCCTCGCTCGCCTCGACCACCAGCCGGGTGGCGTCGCCGGCGCCGGCCAGCAGGTTGGCGGTCATGACGCCCGTCGTCGGCGCGCCAGCAGCCGCTCCCGGCACCGACCCCGACACGAGCGGGGCGAACCACACGGCGTGCAGCGCGAGACCGGCCACCGCCACGCCGAGCGGCACCACCAGGAGGCGGCTCCGGGTGGCCCGCCGGAGCGCGAGGAGGAGCAGGAGCACCAGCGCGGCGGCGTACGCCGGGAGCGCGAGGGGGGTGAACGCCTGGAGCTGCGCGGCCCGCGCGAGGTCGGGCTCCACGAGACGCACGACGGTGAGGGCGAGCCCGCAGAGCAGGAGCCCGGCGCAGAGCAGCGAGGGGAGCACGCGGGACATGCTCCGAAACTAGCGACCGGATCGTTCAACAGGTGCGCTCCCCCGCCCGTATCCCCTCCTGAACCGGCGCGCACCAGCGCGCCGACGACGAAGGAGACGACCATGAAGCGCACCCTCGCAGCCCTGACCTCCGCGACGATGCTCGCCGGCGCGGCAGTGGCCACCATGTCGACCAGCGCCACCGCCGCTCCCGCCCCGACGCAGGCCTTCGGCATCACCGCCGACCGCACCCTGGTCAGCTTCGACGTGAACCGCCCGGGCGGTGCCGACCGGATCGCCAAGGTCACCGGCCTCAAGGGCGACAAGCGACTGGTGGGCCTGGACTTCCGCGTGAAGAACAAGACGCTCTACGCCGTGGGCAACAACGGCGGGATCTACACGATCAACACCCGCACCGCCGACGCCAACCGTGTGGGCCGCCTCAGCGCGCCGCTCAAGGGCGTCAGCTTCGGCGTCGACGTCAACCCGGCCGCCGACGCGCTGCGGATCGTGAGCAACGCGGGGCAGAACCTGCGCTACTCCTTCGCCGAGAAGACCACGACGGTCGACGGACGCCTCAACACCCCCGACGTCGCCGACCCGGTGCGCGGCATCAAGGCGGCGGCCTACACCAACAACGACAACAGCGACCAGACCGGCACGGCGCTCTACGACCTCAACGCCACGCTGGGCAACGTCTCGCTCCAGGTGCCCGCCAACGCGGGCACGATCACGCCGCAGGGCTCGACCGGGCGCAAGCTCTTCGGCCAGGTCGGCTTCGACATCGCCAGCGGTGTCACCGGCGGCAAGGCCACCAGCAACGCCGGCTTCGCCTCCTTCACCAGCGGCGGCACCGTCGGTCTCTGGACGGTCGACCTGACCACGGGCGACGTGCGCAAGGTCGGCACCTTCCCGAAGGGTGCCGCGGTCACCGACTTCTCGGTCGTCGTGCGCTGACCTCGCCTGCCGACCCGTCGTCCAGCGCGACCGCACCGAAGGACGGACATGAGCCCCCCTCCCGCGAGGGTCGTCACCGACCTCTCGACACCCGAGGCCGTGCGGGCTGCCTACGCAGCCCACGGTGACGAGCTCTACCGTCTCTCGCTGCGCGCGCTGGGCGACCAGGGCGGTGCGCAGGACGCCGTGCAGGAGACCTTCCTGCGTGCCTGGCGGGCGCGGGAGACCTACGACGTCGGGCGGGCCAGCCTGCGGACCTGGCTGTTCCAGATCGCCCGCAACGTCGTGGTCGACGCCCAGCGGGCCCGCGGCTCGCGCCCGTGGCTGCGGGCGCTGGCCGACCACCCGACGCTCGAGGAGGCCGCCCCGGCCGTGCCGGACGGGTGGGAGGAGCAGCTGCGGCGGATCCTCGTCGAGGACGCCCTGCGGCGGCTCGGCGAGGACCACCGCCGAGCACTGGCGGAGACCTACCTGGCCGACCGCCCCTACCCCGAGGTCGCGGCCGAGCTCGGGATCCCGGAGAGCACGTTGCGCAGCCGGGTGTTCTACGGACTCAAGGCGCTCCGCGTCGTGATGGAAGAGATGGAGGTGCGGCCATGACAGACCACGAGCAGCTGCGGATCAGCCTCGGTGCCTACGTGCTCGGCGGGCTCGCCGACGACGAGGCCGCCGACGTCGAGGCACACCTCGGCACGTGCGCGGGGTGCCGCGCCGAGCTCGACGAGCTGGTGCCCCCCGCCCGGGTCCTCGCGGAGCTCCGGTCCGCGGGTCCCACCGACGTCCCCGCGGCACCCGCCGACCTCCAGGACCGGGTCGTCACCGCGGTGGCCGCCGAGCGCGACCGTGAGCGTCGTACGACGTGGCGCCGGCAGGCCGCCCTCTCCGCCGTCGGCGGGATCGCCGCTGCCGTGGTCGTCGTGGTCGGCCTGGTCGTCACCCGGCCCGACCCCGCGCCGGCCGTCCCCACGGAGGACGTCACCGTCGCCGTGGGCGTCTCAGGGGTCCGGGCCGACGCCGACCTGGTCGACCACACCTGGGGCGTCGAGGTGAAGCTCACCGCCAGCGGCTTCGACGAGGGCCGCCGCTACGTCGTGACCGTGCTCGGCACCGACGGTCGGCGCTACCCCGCGGGCGGCTTCGTGGGCACCGGCGAGCGGGAGATGCTGTGCAACCTCAACTCCACGGTGCTGCGTGCGTCGGCCGCGGGCTTCGAGGTGCGCGACCGGCGCGGCCGCGTCGTGGTGAGCTCGACCTTCACCGCGGTCTGAGGCTGCTCAGACGACGCTGGTGTCGTCCTCGCCGTCGGCGTCGTCCTCGGACTCGGCGATGCTCCACTTCAGCTGGAACTCGACCTCCTCCTCGCCGTCGCCACGCTCGTGCTCGATCGAGAACTCCGCGTGCTTCGGCACCCGGAAGCGCTCGCCGGCGATCTGGATCCGGAACGAGTCACCGGTCTCCAGGGCGTCCGCCAGGCGACGCAGCTTGGCGACGACGTCCTCGGTCTTGTAGATCCGCTCGATGTCGCGTGCTTCCTTGGTCACTCCAGGCTCCTCCGGGTCGTCGTACGCCGGGTGGCGCGCGTGCCGACACCGTAGCCAAGGCGCCTGAGAGCGACCCTCAGGTCTCGTGGCCCCGCGGGTCCTCGTCGTCGAGCACCTCGGCGCCCAGCACGTGCTCCAGCAAGCCTTGGACCTGGTTGTCGGTGAGGCGCTCGTCCGGTGCCGGCGTGGGCGGCTCGTCGGGTGCCTGGTCCTCGACCGGGGCGAGCCGGCCCTCCTCGACGAACCCGGCGTTCTCGAGGGCCCAGGACTGCTCCTGCTCCAGCCGGACCTCCTCGGCCAGGTCGACCTCCTCGGCGTCGGGCACCAGGTCGTAGAGCGCGTTGAGGGTCGCGTCGGAGCCGGGACCGTCGTCCGCGGGGCCGGGCACCTGACCATGCACGGGACGAGCCTAACCGCCTCGGAACGTCCGCAACCTGTCCTACGGTTGATCCATGGAGCTGGAGTTCACCGGGGAGATCTGGGAGTGGCGCGGCCCCGCGCCCTACCACTTCGTGTCGGTGCCCGAGGACGAGTGCGCCGAGCTCCTCGCCGTCTCGCCGATGGTCAGCTATGGCTGGGGCATGATCCCCGCGACCGTGCGCGTCGGCGCCACGGACGTCACGACGGCGCTGTGGCCCAAGGACGGCGGCTACGTCGTGCCGCTCAAGGACAAGATCCGCACGGCGGAGTCGCTCGCGCTGGGCGACGTCGTGACCATCGGGCTCACGATCGCCGTCTGACCGCCGGGGCTGGGGTCAGAGCAGGACCAGGTCGTCGCGGTGGACGACCTCGCGCTCGTAGGCGGCCCCCAGCTCGCGCTTGAGGTCCTGCGACGAGCGACCCAACAGCTGGGGCACCTCGTCGGCGTCGAAGTTGACCAGGCCGCGCGCGACGGGCACCCCGTCGGGGCCGGCCAGGTTGACCGGGTCGCCGGCGGTGAAGGCACCGATGGCGCCGGTGATGCCGGCGGCCAGGAGCGAGGCGTGCCGCTCGACCACCGCGCGTACGGCGCCCGGGTCCAGCAGGAGCGTCCCCTTGGGCTCGGTCGCGTGGGCCAGCCAGAGCAACCGCGTCGGCTGACGACGACCCGTGGCGTGGAAGAGCGTGCCGATCGCCTCACCGGCCAGGGCGACCGCGGCCTGGTCGGCGGCCGCCAGGACCACCGGGATGCCGGCGCCGGTGGCGATCCGGGCCGCCTCGACCTTGGTCTGCATGCCGCCGGTGCCCACCCCGGCCGCCCCTGCGCTTCCGATCCGCACCTGTGCGAGGTCGGCGGGCGAGGTCACGTCGGTGATCCGGCGCGCGCCGGGCTCGCGAGGATCGGCGTCGTAGAGACCGTCCACGTCGGAGAGCAGCACCAACAGGTCCGCGTGCACCAGGTGGGCCACGAGGGAGGCCAGCCGGTCGTTGTCACCGAAGCGGATCTCGTTGGTCGCGACGGTGTCGTTCTCGTTGACGATCGGCAGCACGCCGAGCTCGAGGAGCTTGGCGAAGGTCTGGTAGGCGTTGCGGTAGTGCGAGCGCCGGGTCACGTCGTCGAGCGTCAGGAGGACCTGACCCGCCACGACGCCGTGACGGGCGAGCTCCTCGGTGTAGCGGTGCACGAGCAACCCCTGCCCCACCGACGCGGCCGCCTGCTGGGCGGCCAGCCCGCGCGGCCGCTTCGCCAGGCCGAGCGGTGCCAGCCCGGCCGCGATCGCGCCCGAGGACACCAGCACCACCTCGGCTCCGCGCTGTCGGGCAGCGGCCAGGACGTCGACGAGCTGGCTGAGGTGGGAGGGATCGATCCCGCCTGCGGCGCTCGTCAGGGACGACGAGCCGACCTTGACCACGATCCGGCGTGCGCCGGTGACCTCGAGCCGCAGGCCCTCGGTCATGCGTCGGGGTCGCTCTCAGCCCAGTCGGGGTCCTCGGGCGAGCCGATGACGTAGGCCTTGGGTCCGTACTTCTCCGGCTTGTCGAGGCGCCGGGCCACGTCGGCGCGGGTCTCGGTCTCGGCGCGGTCCTCCATGCCTTCCTGGATGGCCTTGCGACGACCGTGCGCAGGGCGCTTCTCCTCGAAGCGCTCGTCCTCGCCGCGACGCGCGAGGTTCTCCGCGCCCGCATCGATGCCGGGCTTGAAGTCGAAGACCACGGAGTTCTCGTCGGAGCCGATGATGACGGTGTCGCCCTCGACCGCCCCCAGCCTGACGAGCTTGGTCTCCACGCCGAGACGGTTGAGGCGGTCGGCGAGGAACCCCACGGCCTCGTCGTTGCTGAAGTCGGTCTGGCGCACCCAGCGCTCGGGCTTGGTCCCCTTGACGCGCCACCCGTCGGGCGACTCCTGGACCGTGAAGTCCTCGTCGCTGTCGGCATTGGGGGGCCGCAGGACGATCCGTTGCGCCGCGACGACCTCGCGCTCGGTGCGGGCGGCGCGCACGATCTCGGCCATGGCGAAGGTCAGCTCGCGCATCCCCTCCCCGCTCGCGGCCGAGACCGGGAAGACGCGCAGGCCGCGCTCACGCAGGTCGTCGATGGTGATGTCGGAGATGTCGCGCCCGTCGGGAACGTCGATCTTGTTGAGCGCGACCAGGCGCGGTCGGTCCTCGAGCCCGCCGTAGCGGGTGAGCTCGTTCTCCATGATGTCGAGGTCCTCGACCGGGTTGCGGCCGGGCTCCATGGTGGCGGTGTCGATCACGTGGACCAGCGCCGCGCAGCGCTCGATGTGACGCAAGAAGTCGTGGCCGAGGCCGCGGCCCTCGCTGGCACCCTCGATCAGGCCGGGCACGTCGGCGACGGTGAACGTCGTCTCGCCGGCAGTGACCACTCCCAGGTTGGGGACCAACGTCGTGAAGGGGTAGTCGGCGATCTTGGGCCGGGCCCGCGAGATCGACGCAATCAGGCTCGACTTGCCGGCGCTCGGGAAGCCGACGAGGCCGATGTCGGCGACGACCTTGAGCTCGAGACGGATCTCGAGCTCGTCACCGGGCTCGCCGAGGAGCGCGAAGCCCGGCGCCTTGCGCTTGGAGCTGGCCAGCGCCGCGTTGCCGAGGCCACCGCGTCCACCGGCTGCGATGACCAGCTCGGTGCCAGGACCGATCATGTCGGCGAGGGCGTTGCCCTGCGCGTCGGTGACGACGGTCCCGTCAGGAACCATGAGCACCAGGTCGGAGCCGTGGCCACCGTTCTTGTGCGAGCCCGCACCGTGGCCGCCGTTCTCGGCGGTCCGCTTGGGGCTGTGGTGGTAGTCGATCAGGGTCGTGACGTCCGGGTCGACGCGCAGGATGATCGAGCCGCCCTGACCGCCGTTGCCACCGTCAGGCCCACCGAGGGGCTTGAACTTCTCACGGTGCACCGAGGCCACGCCGTGTCCGCCGCGACCAGCGCTCACGTGGAGCGACACCTTGTCGACGAAAGTCGGGACTGCCATGGTTCACCGCCTTGTCTGTTGTCGTTGTCGAGAAAATAGCGAAAGGGCGACCCCGGTATCAGGGACGCCCTTGCGCGGAGGTGGAACGAGCGAGCGTCAGGTCACTCGCCCGGGACGATGTTGATGACCTTGCGGCCGCGCTTGCGGCCGAACTCCACGGCGCCGGGGATCAGCGCGAAGAGGGTGTCGTCACCGCCGCGGCCGACGCCGCTGCCCGGGTGGAAGTGGGTGCCGCGCTGGCGCACGATGATCTCGCCGGCGTTGACAGCCTGACCACCGAAGCGCTTGACGCCGAGGCGCTGGGAGTTGGAGTCGCGACCGTTCTTGGTGGACGCGGCGCCCTTCTTGTGAGCCATTTCGTAGTCCTTCGGGTGTGTCTCGAGCCAGGCTCAGAGAGAGATGTCGGTGACCTTGACCTGGGTGTACTTCTGGCGGTGACCCTGGCGCTTCTTGTAACCGGTCTTGTTCTTGTACTTCTGGATCACGATCTTGGGACCCTTGGACGCGCCGAGGACCTCGACGGTCACTCCGGCCTTGTCGAGGCCCGTCGAGGTGATGGTCTCGCCGTCGACCACGAGCACGACCGGCAGGGTCACCGACTCGCCGACACCGGTCTTCACCTTGTCGATCTCGATGACGTCGCCCACGGCGACCTTCTGCTGCTTGGCGCCTGCGCGCACGATCGCGTACACCGCGGTCTCCTTCGTTGTCTCACTGAAAAAACTGGGTCTGCCCCGGGCCACGACCACCCGCGTGGTGGGCTGCCGGGCAGAGCTGGGCACGCGTCAACGCACCGAGGGTCAATACTACGGACGCGC
>NZ_CALRWD010000082.1:0-20701 GCF_943371775.1 Nocardioides psychrotolerans
GCGCTCAGGCGGGCGCTGCGGCACACGACTCGAGCGTCGGACGAAGCCCGCTCCCCCCGACCCACCGGGACGAGCGAGCAAGAGCCCTTAGGAGTCGGACTTCTTGTGGCGCGGCTTCTTGAACGGGCGCTCGTCGTCGCCGCCGGAAGCGGGACGGGCCGAGCGGGTCGGGCCGCCGTCCTCGGACAGCTCGATGAGCTTGCCGCTGATGCGGGTCGACTCGAGCTTCTTCCAGACCTCGGTGGGCAGGTCGGCCGGCAGCTCGACGAGCGAGAAGTCGGGCCGGATCTGGATGTGGCCGAAGTCGCCGCGGCTCAGGCCGCCCTCGTTGGCGATGGCGCCGACGATCTGGCGAGGCTCGATCTTGTGGCGCTTGCCGACGTTGATCCGGTACGTCGCCATCGGCACGTCCGGGTTGCCGCGGGGGCGACGCTCGGGGCGCTCGCCGCGCTGGGGCCGGTCGCCACGCTCGGGACGGTCCGGGCGCGCGCTCTTCTCGCGCTCCTTCTGGGCGGCGCGGCGCTCGACGGCGGGGTCGAGGAGCAGCGGGGTGTCGCCCTGGAGCACGATCGCCAGCGCAGCCGCGACGTCGACCTCGGGCACGTCGTGCTCACGCATGTAGTGGGTGACGACGTCGCGGAAGAACGGCACCGACTCCGAGCTCAGCGCGGTGGTGATCTGGTCGTCGAAGCGCGCGAGGCGCGTGACGTTGACGTCCTCGGCGGTCGGCAGCGACATCTTGGTCAGCGGCTGGCGGGTGGCGCGCTCGATGTGCTTGAGGAGGTACTGCTCACGCGGCGTGACGAACGAGATGGCGTCGCCCTTGCGCCCCGCGCGGCCGGTGCGGCCGATGCGGTGGACGTAGGACTCGGTGTCGGTCGGGATGTCGTAGTTGACGACGTGGCTGATCCGGTCGACGTCGAGACCGCGCGCGGCGACGTCGGTCGCGACGAGGATGTCGAGCTTGCCGGACTTGAGCTGGTTGACCGTGCGCTCGCGCTGGGCCTGGGCGATGTCGCCGTTGATCGCGGTGGCGGAGAAGCCACGGGCGCGCAGCTTCTCGGCCAGCGTCTCGGTCTCGTTCTTGGTGCGGACGAAGACGATCATGCCCTCGAAGTTCTCGACCTCGAGGATGCGCGTGAGGGCGTCGACCTTCTGCGGGTAGCTGCAGATGAGGTAGCGCTGGGTGGTGTTGGCCGACGTGGTCGTCTTGTTCTTGACCGTGATCTCGACCGGGTCGTTGAGGTACTTCTTCGACAGCCGGCGGATCTGGGGCGGCATGGTCGCGGAGAACAGCGCGACCTGCTTGGTGTCGGGGGTGTCGGCGAGGATCGTCTCGACGTCGTCGGCGAAGCCCATGTTGAGCATCTCGTCGGCCTCGTCGAGCACCAGGAAGCGCAGCTCGCTCAGGTCGAGCGTGCCCTTCTCCAGGTGGTCCATGATCCGACCCGGGGTGCCGACGACGATGTGGACGCCGCGACGCAGGGCGCTGAGCTGGACGCCGTAGGCCTGGCCGCCGTAGACCGGCAGGACGTGGACGCCACGGGTGTGCGCGGCGTACTTCTCGAACGCTTCGCAGACCTGGAGCGCGAGCTCACGGGTCGGGGCGAGCACGAGGGCCTGCGGCTTCTTCTGCTTGATGTCGAGCTGGTCGAGGATCGGCAGCGCGAAGGCAGCCGTCTTGCCGGTGCCCGTCTGGGCCAGTCCGACCATGTCGTTGCCCGCCAGGAGGGGCGGGATGGTGGCGGCCTGGATGGCCGACGGGCTCTCGTAGCCGACGTCCTTGAGGGCCTTCAGGACCGCGTCGCCGAGGCCGAGCTCGGCAAAAGTAGGCGTCTGGACGGCTTCGGTCTGTTCGGTGCTCACGGTATGACGGTAGTGGTTGTGTGACTCCGCACCCATTTCCTTGGCGCGGAGGCGTTGGTCACTCCGGTCGTACGTCGGCCTCCGCCGCCTCCACCTCGGCGAACCGGACGCGTGCCGCCGCAGCGTCGGACGCCTGCTGCTGCACCACGTCGAGCACCAGCGCCCGGCCACCGGCCTCGGCCCTCGGATCGGTCCAGACCTGCTCCCAGGTCAGCCGTCCGGCCGCGACCCGGTCGTGCAGCGAGCGTCGCTCGAGCGAGGCCTCGGGATCGCTGGTCAGCCCCTCGAGGAGGCGCCGCGTCGACTCGTCGAGACCGTCGCGCGCCTCCTGCTCGCGCGCGACGGCGACGTGCTCGGCGACCCGGGCCAGCGCCGCCTCGAGCCCACGGGTCGCGACCTGGAGCTCCTGATGCTCCAGCACCTCGGCGGTCGTGTCCTCCGGTGGGGTCGAGGCGTCGAAGAACCCCGGCGGCAGCTCGGTCATGCGACCGTCCCGGTGCTGCCGTAGGTGCTCGAGCCCTCCTCGTCGTAGACACCTTCCAACGGACCTGGCGCCATCAGCACCCCGTCATCGTCGTCGTAGTCATCGGTGGTGTCGGTGTCAGCGGAGTCCTCGTAGTCGTTGTCGCCCAGGTCCTCGAGCTCACCGTCGAGGGTGTCGGTCTCCTCGCCCTCGGGGCTGCCGAAGTCGGCCACGTCCCCCAGCGCGTTCTCGATCTCGCTCAGATCGGTCGGCAGGTCGCCGAGCGGCACCATCTCCCCGATGACCGGGAGGCTCTGCACGACCGCGAGGAGCTCCTGGAACTTGGCGAGGCGGTCGGCCTGGGTCTCGGCCCACGCCTGGATCTCGTCCACCAGCGCGAAGCAGTCGTCGATGATCGTGCGGACCTCGTCGATGTCGTCGAGGATGTCCTGGATGATCGCGCCCTTGGTGCGCGCGATGTCCACCGCCAGCAGCACCCAGCCGAGGCCGGGCACGAACCGGCTGGCGACCTTGGAGCTGAGCTTGGCGAGCTTCTTGCCGAGGATGACGAGCACGTCCTCGACCTCGACCGCGATCTTCTCCGACATCTTCGCGATCTCGGTGAACACCACCGAGCCCTCGCCGATGCCCTTGCCCACCAGGGCCATGACGGCGTTGTAGAGGTTGAGCTGGGCCACCAGGCCCAGGCTCGCCTGGCCCTCGAGTGCCAGGAAGACCTTGCCGGACAGCTGGGTGAAGTTGCCGCCCCACTGCTGCATCGCACCGTCCACGATCCGGCAGGCGGAGGCGTTGGCCTGGATCTGGGCGTAGTTGGCCGAGAGCGGGAAGACGATGAAGTCGCGCAGGCTCAGCGGGCTGAGCGGCTCGATGCCGACGCCGCACTTGTTGATCAGGTCGATGCCCCAGTTGATCGTGTCGCGGGCGGTGTCCCAGGTGGCGGAGGCCGCGTCGAAGGCGTTGTTGTGGTTGAGGGTCTCGCTGCCGGGCTCGGGCTCGGTCAGCGCCGCACCGAGGTCGGCGATCTCGAAGAACTCGATGTCGACGTCGATGGGCGCCGGCAGGAGGTGCGAGGGGACGCCGGACCCGCGGTAGTGGGTGAAGACGTGGTTGATCTCGCCGTCGCGCATGTCGATGGCGCGAGCGGAGGTGTGCACGGCGTCGCTGACGCCCTGCCACCGCTCGTTGAAGAGCTGGCGCATGTCGTCGAAGTAGCCCGCGACCAGCGGCAGCATGTCGCCGATGGGCTTGAGCGCGCAGGAGTCGTAGGCGAAGCCGCTGGGGTCGCACACCTTGTCGCCGAAGTAGACGTCGATCTCGAACGCCTGGTCGCCGACCTTGTTCATGGCGGCGAACATCCGCTCGAGGTTGCCCCACTCGATGGTGAGCTGTCCGCCGGTCATGTCGGTCCTCTCGCTGCCGGGTGCCGCTGGTTGCTGGAGGGTGACTACCCGTCGGAGGCGGCCGACAAACGGCGCGGGCTCAACCGGCGTACGTCGTGGCGACCCGGGTAGCGATCTCGACGAGCTGCTCCTCGGGCCGGGGATCGCCCAGCCCGTTGCCGGACGCCTCGACCACGAGCAGGCCCTCGTCGACCGATGTGACGACCCGGGCGAGCGGCTGCCCGCCGTAGTCACCCGTCATCAGGACGGCCTCGACCCCGCCGAGGTCGAGCGGCTCCTGGGCGAGCCCGGGGTCGGACTCCTCCTCGACCAGCTCGGCGAGCGTGCGGTCCGGCTCCTCGAGGCTCCATCGGAGCAGCAGGCTGTCGTCGGGGTCGACCCGCGTGGCGCAGACGGTGCGCAGCCCCTCGGTCGTCGGTCCGGTCACCGCCTGCGGCGTCCCGGCGGCCTCGGTGAGCTGCTCGTCCGTGACGACGTCGCACGGTGCGCCGGCCGCGCCCGCAGCGTCGGTGGCGCCGGCGGCGCCTGCGGTGCTGGCCTGCTCGGAGGTGGGCTGCTCGGAGGTGGGCGGGTCGGTCGCGCCGTCGTCCTCGCCGCACCCGGTGAGGGTGAGGGCGAGCACGGCGACGGCGGTCAGGGCCAGGGAGGGGCGACTCATGCTGCGAGTCCTACCCACCCACCCGGGGGATCACTCCACCGTGACGCTCTTGGCGAGGTTGCGGGGCTTGTCGATGTCGTGGCCGAGCACCTGGGCGGCGTGGAAGGCCAGCAGCTGCAGCGGGATCGTGAGCAGGATCGGGTCCAGCTCGCGCTCGTTGCGGGGCACGTCGATGCGTCGGCAGGGGACCTCGCCCAGGTCGACGTCGGCGTGGGTGACGACGACCAGCGGGCCCCGGCGGGCGGCGATCTCGTGCAGGGCCCCCACGTTGCGGTCGGTCAGCTCGTCGGCAGGGACGATCGCGATGGTCGGGACGTGGGGCGAGATCAGCGCGAGCGGGCCGTGCTTGAGTTCGGAGGTCTGGTAGGCCTCGGCGTGGCGGTAGCTGATCTCCTTGAACTTCTGCGCACCCTCCCGGGCGACGGGGAAGCCCCGGACACGGCCGACGAAGAACAGGGACTCCGCTTCCGCGAGGTCGGTCGCGAGCTCGGCGAGGGCATCCTCGCCGTCGAGGACCTCCTGGATCTGCTCGGGCAGCCGAGACAGCCCCGCGATGAGCCGCTTGCCGTCGGCGATCGACAGGTCGCGCACCCGACCGAGCTGGAGCGCCAGCAACGCGAAGCCGAGGAACATGTTGGTCAGCGCCTTGGTGCTCGCGACCGCGACCTCGGGCCCGGCGTGGAGGTAGATCCCGCCGTCGCACTCGCGCGCGATGGCGCTGCCCACGACGTTGACCAGGCCGATGACCCGTCCGCCCTTGCGGCGGATCTCCTGCACCGCCAGCAGGGTGTCGATGGTCTCGCCGGACTGGCTCACCGCGACGTAGAGCGTGTCGGGCTCGACGACCGGGTTGCGGTAGCGGAACTCGCTGGCCGCCTCGGCGTCCGCGGGGATCCGCGCGAGCTCCTCGATCAGCGAGGCGCCCATCTGGCCGACGTAGTAGGCCGACCCGCAGCCGAGGATCTTGACCCGCTTGATCGCGCGGGTCTCCCGCGCGTCCATGTGGAGCCCCCCGAGGTGGCCGGTGCCGAAGCGCTCGTCGAGCCGGCCCCGGAGCACCCGCTCGGCCGCGGCCGGCTGCTCGAGCATCTCCTTGCGCATGAAGGAGTCGTGCTCGCCGGCGTCGTACGACGCAGGGTCGATGTCGACCTCGGCGGCCTGGCGGGCGATCCGGGTCAGGTCCTGGCGGTAGGTCGTGAAGCCGGTGGCCGTCAGGGTCGCCATCTCGCCGTCGTCGAGGTGGGCGACGGTGGTCGTGTAGCGGACCAGGGCGCCCAGGTCGGAGGCGACGTGCATCTCCTTGTCACCGACGCCGATGATCAGCGGGCTGCCGTTGCGTGCCACGACGATGCGGTCGGGGAAGTCGGCGTGCAGGACCGCGATGCCGTAGGTCCCCTCGATCGCGGCGAGGGCCTCGGCGACCCGCTCCTCGAGGGTGTCGGCGGTGGAGCGGGCGACCAGGTGGGCGATGACCTCGGTGTCGGTGTCGCTCGCGAGGTCGACGCCGTCGTCGCTCAGGCGCTGACGCAGCGCGGCGGCGTTGTCGATGATCCCGTTGTGGACGACCGCCACGTCGCCCTTGGCATCGACGTGGGGGTGGGCGTTGACGTCGTTGGCCGGGCCGTGGGTCGCCCAGCGGGTGTGCCCGATGCCGGCCTTGCCGGTGAAGCGCTTGGGCAGGTCGGCGCCGAGGTCACGCACGCGTCCTGCCTTCTTGGCCACCTTCAGGCCCGAGCCGAGGACCGCCACGCCCGCGGAGTCGTAGCCGCGGTGCTCCAGCCGGGCCAGGCCCTCGAGCAACAGGGGTGCTGCCTGCTGGGTGCCGATGTAGCCGACGATGCCGCACATGGGGGTGTCCTATCCGTAGATGACGCGGCGCAGCTGCCGCTCGGTGAGCCGGGGAGCGGCGACCACGCGGTCGGCCAGCTCCTCGGCGATGCGGGCGAAGATCTGGGGGTTCCTCGCTCCGTAGGTCTTCAGCTCGGCGTGCCGCCGCCGCACGTAGTCCTCGACGGGCTCGGCGTGGAACGCCAGCACGTCCTCGACCACGCGCGCCGCCTCGGCCGGGCTGAGCCCGGTGCTCGCCACCACGCGATCGATCAGGGCGGGATCGGGCAGCACGAGAGGACTGTCCGTCCCTTGACTGTCGAAGTGCAACTTCCTGCCCGACATCGGGCAAGAACTTGCCGCAACGGCCGAGCTCGAGTGACGCGCATCGCACCGCAGGCGGTGCCGCTGCGCGCGGAGAGACGCGTGGGACTACGCGCCCATCGGCCCTTCGGCGTCGGTGGAGCGCCAGGATCGATCTGAGCCGTTCTCGTGGGCCCAGGTGGTGGGACATCGGCCACTTTCGGGAACCACTGGGTGGTCCTGTGGGGAAATGTTAGTGTTGGTGAACACAAGATGAACACGAGGTGTCCCATGCACGAATCCCAGATGACCACCCCCCAGCTCGTCATGCGGTGGATCCCCGTCCGCAACGCCGACGGACGCACCGTCATGGAGTCGTGCTGGATCTCCGCCAGCGAGGTCGCAGTCGCCACCGCGGCGCCCGAGGTCACGCACGTCGTCCACGCGGCCTGACCGGCGCCTGACCGCCGTCGGGTCATGATGGGGACGTGAGCGCCCCCCTGACCCCCCTCGCCCTGCTCGACACCGACTCGCTGATCAGCGCGGAGGACCGCGCGATCCGTGACACGGTCCGCTCCTTCGTCGACGACCGGCTCCGGCCCGAGATCGCCGAGTGGTACGAGACCGGCGAGGTCCCCGTCCGCGAGCTCGCCCTGGAGTTCGGCAAGCTCGGCCTGCTCGGGATGAAGCTCGAGGGCTACGGCTGCGCGGGCACCAGCGCCACGGCGTACGGCCTGGCCTGCATGGAGCTGGAGGCCGGCGACTCGGGCCTGCGCTCCATCGCGTCGGTGCAGAGCTCGCTGGCGATGCAGGCGATCTATGCACACGGCTCCGAGGAGCAGAAGGACGCCTGGCTGCCGCGCATGGCCACGGGTGAGGCGATCGGCTGCTTCGGCCTGACCGAGCCCGACTTCGGCTCCAACCCCGGCGGCATGCGCACCCGGGCGCGTCAGGACGCCGGCGGCGACTGGGTCCTGACCGGCAACAAGATGTGGATCACCAACGGCTCGGTCGCCGACGTCGCGGTCGTCTGGGCGCAGACCGACGACAAGGTCCGCGGCTTCGTCGTGCCGACCGACACCCCCGGCTTCAGCGCGAGCGCCATCAAGCACAAGATGTCGCTGCGCGCGTCGATCACCTCCGAGCTGGCGATGGACGACGTGCGGCTGCCGGCCGACGCCGTGCTGCCCCACGCGCGGGGACTGTCGGGCCCCCTCTCGTGCCTGACCGAGGCCCGCTTCGGCATCATCTTCGGCTCGATCGGCGCCGCCCGCGACTGCCTGGAGACGACGATCGCCTACGCCCGCGAGCGGGAGATCTTCGACAAGCAGCTCGCCGCCTACCAGCTCACGCAGGCCAAGCTCGCCGACATGACCGTGGAGCTCGGCAAGGGGATGCTGCTCGCGCTGCACCTGGGGCGGCTCAAGGACTCCGGTCACATCGAGCCCGCGGCGATCAGCATCGGCAAGCTCAACAACACCCGGGAGGCGCTCGCCATCGCGCGGGAGTGCCGCACGGTCCTGGGCGCGGCCGGGATCACCCTCGACTACCCGCTGATGCGCCACGCCAACAACCTCGAGTCGGTGCTCACCTACGAGGGGACCTCGGAGGTGCACCAGCTCGTCATCGGGCAGGCCGTCACGGGTGCGTCGGCCTTCCGCTGAGGGCTGTTCAGAAGAAGTTCGTCGGACCGGGAATGAAAACGGACGCAGGTCCGGTTACAGTGGTTGAGAGTTCAACCAACACCCACCGACCTCCGAGGAGCCCCCATGACCACCGACTTCGACGCCGCCACGAGCGCCATCACCGACATCACCGGTGACTACACGATCGACCCGAGCCACTCGCGCCTCGGCTTCACCGCCCGCCACGCGATGGTGACCAAGGTCCGCGGCCACTTCGCCGACTTCTCCGGCACCGCCCACATCGACGCGACCACCCCGTCGGCCTCCACCGTGTCCCTGGTCATCAAGACCGCCAGCGTGAGCACCGGCAGCGCCGACCGCGACGGCCACCTGACCTCCGGCGACTTCTTCGGTGCCGAGGAGAACCCCGAGATCACCTTCACCTCCACCGACGTCTCGCGCGACGGCGACGACTGGTCCATCACCGGCGACCTGGTCATCAAGGGCACGTCCAAGCCCGTCACCATCGTCTTCGAGCAGACCGGCTCGGCCCGCGACCCCTTCGGCAACCTGCGCGTCGGCTTCGAGGGCGAGACCACCATCAACCGCAAGGACTGGGACCTCACCTGGAACGCCGCGCTCGAGACCGGCGGCGTCCTCGTCTCCGAGAAGATCAAGCTGGACTTCGACGTCTCGGCCATCCAGAACGCCTGATCGACCGCTCCCCCTGGGGGGAGCACTCACCGTCCCCGCGGGGCCGCCGGCAAACCGGCGGCCCCGCGGCGCATTTCCTGCTTCGATGACGCCATGCCCGCACCGCTCGCTCTTCCTCCCGGTCTCACCCAGCGCGCGTTGACCCTGGCCGATGCCGCCGCCGTCACCGCGGTCATGGCGGCCCAGGAGCTCCACGACGTCGGGGAGGTCGTCATCGAGGAGGCCGACATCGTGGCCGACTGGCAGCGCCCGTCGTACGACGTCGCCCAGGGCACGGTGGGCGTCTTCGACGACGATCTCCTCGTGGGCTACGCCGAGGTCGGCGGTGGGGACCGAGGTGACGCGGCGGTCCACCCCGACCACCGTGGTCGCGGGATCGGCACCGAGCTGGCCCGCTGGCTGCGCGAGCGGGCCGGCGAGCAGGGCACGCCGGTCATCGGCATGCCGGTGCCGCAGGGGTCGGCCGGCGACCGGCTCCTGGCCGACCTCGGGTGGCACGTGCGCTGGACCAGCTGGGTGCTGGGGCTGCCAGAGGGGGCCACGATCCCCGAGCGACCGCTGCCCGCGGGCTATGCGCTGCGGGAGGCGGCGCCGGCCGACCACCAGGCGGTGTGGGCCCTCAACGAGGACGCGTTCCTCGAGTGGTCCGAGCGTGAGCGCCAGGACTTCGCCGACTGGCAGGCCTCGGTGCCCGGACGGCCGGGCTTCGAGCCGTGGAACCTGCGGATCGTCACCGATGCCTCCTCGGTCGTGGTGGCGCTGGCGCTGGTGCTGCTCACCGAGGGCGGTGAGGCCTACGTCGACCGGCTCGCGACCCATGCGGACCACCGCGGTCGCGGCCTGGCTCAGGCCCTGCTCGTCGACGCCTTCGCCGCCGGGCGGGAGCGCGGCGCCCGGCGGTCCGCGCTGTCGACCGACTCGCGCACCGGCGCGCTGGGGCTCTACGAGAAGGTCGGCATGACGGTCACGTCGACCTGGGTCAACCGGGCGATCGCGGTCGGCGCATGAGTACGCCGCCGCTGCCGCGGGGGCTCACGACCCGATCGCTCACCCTCGAGGACGTGGCCCCCGTGCTCGCCGTGATGGTGGCCGAGGAGCAGGCGGAGCTGGGCCGTGTCGAGACCGACGAGGCCGACATCCTCGGCGACTGGCAGCGACCCAGCGTCGACCTCGCGCGCACGACGGTCGGTGTCCTCGACGGCGAGGCGCTCGTGGCCTACGCCGAGATGGCCGGAGCCGACGTCGGCTACGCCAACGTGCACCCCGAGCACCACCGCCGCGGGATCGGCACGTGGCTGGCAGCCTGGTTGGTCGCGAAGGCGCGCGAGGAGGGCTCGACCGTGATCGGCGCCCAGCTCCTCGAGGGCGGCTCGGCCGATCGCCTCCTGGCCTCCCTGGGCTGGGAGCCGCGCTGGACCGCCTGGGACCTGACGCTGCCCGAGGGCGCCGAGATCGCTGCCCAGCCCCTTCCGCCGGGCTACGCCCTGCGCGACCTGACCCCCGATGACCACGTCGCCGTCTGGACGCTGCTCGAGGACGCCTTCCTGGAGTGGTCCGACCGCGAGCGGCAGAGCCTCGAGGACTTCGCGTCCCGGGTGTGGCTGCGCCCCGGCACCGAGCCGTGGCACCTGCGAGTCGTCACCGACGCGGCCGGCGAGGTCGTGGGCGCCACCCACGTCTTCCTCGCCGGGGAGGACGGCTACGTCAACAAGATCGGCGTCCGGCCCGACCAGCGCGGGCTGGGGCTGGCCCGCTCGATGCTCGCCGACGCCTTCGCGGCCGCCCGGGCCCACGGCGCCGCCCGCTCCAACCTGGCGACCGACTCGCGCACCGGAGCCCTCGGGCTCTACGAACGCGTGGGGATGGTCGTCACCTCCACCTGGGTCAACCGGGCGATCTCCACGACAACTACCTAGAACCTGTTCCAGTTCTCTGGTTGGCTGAGGCGCATGACCGCCGTCGTCACCCGCTTCGACTTCCGCGCGCCGGGCGCCGATCCCGGCACCAGGCGCGAGCTCTTCGCGCGCGCCCTCGACCAGGCGGCGTACGCCGAGGAGCACGGTCATGCCGCCCTCATGCTCTCGGAGCACCACGGCTCCGACGACGGCTACCTGCCCAGCCCGATCCCGGTCGCGGCGGCGATGGCGGCACGCACCAGCACCATCTCGATCGCGGTGTCCGCGCTGCTGCTCAACCTCTACGACCCGCTGCGCGTCGCCGAGGAGATCGCCGTGCTCGACCACCTCAGCGGTGGGCGCGTGACCTACACGATCGGGCTCGGCTACCGCCGCGAGGAGTACGACGCGTTCGGGCGCCCGTGGGCCACCCGCGGTCGCGACATCGAGGCCGCCGTCCGCGTGCTGCAGCAGGCCTGGACCGGTGAGCCCTTCGTGCACGAGGGCCGGACCGTGCGGGTGACTCCCCCGCCCTACAGCCAGCCGCACCCGGTGCTCTTCTACGGCGGTGGCTCACCGGCCGCGGCCAAGCGGGCAGCGCGGCTGGGGCTGCACTTCCAGCCGCAGGACGCCGACCGTGCGCTGAAGGCCCTCTACGAGGAGGAGTGCCGGGCGCAGGGGCGCGAGCCGGGCATGGCGATGCTGCCCCCGCGCGGCCCGGCCAACATCTTCTGCGCCGAGGACCCCGACGCGTTCTGGGCCGACTTCGGCCACCACCTGCTCGCCGACGCGCAGGGCTACCAGGCGTGGCGCTCGACCGACGCTGTCGGTGGTGCCGTCACGTCGTTCGTGCGCGACGACTCGTCGTCGGTCGCGGAGATGCGCGCGGCCGGTGTCTACGTGGTGCTGACCCCCTCCGCGCTCGTCGATCGCTGCCGCAGCCGCGAGATCCGGCTGATCACCTGCCACCCGCTCTGCGGCGGACTGCCCGCCGAGCCGTCCTGGGAGAGCCTGCGGCTGATCAGCGAGGTCGTCGCCCCCGCGCTGGCCTGAACGCCGAGTCGGCGCGATGTTGCAGCCCCGGGGCCGCCGCGGGTCGCCCGGGCGATGGCAGCAGCGGGCTGGCGGCCGGCGTGCGGCTCAGACGAGGACGGCGACCAGGTCCGCGCCGAGGGTGATCCGGTGGCCGTCGGTGAATTCGATCGTGTCGCCGTCGTGGCGCTCGATGACGCCGGTGGCCATCACGAAGGAGTAGTGCGGCCGACCCGCGGCGGGCGCGGGGTCGACCCAGTAGCCGACCATCGCCCGCACGGGGCCGCGCGCGAGCACGTCGGTGAGGAGCGCGCGCACCACGACGCCGAAGGTGCCGGCGCAGCCAGTGCCGTCGTTGACCAGGACCAGGTCGGCGTTGAAGTCGGACTCACGGTCGAAGCGGCCGACGTGCTGGGCGATGAGCCCGGCGTCGGACTCCCGGTTGACGTTGACGCCCTCGAGGCTGTCGAAGGTGGTCCGGGTCAGGGTCGTGCTGGGGGGGAAGCTCATGCGGTGACTCCTGTGGTCGCGTGCCGAGGGAGCGGGTGGGGGGATGCCCATCCAAGAGACAGATCGGCCGACCCGCAGCCGATCTGAGGGAAACGACCCCGACGCACTAGTCCGGTCGGTGCGTGAGCACCACCCGACCGGCTGATGCGCGCGGGTCAGGCCCCGGCCTCGACGGTCGAGACGACCTCCGTGCTCGACGGGTCGCGCGGGGTGGAGGAGAAGCCGAAGGCCGGCGGCGGGTCGATCGGGGCGAGCGCCCCGAGGTCGCGGCCGTCGAACGCCCCGGTCACCGCGAGGACCCGCCGGTTGTCCGTGGCGCCGTACCACTCGCGGCGGCCGTTGCCCGCGGATCCTCGCGTGCGGACGCCCGTCAGCACCACCCGCGCGACGACGTCGGTGAGCGAGCACCACCACGGCGCCTGGGCGATCGAGCGCGGGATGCAGCGCAGCAGCCAGCCGAGCGCGGTGCGACGACCGACCGTCCAGTCCAGCTGGAGCGAGCTCGACCGCAACCGCCAGCGATCCCCGTCCACACGCACCTCGAGGGGCTCGACGCGGATCTCCTCGAACTCGTAGGTCGCGGCCACGAACCGGGCGACGTCGCTGCTCGCGGCGACGAGCACGCGGTGCCCGTCGGGCAGCTCGACCATCGCGTCCGAGAACGCGCCGTACGGCGAGGCACGCCAGTGCCCCACGACGACCCGGGTGCCGCTGGTGCTGCCCAGGCCCGAGATGACGCCGTGGAACCGGTCGCGCCGGCGGGTCATCGGATGGGCGCACCCGAGATCGTGCGCGCGATGACGAGCCGCTGGATCTCGGAGGTGCCCTCGAAGATCGTGTAGATCTTGGCGTCGCGGGCCATGCGCTCGACGGGGTACTCCCGCGTGAAGCCGTTGCCCCCGAGGATCTGCATCGCCTTCTCGGTCACGCGCACGGCCGTCTCGCCCGCGAAGAGCTTGGACATCGAGCCCTCGGCCTTGTCGAAACGCTTGCCCTGGCTGGCCAGCCACGCCGCGCGCCACACCATGAGCCGGGCGGCCTCGATCTGCGTGGCCATGTCGGCCAGCGCGAAGGCGATGGCCTGGTTCTCGATGATCGGCTTGCCGAACTGCTCGCGGGTCTTGGCGTAGTCGAGGGCCACCTCGTAGGCGGCGCGGGCGATCCCGATCGCCTGGGCTCCGACGGCGGGACGGGTGCGCTCGAAGGTCGCCATCGAGGCGTTGCCGCTCGAGCTGGCGCCCTCGCGGGCCCGGGCCATGCGGGCGTCGAGCTTCTCCTTGCCGCCGAGCAGGCAGCGGCCGGGCACCCGCACGTTGTCGAGGACGACCTCGGCGGTGTGCGAGGCGCGGATGCCGTGCTTGGCGAACTTCTGGCCCTGGCTGAGCCCCTTGGTGCCCGGGGGCACGACGAAGCTCGCCTGCCCGCGCGTGCGCAGGTCGGGGTCGACGACGGCGGTCACGACGTGCACGTCGGCCAGGCCGCCGTTGGTGGCCCAGGTCTTGGTGCCGTTGATGATCCACTCGTCGCTCGCCTCGTCGTAGCGGGCGCGCGTGCGCATCGCGCCGACGTCGCTGCCCGCATCGGGCTCGGAGGAGCAGAAGGCGCCGAGCTTGAGGTCGCCGGGCTCGCCGAACATCTGCGGCACCCACTCACCGACCTGCTCGGGCGTGCCGTTGGAGGAGACACCGGCCGCGGCGAGCGCGGTGCCGACGATGGCCAGGCCGATGCCCGCGTCGCCCCAGAAGAGCTCCTCCATGGCGACCGGGATGCCCAGGCCGGTGGTGTCGAAGCTCTGGGTGGCGAAGAAGTCGAGGGAGTAGATGCCGACCTTGGCGGCCTCCTCGAGCACCGGCCAGGGGAACTCCTCGCGCTCGTCCCACTCGTGGGCCGCCGGTCGGATCACCTCCGCGGCGAACTCGTGGAGCCAGGACTTCAGCTCGAGGTGGTCGGGGCCGAGCTCGAAGGAGGGAGTCGTCACGTACTGGAGAGTAACGACTGGCGGGAGGGCCTGTGCCGTGATTCCGGGGACTGTCGGCGGCGACGGCTTCACTGGTCCCATGACCGACCTGCCGCCCGACCTGCTTCCCGACCTGCCTCCTGTCGTCGCCGCCTACGTCGCGGCGGACGCCGGCACCGACCTCGACGCTTTCGTCGCGCTCTTCGCCGAGACGGCAGTCGTGGTCGACGACGGCCGCACCTTCTCGGGGCGCGAGGGCGTGCGGTCGTGGAAGGCGCAGACGACCTCCGAGTTCACCTACGAGACCTCGCTGGTCTCTCATGAGCGTCTCGCCGCGGGGCAGCACCGGGTGGTGGGGCACCTGACCGGCGACTTCCCCGGCGGCGAGGTCGACCTGACCTACACCTTCGTCATCGCCGAGGAGGTGATCGAGCGGCTGGAGATCGACGCGTGAGGCCATACTGACCGCCATGGCTGCCGACCTCAGCAGGTACGACGACTGGCTGGCGTGGCTGCGCACGCGCGCCGCGGCGGACCCCGACGTGCTCGTGGTCTGGGTGGGCGGCTCGGCGGCCACGGGTGGTTGGGACGAGCACTCCGACCTCGACCTCGAGGTGCTGTGCGCACCGGGAGCGGTCGGGTCGGTCTACGACCGGTGGCTCGCGGCGGCGCGGTCGGACTTCGCGCTGGTCGACGTGTGGGAGCTGCCGGTGGCGACCTGGCCCGACGGGCGCCAGGCCTTCCTGCACCTCGGGGCGGACCCGGGGGCGCTCGCGGCGCCGACACGGATCATCGACCTGCACCTCTCCGACCTCAGCGACGCGCACCGCCACGTCGACGTACGCCGTCATGGCACGCCGATCGTGCTGCACGACCCCGACGGGCTGGTCGTGCTGCGCCACGACGACGAGGCAGCGTTGCGGGCGGCCGTCGCCGAGACCGTCGATCAGGTGCGCCAGCGGCAGTCGACCGCCGAGTGGCTGGTGGCCCGGGCGCTGCGGCGTGGGCACCTCGCGGAGGCGACCGCGCTCCACGTGCGCTTCGGGCTGACGCCGCTCGTGCAGCTGCTCCGGATCCGGCACTGTCCGTGGCGCCACGACTTCGGGCTGCGCTACCTGCACGACGACCTGCCCGGCGATCTCGCCGAGCAGGTCGAGGCGCTGCTGCCGGGGCCGGACCTGGAGGCCAGGTCCCGCGCATGTTTCACGTGGATCCGGGAGCTGCTCGACGAGCAGCTCCCGGATCGCCAGGTGGACGACGTCGACTAGTCAGGCGGGGCAGGTCAGGGAGCGACCTGCTTGCCGGTCCTGAGCCTCAGGCAGATCCCTCCGACGTGCACCCTGGTGTGGTCCGACGGCACCGCGAAGTGCCACGCCCCGGTCCGGTGCCGGGGCCCCACCCCGAGGAAGTCGGCGCCGGCCGCACTCGGGTCCTCCAGCGAGAAGCCGTGGACGACGTAGGCCGCCTCGCTGGCGTTGCAGTCGGCCGTCACGACCGCGTCCTCGGCGTGGTCGGTGATGACCTTGCCGGACGAGGTGTACTCCGGGTCGAACGACGCGAAGAGGTCGTGGGCGTGAGCACGCGCCGCGTTGACGTTGGTCGCCGCCTGGGTCTTGAGGGTCAGGCAGCGGTGGAAGCGCGTGACCTGGGCCGTGCCGCTCACCGTCCTGAAGGTGAACTGCCAGCTGGTCGCGGCACTCGAGCTGGCCCAGCTCCGGCGGACCTGGGGCGTGCTGGTCGGGTCGGTGTAGTTGGACCAGCCGTTGGCCACGGAGATCTGGTTGGCGGCGCACGGGCTGGTGCTCACCGCGGTGTCGGCGCTCGTGACGTTGGTCGTCCCGTCGTCGAAGCGGTCGCTGATGGTGAGCAGGTGGTCGGGGTTGGACCCACCCCTGGTCGTGCTGTTGAGGCACACGACGTAGGCCGTCACCTGGGCCCGGGCAGGCGCGAGGTTGGTCATCGAGAAGTCCCAGCGGTTCCGGGCGTTGGCACCCATCCCGTTGCGCCCCACCGACTCGGTGACAGCGACGAGCGACTCGTCCCCCGCGACGTGGCTGCCATCCTCGGCGTTGGAGTCGTCGACCTTGTCGACCGTCCAGGTCCCGTCGACAGCGAAGTCACCGGAGTCGCAGGCGACCACGAACTTCTTGGTGTTCTCCAGGGCCGGGCCGTCGAACTCCGCGTCGGGGTCGAGGGCGTCGAGGACGACGTGGGCCTGCTTCTTGTAGACCTGCAGGTGGTGCGTCTTGGACGGAGCCGCCTCCGCCGTGGTCGTGGTGAGTGCGAGGCCGAGCGGAGCGAGCAACGTCGCGAGTGCGACGCCGACGACTCCCAGGCGCGATCGAGTGGTCATGGACTTGTCCCCCGTTGTCGATTCCGAGAATCACGCCCCCCAGCGTGTCGACATCCCCATGACCTGCTCGACGCTTTCGACCGTAGGCGCATACCTAATTCAGGGGAAGTGCGGGCATGCGCTGGTCTGGCCCACCAAAATCCGACATCGCCGTGTCAGTCGGCCTCCTCCTCGCCCGCATCCGCCTCGGCCCCGTCGGCGAGGATCCCGTAGAGCTTGCGGCGGGTGTCGACGAGGACCTCCATGGCGGCGGTGCGCTGCTGCTCGGAGCCGGACGTGACGATCTGCCACACGGCACCCATGAGCTGGCCGATCTCGGGCTTGAGATCGCCGGCCCCGCTCTCCTCCGCCGCCTTCTCGCGACGCTCGAACGGCGCCCACACCCCGGCGAGCTCGTCGGCGTGCTCGTCGACGTACGCCACACCCTCGGCCGTCAGCCGCAGGGCGCGGCGTCCGCGTCCCTCGTCGGTCTCGACGAGACCCTCGTCCTCGAGCTGCTGGATGGTCGGGTAGACCGACCCGGGGCTGGGACGCCAGGCGTCCTTGCTCTTCTCGGCGATCTGCTGGATCACCTGGTAGCCGTTGACCGGCTCCTCCGTCAGCGTCGCCTCGCGGAGCACGTCGAGGATCGCGGAGCGCACGTCGCCGCGCCGCACCCGCGGCCCCCGCCGCTCGTCGGGTCGGGCGAGGCCGAAGAGGCCGGCCATCCACGGCGGCGGACCGCTGTGGCCGGAGCGGCCCCATCCGGCGCCGTCCCATCCCGGCCCACCGCGGCCTCCGCGGTGCTGCTGCCAGGGGTTCTCGGGCCCACGGGCCCACTGCCTGTTGCGTCCTGGGTGTCCCATCTCGGGACCTCCTTCGTCTGTGGTCTCGGGTTGTCGCGGCCTGCTCGACGTCAGGATGACTGTCGACGACTGCTCGCGATATATCGTGAGCGTACGCCGACAATCGGTCTCGCACCAGGGCTGGCTCGGGTCGTGTGCCGGCGGCAGCGCTCGAGCGCCGGCTGAGGCACACGACCCGCCCGGCCGGCGGGGGGCCCTGCGGCCCCCGGTCCTCAGCGAGCGACCGACGCCAGCCACCCCAGCACGAACGCGACCGCGAGGGTGACGACGGCAAGCCCCGGCACGACCAGGTCGGCGTGGCGAGCACCCGGCTCGAGCACCGCGTAGAACCCGAGGTCCGCCCGGCGGTAGGCGACCACGTAGGCCGCCGGGAGCACCAGCCCGGCGAGCGGGTGCCACGACCGGACCGGCCCACGCGACAGCAGCACGTAGTCGGCCACCACCAGCGCCGGCGTCACGGCGTGCACGAGCACCGACCACCCGGTCGACAAGCCACCGCCCAGGAGCACCGCGTGCGTGCCGGCCACCACGACCATCAGCACCGCGAGCATCCCGCGCAGCAGGGTCGCCTCGACCCGCGGCGCGACCACGGCGACCAGCGCCAGGCCGACGTAGGTCACCGCGACGAGCAGGCTCGCGGCGACAGCGAGCATCCGGACGTCGCCGCCGTACGACGCCAGCGACAGCACCACGCCGCCCGACGCCGACGCCCCGATCGCCAACCGCCACAGCCACGTGGGCACCAGCGGCGCCAGGGGGCGCGGCAGGTCGACCGGCTGCGCCGCGGAGCTGGCGGGGAACGCCTGGACGGACGTCATGCACCCCTCAACGCGCCGACGCCCGCCGGGTCACGCGGTGGTGGCTCCGGCGACCGGCACGACCACGAGCGGCAGGCTCAGCCGGCGAGCCAGGCGGCGTAGGCGTCGAAGGTGTAGGGCCGGCCGAGGAAGTCCTCGACCAGGTCGGCGGCGTCCTTGCTGCCACCGGGGGCGAGCACGCGGTCGCGGTAGCGCCCCGCGGTCGAGGTGTCGAAGAGGTCGGCCGGATCGAAGGCGCTGAAGAGGTCCTTGGCGATCACGAGCGACCACATGTAGGTGTAGTAGGCCGAGCTGTAGCCACCGAGGTGGCCGAAGCTGGCGAACATGTGGGTGTCCTCGATGTAGGGGAACGGCGAGTAGCGGGTCTGGAGCTCGCGCGTCCTGGCCGTGAGGTCGTCGGGCCGCTCGGAGTGGAACCAGTAGGACATCGAGGCGTAGAACATCTGCTGGCGCGCGAGGTAGGCCTTGCCGAAGTCGTCACCGGTGCGCATGCGGGCCACGAGGTCGGCGGGGATCGGCTGACCGGCCGCGTCGGTCGCGAAGGAGGCGAGGACCGCCGGGTCCCAGGCCCACTCCTCGAGCATCTGGCTCGGCGCCTCCACGAAGTCCCACTCGGTCGCGACCCCGGCGAAGCGGGTCCACTGCGCGCGACCGCCGAGCACGTGGTGCACCAGGTGGCCGAACTCGTGGAAGAGCGTCACGACGTGGTCGTGCTCCATCAGCCCGCGCGCGAAGTTGCACACCAGGACGCCCTCGGGCAGCTGCTTGCCGAGCACCCCGTCGGTGAGGGTGAACTGCGCGGCGTGCTTGTACTTGCCCTCGCGCGGGTGCAGGTCGAGGTAGATCCGACCGAACGGCTCGGCCGTCCCCGCGTCGGCAGAGGCGTCGAAGACGTCGTACGCCGTCACGTCGTCGTGCCACACGGCCGCGTCGGTGACCGGCTCGTAGCGCAGGCCGAAGAGCCGCCCGGTGACGTCGAGCAGCCCCTGGCGCACCTTGGCGAAGTCGAAGTAGGTGCGCACCTGCTGGGCGTCGACCTGGAGCTGCTCCTTGCGGACCAGCTCCTCGTAGTAGGACGCGTCGGCGCCGGTGATGTGCTCGGCGTCGGGGTGGTCCTGGCGGAAGCGCGCCATCAGGATCGCGAGGTCGCGCTGCATCGGCTCCTCCGCGGCCTCGGTGATCTTGTCGATGAACGCGGGGATCGCCGGGCCGGTGCCGATCATCTTCACGTCGGCGTCGTAGGAGGCCCAGTCGTCGTAGCCGACCAGCGTCGCCAGCTCGTGGCGCAGCGCGAACATCTCCTTGAGCAGCGCGTCGTTGGTCGGCCAGCCGCGGTTGAGGAAGGCCATCGTGATCTCGCGGCGCACGTCGGCGTCGTGGGCGAACATGCGGACCGGGACGACGTCGGGGTAGTCGGTCGTGACCGTCACCAGCCCGTCCTCGCCGGCCGGGTGCGCCTCGAGCCAGTCGGACGGCAGCCCGTCGAGCCGCTCGGGGGTGACCCGGATCGTGCGCACGTCGTCACGGATCACCTTGCCGAACTCCTGGTCGAGCTCGGTGACGCGCTCCTTGATCGCAGTGATGCGGGCACGGGTCTCGTCGTCCTGGTCGACGCCGGAGCGGCGGAAGTCGTCGAGCACCTTGGCCAGCAGCCGGCTCGCCTGGTCGTCCAGCCCGGCCGGGTCCAGCGGCGCGAAGACGTCGTAGAGCGCGCGGTCCAGGCTCAGCTCGGTGATCAGCCGCATCACGTCCTGCTCGGCCTTCTCGGCCGCCCCGCGCACGTCCTCGGCGGGGTGCACGTTGCTCAGCAGCGAGCCCATCGCCGCGACGTTGGAGAGCTGCAGGCTGATCTCGTCCCACTGCCGCAGCGCGTCCATCGTGTCGGTCGGCGGGCTGGCCCGCAGCGCGTCGACGAGGCGGCGGGCGGTGCCCATCCCCTCGGTCGCACGGGTCTGCACCCAGGCGAGGGCGTCGGCGGCGGCGGGCAGGGCGAGGGGCGTCGTCGTCACGGAGCCCAGCCTGCCACGGCCGCAGCGGTGGTCGAGCAGCGAGCGCAGCGAGCGGTCGTCGAGACCCTCGCCGTACGCCGAGGTCTCGACAGCCGCGCGTCGCTGACGCTCCTCACTGCTCGACCGACGGCAGGGCCAGCTGGTCGCGGCGGCGGGTCAGGTAGGCGACCTCGGCCGCGTTGTCGGTGGCGGCGATCGCGGCGTCGTAGGCCTCGCGAGCCTCGGCGCTCCGGCCGAGGCGTCGCAGCAGGTCGGCCCGCGTCGCGTGGAAGGCGTGGTACGACGACAGGGCAGGTGCGCGCGCCGGGAGCCGGTCGACGTCGGCCAGGGCCACGGCCGGGCCGTCGAGCTCCGCGACCGCGATCGCGCGGTTGAGCTCGACGATCGGGGACGGGTCGAGGGCCA
>NZ_CALRWD010000083.1:0-20688 GCF_943371775.1 Nocardioides psychrotolerans
GCTTGCGCCTCAGACGTTGAAGCCGAGGGCGCGCAGCTGCTCGCGGCCGTCGGGGGTGATCTTGTCGGGGCCCCAGGGCGGCATCCAGACCCAGTTGATGGCGACGTCGTTGACGAGGCCCTCGAGCGCGGCGTTGGTCTGGTCCATGATCACGTCGGTCAGCGGGCAGGCAGCCGACGTGAGCGTCATGTCGAGGACCACGTTGGTCGCCTCGTCGAGGTGGACGTCGTAGACGAGGCCCAGGTCGACGACGTTGATCCCGAGCTCGGGGTCGACGACGTCCTTCATCGCCTCGGTCACGTCGTCGACGGACACCGTCGACACACCGCCACCCGTGGGAGCAGCCTCGGGCACGTCGGGCAGGTCGCTGTGGTCAGCCATCAGATCTCCTTCGATGCGGGCTCGACCGAGCCCGCCTGGGTGGTGGCGTCTTTCCAGGCCATCCAGGACAGTAGTGCGCACTTGACGCGCGCCGGGAACTTCGCGACGCCGGCGAAGGCGATGCCGTCCTCCAGGACGTCCTCGTCGGGCACGACGGTGCCCTTGCCCTGCATCAGGGTGAGGAACTCCTGGTGGATGCTCATCGCCTCGTCGACCGGCTTGCCGATCACCAGGTCGGCCATGACCGAGGTCGAGGCCTGGGAGATCGAGCAGCCCATCGCGTCGTAGGACACGTCGGACACGACGCCGTCGGCGACGTGGACGCGCAGCGTCACCTCGTCGCCGCAGGTCGGGTTGACGTGGTGCACCTCCGCCCCGAAGGGCTCACGCAGTCCTGCGTGGTGGGGGTGCTTGTAGTGGTCCAGGATGATCTCCTGGTAGAGGGCGTCGAGGTCTTGGCTCATCTCTCAACTCAACTTGAAGTAGGAGCGGGTGTATTCCAGCCCCTCGACGAGGGCGTCGATCTCGGCGGGCGTCGTGTAGAGGTAGGACGACATCCGGGTCGAGCTCTGCACCCCGAAGCGGGCGTGGGCGGGCTTGGCGCAGTGGTGACCGGCGCGTACGGCGACCCCGCGCGAGTCGAGGACCTGCGCGATGTCGTGGGGGTGGACGCCCTCCAGCTCGAAGGAGATCGCCCCTCCGCGCTGGTCGGCGTCCAGGGGGCCCAGGACCTTGAGGCCCGGCAGCGTGGCCAGTCCTTCGAGCGCGTAGGCGGTGATCGCCTTCTCGTGGTCGTGGATCGCCTCCATGCCGATGTGGCCGAGGTAGTCGACCGCCGCGCCGAGACCGATGGCCTCCACGATCGGCGGGGTGCCGGCCTCGAACTTGTGCGGGATCCCGGCGTAGGTCGAGATGTCCATGCGCACGGTCTCGATCATCTCGCCACCGCCGTGGAAGGGCGGCAGGGCCTCGAGCACTGCTCGCTTGCCCCAGAGCACGCCGATACCGGTCGGGCCGACGACCTTGTGGCCGGTGAAGACCAGGAGGTCGGCACCCGACGCGGTCACGTCGACCGGCAGCTGCGGCACGGCCTGCGACGCGTCGAGCACGACGATCGCGCCGACCTCGTGGGCTCGTCGGGCGATCTCGGCGACGGGGTTGATGGTGCCGAGCATGTTGGAGACCCAGGTCAGCGAGACGACCTTGGTGCGCTCGTTGATCAGCTCGTCGATGTTGGACAGGTCGAGCCGACCGTCGTCGGTCAGGCCGAACCACTTCAACGTCGCGCCCTTGCGCTGCGTGAGCAGCTGCCACGGCACGATGTTGGAGTGGTGCTCCATCTCGGTGATGACGACCTCGTCGCCGGCACCGATCGCCAGGTCGCCGGTCGCCCAGGCGAGCGTGTTGGCCACCAGGTTGAGCGACTCCGTCGCGTTCTTGGTGAAGATGACCTCGTCGCGCGAGGGTGCACCGATGAACGCCGTGACCTTGTCGCGCGCCGCCTCGAACGCCTCCGTCGACTCAGCACCCAGCTGGTGCATGGCGCGGGAGATGTTGGCGTTGTGCCGCTCGAGGTGGTCGACCATCGTGTCGATCACCACCTGCGGCTTCTGCGAGGTGTTGGCGCTGTCGAGGTAGACCAGCGGCTGCCCGTTGTCGAGCACGCGCTCGAGGATCGGGAAGTCCTTGCGGATCACGTCCAGCTCGGGGAGCAGGCCTTCCATGGTGGTTCCTTTCCTCGACGGTGGGAGAAGTGGTGCTGGGCAAGGCGGAGGAGCGAAGGCGGCCTTGGAGCGGAGCGGGCCGTCGAGCGACGACAACGCCGCCCAGCGCCGCTTCTCAGGCCTTGGCGAGGTACTTGTCGTAGCCCTCGGCCTCAAGAGCGTCGGCGAGCTCGGGACCACCCTGGTCGGCGATCTTGCCGTCGACGAAGACGTGGACCCGGTCGGGCGTGATGTAGCGCAGGATCCGCGTGTAGTGCGTGATCAGCAGGACACCCTTGCCCTCCTGGGCACGGAAGCGGTTGACGCCCTCGGAGACGATCTTGAGCGCATCGATGTCGAGGCCGGAGTCGGTCTCGTCCAGCACCGCGATCTTCGGGTTCAGCAGCTCGAGCTGGGCGATCTCGTGACGCTTCTTCTCGCCGCCGGAGAAGCCCTCGTTGACCGAGCGCTGACCGAAGGTCGGGTCGAGGTTGAGGTCCTGGAGCGCCTTGTTGACGTCCTTGACCCAGTGGCGCAGCTTGGGCGCCTCGCCGTCGATGGCGGTCTTGGCGGTGCGCAGGAAGTTGGACACCGAGACACCGGGGACCTCGACGGGGTACTGCATGGCCAGGAACAGGCCGGCGCGGGCGCGCTCGTCCACCGACATCGCGAGGACGTCGTCACCGTCGAGGGTGACGCTGCCGCCGGTGACGGTGTACTTCGGGTGGCCGGCGATGCTGTAGGCCAGCGTCGACTTGCCCGACCCGTTGGGGCCCATGATCGCGTGCGTCTCGCCGTCGTCGATCGTCAGCGTGACGCCCTTGAGGATCTCCTTGGGACCGTCCTCGGTCTCGACCGAGACGTGCAGGTCCTTGATCTCCAGCGTGCTCATATCTTCAGTTCCTCTCAGGAAAACGGTGGGTGAGGTGCGAGACCTCAGGTGGGGCGCACGCCGTTGAGCGTGGTGGTGGTGTCGATGTAGACGCCGTCGTCGCGGACCTCGACGGGGAAGGTCGCGACCGGCTCGGTCGCGGGGAAGCCGCTGGGCTTGCCGGTGCGCAGGTCGAAGCGCGAGCCGTGGAGCCAGCACTCGATCGTGCAGTCCTCGACCTCGCCCTCGCTCAGCGCGACAGCAGCGTGCGAGCAGAGGTCCTGCAGCGCGAAGACCTCGTCGCCGTCACGGGCGACGGCCACGTCGATGGCACCGACGGTGACCCCGAGCGCCTCGTCCGTGGGGACGTCGGTCAGCGCGCAGGCGAGCTCGAACCCCATCAGGAAGCGTCCTCGGTCACCCGCAGGACGTTCTTGGAGAGCTCCTCCTCGACGGTGGCGAGCAGCTTCTCCTCGAGCTCGGGAACGCCGACGCGGCGGATCAGGTCGTTGAAGAAGCCGTGCACGACCAGTCGGCGCGACTCGGCCTCGGAGATGCCGCGCGCCTGGAGGTAGAAGAGCTGCTCGTCGTCGAAGCGGGCCGTCGCCGAGGCGTGACCTGCTCCCTCGATCTCGCCGGTCTCGATCTCCAGGTTGGGCACGGAGTCGGCGTGGCAGCCCTCGGTGAGGACCAGGTTGCGGTTCTCCTCGTAGGTCTCGATGCCCTCGGCCTCCTTGCGGATCAGCACGTTGCCGATCCAGACCGTGTGGGCGCCCTGCCCCTGGAGCGCGCCCTTGTAGATGACGTTGCTCTTGGTGCGGGGCTCGTTGTGGTCGGCGAAGAGGCGGTGCTCGATGTGCTGGCCCTCGTCGGCGAAGTAGAGGCCGAGGAGCTCGGCCTGGCCGCCGGGACCGGCGTACTCGACGTTGGCGTGCATGCGGACCAGGTCGCCGCCGAAGGAGATGGCGGTGTGGCGCACGGAGGCGTCACGGCCCACGAGGATCGCGTCGCGCCCCAGGTGCACCGCGTCGTCGTCCCAGTCCTGGAGGGTGAGCACGTTGGCTCCTGCGCCGTCGCCCACGAGCACCGAGGTGGTCGCGGAGTAGCGCGCCGAGCCGGTGTGCTCGAGCACGATGGTGGCCTTCGAGAAGCGCCCGACGCGGATCACCAGGTGGCCCCACACGAGGTCGTCGACCGACTCGCCGTGGAGCCTGAGCCAGACCGGCTCGTCGAGCTCGAGGTCGGCCGGCACGTCCAGGAGCAGCGCGCTGCTCGCGTTGGCCACGGCGAGCGCCGAGGGCCGGTCGTTGGGCGCCAGCTCACCGAGCTCGGCGGCCTGGGCCGCCGAGATCTCGGTGAGGGTCACGCCCTCGGGAAGCGAGGACTCCCAGGTGAGCGAGGCCGTGGAGGCCTCGCCGTCGAGGATGCCGCGCAGTCGCTTGAGCGGGGTGAAGCGCCAGATCTCCTCCCGGCCCGTGGGGGCCGGGTGGTCCGCCAGGTCGTAGGACGGCGGCGGGTTGAGGTGGCTCTCGATCCGCTTGGTCTCGAGCATCGACTCCACGCTCTCGCGTGCGGTGTCGGTCACAGTCACTGAAAGGTCTTCCTAGCTGTTCGGGTGTGAGCGGGGGCGCCGGCGGTCAGCCGACAGCACCCTCCATCTGCAGCTCGATGAGCCGGTTGAGCTCCAGGGCGTACTCCATGGGGAGCTCCTTCGCGATCGGCTCGATGAAGCCGCGCACGATCATCGCCATCGCCTCGTCCTGCTCCATGCCTCGCGACATGAGGTAGAAGAGCTGGTCGTCGGACACCTTGGACACGCTCGCCTCGTGACCCATCGAGACGTCGTCCTCGCGGATGTCGACGTAGGGGTAGGTGTCGCTGCGGCTGATCTGGTCGACCAGCAGCGCGTCGCACAGCACGTTGGACTTGGAGCCGTGCGCGCCCTCGTTGACCTGGATCAGGCCGCGGTAGGAGGTGCGGCCACCGCCGCGCGCCACCGACTTGGACAGGATCGAGGAGGACGTGTTGGGCGCCGCGTGGACCATCTTGGCGCCGGCGTCCTGGTGCTGTCCCTCGCCCGCGAACGCGATCGAGAGCGTCTCGCCCTTGGCGTGCTCGCCCATGAGGTAGACGGCGGGGTACTTCATCGTCACCTTGGAGCCGATGTTGCCGTCGACCCACTCCATGGTCGCGCCCTCCTCGCACACCGCACGCTTGGTGACGAGGTTGTAGACGTTGTTGGACCAGTTCTGGATGGTCGTGTAGCGGCAGCGACCACCCTTCTTGACGATGATCTCCACGACCGCGGAGTGCAGCGAGTCGGAGGAGTAGATCGGCGCGGTGCAGCCCTCGACGTAGTGCACGTAGGCACCCTCGTCGACGATGATCAGCGTGCGCTCGAACTGGCCCATGTTCTCGGTGTTGATCCGGAAGTAGGCCTGGAGCGGGATGTCCACGTGGACGCCCTTGGGCACGTAGATGAACGAGCCGCCGGACCACACCGAGGTGTTGAGCGCGGCGAACTTGTTGTCACCGACGGGGATGACGGTGCCGAAGTACTCCTGGAAGAGCTCCGGCTGCTCCTTGAGGGCGGTGTCGGTGTCGAGGAAGAGCACGCCCTGCTCCTCGAGGTCCTCGCGGATCGAGTGGTAGACGACCTCCGACTCGTACTGCGCGGCGACACCGGAGACGAGGCGCTGCTTCTCCGCCTCGGGGATGCCGAGCTTGTCGTAGGTGTTCTTGATCTCCTCGGGGAGGTCGTCCCACGTCGCGGCCTGCTTCTCGCTGGAGCGCACGAAGTACTTGATGTTGTCGAAGTCGATGCCGTCGAGGTCGGAGCCCCAGGTCGGCATGGGCTTGCGGTGGAAGAGCTTGAGGCCCTTCAGGCGCAGGTCCAGCATCCACTGCGGCTCGCTCTTGAGGGCCGAGATGTTGCGCACGACGTCCTCGCTGAGACCGCGCTGGGCGGTCGCTCCGGCGACGTCGGTGTCGGCCCAGCCGAAGTCATAACGGCCGATGCCCTTCAGCTCGGGGTTGAGCTCTTCGATGGAGGTCATGAGCTGACCGCCTTCCTCGTGTCGGTGGAGCGGGACGGATCCACGCCGGTCGGGATGCACGTGGTGCACACCCCGTCGCCGTGGGCGATGGTGGCCAGACGCTGCACGTGGTGGTCGAGGACGCGGCTGATCGCCTCGGTCTCGGCCTCGCACAGCTGGGGGAACTCGTGGGCGACGTGGGAGACGGGACAGTGCTGCTGGCACAGCTGCTCCCCCACCACCGGCAGCTGACGCACGCTGGCGATGTAGCCCTCGTCGGTGAAGATCTTGGCGAGCACCTCGGCGGGGCTCAGGTCGGGCTCGGCGATCATGAGGGGGCCGAAGCGCTCCTCGACGAACGCCACGCGCCGGTGGGCGAACTCGCGGACGGCCTCGTCGCCGCCGGTCTCGGCCAGGAAACGCAGCGCCTGGACGGCGAGGTCGTCGTACTGCTGGTCGAAGCCGTCACGGCCGTGGTTGGTCAGCGCGAACACCTTGGCCGGTCGGCCGCGGCCACGTGACACCTGCGAGCGGGGCTCGCGTGCCTCCAGGACGCCCTCCTCGACCAGCTGGTCGAGGTGACGTCGTACGGCGGCCGGGGTCAGGTCGAGCGCCTCGGCGAGCACCGCAGCGGTGGAGGGTCCGTGGTCGAGGATCGACCGGACGACGCGCTGGCGCGTCGGCTGGTCCGCGCCGTGGGCGGCGCTCTCGTCGAATTCCACAACACCAGTGTGCCGTTAATGGTGAGAGGCATTCAAGGAAGGGGAGCCTTACTCATCGCTGGTCCTGCCACGATGTGTCCTGTGCCACTCGCCGAGATCGTGCCCGCTCCCCCGCTCGCTGTCGGCGTGGGGCTCCCGTGGGACCAGCCGGTGGGCGACGCGGTGGCTGCGATCGCGGCGGCCCGTGCCGCCCACGGTGACACGTTCACCCTCACCAGCGGCCGGGACCACTACCTCTTCACCTTCTCCCCGCGCGGGGTCGAGTCGTTCTACGGGTTGCCCGAGGAGGCGGCCAGCAAGGGCGTCGCCGACTACCTGATGCTGCGCCGCAAGCTGCCCGACGGGATCTTCGACGGCCGCCGCACGCTGCCGGGCTCGCTCTTCCGTCGTGACGACGTGGCCGGCTACCTGCGGCACCTGGACGACGCGCTCGCCCAGACGCTGGCGGACCTCGGCGCCGCCGGTGAGGCCGACGTCTTCGCGCTGACCCGTCGGCTCGGCCACCGCATGGGCCTGGCCTCCTGGGCCGGCCCGGACGCCGCCGACGGCGACACCTTCGAGGCGCTGGTCGAGGCCTTCGACACCCTCGACGGCTCGGACGCCTTCGTTCACCCCGACGCGATGGCGGCCGTCGCCGCCTCCGGCAAGACGGCCGAGCGGGCGGCCCTCGAGGTCGTGGTCGAGCACGTCGGGTCGGCCGTGGACCGGCTGCTCGACGACGACGTCACCGACCACGCGCTCTTCGCCCGCATCGTCGCGGCCTGGGCCCACGAGCCCGAGGACGTACGACGCCGCGGGGTCGCCCTCGACGTCGCCCTGATCCACGTCGCCTCGATGTCCAACCTGGCGGCCGCACTCGGCTGGGCGCTGGTGGACCTGCTCGACCACCCGCGGGAGGCTGCGGCGGTCGTGGCCGGCGACGCCGACCTGGCGCAACGCTGCGCACTGGAGTCCACGCGCCTGGCCCAGCGCTCGATCATGGCGCGCACCGTCCTGAGCCCGGTCACGCTCGACGTTGGCGACGCCGTGCTCGAGGTGCCGGCCGGCTGGACCGTCGCGACGCTGCTCCCGCTGCTCAACACCACCGCCGGTCCCGGTCTGGACCGGTGGGACCCCGACCGGTGGGACCGGCACCGGCTCGCCGACACCAGCGGCCTCGCGTCGCCGCAGCTCGTGACGGCCTTCGGCCACGGCCGACACACCTGCCCCGCGCAGCCCTTCGCGCTGGCGGCCATGACCGCGGCGGTGAGCACGCTGCTGGCGACCTACGACCTGGAGCCGCGCTGGACGTCTCGCCCGTCACCGGTGCCGGCGCAGATCGGTGGCATCGCGCGGGCCGACGGCCCGTGCGTGGTGGCCTACACGCTGCGCTGAGCGACCGACCGGGTCGCAGGCCGGGTCGCAGGCCGGGTCGCGCGCAGCCACGCGAGCCCGACGAACGGCAGCACCAGCGGCAGGAAGCCGTAGCCCTGGCCGAAGTGGGACCAGACGGTCTTGTCGGGGAAGAGCGCGGTGTCGACATAGCTGAGGGTGCCGACGACCAGCACCCCCACGAGCTCGATGGTGCAGGCGCCGACCGCGATCAGCCAGGACCAACGGCCCCCGAGCAGCAGGCACGTGGTCGCCACGAGGTAGATCACCGCGGCCAGGAGCGACAGGGAGTAGGCCACCGGCGCCTTGTCGGCGTCGGCGCCGAGCTGCACCAGCGAGCGACCGGTCGCGGCGACCGCGAAGACGCCGTAGACGAAGACCAGGACGCGTCCCGGTCCCGAGGAGAGGTCACGCACCCGCGCCGCCCCAGATCGCGTCGAGCCGCAGCTCGAGGGCGATGACGGTGAAGGCGGCGACCGCGAGCACGGCGGTGCCGGCGCGGGTGCGCTCGGCCAGCGACCAGAACGCCCCGATCGGCAGGGCGGTCAGGATGCCCACGAGATAGCTCACGAAGAGGACCCCGGACACGTCGCGCTCGGTGCCGGACAGCTGCACCGAGCCGACCACCAGCTGGACCAGCAGCACGACCTCGATCACCGCCAGCAGCGCGAAGAGCGGGTCGCCGGCGGTCTCGTCCTTGACCAGCAGCACGGCGATCCCGACGAGGGCTACCGCCGACAGCACCAGCACCGCACCCATGACCCAGTCGTTCACACCGTCAACCCTAGACTCTGGGTGTGTCCGAACCGCCTGCCGTCTCCGTCGACGGCCTGGTGATGCGTTATGCCGACAAGGTCGCGGTCGACGAGCTCAGCCTCACCGTCGAGCGCCACACCATCACCGCGGTCCTGGGGCCCAACGGCGCCGGCAAGACCACGACGCTCGAGACCTGCGAGGGCTACCGCACGCCGCACCGGGGCACGGTCCGCGTCCTGGGCCTCGACCCGGTCGCCGACCGCCGCGACCTGCACCCCCGCATCGGCGTGATGCTCCAGGGCGGCGGCGCGTGGAGCGGCGTGCGGGCGATGGAGATGCTGCGCCACGTGGCCAAGCTGCACGCCCACCCGCTCGACGTCGACCTGCTCGCCGAGCGCGTCGGCCTCGGCGACTGCGGCCGCACCCCCTACCGACGCCTCTCCGGCGGTCAGCAGCAGCGCCTGGGGCTAGCGCTCGCCCTGGTCGGCCGACCCGAGGTCGTCTTCGTCGACGAGCCGACGGCCGGCATGGACCCGCAGGCACGCCGCGCGACGTGGGCGCTGCTGGAGGAGCTCCGCGCCGACGGGGTGACCGTCGTGCTGACGACGCACTACATGGAGGAGGCCGAGCGCCTCGCCGACAAGATCCACATCATCGACCACGGCCGCCTCGTCGCCAGCGGCTCACCGCTCGACCTGACGCGGGGCGGCTCCGTGACCACGATCCGCCTGGTCGTCACCCGCCCCTTCCCCCCGGGCAGCCCGGAGTCGCTGCGCACCGCGCTCGGCGAGCTGATCGAGGTCGTGCAGCTCGACGAGCTCAGCCTGCTCGTCACCGGTCCCGCGGACGCCTCGACCCTGGCGAAGGTCTCGCGCTGGTGCGAGGACAACGCGGTCCTGCCGGAGTCCCTGACGCTGGGCCAGCGCAACCTCGAGGACGTCTTCCTCGAGCTCACCGGACGGGAGCTCGCGCCATGAGCGCACCCACGACGCCGACCGGCGCCTTCGCCCCGATGCCCGGCGCCGCGCCGTTGCCCCGCATGGTGCTGGCGCAGGCCGGCATGGAGGCGCGGCTGATGCTGCGCAACGGTGAGCAGCTGCTCCTGGCCGTCGTCATCCCGGTCATCGTGCTCATCGGTGGCGTCATGGGGTCGGACCGCATCGGCCTCGACTTCACCCGCTCGGCCGTCGACACGCTCACACCCGGGGTCCTGGCCCTGGCGATCATGTCGACGGCCTTCACGTCGCTGGCGATCGCCACCGGCTTCGAGCGTCGCTACGGCGTCATCAAGCGCCTCGGCACCTCGCCCCTCTCCCGCTCGGCGCTGCTGGCCGGGAAGATCGGTGCGCTGCTGCTCGTCGAGGTGCTCCAGGTCGCGGTCATCTCCTCGGTCGCCCTCGCTCTCGGCTGGGAGCCGAGCGCCAGCGTGATCGGCGTCGTGCTCGCCGTGGTGCTCGGCACGGCCGCCTTCGCCGGTCTCGGCCTGGCGCTGGCAGGCTCGCTGCGCGCCGAGGCCACCCTGGCCGCGGCCAACCTCGTCTACCTCCTGCTGCTCGCCGGCGGAGCGGTCGTGCTGCCGATGTCGGCCTACGGCGACTTCGGCGAGGTGGTCCGCTGGCTTCCCTCTGGTGCCCTCGGCAACGCCATGCGCGAGGCCCTCAACGACGCCACCGTCGCCTGGCGCGAGCTGGTCGTCCTCGGCGGCTGGGCCGCCATCGGCACCGTCCTCACCGCCCGCACCTTCACCTGGGAGTGAACCTCGTGTCCCTCGCCCGCTTCGTCCGCCCGCTCGGGTGGGCCACCCTGGTCGCCAACGCGATGCTGGTGGTCACCGGCGGCGCCGTCCGCCTGACCGGCTCCGGACTGGGCTGCCCGACGTGGCCGCGCTGCACCGACGAGTCGTTCACCCCTCATGGTGCTCTCGACCTCCACGAGGCGATCGAGTTCGGCAACCGGATGCTCACCTTCGTGCTGGTGGCGATCGCGGTCGCCACCTTCGTGGCGGCGTGGCAGACCGGCCGCCGCGACCTGCGACGACTAGCGCTGTGGCTGGCGCTGGGCATCCCCGCCCAGGCGGTCGTGGGCGGCATCACCGTCCTGACCGACCTCAACCCGTGGATCGTGTCGTTCCACCTGCTGATCTCCATGGCGATCATCTCGCTGGCGGTCCTCTTCGTCCGCCGTGTCGACCAGCCCGACCCCGTGCCGGCCCGCGGGCCGGTCGTCGGCCTCGCCTGGGCGACGTACGCCGCGTCCTGGGCCGTGCTCTACATCGGCACCGTGGTCACGGGCTCGGGACCGCACGCCGGTGACGAGGACTCCCCCCGCAACGGGCTGGACCCGCTCCAGGTGAGCCAGCTGCACGCCGACTCGGTCTTCCTGCTGGTCGGGCTCACCATCGGGCTGCTCTTCGCCCTGGCGGCCCTCAAGGCGACGGGCGAGGCCCGCAAGGCGGTGCTCGTGCTGCTGCTCGTCGAGCTCGGTCAGGGCGCGATCGGCTTCGTGCAGTACTTCACCGACCTGCCGATCGTGCTGGTCGGCTTCCACATGCTCGGCGCGGCCCTGATCTCGGCCGTCGTCACGTGGACTCTGCTGGCGGTGCGCACCCCCGACGGCTCCCTCGGGGAGACTCCCGACCGCGAGCTCGAGGACCTGCTCAGAGCTTGAGCAGCGGGTCCAGCGCGACCGCGACGAACAGCAGCGACAGGTAGAGGTTGGAGTGGTGGAACAGCCGCATCGGCTGGATCACGCTCAGGTCCTCGGTGCCGCGGGTGCGGCGCCACATGCGGTGCGCCTCGACCAGGAAGACCGCGCCGAGCACGGCCGCGGCGATCGGGTAGAACAGCCCGGTCCCGGCCACCGGCCACAGCAGCAGCGAGGTCGCGACCATCACCCAGCTGTAGAGCACGATCTGCCGGCCGACCTCGCGGGCGGACGCGACGACCGGGAGCATGGGGACGTCGACGTTGGCGTAGTCCTCGCGGTAGCGCAGCGCCAGTGCCCAGGTGTGCGGCGGCGTCCAGAAGAAGACGACGGCGAAGAGGATGACCGGGACCCACGACAGCTCGTTGGTGACGGCCGTCCAGCCGATCAACGCCGGGAAGCAGCCGGCGAGACCGCCCCAGACGATGTTCTGCGTGGTGCGCCGCTTGAGCAGCATCGTGTAGACGAGCACGTAGAAGGCGTTGGCGAGCACCGAGAGCCCGGCGGAGAGCAGGTTGACCCACACGGCCAGGACGACGGTCGAGAGGATCGCCAGCACAGAGGCGAACACCAGGGCGGAGCGCGCCGTGACGATGTGGCGCGGGAGCGCGCGGCGCCGCGTGCGCCGCATCTGCTCGTCGATGTCACGGTCGTAGACGCAGTTGAAGGCGGAGGCGGAGCCGGCCGACAGCGTGCCGCCGACGACGGTGGCGAGCACCAGGCCCAGCGACGGGATGCCGCGCTCGGCGAAGAACATCACCGGCACGGTCGTGAGCAGCAGCAGCTCGATGACGCGGGGCTTGGTCAGCCCGACGTAGGCCATCACCACGTCCTTGAAGCCGGCCTTCTCGTGGGGCCCGCCGTGAGGTCCGTCGGGTCCCGGCTGGTTGACAGCAGAGACCGGCTGGCCGACGTGGGTCACAGGTGTCCTCGCGTAGCTGGATGAAGAGCGGGAAATGGACGGTGGAGCGGGTGTCAGTCTAGCGGCGCACATGAGTAGGCTCGGTGGTGCCCGTCATCAGCGAGAGGAACCCGTGAACGCCCCCGTGAGCAACCCCGCCGGACTCGACTGGACCGAGCTCGACCAGAAGGCCGTCGACACCGCCCGTGTCCTGGCGATGGACGCCGTCCAGAAGGTCGGCAACGGCCACCCCGGCACGGCCATGAGCCTGGCCCCCGCCGCCTACCTGCTCTTCCAGAAGGTCATGAAGCACGACCCGGTCGACCCCGACTGGATCTCCCGTGACCGCTTCGTCCTCTCCTGCGGGCACTCGAGCATCACGCTCTACACCCAGCTCTACCTCGGCGGCTTCGGGCTCGAGCTGGACGACCTGAAGGCGCTGCGCACCTGGGGCAGCAAGACACCGGGCCACCCGGAGTACCACCACACCAAGGCCGTCGAGGTCACCACCGGCCCGCTCGGCCAGGGCATCGGCAACGCCGTCGGCATGGCGATGGCCGCGCGCAAGCAGCGCGGCATGCTCGACCCCGAGAGCCCGGTCGGCGAGAGCCTCTTCGACCACCACGTCTACGTGCTGTGCAGCGACGGCGACATCGAGGAGGGCGTCAGCGCCGAGGCCTCCTCCATCGCCGGCACCCAGCGCCTGGGCAACCTCACGGTCATCTACGACGCCAACGAGATCTCGATCGAGGGCGACACCAACATCGCGCTGAGCGAGGACGTCGCCGCGCGCTACGAGGCCTACGGCTGGCACGTGCAGACCGTCGACTGGACCCACGGCGGCGAGGGCTACCGCGAGGACGTCCCGGCGCTCTACGCCGCGATCGAGGCCGCGCGCGCCGTCACCGACCGCCCGAGCTTCATCATGCTCCGCACGATCATCGCCTGGCCCGCCCCCTCCGCACAGAACACCGGCGCCGCCCACGGCTCCGCGCTGGGCGAGGAGGAGGTCGCGGCCACCAAGAAGATCCTCGGCTTCGACCCCGAGCAGACCTTCGAGGTGCCGGACGACGTCATCGCGCACACCCGGGCGCTCCGGGATCGTGGCGCCGCCCAGGGCAAGGCCTGGGACGAGCAGTACGCCGCCTGGTCGGCCGCCCACCCCGACCGGGCCGCGCTGCTCCACCGCCTCAACTCCGGCGCGCTCCCGGACGGGTGGGACGCCGACCTGCCGTCGTACGACGCGGACCCGAAGGGTCTGGCCACCCGCAAGGCCTCCGGAGCCGTGATCAACGCGATCGCCGCAACCGTGCCCGAACTGTGGGGCGGCTCGGCCGACCTGGCCGAGTCCAACAACACCACCATCGAGAAGCACGGCTCGTTCCTGCCGGCCGACCGCGCCACCAAGACCTGGGAGGCCGACCCCTACGCCGGCCGCGTGCTGCACTTCGGCATCCGTGAGCACGCCATGGGCGCGATCATGAACGGCATCGCCCTGCACTGGAACACCCGCGTTTTCGGCGGGACGTTCCTCACGTTCTCCGACTACATGCGCGGCTCGGTGCGTCTCGCGGCGATCATGGGCCTGCCGGTGACCTACGTCTGGACCCACGACTCGATCGGCCTCGGCGAGGACGGACCGACCCACCAGCCGGTCGAGCACCTCGCGTCGCTGCGTGCGATCCCCGGCCTCGACGTGGTCCGCCCCGCCGACGCCAACGAGACGACCGCGGCCTGGCGCGCGATCATGCACAACGCCGACCGGCCCGCCGGTCTGGCGCTGAGCCGCCAGAACGTCCCGACCTTCCCGCGCGGCACCGACGCCGACGGCCAGGTCTGGGGCGACGCCGACGGTGTCGCCCGTGGCGGCTACGTGCTCCTGGACGCCGAGGGCGGCGAGCCCGACGTGATCCTGATCGGCACGGGCTCCGAGGTCCAGCACGCCGTCGAGGCGCGCACCGCCCTCGCGGCCGACGGCATCAAGGCCCGCGTGGTCTCCATGCCGTGCCGCGAGTGGTTCGACGCCCAGGACTCGGGTTACCGCCAGTCCGTGCTGCCCCCCGCCGTCAAGGCCCGTGTCTCCATCGAGGCCGGGGTCGCGATGGGCTGGCGCGAGATCGTCGGCGACGCCGGCCGGATCGTGTCCGTCGACCGCTTCGGGGCATCGGCCGACGCCGCCACCATGTTCCAGGAGTACGGCATCACCGCCGAGGCCGTCACCGCGGCCGCACGCGACAGCCTGGCCACCCTCGCCGGCTGACCAACCACCGCTACCTCACCTCCGGGAGAGCACACATGAGTGATCGTTTGAAGGCCCTGGCCGACGCCGGGGTGTCCATCTGGCTGGACGACCTGTCCCGCGAGCGCATCGAGAGCGGCAACCTCGCCGACCTCGTCCGGGACAAGTCCGTCGTGGGGGTCACCACCAACCCCACGATCTTCGCCGGGGCGATCGCCGACGGCGAGCGCTACGACGAGCAGGTCCGCGGGTTGGTCGAGCAGGGCGAGCCCGTCGACCGGGTGATCTTCGAGCTCACCACCGAGGACGTCCGCAACGCGTGCGACATCCTCGCGCCGGTCGCCGACGGGTCGTCCTCGGACGGGCGGGTCTCGATCGAGGTCGAGCCCGACCTGGCCAACGACACCGCCGCCACGATCGCCTCGGCGCAGGCGCTGTGGAAGGCGGTCGATCGCAGCAACGCGCTCATCAAGATCCCGGCCACGCTCGAGGGCCTGCCCGCGATCACCGCCGTCATCGCGCAGGGCATCAGCGTCAACGTCACGCTGATCTTCTCCACCGAGCGCTACCGCGCGGTCATGGACGCCTACCTCAGCGGGCTCGAGCAGGCCCGCGACTCCGGCATCGACCTGAGCCGCATCCAGTCCGTGGCGTCGTTCTTCGTCTCGCGCGTCGACGGCGAGGTCGACAAGCGGCTCGAGGAGATCGGCACCGACGAGGCGCTGGCCCTGCGTGGCAAGGCAGCGCTCGCCAACGCCCGGCTGGCCTATGCCGCGTTCGAGGAGGTCTGCGCCAGTGACCGCTGGAAGCAGCTCGCCGACGCCGGCGCGCGGGCGCAGCGGCCCCTGTGGGCATCGACCGGGGTGAAGAACCCCGACTACCCCGACACCCTCTACGTCACCGAGCTCGTCGTGGCCGACACGGTCAACACGATGCCGGAGAAGACGATGGACGCCTTCGCCGACCACGGCGAGGTCACCGGCGACACCGTCTCCGGCAAGGGCGACGAGGCCCAGCAGGTCTTCGACCGGCTGAGCGCCGCGGGCATCGACTTCGACGACGTGCTCCTCGTCCTCGAGACGGAGGGCGTCGACAAGTTCAAGAAGTCGTGGACCGAGCTCGTCGAGACGGTCAGCGGACAGATGGAGAAGGCGACGGCATGAGCGAGACGGCTTGGAACACTGTCACCGGGGACGGTTTCGAGCTGTTCTTCGGCTATCCCGACGAGGCGGCCCTCGCCTCGACGGTGGAGGGGCTGGTCGCCGACCGGGTGGCCAGCCGCCTCGGCGCGCAGGACCACACCCTGTGGGGCGCAGCGGCCGAGGACGAGGCGTCCAAGCGTCTCTCCTGGGTCTCGCTCCCCACAACGTCGCGGCCGCTCGTCGCGGAGGTCGTCGCGCTGCGTGACGAGTTCACCGCGGCAGGGCTGACCAAGGTCGTCCTCTGCGGCATGGGCGGCTCCTCGCTCGCCCCGGAGGTCATCTGCGGTGCCGCGGGCGTCGAGCTCGCCGTGCTCGACTCCTCCGACCCCGACTTCGTGCGCCAGGCGCTCGAGGACCGGCTGGCCGCCAGCGTCGTCGTCGTGTCGAGCAAGTCCGGTGGCACGGTCGAGACCGACAGCCAGCGCCGGGCGTTCGAGAAGGCCTTCATCGACGCCGGCATCAACCCCGCCGAGCGCATCGTGGTCGTGACCGACCCCGGCTCCCCGCTCGAGGAGTCGGCCCGTGCCGCGGGCTACCGGGTGTTCCTCGCCGACCCGGCCGTCGGTGGCCGCTACTCCGCCCTCACCGCCTTCGGCCTGGTGCCCAGCGGCCTGGCCGGCGCCGACATCGGCGCTCTCCTCGACGAGGCCGAGGCGATCCGCCCCGCGCTCGAGGGCGACTCGGTCGACAACCCGTCCCTCCGGCTCGGCGGCCTGCTCGGCGCCGCCAACGCCGCCGGTGTCGACAAGCTGGTGCTCGCCAACGCGGGCGCGCCGTTCGCCGGCCTCGGCGACTGGGCCGAGCAGCTCGTCGCCGAGTCCACGGGCAAGGACGGCCACGGCATCCTGCCCGTGGTCGTCGACGCCCTCGACTCCCCCAACGTCGCGCCGAGCACGGCCGACGAGGTCCTCGCGGTCTTCGGTCCCGCGGGCGGCTCGAGCGTCGAGGTGTTCTCGTCCCTCCGGCCGGCCTCCGGCTTCGGTGTCAGCGTGGACGCGGCCCTCGGCGCCCAGATGCTGCTCTGGGAGCACGCCACGGCGGTCGCCGGTCGCGTCATCGGGATCAACCCCTTCGACCAGCCCGACGTCGAGAGCGCCAAGGCCGCCTCCCGCGAGCTCCTCGACGGCGGTGGCACCGCCCCCACGCCGGTCTTCGTCGACGGCCCCGTCACGGTCTATGCGTCGGAGGGCTGGCTCCCGCAGGGCACCGACACGGTCGCCGACGCGGTCGCGGCACTGCTCGCGCAGCTCGACGAGTCGACCGGCTACGTCGCGGTCCAGGCCTACCTCGACCGGCACCGCGACGCCGCCCTCGCCGGTGCCCGGGACGCCCTCGCCGTCCGCACCGGCCGCCCCGTCACGTTCGGGTGGGGACCGCGGTTCCTGCACTCGACCGGGCAGTACCACAAGGGCGGCCCCGCGACCGGGGTCTACCTGCAGGTCACCGGTCAGCCGCAGGCCGACCTCGCGGTGCCCGATCGACCCTTCACCTTCCACGAGTTCCTCACCGCACAGGCGGTCGGCGACGGACAGGTGCTGGCCGACAAGGGCCGACCGGTCCTGCGCCTGCACGTCAGCGCACCCAGCGACCTCGCCGGCCTCCGAGAGGTGCTCGCGTGACCGCGAAGGACTCCACCTGGACCAACCCCCTGCGCGACCCGCTCGACCGGCGGCTGCCGCGCATCGCCGGACCGTGCGGGATGGTGCTCTTCGGCGTCACGGGCGACCTGTCGCGCAAGAAGATCATGCCGGCGATCTACGACCTGGCCAACCGCGGGCTGCTGCCCCCGGGCTTCAGCCTCACCGGCTTCGCACGTCGTGACTGGGCCGACCAGGACTTCGCGCAGATCGTGCACGACTCGGTGAAGCAATACGCCCGCACGGAGTTCCGCGAGGAGGTCTGGAAGCAGCTGGCCGAGGGGTTCCGCTTCGTCTCCGGCGACTTCGACGACGACAACGCCTTCGAGCAGCTGCGCATGACGATCGAGGAGCTCGACCGCACGCGGGGCACCGAGGGCAACCACGCGTTCTACCTCGCCATCCCGCCGAGCTTCTTCGGCGCGGTCGCCGGGCAGCTCAAGGAGCACGGCCTCGTCGACCCGCACACCGACTCGTGGCGGCGCGTGGTCGTGGAGAAGCCCTTCGGCCACGACCTCGAGTCGGCCATCGAGCTCAACGAGACGCTGGCCGAGGTCTTCGAGTCGGGGTCGATCTTCCGGATCGACCACTACCTCGGCAAGGAGACCGTGCAGAACATCCTGGCGACCCGCTTCGCCAACATGATGTTCGAGCCGCTGTGGAACAACAACTACGTCGACCACGTCCAGATCACGATGGCCGAGGACGTCGGGATCGGCGGCCGCGCGGGCTACTACGACGGCATCGGCGCCGCCCGTGACGTCATCCAGAACCACCTGCTCCAGCTGATGTCGCTCGTGGCCATGGAGGAGCCGACCTCCTTCGACGCGGAGGCGCTGCGCATCGAGAAGCAGAAGGTGCTCTCCAGCGTGCGCCTTCCCAAGCGCCTCGACCTGACGACCGCCCGGGGGCAGTACGCCGCCGGGTGGGCCGGCGGGGAGAAGGTGTCGGGGTTCCTCGAGGAGGAGGGGATCAAGCGCACGTCCACGACCGAGACGTTCGCCGCGATCACCCTCCACGTCGACAACCGACGGTGGGCCGGGGTCCCGTTCTACCTCCGCACCGGCAAGCGCCTCGGGCGTCGCGTCACGGAGGTGGCGGTCGTCTTCAAGCGGGCGCCCTACCTGCCGTTCGAGGAGTCTTCGGTCGAGGAGCTCACCCAGAACGCCCTGGTCATCCGCATCCAGCCCGACGAGGGCATGACGCTGCGCTTCGGCTCCAAGGTGCCCGGCACCGCGATGGAGATCCGTGACGTCAACATGGACTTCGCCTACGGCGGCTCCTTCACCGAGGACAGCCCCGAGGCCTATGAGCGACTGATCCTCGACGTGCTGCTCGGCGATCCGCCGCTCTTCCCCCGGCACGAGGAGGTCGAGCTCTCCTGGAAGATCCTGGACCCGATCCTCGAGGCCTGGGCGCGCAAGGGCACGCCGGAGGCCTACGACTCCGGCACGTGGGGCCCGGCCTCGGCCGACAAGATGCTGGCCCGCGACGGACGCGTCTGGAGGAGGCCCTGATGAAGGAGCTCATCGACACCACGTCGGCGCAGATCGCCGCCGAGTTCGTGCGTGCTCGCAAGCGCGCCGGCAGCCCGGCCATGGGCATGGTCATGACCCTGATGATCGTCGTGGACGAGGACGAGGCGGAGGCCGCCATGGAGTCGGCCCAGGCCGCCTCCCACGAGCACCCCGCCCGGGTGCTCGGCGTCATCCTCGGCGACGCCCGGGGGACCAGCCAGGTCAACGCCCAGGTCGGCACCGGTGACGGGTGGACCGGCGAGACCGCACTGATCCGGCTCAAGGGCGAGGTCGTCAAGCACGCCGCCTCGGTCGTGCTCCCGCTGCTGCTCCCCGACTCCCCTGTGGCCGTCTGGTGGCCCACGTCGGCACCCGAGGACCCGGCCGGCGACCTGCTCGGCTCGCTCGCGCAGCGACGCATCACCGACGCGGCCTCGGCCACCAAGGGCCGCGCCAAGGCCCTCGGCGTCCAGTGCTCGTCGTACGTCAAGGGCAACACGGACCTCGCCTGGACCCGGCTCACGCCGTGGCGCGCGCTGCTCGCCGCGGCCCTGGACCAGCACCACCTCAAGGTCACGTCGGCCTCCGTCACGGCCGAGCGGATCAGCCCGAGCGCCGACCTGCTGGCCGCCTGGCTCACCGACCGGCTCAAGGTCACGGTCACGCGCTCGAGCTCGCAGGGCCCGGGCATCACCGAGGTCGTGCTCGAGACCGCCGAGGGACCCATCCGCATCAGCCGCACCGACGGCAAGCTCGCGACCTACGCCTCCCCCGGGCGTCCGGACCGGCCGATCGCGCTGAAGCGCCGCACGCTGCCCGAGCTGCTCGGCGAGGAGCTGCGGCGCCTCGACGAGGACGACGTCTATGCCGCGGTCACGCGCCGGCTCCACAAGATGCACGCATGACCGCGCCGCTGGTCGAGGTCCACCCCGACGCCGCCGCCCTGGCCACCACCGTCGCCGGTGAGCTGCTCTCCCGGCTCGCCGACGCCCAGGAGGCCGGTCACGAGCCCCAGATCGCCCTGACCGGCGGCACCATCGCCGACGCGCTGCACCACGAGCTCGCCCGGTTGAGCCCCGGCTCCGCGGTCGACTGGTCCCGGGTGGTCGTGTGGTGGGGCGACGAGCGCTTCGTGGCGTCCGACTCCCCCGACCGCAACGCCGCTCAGGCACGGCGGGCGTTCCTGGACGCCGTCGGGGCGACCCAGGTCCACGAGATGCCGTCGACCGACGGCGGTGCCGACGTCGAGGCCGCGGCCCTGGCCTTCGAGGAGACCGTGCGCGAGCACGGGAGCGGCGAGTTCGAGGTCGTGATGCTCGGGATCGGCCCCGACGGTCACGTGGCCTCGCTGTTCCCCGGCTTCCCGCAGCTCGACGTCGACGACCGGGTCGCGGTGGCCGTCACCGGCTCCCCCAAGCCCCCGCCGGAGCGGATCAGCCTCACCTTCGGCGCGCTCAACCGCACGCGGGCCCTGTGGGTGATCGCCAGCGGTGAGGGCAAGGCCGAGGCGGTGGCTGCGGCCCTGGACGTCGAGGGCACGAGGCACGACACCCCCGCGCGAGGGGTCCACGGGCGCCACGAGACGACGTACTTCCTCGACCGCGAAGCGGCCTCACACCTCTGAAATGGCCGAGTCGGGGGGGGGGGGGG
>NZ_CALRWD010000084.1:0-20640 GCF_943371775.1 Nocardioides psychrotolerans
GTGAGGTCAGTCCGCGCGACGTCGTCGCCGCCGTGCTGCCGGACCCGGCAGGAGTCGGCCCGCGGATGAAGGGCAAGACCTGCGCGGGCCTGTGGGTCACGGGCAAGGACAAGCAGGGCCAGCCGCGGTCGACCTACCTCTACCACGTCGTCGACAACGAGTGGACGATGCAGGAGTACGGCCACCAGTGCGTCGTCTGGCAAACCGCGATCAACCCCGTCGTGGCCCTCGAGCTGCTCGCCACCGGTGTCTGGAGCGGTGCCGGCGTGCTCGGCCCGGAGGCCTTCGACGCCGTGCCGTTCCTCGACCTGCTGACCGCCTACGGCAGCCCGTGGGGCATCAAGGAGCTGTAGCCGCCACCGGCACGGCACTGGTCTCGGGCCTGGCAGGCCCGGTCGTCACCGGGGGGATGACGGCCGGGCCGGCCTCGCCCGCGCGCAGGAACTGTCCCGTCCGCTCCTGCGTGAGTACGTCGGTCCCCTCGCCGTCGCGCCACACCACGCGCCCGGACACCATCACCAGCGGCACGGTGGCGTCGTTGCGGTTGACCATGCGGGACAGGCCGTCGTACTGCGCGACAGGCGCCTCCGCGTAGTCGGTGAGCGTGTCGTCGAGGTGGGCCGGGTCGAGGACGAAGAGGTCCGCGCGGTCACCGACGCGCAGGTGCCCGGCGTCGATGCCGTACCACTCGGCGAGCTCGCCGGTGAGCCGGTGCACGGCGTGCTCGACGGTGATGAACGGCTTGCCCGCCCGGTCGGCGTCGTGCACGTGCTTGAGCAGGCGCAGGCCGAAGTTGTAGAAGCTCATGTTGCGCAGGTGGGCGCCGGCGTCGGAGAAGCCCATCTGGATGCCGGGGCTGGCCGCCATCTTCTTGAGGATGTGGGGTCGGTGGCCCGAGATGGTCGTGCGCCACCGGATCGACGTGCCGTGCTCGAGCACGAGGTCGAGGAACGCGTCGACCGGGTGCAGACCGCCGCGCTCGACGCCGACCTGGCCGAAGGACTTGCCGATGACCGAGGCGTCGGGGCACTCCATGATCTCGGCGTCGAAGAAGTCGCGGTGCCAGACGCGGGGGCCGTACTTGCTCTCGTAGTCCTTGCGGAACGCCGCACGGTAGGCCGGGTCGCGCAGCAGGTCGTCGCGAGCGATCTTCTCCGAGAGGTGCAGGGCGGCGGCGCCGGAGCCGAACTCCTCGAAGATGACCAGGTCGATGCCGTCGGCGTAGACCTCGAAGGGCACCGGCAGGTGCTGCCAGCGGAAGTCGCCACCGAGGCGGTTGGAGACGGCGGCCAGCAGGCGCATCAGGTGGATGATCCCGGGGATCGCCTTGATGTCGGCGGCGGAGAGCAGGCTGGTCTTGAGCGGCTTGGCCGAGCCCACCCCGATCGAGCCGAACGCCTGGGTGACGATCGTGTGCGGGTGGCTGGCGTCGGGCCCGGCCTGGAGCGCGCGCTCGCGCTCGCGCAGGATCCGGCGCAGGCCGCGCATCTCGCGCCACTTCGCGTAGGTCGAGGGCAGGGTGCGCGAGCGGCAGACCTCGCCGTCGAGCTTGTCGAAGAGCAGCTGCTGGGCCGACATGCCGACGAAGCCGGCGTCGAGCGCCTCGGTGAGCATGTCCTCCATGCGCTGCTGCTCGCGCCGCGACGGCTTGACGCCCTTGCGGGTGGCCTGGTCCAGGCCCATCGTCGCGGTGCGCATGTCGGAGTGGCCGATGAAGGCGGCGAGGTTGGGCCCGAGGGGGAGCGACTCCAGGGCGTCGACGTACTCGCTCGCCGAGCTCCAGGTCTTGGCCTCGTCGACGGCGGAGATCACGTGCTGGCGGGGGATCGCCTCGACCCGGCCGAAGAGGTCGCCGGCGTCGACGCCGCCGACGTGGATCGTCGAGAGCGAGCACGAGCCGAGCAGGATCGTGGTGACGCCGTGGCGCAGCGACTCCGGCAGGTGCGGGTCGCGCAGCACCTCGACGTCGTAGTGCGTGTGGATGTCGACCATGCCGGGCAGCACCCACTGACCGCGGGCGTCGACGACGTCGGGGCAGCCGGTCGTGTCGAGCGGGGTCGCGGAGATCTCGACCACCACGCCGTCCCTGATCCCGAGGTCGCGCACGGCCGAGGCCGCCCCCGTCCCGTCGAACCAGCGGCCGCCCTGGATGATCACGTCGAAGGTCACCTGCTGATTGGACCGGAGTCGTTGACACGCGTCAAGAGGTAACGGCCATCACAGGTAGCGTCCGGCCCCATGAGTCTCGGGAATGACCAACGGTCCGACACGCCTGCCGTGCCGGAGACCGACATGCGCAAGATGACAGCAGCCGGAGTGCTGCTCCTGATCCCCGTCGTGGCCCTGCTGTGGGTCTCGATCTACGCCAAGGAAGGCCCGGAGCTCTTCGGCTTCCCGTTCTTCTTCTGGTACCAGTTCGCGTGGGTCTTCCTGTGCTCGGCCATGACCTGGTCGGCCTACAAGCTCACGCTCTCGGCCAGGAAGCCGCGATGACGCCGCTCGTGACCGGCGGTGGGGTCAACACCACCGCGCTGGTCGTGCTGATCGCGCTCTTCCTGCTGGTGACCGTCCTGGGCTTCATGGCCTCGCGGTTCCGCCGCGCACCCGACCTCAACACCCTCGACGAGTGGGGCCTGGGCGGGCGCAAGTTCGGCACCTGGGTTACGTGGTTCCTGCTGGGGGGCGACCTCTACACCGCCTACACGTTCGTGGCCGTGCCGGCGGCGATGTACGCCACCGGTGCGGTGTCGGGCTTCTTCGCAGTGCCCTACACGATCATGCTCTACCCGATCATCTTCGTCTTCATGGCGCGGCTGTGGTCGGTCAGCCACCGCCACGGCTACGTGACGACCGCCGACTTCGTCCGCGGCAGGTACGACGACCGCTCGCTCTCGTTGGCCATCGCCGTCACCGGCTTCATCGCGACCATGCCCTACATCGCGCTGCAGCTCGTCGGCATCCAGGCGGTGCTCGAGGTGGCCGGCGTCGGCGGCGGCGACAACTGGGTCGCCAAGGACGCCCCGCTGTTCGTGGCGTTCGCCGTGCTCGCGGCCTACACCTACTCCTCGGGCCTGCGGGCCCCGGCGGTCATCGCGTTCGTCAAGGACATCCTGATCTACCTCGTCATCGTCGTCGCGATCGTCTACCTCCCCTCGCAGGTCGGCGGCTGGGACAACATCTTCGGCGCGGCCGAGGAGAAGATGGCGACCACCAACGAGGTCACGGGGGCCCCCACCGGGTCCTACATCCCCGGCGACGGTCAGCTCTGGGCCTACGCCACGCTCGGCCTGGGCTCGGCCCTCGCGCTCTTCATGTATCCCCACTCGATCACCGCGAGCCTGTCCTCCAGCAGCCGCAACACCGTGCGCCGCAACGCGGCCCTGCTGCCGGCGTACTCCTTCGTCCTCGGGCTGCTCGCCCTCCTCGGCTGGGTGGCCATCGCCGCCGGGACCAAGCCGATCGGCCTCGACGGCAAGGAGAACCCCCAGCTGGTGATCCCGCAGCTCTTCGAGGACTTCTTCCCGGGTTGGTTCGCCGGCGTCGCCTTCGCGGCGATCGCGATCGGGGCGCTCGTGCCGGCGGCGATCATGTCGATCGCGGCAGCCAACACGTTCTCGCGCAACATCTACAAGGAGTGGCTCAACAAGGACGCCACCCCGGCCCAGGAGGCCAAGGTCTCCAAGCTGATGTCGCTGGTGGTGAAGGGCTTCGCGCTGGTCTTCGTGCTCACGCTCGACAAGCAGAACGCCATCAACTTCCAGCTGCTGGGCGGGATCTGGATCCTGCAGACCTTCCCCGCGATCGTCTTCAGCCTCTACACGCGCTGGTTCCACCGCAAGGCGCTGCTCGTGGGCTGGGCCGCCGGCATGGTCTACGGCACGATCCAGGCCTACCAGGTCGTCAACCCGGCGACCGGCAAGCGCTTCGGAGGCTCGCTCGACATCATCCCGGGCATCGGCGACCTGGGTTACATCGCGGTCACGGCCTTCGCGCTCAACCTGCTGATCACGGTCGCGCTGACCCTGGTCCTCAACGCTGCCAAGGTCTCCAACGGCACGGACGCCACCGAGCCCGGTGACTACTACGCCGACGCCGACGACCCGCGGGTCCAGGTCGACCTGGCGCACAGCGACGAGCCGTTCCGCGAGTCGCGCTAGGCACGCAGGAGCACGCCGAGTCGGCGCAGTGTTGCAGCCCGTGCAACATCGCGCCGACTCGGGCTCTGCTGATCGTGGAGTCCGTGGCTTCAGTCGTGTGCCGCAGACAGCGTTGCACCGCGGTCGGAGGCACACGACCCGACAGCGCGGCGCAGCCTGGTCGTTCCCGCGCCGCGTCGTGGGCTCCAGCCAGCGCCCCTGCCCGGCCCGGCCCCGGCCCCGGCTCCTAGGCCGTCGCGGCGAACGCCTCGGCGACCACGTCGAAGGCCTCACCGAGCAGCGCGTCGGAGATCGACAGCGGCGGCAGGAAGCGGAAGACGTTGCCCCACGTGCCGCAGGTGAGCACGACGACCCCGTGGGCGTGGCAGTACGACGCCACGGCAGCCGCCCGGGCGGCGTCCGGCTCGGTGGTCCCCGGCGTGCACAGCTCGATCGCCATCATCGCGCCGCGACCGCGCACGTCGCCGATCACGGCGTAGGTCTCCTGGAGGTCCGCGAGGCGGCCCGCCATCGTCACGCCGATCTCGCGGGCCCGGGCGCCGAGGTCGTGCTCGCGCATCTCCTCGATCGCCCCGAGGGCCGCCGCGCACGCGATCGGGTTGCCACCGTAGGTGCCGCCGAGACCACCGGCGTGCACGGCGTCCATCAGGTCGGCACGGCCGGTGACGCCCGCCAGCGGCAGCCCGCCGGCGATGCCCTTGGCCGTGGTGACCAGGTCGGGGACGACGCCCTCGTGGTCGCTGGCGAACCAGTCGCCGGTGCGGCAGAAGCCCGACTGGATCTCGTCGGCGATGTAGACCACGTCGTTGGCCCGGCACCACGCGGCGATGGCCGGCAGGAAGCCCGGCGCCGGCACGATGAAGCCGCCCTCGCCCTGGATGGGCTCGATCGCCACACAGGCGAGGTTGGTGGCCCCGACCTGCTTCTCGATCACGTCGATCGCCCGCGCTGCGGCCTCCTCGCCCGACAGTCCGTCGCGGAACGGGTAGGACATCGGAGCGCGGTAGACCTCGCCCGCGAACGGCCCGAAGCCGTGCTTGTAGGGCATGTTCTTGGCCGTCATCGCCATCGTCAGGTTGGTCCGCCCGTGGTAGGCGTGGTCGAACACCACGACCGCGTCCTTGCCGGTCGCCACGCGGGCGATCTTGACGGCGTTCTCCACGGCCTCGGCGCCGGAGTTGAAGAGGGCGGACTTCTTGGCGTGGTCGCCCGGCGTGAGCTGGGCCAGGGCCTCGCAGACGTCGACGTACCCGTCGTACGGCGTCACCATGAAGCAGGTGTGCGTGAACGCTGCGACCTGCTCGCTCACCCGTCGTACGACGGCCGGTGCGGCGTTGCCGACCGAGGTCACCGCGATGCCCGAGCCGAGGTCGATCAGCGAGTTGCCGTCGACGTCGACCAGCACGCCGCCACCGGCCGCGACGACGAACACGGGCAGCGTCGTCCCGACGCCGTCGGCCACGTGCTCCTTCTTGCGCTGCAGCCGCAGCTGCGACTCGGGGCCGGGGATGGCCGTGACGAGCCGGCGCTCCTGGGGCAGGGACGGTCCTCCGACGGCTGTTTCAGTCATGGGAGAACCCTAATCCCACCGGTTCCGCAGTGACAGGGCCCCAGGGCGACGAATCCATGATCCTGGCGAGAAGTGCGGGAGACTTCTCCCCGTGACTCGTCGTGATGTCGTCGTCCTCGGCTCCACCGGCTCCATCGGCACCCAGGCCCTGGAGCTGGTCCGCGCCAACCCCGACCGGTTCCGCGTCGTCGGGCTGACCGCGGGCGGGTCCAACCCCGACCTCTTCGAGCAGCAGGTCGCGGAGTTCGCACCGGCCTTCTCGGGCCTCGGCGAGGAGGCCTCCACCGAGGCCGCCGCCCGGCCGTGCGACGTCGTGCTCAACGGCATCACCGGGGCGGTCGGCCTGCGCCCCACCCTGGCGACCCTCGACGCGGGCACCACGCTCGCGCTCGCCAACAAGGAGTCGCTCATCATGGGCGGCCCGCTGGTCCTCGAGCGCGCGCGTCCCGACCAGATCGTCCCGGTCGACTCCGAGCACAGCGCGATCGCCCAGTGCCTGCGGGGCGGCCGCCCCGAGGAGGTACGCCGACTCGTGCTGACCGCCAGCGGCGGACCGTTCCGCGGCCGCTCGCGCGCGGAGCTCGCCGACGTGACGCCCGAGCAGGCGGCGGCCCACCCGACCTGGGACATGGGACCGGTCATCACGATCAACTCCGCGACCCTGGTCAACAAGGGCCTGGAGGTCATCGAGGCGCACCTGCTCTTCGGCATCCCCTTCGACCGGATCGAGGTGGTCGTGCACCCGACGAGCGTCGTCCACTCGATGGTGGAGTTCGTCGACGGCTCGACGCTGGTCCAGGCCAGCCCGCCCACCATGATGATCCCGATCGCGCTGGGGCTGTCCTGGCCCGACCGCGTGCCCGATGCGGCCCCTGCGGTCGACTGGACCAGGCCCGAGACCTGGGAGTTCCACCCGCTCGACCACGAGGCCTTCCCGGCGGTGTCGCTGGCCCGTGAGGCGGGGGAGCGAGGCAGCACCGCGCCCGCGGTCTACAACGCCGCCAACGAGGTGTGCGTCGACGCCTTCCGCGCCGGGAGGCTGCGCTTCGACGAGATCGTCAGCAGTGTCGCTGCCGTCCTTGCGCGCCACGACGTACCCTCGATCGAGGGACTCACCGTCGACGACATCCTCGCCGCCGACGCCTGGGCCCGCACCGAGACCAGCAGCCTGATCGGGAGACCCGCGTGACCGCGCTCTACTACCTTCTCGGCGTCGTCATCTTCGTCGTCGCCATCCTCGTCTCGATCGGCCTGCACGAGCTCGGCCACATGATCCCGGCGAAGAGGTTCGGCGGGAAGGTCACGCAGTACTTCATCGGCTTCGGGCCCACGGTGTGGAGCAAGCAGGTCGGCGAGACCGAGTACGGCGTCAAGGCGATCCCCCTCGGCGGCTACGTCAAGATCGTCGGGATGCTGCCGCCCGGCGCGCACGAGCTGGCCGACGAGGTCGCCGTCGACGCCGCGGGCAACACCGTCACCCGGGTGCGCAAGTCCAACACCGGCATGTTCACCCAGCTCATCTCCGACGCCCGGGCCGCCGAGTGGGAGCTCGTGGGCCCCGAGGACAACGACCGGCTGTTCTTCAAGATGGCCTCCTGGAAGAAGATCGTCGTGATGGCCGGTGGCCCGACGGTCAACCTGCTGATCGCCTTCTTCATCTTCTGGGGCGTCTTCGCGACCTACGGCCAGCAGTCCGTCGAGGTCGTCAAGGGCGCCCCCGTCATCAGCACCGTCTCCGAGTGCGTCATCCCCTTCACCGAGGAGGGGCGCGACTGCACCGCCCAGGACCCGCCGAGCCCCGCCTTCGAGGCCGGCCTGCGCCCCGGCGACCAGGTCACCACCTTCAACGGCGTCGTGGTCACCGACTGGGAGCAGCTGCGCGAGCTGATCCGCGACAACGCCGCGGGTGACGCCACGATCGCCTACGTCCGCGACGGTCAGCAGCTCAGCGGCACCACGTCGACGACGGTCGAGGCGCGTCCGACGTCGGAGACCGACGAGACCCTGCGCGAGGTCGGCTTCCTCGGTGTCACCCCCGAGGTCGAGATCGTCACCACCACCGGCGGCCCGATCTACACCCTCGACCAGATGGGCGACATGACCGTCGAGACGGTCAAGGCGCTGGGCACCCTGCCGGTCAAGGTCTTCGACGTCGCCCAGGCCATCGTCGGCCTCGAGGAGCGCGACCCCGAGGGCCCCGTCAGCATCGTCGGTGGCGGACGACTCGCGGGCGAGACCGTCTCCAGCGACCAGTTCCCGGTCACCGAGAAGACCGTCTACCTCCTGATGCTCATCGCCGGCTTCAACTTCTTCATCGGCATGTTCAACTTCCTGCCGCTGCTCCCGCTCGACGGTGGCCACATCGCCAGCGCCGCCTGGGAGTGGGCGCGCCGCGGCATCGCCCGCCTGCGGCGCCGCCCCGACCCGGGCTACGTCGACGCCGCCAAGCTGCTGCCGATCGCCTACGTCGTCGCCTCGGCGATGCTCGTCATGGGCGTCGTGCTGATCATCGGCGACCTCGTGGTGCCGCTCAGCCTCCAGGGCTGACCTCGACGGGGGCCGGGCTGATCCGAGCCCGCACCCCCCACCACCTGAGTACGACGGCTCACGACCGCTACGGCTGCCGACGTGAGGCTGGTCGCATGACTTCCTCCACTGTGCGTCGTCTCCTCGTCCTCCCCGTCCTCGCCCTCGGCATCGCCGGCTCCCTGAGTGCCTGCGACTCGTTCCTCGGGGGATTCGCGGACACCCCGCTCGGGATCAACGCTGACGAGATCGGCTGGGCCCCCGGCGAGGACGTCACCGGGGTCGTCGAGAACCCCGACGGCACCATGACCGTCACGCTGGCCCCCGCTCCCGAGGGCCCCCGCGGAGCGCTCGAGGCGATCGACCTCGACCAGGACCGTGACGCCCCCGGACTCGTCACCTGCGACTACGACCGCAACCCCTCGACGTACGCCTGCCCGACCTCGGGCCTCGACCAGGGCGTCTACGTCGTCCAGGTCACCGATGCCAAGCAGCCCGGCGAGGGCACGCAGTCGGTCGCCGTGGTGATCAGCGACGTCCCCGGCTACGACCCGACCGTGGGGATGGTCCCCGTCGACATGAGCACCGGCGAGCGCGACGAGTCCGAGGCCTACCTGGCCCCCGAGGCCGGCACCCCCACCCCGGTCCCGCTCGCGGGTTGGGAGCCGGGCGCCGAGGTGACGGTCTCGGTCGTCGGCGATGGTGAGGTGAAGCCGTTCCTCGTGCGCCACGTCACCATCGCCGACGACGGCACCGGCGAGGTGCGTCTTCCTGCCCTGGAGCGCGGCTACTACGGACTCGTCGCCACGGACGGGACGTGGGCCCAGGACCTCTCCGTGCACGTCGCGCGCAGCAACTGACGACGCTCCGCGCCCGGTCAGTAGGCTGGAGGCATGACCGCCATCAGCCTCGGAATGCCGGAGGCGCCGCCTCCCGTGCTCGCGCCCCGCCGCAAGACCCGTCAGATCCAGGTCGGCAAGGTGGGCGTCGGCAGCGAGTCGCCGGTGTCGGTCCAGTCGATGACCACGACGCTCACCTCCGACGTCAACGCCACGCTCCAGCAGATCGCCGAGCTGACCGCCACCGGGTGCGACATCGTGCGTGTCGCGTGCCCCAGCCAGGACGACGCCGACGCGCTCGCCCAGATCGCCCAGCACTCGCAGATCCCGGTCATCGCCGACATCCACTTCCAGCCCAAGTACGTCTACGCCGCGATCGACGCCGGCTGTGCGGCGGTCCGGGTCAACCCGGGCAACATCCGCAAGTTCGACGACCAGGTCAAGCAGATCGCGCAGGCCGCCCAGGACCGCGGCACCTCGATCCGGATCGGCGTCAACGCCGGCTCGCTCGACCCGCGCCTGCTCGAGAAGTACGGCAAGGCCACCCCCGAGGCACTCGTCGAGTCGGCCGTCTGGGAGGCCGGCCTCTTCGAGGAGCACGGCTTCCACGACTTCAAGATCTCGGTCAAGCACAACGACCCGGTCGTCATGGTCCGCGCCTACGAGCTGCTCGCGGCGGCCGGCGACTGGCCGTTGCACCTCGGTGTCACCGAGGCCGGCCCCGCCTTCCAGGGCACGATCAAGTCGGCCACCGCCTTCGGCGCGCTGCTCAGCAAGGGCATCGGCGACACCATCCGTGTCTCCCTCTCTGCCCCGCCGGTCGAGGAGGTCAAGGTCGGCATCCAGATCCTCCAGTCGCTCAACCTGCGCCCGCGCAAGCTCGAGATCGTCTCCTGCCCCAGCTGCGGTCGCGCCCAGGTCGACGTCTACACCCTGGCCGAGCAGGTCACCGCCGGCCTCGAGGGTCTCGAGGTCCCGCTGCGCGTGGCCGTGATGGGCTGCGTCGTCAACGGTCCCGGCGAGGCGCGCGAGGCCGACCTCGGGGTCGCCTCCGGCAACGGCAAGGGCCAGATCTTCGTCAAGGGCGAGGTCATCAAGACCGTGCCCGAGTCGCAGATCGTGGAGACGCTCATCGAGGAGGCCATGCGCATCGCCGAGGGCATGGAGGCCGTCGAGGGCGGCGGCGCCCAGGTCACCGTCAGCTGACGTCCCCGTCCGCGCCGGGCTGGAGGGGTCTCGACGCCTCCTCGCTGGTGCTCGTCGGGCTCGACCGGCGAACGGACCGACTCTTCACGGCGCGGGGCGAAAGGAGGTCGCGATGACGGCGGCGGCACCTGAGCAGAGCGTGCTCCGTGACCCGGCCTTCGTCCGCTACCTCGTGGCGCGCACGTTGTCGGGCGCCGGCAACATCATCACGCTGATCGTGCTGCCGATCCTGGTCTACCGGATCAGCGGGTCGGCGTCCCTGACCGCACTGGTGGCGGCCTGCGAGGCGGCGCCCTACTTCGTCTTCGGGCTCGTGGCGGGGGCGCTCACGGACCGGTGGAACCGCAGGACGGTCATGGTGGTCGCCGACGTCTTGGGGGCCGGGCTCGTGGCGACGTTGCCGCTGGCGCACTGGCTGGGGGAGGTGACGGTGACCCACGTGCTCGTGGTCGCCTTCCTCGGCCCGACGCTCGGGGTCTTCTTCGACGGAGCCGTCTTCGGGGCGATCCCGACGCTCGTGGGCCGCGGCAGGATCGCGGAGGCCAACTCGATCGCGTGGGGCGCCCAGAGCCTCAACGAGATCCTGCTGCCGTCTGCCGTCGGCCTCACCCTGGTGCTGCTCGCCCCGGCCGACCTGCTGGTGCTCGACGCGCTGACCTTCGCCGCATCGGCGGCGCTGGTCGCGTCGATCACCCGGCCGATGCACGACGCGACCCGCGAGCACCCGCCGCTCACGACCACGGTTCTGCTGAAGGACATCCGCGAGGGCCTCGCGTTCCTCGTCAGCCATCCCGGCGTCCGCACGATGACGATCGTCGGGACGCTCCAGTGCCTGGCCGGAGGCGGGTTCGTGGCGCTGATGGTGGTGTGGATCGACCGCAGCCTCGACGTCGGCACCGAGGGCCTCCGCTTCGGGCTCGTGTACGGCGCCTGGGCGGTCGGCGGGCTCCTCGCCGCGAGCGCCCTCCCGCGGCTCCTGCGGCGCAGCTCGCCCGAGCGGATCGCCCTGGTGGCCCTGCCGTTCAGCGCGGCCGCGGGGCTCGTCGTACCCCTCGTGCCGGTGTGGTGGGCGGCGGCCCTGGCGCTCGCCGTGTGGTCGGTGGCCTACACGGTGATCGTCATCAACGCCGTGTCCTACCGGCAGGTCGTCACGCCGGAGCCCCTGCTCGGGCGGGTCAACACCGCCGGACGGATGCTCTCGTGGGGACTGGGGTGGACCGGGGGAGCGGTCCTGGCCGGTGTGCTGGTGGGCGCGCTCGGGACGGTGGCGACGATGGAGGTCCTCGCGTCCTTCGGCGTCGTCGCGGTGCTGGTGGCCTGGACCTCGCCCCTGCGACGCGCCGTCCTCACCTCATCCGGGGAGGAGTCGGGCGACCGGTCCACCACGCCCGCCGTCGACCCGTAGAGTCTCCGCGTGCAGACCACACGCCAGGGCGTCCGTGCCCTGGGGACCTCCGACCTGGACGCCTTCGTGGCGCTCGCGCAGCAGGACCCGGTGGTCAACGTCTTCGCCCTCTACCGGGCGCGCACGACGAGCCTGGAGCCTCGCTGGCTGGGGGGCGAGGTGTGGGGTCGCTTCGTCGACGGGGAGCTCGTGGCCGCCTGCCACGTCGGCGCCAACCTGGTGCCGATCCAGGCCACCGCCGAGGACGCCCGCGCGTTCGCCGAGCGGGCCATGACGCGCAGCCGCAGCGTCTCGACGATCGTCGGTCCCCACGACGCCGTGCAGGTCCTGTGGAACTCCCTCTCGCAGAGCTGGGGCAAGCCGCGGGAGGTCCGTTGGCTCCAGCCCCACCTGGTGATCGACGGTCCGCCACTGGTGCAGCCGGACCACCTCGTGCGTCGCACGACCCGGCAGGACATGGCCGCGCTCTATCCCGCGTGCGTGGCGATGTACACCGAGGAGGTCGGGGTCTCTCCCGAGCTCGGTGGCAACTCCGACCTCTACCGCGCGCGCGTCACCCAGCTCACCAGCAGGGGCTGGTCCTTCGCCCGCTTCGAGGGCGGGCGCGTGATCTTCAAGGCCGAGGTCGCCTGCGCGACGAGCCACGCGGCCCAGATCCAGGGGGTGTGGGTGCCGCCGGACCGTCGCGGCGAGGGGCTGGCGATCGCCGGCATGGCGGCGGTGGTGGATTACGTCCGGGCCGAGATCGCGCCGCACGTCTCGCTCTACGTCAACGAGTGGAACCAGCCGGCCCGCAAGGCCTACAAGGCGGTCGGCTTCCGCGAGACCACCCGGTTCTCCACCGTCATGTTCTGAGCGGCGCACCCGGCAGCGCCCTAGGATCACGGCCGTGAGCATCTCTCCGAGCACCAAGGTCCTGGCCGGCATCTTCGCCGTCAGCGGCACCATCCACCTCGCCAAGCCTGACGTCTACGAGCAGATCATGCCGAGCTGGGTGCCGCGGCACCGCGAGGTCATCCTCGGCAGTGGCGTCGCTGAGATCGCTCTGTCCGCGGGACTGCTCGCACCGCAGACCCGCACGCTGGCCGGCTGGGCCAGCATCGCGCTGCTGCTCGGTGTCTACCCCGCCAACGTCAAGATGGCCATCGACTCGACGAAGACTCGCAACACCGGCTTCAAGGCAGTCGCTATCGGTCGGCTTCCGCTGCAGTGGCCGATGCTCAAGGCGGCGTACGCCGCGACGAAGGGCGCCTGAGCGGCAACTGGTTCGCGGTGGTCCGGCACGCGCCAGTAGCCTGACCCGCATGATGATGCGGATGTCGAGCCTGTTCGTGCGGACCCTGCGAGAGGACCCCGCGGACGCCGAGGTCCCGAGCCACCGCCTGCTGGTGCGGGCGGGCTACATCCGTCGCGCCGCTCCCGGCATCTACACCTGGCTGCCCCTGGGCCTGCGCGTGCTGCGCCGGATCGAGGCCATCATCCGCGAGGAGATGGACGGGATCGGCGCGCAGGAGCTGAGCTTCCCCGCGCTGCTGCCCAAGGAGCCCTACGAGGCGACCGGTCGCTGGGTCGACTACGGCGACGGCATCTTCCGGCTGCAGGACCGCAAGGGCAACGACTACCTGCTCGGGCCCACGCACGAGGAGATGTTCACCCTCGTGGTGAAGGACCTCTACAACAGCTACAAGGACCTGCCGCTCTCGATCTACCAGATCCAGACCAAGTACCGCGACGAGGCTCGACCCCGCGCGGGCCTGCTGCGCGGTCGCGAGTTCGTCATGAAGGACTCCTACTCCTTCGACGTCGACGACGCCGGGCTCGACGCGAGCTACCAGAAGCACCGTGACGCCTACATCCGGATCTTCGACCGCCTCGGCTTCGAGTACGTCATCGTCAAGGCGACCGCTGGTGCGATGGGTGGATCGAAGTCCGAGGAGTTCCTCGCACGCGCCGACGTCGGCGAGGACACCTACGTGCGCTGCACGCACTGCGACTACGCCGCCAACGTCGAGGCCGTGCAGGTCCGGACCCCCGTGCCGGTGCCCTACGAGGACGTGCCCGCCGCCCACGCCGAGCAGACGCCCGACACACCCACCATCGACTCGCTGGTCGACCACCTCAACGCGGCGTTCCCGCGCGAGGACCGGCCCTGGGCCGCCGGCGACACGCTCAAGAACGTCCTGGTGGTGCTCAAGCACCCCGACGGCACCCGCGAGCCGCTCGCCATCGGCCTACCCGGCGACCGCGAGGTCGACCAGAAGCGCCTCGAGGGACAGCTGGAGCCGATCGAGGTCGAGGCCATGGACGAGGCGGAGCTGAAGAAGCACCCCGCCCTCGTCAAGGGCTACATCGGTCCCGGCGCGCTCGGTGAGAAGAGCGCCTCCGAGATCCGCTACCTCGTCGACCCCCGCGTCGTCGAGGGCACCCGGTGGGTCACCGGCGCCGACGTCGCCGGCAGCCACGTGCTGGACCTCGTCGCCGGGCGCGACTTCACGCCCGACGGCACGATCGAGGCCGCCGACGTACGCGACGGCGACGCCTGCCCCAGCTGCGACGAGGGCTCGCTCGAGTCGGCCCGGGGCATCGAGATGGGCCACATCTTCCAGCTCGGCCGCAAGTATGCCGACGCCCTGGACCTGCGGGTGCTCGACGAGAACGGCAAGCTCGTCACGGTGACCATGGGCTCCTACGGCATCGGTCCCTCGCGCGCCGTCGCGGCGATCGCCGAGGGCACCCTCGACGAGTCCGGCCTGTGCTGGCCGCGCAACGTCGCCCCCGCCGACGTCCACGTGATCGCGGCGGGCAAGGCACCCGAGATCTTCGCGGCCGCCGAGAAGATCGCCTCCGACCTCGACGCCGCCGGCGTGCAGGTGCTCTACGACGACCGCGCCGGCAAGGTCAGCCCCGGCGTGAAGTTCAAGGACGCCGAGCTCATCGGGGTCCCGACGATCGTCGTCGTGGGCCGCGACCTCGCCGAGACCGGCACCGTCGAGCTCAAGGACCGCCGCAGCGGCGAGAAGGAGAACGTCGCCGCCGACACCGTCGTGGCCCACCTGGTCTCGCTGGTCCGCAGCTGACCCGTCGGGCTGCTCAGGCCGGGCTGCTCAGGTCGGGCGGGTCAGACCACGCGGTGCAGCGGGGTCGGCCCGCGCCGGCCGGCGGGCTCGATGAGCTCCATCAGGCGTAGGCAGTAGGCGACCCGCTGCGCCAGCACGGTCGGCGCCCCGATGAGGGCGCCGAGCTCCGCGGTCGAGAACGGCTCGGTCGGCAGGGCCGCGCCCAGCAGGCCCAGCGCGTCGGCCGGCTGGCGCAGCTCGTGGCGCCCCACGACCTCGGCGAGGTGGCGCACCCCGGGATCGCGGGTGCGCCGACCTGACCGGCTCCGAGTGGGGGCCGGCGCTCGCACGTGGTCCTCGCGACACAGCAGCACCTCGACCACGAGGTGGGGGTGGCCGATCAGCGACGGGAACGCCACGAGCTTGTCGAAGACCTCCAGCACGCCGGCCTTCTTGGGGGAGCGGCGCTCGGAGAGGACCACGCCGTCGGCGTCGACCCGCACGATGCGCCGCACGGCGGGGACGGGGTGCACGATCCGCATCCGGTGCTCGTCGAGCAGACCGTCGAGCTTGGGGCCGAGCGGACCGAAACCACCGGTCTGGATCTCGACCAGCTCCCCGTCGGCGCGCACCAGGTCGACCACCCACCGCCCGACCGGCACCTCGACCGCGTCGCCCGGCCGGGACAGCCACTGCTTCACCGCGGCGTGCAGCGGTCCCTCCGCGAGCTCCCCGATCCCTGGCACGTCGCCGAGCCTAGGGTGGTGCGATGGAGACCCCGTCACACGAGCCGGTGCCCTTCGGCGCCTGGCCCTCGCCCCTCTCGGCCCGTCAGGTCCACACCAGCTCCACGCGACGCTCCGGTGCCCGGGTCGACGGCGACACCCTGCTCTGGCTCGAGGCCCGCCCCGCCGACGACGGCCGCACCACCCTGGTCCGGCTGCGCGACGGCGTGACGGAGGACCTGTCGCTGCCCGGGCAGGACGTGCGCACGCGCTTCCACGAGTACGGCGGCGGCGAGGTCGGCGCCGCTGCCGACACGGTCGTCTACACGGTGTTCGGCGACCAGCGGGTGTGGTGCGTCGCGCCGGGCGAGGCGCCTCGGCCCATCACGCCCGACGTGGGCGGTGCGCTGCGCTTCTCCTGCTTGCGCGTCGACCCGGCCCGCCGCGCGGTCTTCTGCCTGCGCGAGGACCAGCGGGACCCCGACGCCGAGCCCGTCACGTCGCTGGTCCGCCTGGACCTCGACGGCACCGACGACCCGGGCACCGAGCTCGTGGCCGGTCGCATCCGGCCCCTCGACGCGCCCGAGGAGCTCGCCGCCGACGTGGACTCGCCGCCCGACTTCGTGGCCGACCACGTGCTCTCGCCCGACGGGCGCCGTCTCGCCTGGCTCTCGTGGAACCACCCGCGGATGGCGTGGGACGGCACCTGGCTGTGGGTCGGAGACCTCGACGACGCCGGCGACCTGCACGACGTCCGGCTCGTGGCGGGCAGCGAGCAGGAGTCCCTCGAGCAGCCGCGCTGGCTCGACGACCAGCGGCTGACCTACCTCAGCGACGTCACCGGCTGGTCGCTGCACCAGGTGGTCGACGTGACGACCGGCCCGCCCGAGCCCCACGCGCTGCACGACCTCGAGCTCGACCACGGCCAGCCGCGCTGGCGCCCCGACCAGTCGTCGTACGACGTGCTGGCCGACGGTCGCCTCGTCACGACCGTCACCTCGGCCGGCCGTCACCACCTCGCGGTGCTCGACCCGACGACCGGGGAGTCCCGCGCGGTGGCGAGCCCGCTGACCTTCGTCGTCGACGTCCGGGTGCTCGGGCCGGACCACGTCGTCTGCCAGGCGTGCTTCGCCGACCGGCCGGCCGAGCTCGTCACGGTGGACCTGCGCGACGGCACCACGACACCCGTGGGCGGGCTGGCCTGGGCGGCCGTCGATCCCGGGCTGGTGAGCCTGCCCGAGGCCGTCGACTGGACCAGCGACGACGGCGCCACGGCTCACGGCTTCCTCTACCCGCCCGCCAACGCCGCGGTGTCGGCGCCCGACGGCGACCTGCCGCCCCTCGTCGTGACCCTGCACGGGGGACCGACGTCGGCGGCGATCCCGGCCCACACGGCCGACCGCGCCTTCTGGACCTCGCGCGGCTTCGCCGTGCTCGACGTCAACTACGCGGGCTCCACGGGCTACGGGCGCGCCTACCGCCGGCGCCTCGACGGCGTCTGGGGGATCGCGGACGTCGCCGACGCCGCGACCGGGGCGCGCCACCTCGCCGACACCGGCCGCGTCGACGGCACCCGCATGGCGATCACCGGTGGGAGCGCCGGGGGCTTCACCGTGCTCCGGGCCCTGACGACCACCGACGTCTTCACCGCGGGCGCCAGCCACTTCGGGATCAGCGACCTGACCGCCCTGGTGCTCGACACGCACAAGCTCGAGTCGCGCTACCCCTGGGGGTTGGTGGCGCCGTGGCCGTCGGGGCGCGAGGTCTACGAGGCGCGCTCCCCGCTGCGCGACGTCGACCGGCTCGCGGCACCCCTGATCCTGCTCCAGGGCACCGACGACCGGGTCGTCCCGCCCGTGCAGGCCGAGGCGATGGCCGCCGCCGTCCGCGAGCGCGGCCTGCCGGTCGCGCTGGTGATGTTCGAGGGGGAGGGGCACGGCTTCCGCCAGGTCGCCAACCGGGTGCGCGCGCTGGAGTCCGAGCTGTCGTTCTACGGCCAGGTCTGGGGCTTCGAGCCGGCCGGCGACCTGTCTGTCGTGGAGGTGGAGAACCTCCCGCCGACCCGGGGCGAGGCTGGTGGGAGTGGCGGCACCGGTGGCTAGCATGCGCGCATGACGATCGAGGCGGTCATCTTCGACTGGGGCGGCACGCTGACCCGCTGGCACGACATCGACTTCCACGCCGAGTCGCTGGCCCTGGCCCAGGCCGTCGTCGACCACGACGACACCGAGGCCGCCCGGGCCCGGCTGCACGCCGCCGGTGACATCATCTGGGGTCGCTCGCGCGACCACCAGCAGAGCTCCACCGTGGCGGACCTCTTCACCGAGGCCGGCCTCGCCCACGACCCGGAGCTGCTGCGGCACTACTACGAGTTCTGGGAGCCCCACACCTACACCGACGAGGCCGTCGGCCCGCTCTGGGAGGCGCTCCGGGCCGACGGGCTCCGGGTCGGCGTGCTGTCCAACACGATCTGGCCCCGGGCCTTCCACGAGCAGATCTTCGAGCGCGACGGCGTGCGCCACCTGATCGACGGCGACGTCTACTCCAGCGAGATCCCGTGGACCAAGCCGTCGCCGCTGGCGTTCCAGGCCGCGATGGACGCGGTCGGGGTGAGCGACCCGAGCCGCTGCGTCTACGTGGGGGACCGCCTCTTCGACGACATCTGGGGCGCCCACAACGCCGGGCTCCGGGCGATCCACGTCCCGCACAGCGCGATCCCGACCTCGCAGGTGGGGCACACCGAGGGGGAGCCCGACGCCGTCGCCCACGACCTCGCGGACGTCCACGGGATCGTCTCCGGCTGGTGAGGCACATTTCTGCAGGTTCGTGCAGCGCAGGTTCTCGCAGCGCGAGGATCTAGCGCTGGGGGGCCTCGGGGCGCCAAGGTCGGCGGAGCCGTCGGCGCTCGGCCGGCAGCACGAACGAAACGGACGACCTCCATGCGCACACTCGGACTGCGTCTCCTGGCCCTGAGCACCCTCAGCGCCGCGACCCTCTCCCTCACCGCCGTCGGTGCTTCGGCCCTGACCCCCTCGCCCGACCGTGGCCCGATCTGCGTGGAGCCCGGCGCCGCTGCCGCAGCCAAGGGCGGTCGCGAGGCCGACCACCGCGAGATCACGTCCGCCGAGCAGGAGCGCATCGCCGCCCGCACCCGGGCGCTGCTGGCGCGCAAGAGCACGCCCAGCCCCTCCGCGGTCGCCGCCGCCGGGGTGACCGTCCCGGTCTACGTCCACGTCATGGCCGCCAAGAACGGCGCCGGTGACGTGACCGACGCGCAGATCGCCCAGCAGGTCCAGGTGCTCAACACCACCTTCGCCGGCGGCGAGTCCGCCTCGGCCGCCGACACCGGCTTCAGCTTCACCCTCGCCGAGACCGACCGCTTCTACAACGACACCTGGCACCGCGACGGCTCCAGCACCAAGTACCGCAAGGCCACCCGCAAGGGCGGCGCCAACGCGCTCAACATCTGGCTGGTCGACTTCAACTACCTGGGCATCGCGACGTTCCCCTGGGACTACGCCCGCAACCCGGGCATCGACGGCATCCGCGTGCAGTACTCCTCGTTGCCCGGCGGCACCGCCACCAACTACAACCTGGGCGAGACCGCCACCCACGAGGCCGGCCACTGGTTCGGGCTCTACCACACCTTCCAGGGCGGCTGCACGGCCACCAACGACGAGGTGAGCGACACCCCCGCCCAGGACAGCCCGACCAACGGGTGCCCTGAGGGCCGCGACTCCTGCGCGCTGCCGGGCCTCGACCCGATCCACAACTACATGGACTACTCCTTCGACAGCTGCTACGACCAGTTCTCCGCCGGTCAGAGCACCCGCACCGCGCAGATGTGGGCGGCCTACCGGGCCTGACGCGTCACGGCCCCGGCGATCACTTCTTGCAGGTTCTTGCAATGCACGAATGTGTCCTGCGCTGGAGGTGCCGCCCGGGTCAGCGCTGCTGCATGCTTCTCGTGGAGGGACACCCACTGCCTATCCCACCCAGGCAGTCCCTCCACCCGGCCTCTGTCCCAGGCCTCAACGGTCCGCTTGCTCGTCTTCTCCGGGGAACATCTCGGGCGTTCCTCGGAAGACGAGCAAGCGGACCGCTGTCATCTGCAGGGCGCGCATCGCCCAGGCGCGCAGGTCGCCGGTGGTGCTGCCCACCAGGAACGCGTAGGTCGTCGCGCAGGAGCGCTCCAGCGCCAGGGCCTCACGGGTGACGGCCTCGGGCGTGCCCACGTCGGAGGGCACGTCGTACGCCGCTTGGCTGGGTGCGGGGACGACGCCCAGGTCGGTGAGGGTGCGGGTGAGGTGGTCACGACGCCCCCGGTGCGTGGCATAGGAATCGTTCAGCGCGGTGAAGAGACCGGGGCTGGCCGACTGCGAGGTCCGACCGCCGAGCAGCCCGAGCACGTAGACCGCGGCGTGCTCGGCGGCCAGGGTGGTCTGCAGGGCCTGGACCTCGCTCATGCGGCCCCCTCGCGTGCCGTCGGCAGGAGTGCGAGCCGTTGGGCCACCGCGGCCGACATCTGGGCCAGGAGCAGGGCCAGCGAGCCGCTGCGGGCCTCGAGCGTCGCGACCTCGAGCCGTCGTTGGTGCGCGCGCTCGAGCCGGGTGATCCGGCGCAGGGCCTCCGCACGCGGCAGCGGCGTGCCGGACGTGGCGAAGGAGAAGTCCTGCCGACCGGTCAGCGCGGCGCGGTGGGCGGCGTGCATGTCCCGCAGGTCAGCGACCCGGTCCTGGAGCCCGCGTCCCTGGGGCACCGCCTCGAGGGTGGTCTCGAGGTCTCGCACCACACGGTCGACGAGCTCGGCGTCGGCGTCCGCGGGGGGCAGCGTGGGGGAGGCCCCGGCGGTGGAGGGGGAGGTGTCGTCACGCGGTGAGAGATCGCTCACCGCGTCACACCCGGCGACCGTCACGAGACCGCCCAGCGCCACGCCCAACGTCGTACGACGCGTGGTCGCGGCAGCCCGGTCAGTCACGCCCCGACCCTATCTCCGGTTGCGGGCGGAGCAGCCGGGAGCGGCTATCGTGGAGCAGCACCACGGCGCGAGTCACGCAGCGCTGGCAGGGCAGCACCCACAACAGCACAGGGAGGTCGCGCACCATGAGCGCAAGGCAGGCCGAGACACAGGCCCAGATCGAGGCGGAGATCGCTGA
>NZ_CALRWD010000085.1:0-20623 GCF_943371775.1 Nocardioides psychrotolerans
ATCGCCCGCGCGGTCGGGCGCGACCCGCAGGCCTGGCTCGAGCCGGTCGACGCCGACCGCACGACGCCCGCCGGTCGCCGGGTGGGTTTCGCCCTCAAGGTCCGCGAGGAGCTCGAGCTGCGCAAGCGCCGGCTCGGGATCCTCTCCTACGACGACCTGCTCAGCCAGCTGGCCGATGCCCTCGAGCCCGAGGACTCACCGGCCCGGGTGCGCATGCGGGCCCGCTGGCGGATCGTGCTGGTCGACGAGTTCCAGGACACCGACCCCGTCCAGTGGAAGGTCCTCGACCGCGCCTTCAGCGGGGTCGCCACGATGGTGCTCATCGGCGACCCCAAGCAGGCCATCTACGCCTTCCGCGGCGGCGACGTCACGACCTACCTCGCGGCCGCCGAGACCGCGACGACGCAGCAGACCCTCGGCACCAACCGACGCAGCGACGCCGGCCTGCTCGCGGGCCTCCAGGAGCTCCTCGTGGGAGCCGAGCTCGGCGACCCGCGCATCGTCGTACGACCGGTGACGGCGCACCACGAGGAGCCTCGGCTGGCCGGCACCCCCGTGGCCGCCCCGTTCCGTCTGCGCGTGGTGCGCCGTGACACCTTCGGTCGGTCGCCGGGCGCCTCCCTCGGGGTCGCCGACGTGCGACCGCACGTCGCCCGGGACCTCGCCCTCGACGCACGACGTCTCCTGGCCTCCGGTGCCACCTTCGACGGGCGTGAGCTGAAGCCGCGTGACGTCGCGGTCATCTGCTATCGCCACGCCGATCTCGCCGCGGCCCAGCGCGAGCTGCACGCGGTCGGTGTCCCGGCCGTCATCGCCGGAGGCGGCAGTGTCTTCGCGACCCCGGCGGCGCTGGAGTGGCTGACCCTCCTCGAGGCGCTCGAGCAGCCGCACCGTGCTCCACGTGTGCGCGCCGCGGCGCTGACCTGCTTCTTCCCCCACACCGCCCGCGACCTCGACGAGCAGGGCGACGCGCTCACCGAGGAGGTCGGGGAGGTGCTGCGCGAGTGGGTCGAGGTGGTGCCCCGCCGTGGCATCGCCGCCGTGCTCGAGGCGTCCTCCGCGGCCGGGTTGCCGGCCCGCGTGCTGCGCGAGGTCGGTGGCGAGCGGTCGCTGACCGACCTGCGCCACATCGGCGAGGCGCTGCACGAGGTCGCGACCACCGAGCACCTCGGCGTCGTCTCGCTGCTCGCGTGGTTGCGGGGGCAGGTGGCCGAGGGTCGGGCCGGCCGCGGGCTCGAGCGCACCCGTCGGCTCGACTCCGACGCCGCGGCGGTCCAGCTCGTCACGATCCACGCCAGCAAGGGACTGCAATACCCCGTCGTCTACCTCCCCGCCCTGGGCGACCGGTTCGTCCCCAAGCCCACTCGACCGCTCTTCCACGACGACGCGGGGCGTCGCTGCCTCGACGTCGGCGCCGGCGGTGGTGACGGGTGGCCCGAGCACGTGCGCCGCTGGGCCGACGAGGAGGCCGGGGAGTGGCTGCGGCTGCTCTACGTCGCGATCACCCGCGCCCAGTCGCAGGTGGTGTGCTGGTGGGCCCCGACCAAGAACGCCGTGGCCTCCCCGCTGCACCGGCTGCTGATGCGGCTCGACCCGACCGACGGCCAGGTCCCGCCCGCGCCCTCGGTGCCGACCGACGACGACGTCATCGGCCTCTTCGCCCGGTGGCGCGACCGCGGCGGTCCGTCCCCCGAGCTCGCGGCCCTGGCCGACCCCGGCCCCGACCCGGTGCTGCCGGAGGTCGGTGACCTCGCGGTGCGCACCTTCGGCCGCAGCGTCGACACCGAGTGGCGCCGCACCTCCTACTCCGCGCTCAGCCACGTCGACGTGGCACCGGGTGCCGTGGCCGTCACGAGCGAGCCGGAGCTGCTCGCCAAGGACGACGAGGACGTCGACGTCGCCGGGGTGGCCGATGGTGGGACGTCCGACTCGGTGCTGTCGCCGATGGCCGGCCTGCCTGTCGGCGCGACCTTCGGCTCCCTGGTCCACGCCGTGCTCGAGCACACCGACCCCGACGCGGCCGACCTGCGCGCCGAGCTCGCCGCCCACGTCGACGAGCAGCTCGGCTGGTGGCCGGTCGACCTCGACCGCGAGGAGCTCGTCGACGCGCTGGTCGCGGTCTGCGACTCGCCCCTGGGCAGCGCCGCCGACGGGGCGACGCTGCGCCGGATCGGGCTGCGCGACCGGCTGCGCGAGCTCGACTTCGAGCTGCCCCTCTCCGGCGGCGACCTGGTCGCGGGCGCAGGCTCCGACGTGCGTCTCGGCGACCTCGCGCCGCTCCTGCGCCGCCACCTGCCCGAGGGCGACCCGGTGCGCGGCTATGCCGACGCGCTGGCCCTGCCGGCGCTGGGCGAGCAGACGCTCCGCGGCTACCTCACCGGCTCCGTCGACGTCGTGCTCCGCCTCGGCACCGCGGCGTCCCCGCGCTACCTGATCGTCGACTACAAGACCAACTGGCTGGGCCCCCGCGACGAGCCGCTCACGGCCCACTCCTACCGGCCCGAGGCGCTCGACGACGCGATGGGCCACTCCGACTACCCCCTCCAGGCGCTGCTCTACGCCGCCGTGCTGCACCGCTTCCTGCGCTGGCGCCAGCCCGGCTACGACCCGGAGGTGCACCTCGGCGGGGTGCTCTACCTCTACCTGCGCGGCATGTGCGGCCCGGAGACCCCGCTCGTGGACGGCGAGCCCTGCGGGGTCTTCACCTGGCGTCCGCCGGTGGCCCTGGTCGAGGAGCTGTCCGACCTGCTCGACGGAGAGGTGCGCCCGTGACCGAGCTCTTCGAGCCCGTGGGTGACCACGACCGGCGACTGGCGCTGGGGGCCGACGGCCTGCTCGCCGTCTTCAACGTCGCCGGGGTCCTCGAGGCCGGTGACGTCCACGTCGCCGGACGCGTCGCCGACCTCGCGGCCGAGACCGACGAGCGGGTGCTGCTCGCGGCCGCGCTCGCCGTGCGGGCGGTGCGCTCCGGCTCGGTCTGCGTCGACCTGACCACGATCGCGTCGCTCGCCCCCGAGCTGCCCTGGCCCGAGCCCGACGCATGGGTCGCCGCGCTCCTGGGCTCGCGCCTGGTCGCCGAGGGCGTCCTGCGCCACGAGGGCTCGCTGACCTATCTCGACCGCTACCACCGCCTCGAGACGCAGGTGGCGGCCGACCTGCTCACCCGCGCCGGTGCCGACGCCCCGACCGTCGACGAGAGCGCGCTGGCGGCTGCCCTCGCCCGGGTCCGCGGCGACCACCTCAGTCCCGAGCAGGAGGCAGCCGCCGAGGGTGCCGTGCGTCGCTGGACCACGGTGCTCACGGGCGGTCCGGGCACCGGCAAGACCACGACCGTGGCGCGGATGCTGGTCCTCCTGGCCGACCAGGCAGCAGCCGCCGGCCGCCGCTGCTCGATCGCGCTCGCCGCCCCCACCGGCAAGGCCGCGACCAGGCTCCAGGAGGCGGTGCTCGGCGAGCTCGCCGGCCTCGACCCCGCCGACCAGGAGCGCGTGGGCCGACCCGACGCCATGACCCTGCACCGGTTGCTCGGCTTCCGCCACGACAACCGCACCCGCTTCCGCCACGACCGCGCCAACCGGCTGAAGTACGACGTCGTGGTGGTCGACGAGTGCTCGATGGTCGAGCTGACCATGATGGGCCGCGTGCTCGAGGCGGTCCGGCCCGAGGCGCGGCTGCTGCTGGTCGGCGACCCCCGCCAGCTCACCTCGGTCGGGGCCGGCGCGGTCCTCGCCGACGTGGTCCGCGGCTTCGAGGGCCACCCCACCTCGCCGGTCGCCTCACTGACCGAGAACTTCCGCTCCACCGAGGACATCAAGGACCTCGCCGAGGCGCTCCGGGTCGGTGACGCCGATGCCGTGCTGGCCACCCTGCGTCGCGCCAGCGACGAGGTGGAGTTCGTCGAGACCGACGACCCGGCCGCTGCGCTGCGCGAGGACGCGCTGGCCTCGGCGCTGGCCGTCCGTGAGGCGGCCGTCGCCGGAGACCACGAGCGCGCCCTCGCGGCGCTCGACGGGCACCGCCTGCTCTGTGCCCACCGGGAGGGACCGTTCGGCGTACGACACTGGAACGCGCAGGTCGAGCGCTGGGTCGCCGAGGAGACCGGGGTGCCGATCTACACCTCGTGGTACGTCGGTCGCCCGGTCCTGGTCACCACCAACGACTACGCGCTGGGCGTCTACAACGGCGAGTCGGGCGTGGCGGTGCTCCAGCCCGACGGGCGTCTGCGGGTGTGGATCGCGGGCTCGGAGTCGGTGCGCGACCTCGCGCCGGGTCGACTCGAGGCCATCGAGACCATGCACGCGATGACCATCCACAAGAGCCAGGGCAGCCAGGCCGAGCGGGTCACGGTGCTGCTGCCGGAGGCGGGGTCGAGGCTGCTGACCCGTGAGCTGTTCTACACCGCGGTCACCCGGGCCCAGTCGCGCGTGCGCGTGGTCGGCTCCGAGGAGGCGGTGCGGGCGGCCGTCGCGACCCAGGCCCAGCGGGCCACCGGGCTGCGGCTGCGGTTGCACGGGGCCGGCGGGTCCAGTCGGTGAGTGGCCGAAACGGCGCGGCAACCTCCGGAGGTTAGGGTCGTCGCGTGCCTTACCTGCTGCGTGTCGAGCTGCCCGACGTCCCGGGGTCCCTGGGTCGGCTCGCGTCCGCCGTCGGTGAGGCCGGCGGCGACATCGAGGCCATCGAGATCGTGGAGAAGCGCCACGACGGCACCGCGGTCGACGACGTGCTCCTGGAGATGATCGACGGGATCATGCCCGACTCGATCGTCTCGGCCTGCAACGCGCTCGACGGCGTGAGCGTGGTGTGGATCAGCCGCTACGCCGCCGGCGGCAACCTCTTCCTCGACCTCGAGGCCGTCGAGGACCTCACCGCGCACCCGGCCGAGGCGATCAACCGCCTCGTCGACCTGCTGCCGATGACCTTCCGCTCCGACTGGGCGCTGCGCCTGCACCGGGTCACGGGCGTCGTCCACGCCACGGGCGCGGCCCCCGACGAGCTCGCGTTCGTCGACCTCGACCGGGCCACGAGGCTCGAGTCCGACGACGACGACACCCTCTTCGCCGCCGCCCGGCTCGACGGCAACGAGATCGTCGTCATCGGCCGTCGCGGCGGCCCGGAGTTCCTCGACTCCGAGATCGCGCGCCTGGGCCACCTCACCGGCCTGGCGCTCTCGATCGCCCGCGTCGGCTGAGGCGTCCCGCGTCAGGACTCGCAGCCGACCCCCGTCACGTCTCCCGTACGACGAGCAGCGGCGCCGCCGCGCGCGTCCAGGCTGTAGGCCGAGCAGTAGTAGAAGCTCAGCAGCGCGTCGCGGCGCAGCGTGACCGGGCTCCAGCGACCCGAGCCCACGGGCTCGAGGTAGCGGAACCGGCCGCCCAGCAGGGCCGCGGTGTTGTCGCGGTGCTTGAGGTAGCGGTCCAGCCAGAGCTGGGTGTAGACGCTGGTGAGGTCCTGGCCGTAGCGGCTGGCCGGCAGCACCAGCGGGATGTCGGTGTAGTCCAGGTGGGTCGACGCGCGCGGCACCACCAGCATCGAGTCGACACCGGCCGCGCGCCAGGCGTCGAAACCGGTGGCCCGCTCCCGCAGCGGGTCGGGGCCCTCCGGCGAGGGCTGCGGGGTGATCGAGCTGCCGCCGCTGGTGAACCACGGGGACACCGTGAAGCCGTACTCCGACTGCACCGCCAGCGCCGGCACCGTGGGACGGATCCCGTCGCCGCCGCGCAGCTTGTCGAGCGCCACGACCGCCGCGACGCGACGGTCGGTGGCCTGCACCTGCGACACCGCCTGGGCGCCGAGCGAGTGGCCGATGATCGCGATCCGGCTGGTCCGCCCCGGGGTCGCCGTACGACGGTCGGGGGAGCGGTCGAAGAGGCGCCAGTAGGGGTTGAACGGGTCTGCCTCACCGGGGGCGGCCGACGGGTTGGCGTAGGGCCGTGACGGGGTCGCGGTGAAGAAGTCGAGCGCGTTGCGCGTGCCGGTGACGAAGTTGCCGAGCTGCTGGAAGGGCACCCCGTCGCAGCAGGTCGGGAAGACGTCGCCGGTGCTGTGCGGCAGCGTCTCGCTGGTGCCCTGACCCTGCACGTCGTAGGTCAGCACGACGTAGCCGCGCTCGGCGAGGTCCTGGGCCAGCCACTCGTACATCCCCTCCGAGCCCTGGACCGAGCCCTCGGTGAGGACCACGCCGGGGAAGGGCGCGCGCAGCACCCGCCCGGTGTAGGGGTCGCGGGCGCCGGGCTTCGGCCGCCACACGGTGCCGCGCAGGAGCGCCCCGTGCCGGTTGGTGAAGGCGACCTTGCGGCTCAGCCCACGGGTGCCGGACCAGCCGTCGCGCAGCGGGTTGCCGACGTTCCATCCCGGGAAGAAGTTGCCCGCGCTGAGCGCGGGACGCGTCGGGGAGGCGACCTGGGTCAGCATCTGCTGCACGCTCCGCGCGGTGGTCGCCTGCACCAGCGCCGGAAGGTAGGCGGTGTTGCGCAGCTGGCCACCAGGCCCGTCGATGCGGCCGTAGGCGTCGGCGATGTTCTGCACGTCGCGCGCGGTGTACGCCGGGTCCGTCGGCTGCAGCGGAGGCTGCGGGTCGGCGCTGGCCGGGCCCGCCGGGCTTGCTGCCAGGGCTGCGCACACCACCAGGAAGAACAGGGCCAGGGAGAGCAGGGCCGTGGTGCGTGACGGTCGTCTCATGCCGTGCTCAACGAGCGACCGGCTGTGAGGTCTCACGCAGCCACCCGCGTGCCAGGGTGGGCGCCATGAGCGACCACCCCCTGTGGGACCTGCAGCGCAGCCTGGTCCAGGACCACGTCTTCACCGACCTGACCCATGCCTTCCACCCCGGGCAGCCGCACTTCCCGGCGTTCCCCGACGAGGAGCGGGGCCAGGTCTTCGACGTGGCGGCCGGTGACGGGTTCAGCGTGCACCGCTACACGATCGTGGGGCAGTGGGGCACCCACGTGGACCCGCCGTCGCACTTCGTCGACGGCGCGCGCACGCTCGACCAGGTGCCGGTGGAGCAGATGGTGCTGCCCCTGGTCGTGCTCGACATCTCCGACCGGGTGCGCGCCGACGCCGACGCGGTCGTGACCCTCGCCGACGTCACGGCCTGGGAGCAGCAGTACGGCCCGCTGCCGGGTGGGTCCTTCGTCGCGCTGCGCACCGACTGGAGCCGCCGCTGGCCCGACGCCGACGCGATGGCCAACCACGACGGGCACGGCGTCGCGCACTACCCCGGGTGGTCGCGTGAGGTGCTCGAGCACCTCGTCGAGACCGTCGGGATCACCGCGATCGGCCACGAGACGACCGACACCGACCCGGGCAGCGCGACGTCGCAGGGCGACTACGGCCTGGAGCTCTACCTGCTCGAGCAGGACCGCTGGCAGGTCGAGCTCCTGGCCCACCTCGACCGGGTCCCGCCCGCGGGCGCGCTGGTCGTGGCCACGTGGCCGAAGCCGCAGGGCGGCTCCGGCTTCCCGGCACGGGTCTTCGCGATCGCGCCCCGCGCGGAGGGCTAGACGCGCTCGAGGACGAAGACCGGGATCTCCCGGTCGGTCTTCTCCTGGTACTCGGCGTACGGCGGGTAGGCCGCGACCGAGCGCGTCCACCACGCCGCCCGCTCCTCGCCCTCGACGATACGCGCGGCGTAGGTGTGCGGCTCGGGACCGTCCTGGAGGTCGACCTCGGGGTGGGCGACGAAGTTGTGGAACCACTCGGGGTGCTCGGGGGCACCGCCCTTGGAGGCCACGGCGGCGTAGGCGCCCTCGTGCTCGACCCGCATCACGGGGTTCTTGCGGAGCTTGCCGGAGCGAGCGCCGCGCGAGGTGATCACCACGATCGGACGGTTGAGGATGGTGTTGCCCTCCTGCCCGCCGGTGGCTTCGTACTTCTCGACCTGCTCGCGGACCCAGTCGCTGGGGCTGGGCTCGTAGTCGCCTTCAAGTGCCATGCCTGCCAGAACACCACACCGACCGTGCTGATTCCACCCCGGTGTCGGCCGCTAGCCTCACCACCATGAGCGCGATCGACGGAGTCTCCGAGACCTTCGACCCCACGGCCTGGGACGAGGTGCCCGGCTTCGAGCACCTCACCGACCTGACCTACCACCGGGCCAAGGCCCACGGGACGGTGCGCGTGGCCTTCGACCGCCCCGACATCCTCAACGCCTTCCGTCCGCACACCGTCGACGAGCTGCTCCAGGTGCTCGAGCACGCCCGCACCTCCAGCGACGTCGGCTGCGTGCTGCTCACCGGCAACGGGCCGAGCGACAAGAACGGCAAGTGGGCGTTCTGCACCGGGGGCGACCAGCGGATCCGGGGGCGTGCGGGCTACCAGTACGCCGACGGCGAGACCGCCGAGACCGTCGACAAGGCCAAGCTGGGGCGGCTGCACATCCTCGAGGTGCAGCGCCTGATCCGCTTCATGCCCAAGGTCGTCATCTGCGTCGTGCCGGGCTGGACCGCCGGCGGCGGCCACAGCCTCCACGTGGTGTGCGACCTGACGATCGCCAGCCTGGAGGAGGCACGCTTCAAGCAGACCGACGCCGACGTCGGCTCCTTCGACGGCGGCTTCGGCTCGGCCTACCTCGCGCGCCAGGTCGGCCAGAAGTTCGCCCGCGAGATCTTCTTCCTCGGCGCTGAGTACTCCGCCGAGGACGGTGTGCGGATGGGCACGGTCAACAAGGCCGTGCCGCACGCCGAGCTCGAGGCGACCGCGCTGGAGTGGGGCCGCCTGGTCAACGGCAAGTCACCGACGGCCCAGCGGATGCTGAAGTTCTCCTTCAACGCCATCGACGACGGCCTGATCGGCCAGCAGATCTTCGCCGGCGAGACCACCCGTCTCGCCTACATGACCGACGAGGCCGCCGAGGGCCGCGACCAGTTCCTCGAGAAGCGTGACCCCGACTGGTCGCAGTACCCCTGGTACTACTGAGCCCGTGCGCAACTGGGCCGGCAACGTCACCTTCTCCACCACCGACGTCCGCCACCCCGGCTCGACCGAGGAGCTGCAGCAGGTCGTGGCCGGCGCCCGTCATGTGCGTGCGCTCGGGACGGGCCACTCCTTCAACCCGATCGCCGACACGACCGGCACCCTGGTCTCCACCCGCGACCTCGGGCTCGGCGTGGAGGTGCTGGCGGGCGGTGAGGTGGCGGTCGTGCCCGGCGGGGCGACGTACGCCGAGGTGGCCCGGGCCCTGCACGAGCGGGGCCTGGCGCTGCACAACATGGGCTCGCTGCCGCACATCAGCGTGGCGGGTGCCGTCTCGACGGCGACCCACGGGTCGGGCAACACCAACGGCAGCCTGGCGACCGCGGTCGTCGGTCTCGAGCTCGTGCTGGCCGACGGCTCGCTGCTCGAGGTGCACGAGGGCGACCCGCGCTTCGCGGGCATGGTGGTCGCCCTCGGTGCGCTCGGTGTCGTGACGCGGCTGTGGCTGCGGGTCGAGCCGGCCTACGACGTGCGCCAGGAGGTGGTCACGGACGTGCACTTCGACGCCGCCGTGGAGCAGGTCGACGCGATCCTCGCCTCGGCCCACAGCGTCAGCATCTTCAGCTCCTTCGCCCGGCCGGACCTCCTCGACTCGATCTGGCGCAAGCACCGCGTGGACCCCGACCGGGCTGAGGCGGAGGTCGAGCCCGGCCCCTGGGGCGGGCAGCCGGCCACGGCGGCCCAGCACCCGCTGCGGGGGATGGACGCCTCAGCAGCCACCGAGCAGCTGGGTCGCCCGGGCCCGTGGCACCAGCGGCTGCCGCACTTCCGCACGGACGTCACGCCCAGCGTCGGCGACGAGCTGCAGTCGGAGCTCTTTCTGCCCCGCGAGCACGCCGCGGCCGCGCTCCGCGTCCTCCACGACCGGTCGGCCGACATCGCCGGCGCGCTGCAGGTCTTCGAGATGCGCACCATCGCGGCCGACGACCTCTGGCTCAGCCCCTTCCACGGCCGCGACACGGTGGCCGTGCACGCGACCTGGGTCAGCGACCTCGCCCTCGTCCGACCGGCGCTGGCCGCGCTCGAGGAGGCCGTCTCCCGCTTCGACCCACGACCCCACTGGGGCAAGGTCACGCTCGGCTTCGACGCCGACCGGTTGGCCGGGCTCTACCCCTCGCTGCCGCGCTTCCGTGCGCTGGCCGACGACCTCGATCCCGAGCGCTGCTTCGTCAACGACCACCTGACGCGGCTGGGCCTGCGCTGAGCCGGGCACGCACCGTCGGCTCGAACGCGCCGGCGAGCGCGGCGTAGCCCGCGTCGTTGGGGTGGAAGTAGTCGCTGGCGAGGCGCCCCTTCCACGACGAGGGTCCGGTGACGCGCAGGTCGACCATGGCGACCCGTCCGGCGGCGGCGGCGCGCTCGACGTGCACGTTGGCGCGAGCGGCCGCCCCGCTCGGCTGGGGCAGTGTGGCGACGACCGACCCGACCGGCACCCGCTCCACCATGGCGGCGAAGCCGTCGGGCAACCGGTCGCGCCTGGCTCGGGCTCCGAAGAGGTCGTTGGACCCGACCAGCACGGTCACCAGGTCGTCGTCGCGCGAGCCGATCTCCGCCAGGGCCGGGAGCTGCTGCTCGAGCACGTCGGACACCCCCGCACCGGTCGCGGCCAGGTTGACCACGCGCAGGTCCGTGCCGCCGACCGCGAGCCGCGCGGCGAGCTGGCCGACCCAGCCGGCGTCGTACGACGTCGCGCCGATGCCCACCGACATCGAGTCGCCCAGGACGACCCAGCGCCGCCCGGGCCGGTCGAGCGTCGCGAGGTTGTGCGCCCTCCAGGCCTCGGCGTAGGGCTCGACCTGGCTCCAGACCCGGGCCACCCCCGGCAGCACCGCACTCATCGTCCGGACCATGCGACCCGGGCCGCGCCCGGTGCGGTTGTCATAGCTGAAGCCGGGGTGCGTCACGTCCTCGATCCTGCCCGACCGAGCCCAGCGACGGCCTCCGCGAGGAGGTCGCCGAGGTCGGTGCCGTCACGGTCGTCGAGCCAGCGGGCCACGACGGCCTGCCAGACCCCGATCGCCGCCGCAGCCGCGGTCAGGGCGGCGAGGTCGTCGGGCGGCGCGCCGCGCCGTGCGGCCAGCGCCGCGGCCAGGGTCTGCTGCCAGGACTGCAGCACGTCGTAGGTGCGACCACGCAGGGCCGGCGAGGTGACCACCGCCTGTCGCTGGAGCAGGAGCCGCTCGCGGTCGGTGCCCAGGTCGGCGGCGACGGCCGCCAGGGCGGCGAGGGCCACGTCGAGGTCGTCGAGGTCGTGGAGGGGCGCTGCGACGACGGCGTCGCGCAGGCGGGCCTGACGGGCCCGCCGCTCCGGGTTGAGGACCTCGTCCTTGGTGGCGAAGTAGCGGAAGAACGTGCGGGGGGAGACCTCGGCCGCGGCAGCGATCGCCTCGACGGTCGTGGCGTCGAAGCCGTCGCGGGCGAAGAGGCGCAGCGCCGCGTCCTCCAGGGAGCGCCGGACGGCGTCGCGTCGCCGCTCCCGCAGCCCCGGGGGCGGGTCGGTGGGGGGCACGCCCGGGGTCCTCAGTCCGAGGCCAGGGCGCTGCGCAGCACCGTGGCGTCGTCGGGGCGCGCCCCGGGGCGTCCGCTGCGCACGTCGACCCGGCGCAGGTCGCCGGTGAAGGTGAACGGCGGGCGGTAGTCGCCGCACACGGCCAGCCCCCGGTCGCGGCCGATGAGCAGCCCCGTCCCGGCGGTCGAGAGGTTGGGCAGGAACATCAGGCCGGCGTAGGGGGCGCGGTCGCGCTCGGTGCCGTCGACGTGCAACGAGATCGTGGCATCGCGACCGGGGGTGTAGCGCAGCACCACCTCGTGCCGGCCCGGCTCGAGAGGGGTGTCGTCGGCGAGGCGGACCGTGGTGTCGAGCATCGCGAACGTCGCGACCGGACGCCCGTCGAGGAGGTAGCACGCCCAGCCGCCGTGCCGGTCGCCGATGGCGGCGATGATCCCCTCGTCCCCGGCCTCGACGACGACCTCCGCGCTCAGCTCGAAGCCACCGACGAGGGAGGGCATCTGGGTGGTCGGGACCGGCCCGCCGCCTGGCCTGTACGTCGCGTGCTCCGGCTGGGCGAACTCGCCCGGGTGCATGTGGGCCATCGACGCGGGGAACTCGAAGAGTGGCAGGACCTGGTTGCGCCCCGCCTCGGCCCACCACAGCTCGACGAGCCGCGCGACGACGTCGGGGTGCTCGTCGGCCACGTCCCGGGACTCCGAGAAGTCGTCGGCGAGGCGGAAGAGCGACCACCGGTCGGTGTCGAAGTCGAAGCTGCCGGGGATGACCTCGCGCTCCCCGAACTGGTCGGAGACGTAGTCGGTGACGGCCTTCCAGCCGTCGAGGTAGATCGCCCGCGAGCCCATCATCTCGAAGTACTGCAGCGGACGGTGCTCGGTCGCGGCGGCGTCGTCGAGGGACGGGAGCAGGGAGGCTCCGTCCACCGGCTGCTGCGTCACGCCGTCGACGCTGGCGGGCGCCGGGACGCCCGCAGCGTCGAGCACGGTGCTGAAGACGTCGACCGCGTGGCAGAACTGCTCGCGCACGCCGCCCGGATCGGGGACGCGCGCGCCCCACCGCACGACCAGCGGGGTGCGGACGCCCCCGAGCCAGGCGTGCCGCTTCCACAGTCGCAGCGGGGTGTTGCCGGCCCAGGCCCAGCCGAAGGGGTAGTGGTTGTAGGCGTCGTGGCCGCCGATCTCGTCGGTGCGCGCGACCGCCTCCTCGACCGGCTCCCCGTGACCCAGCCAGCCGGCCGCCTCGTTCATCGTGCCGGTCACGCCGCCCTCGGCGCTGGCGCCGTTGTCGGAGAGCACCATGACCAGGGTGTCGTCGGCGATGCCCTGCTCGTCGAGGTGGGCGAAGAGGCGACCGAGGTGGTGGTCGGTGTGGGTCATGAAGCCGGCGAAGACCTCCATGTAGCGGGCGAAGAGCCGGCGCTGGTCCGCCGGCAGCCCCGACCACTCCGGCACCCAGGACGGACGCGCCGTCAGGACCGTGCCCTCGGGCACCACCCCGGCCGCCACCTGGCGCTCGAAGACCCGCTCGCGCCAGGCCTCCCAGCCGTCGTCGAACTGGCCTTCGTAGGGGAGGACCCACTCCTCGGGGACCTGGTGGGGCGCGTGCGCGGCGCCCGTGGCGAGGTGCAGGAAGAACGGCTTGCGCGCCTCGGCCTGCTGCTGGTCCTGCACCATCCGGATCGCCTCGTCGACGAGGTCCTCGGTCAGGTGGTAGCCCTCCTCGGGCGTGCGCGGGGCCTCCACGTGGGTGTTGTCGCGCACCAGCTCGGGCGCCCACTGGCTGGTCTCGGCGCCGAGGAAGCCGTAGAACCGCTCGAAGCCCATGCCGAGGGGCCAGCGGTGGAACGGTCCGGCGGCGGAGTACTCCGTCTGCGGGGTCAGGTGCCACTTGCCGACCGACATCGTGTTGTAGCCGGCATCGCGCAGGACCCGCGCCAGCATCGCCGCCGACGGCGGGATCCGACCGGTGTAGCCCGGGAAGCCGAGTGCCGCCTCCTCGGTGACACCCATGCCGACCGCGTGGTGGTTGCGGCCGGTGTGCAGCGACGCCCGGGTCGAGGAGCACACCGACGTCACGTGGAAGCGGTTGTAGCGCAGGCCCTGAGCCGCCAGCCGGTCGAGGTGCGGCGTCGCGATGGTGGCGCCGAAGCAGCCGAGCTGGGCGAAGCCCACGTCGTCGAGCACCACCAGGACGACGTTGGGGGCTCCGGCCGGCGGCCGCGGGTAGCCCACGAAGCTCGGCTGCGACGTCGCGACACGCGAGGTGATGACCGGGGTCGTGCGGGGCTCGCTCACGCGGGGACTCTAGCGGTGAAAGCGCCCATCTGTCAGTGTGCTGCCACATGGCACTCGACTGACAGCTTCGGTCAGCACGGCAGGGGAGGGAGTCACATGGTCGACGTCGACCAGCTCAGTCTCGAGCTCCCCGGCGCGCTCCAGCTCGCCATCAAGGTGGTCGTGGCGCTCTTCCTCTTCGGCATCGCGCTCGACACGCGTGTGGAGGACCTGCGTGCCGTCGTACGCCGACCCTGGGTGATGGCCGTCGGCCTCGTGGCGCAGTACGCCGTGGCGCCGGGAGTGGCCCTGCTGCTCACGCTCGTCCTGGACGTGCGCGGCTCGGTGGCGATCGGCATGCTGCTGGTGGCCTGCTGTCCGGCCGGCAACCTGTCCAACCTGCTCACCCACCGCGCCAGGGGCGACGTGGCCCTCTCCATCTCGCTCACGGCGCTGTCCAACCTCCTGGCGGTGCTCCTGACGCCCCTGGCCTTCGGCTTCTGGTGCGGGCTCAACCCGGCTGCCACCGAGCTGCTGCGTGACGTGTCGATCGAGCCGGCCACGGTGATGAGCGAGGTCGCCCTGCTCATCGGCGTGCCCTTCGCGCTCGGCGTCCTCGTGGCGTGGCGTCGGCCCCGCTTCGCCGAGAGCGCGCAACGGGTGGTCGAGCCCGGCGCCCTGGGGCTGCTGGTCCTCGTGGTCGTCGGCGGTGCCGCCGCCCAGCTCGACGTCCTCGTGGACTACCTCGGGGTCGTCGCGGTGCCGATCGTCGCCCACAACGCGCTGGCCCTCGGCGTCGGCTACGCCACGGGACGAGCGTGCCGGCTCGGCCCCCCGGGCGTGCGAGCCATGACCTTCGAGCTCGGCGTGCGCAACACCGCGCTGGGCGTGGTGCTGGCCCTCGGCTTCTTCTCCGACCTCGGCGGCGTGGTGCTCGTCGCGGCGCTGTGGGGTCTGTGGGACGTCGTCACGGGCCTGGTCCTCTCGACGTGGTGGCGACGCGGTGAGGGGTCCGTCGCCCGCGGGGCCCCGGGGGATGCCATCGTTGGTCCGTGACGGTTCCCACCCTGCGTGCGCTGGCCACGTCGGCTGCCACCTCGCTGGTGCTCGCGCTGGGTGGTTGCGCGACCGAGGACCAGCCTGTCTCGGCCCGGAGCATCAGCCAGGACGAGCTCGAGTCGCAGGTCGCCGGGATGTATCCCGCCCAGGACGACGCGACGACCGTCCGCGTCACCTGCGAGGGCGAGCTCCCTGCCACGGCGGGTGCCTCGGAGGAGTGTCGCGTCCAGGTCGACCGGCAGCGCGCCACGGTGCGGGTCAGCGTCACCGAGGTCGTCGCCGAGGAGGTCCGCATCGACAGCGTGCTCGTGGTCCCCGCCGACCGGGTCGCCCAGGAGCTGCTGGAGGCCTTGACCGAGGAGGAGTTCCACGTCGACGAAGTCGTGTGCCCCGACGAGCTCCTCGGTGAGGTCGGCGAGCAGGTGACCTGCACGGCCACGCCCAACACCGGCTCCGGCAAGGTCACCGCGACGGTGACGCAGATCCGCGGACTGCGGGTCGACTTCGACTACGCGGTGGCCCGATGAGCCTCTGGGAGCGCATCGCGACGCAGACCAACGGAGACGCCTACGCCACGGCGTACGCCGAGCGCTTCCGCGCCATGGCCGCTGCCGGCCAGGACGTCCACGGCGAGGCGGGGCTGGTGACCGGGCTGGCCGGCCCGCCGCCGGCACGGGTGCTCGACGCGGGTTGCGGGACCGGTCGCATCGCGACCCACCTGGCGGGACTGGGCTACGACGTGGTCGGGGTCGACGTCGACGACTCCATGCTGCGGGTGGCGCAGGAGGAGGCGCCGTCGCTCGACTGGCGCGTGGTGGACCTGGCCACGATGGACCTCGGCAGGATCTTCGACCTGGTGCTGGTCGCCGGCAACGTCATCCCCCTGCTCGAGCCCGGGACCCTCGACGCGGTCGCGGGTCGGCTGGCCGCGCACACCGCCGACGACGGCCTCGTCGTGTGCGGCTTCGGGCTCGACGAGGACCACCTCCCGGGCGACTGCCCGGTGACGTCGCTCGCCGACGTCGACGCCGCGTTCGCCCGCGCCGGGCTGGAGCCGGTCGAGCGCTGGTCGACGTGGGACCGTGGTCCCTGGGACGGCGGCGCCGGCGGTTACGTCGTGACCCTGCACCGCCGCGCACCCGGAGGAGGGCCAGCATGAGGATCGTCGTCCTGACCGGCGCCGGCATCTCCGCCGAGAGCGGGGTGCCGACCTTCCGTGACGCCGACGGGCTCTGGGAGGGCCACCGGGTCGAGGACGTCGCGACGCCGGAGGCCTACGACCTCAAGCCGACGACCGTGCACCGCTTCTACGACGCCCGCCGCGCCGCGCTGCTGCAGGTCGAGCCCAACCCGGCCCACCATGCGCTGGCCCGCCTCGAGGAGTCCTTCGGCGACCAGCTGCTGGTCGTCACGCAGAACATCGACGACCTCCACGAGCGCGCGGGGTCGAGCCGTGTCCTGCACATGCACGGCGAGCTCAACTCCGCGCTGTGCCGCGGGTGCCGCCAGCGCAGCCGGTGGACCGGCGACCTCGTCGACCACCCGCCCTGCCCGCGCTGCGGCGTCAGCGAGCTGCGCCCCGACGTCGTGTGGTTCGGGGAGATCCCCTACGAGATGGATCGCATCCACGACGCACTGCTCCGCGCCGACCTCTTCGTGTCGATCGGGACCTCGGGGGCGGTCTACCCGGCGGCCGGCTTCGTGCAGGCGGCGGTGTCCTACGGCGCGCGCACGCTGGAGCTCAACCTCCAGCCCAGCGAGGGCACCGACTTCTTCTCCGAGGCCCGGCACGGGCCGGCCGGCGAGCTGGTGCCCGCGTGGGTGGAGAGCCTGCTCAGTCGTTGACGGCGGACTCGGCTGCGGAGTCGATGCGCGCGCGCATCAGGGCCTCGAGGCGGGGCATCTCATCGCCCAGGCCCAGGCGTGGGGCGTAGTTGCGGATCACGTCCAGGAACATCTCGCCGCTCTCGATCACCCGCGGGTCCATGTGGCCCATGACCTCGAGCGCGACCACGCCGTAGAGCTGGGTCCAGCCCTGCATGTAGGCCCAGACCAGACCGAGGTGCTCACGCGGCACCTTCTCGACCTTGGCCGGGATGAGCGGGTCGAGCACGGACTCGCGAATGGCCGCTGGCAGCTCGTCGAGGGTCGGCACCGCGAAGTGGGTCTGGTGCCAGACCTCGAGCATCAGGTCGGTGAAGAGGTGGCCGGAGCAGGCTAGGGTGTTCATCTCGCGGCGCACGCAGGCGGCCTCGGCGATCGGGTTGGCGAAGACCAGGGCGAACTCGCGGGGGTTGGTCAGCGCCCACGTGCGGAACTCGGTGACCGCGACGACCAGGCGTCCGCCCGCGTCGTCGGTGGGCAGCCGGTCAGCGGCGGCGGCGAAGGTGGCCGTCGCGCTCTTGTCGATCTCGTAGGCGACGAGGTCGACGAGCTCCTGGTAGCTGCCGACGTAGCGGTAGAGCGCCGGGGCGGTCATCCCCATCTTCGTGGCCACCGCCCTCAACGACAGCTCGGCGCCCTGCCCCAGCAGCTCCCTCGAGGCTCGGGTGATCTCCTCGAACGTCGCCTCCCGCTGCCGCTCGCGGCGGGTGAGGCCGTCGTCCTGTGCCACCGACACGTGGTGCTCCTTCTCCGAGAGTGGTCGTGCAAGAAACAGTTGACGAGAGGAGTTTACACCGTTTACGGTTAACACCCTTCACTAATTTGACGCCCCTTCACTCATGGGGTCGCCGTCCCCGAGGAGAGTCATGATCGAGCGTTGGGGCGACCTGGTCGCCCGTCGGGCCCGCGCCGTCCTGCTGGCCGGCGTCGCCCTCGCGATCGCCGCCGCTGTCTACGGGATCGGGGTCTTCGACTCGCTCTCGCAGGGCGGCTTCGACGACCCCGGCTCCGAGTCGGCGCGCGAGCTCGCGCTGGAGCAGGAGACCTTCGGCAACAAGTCCGTCGACGTCGTGGCGATCTACTCCAGCGAGGACCTGACCGCCTCGGACCCGGCCTTCCGGCAGACCGTCGAGGACGTGGTCACCGCGATCCCGGACGGGCTGACCAGCGCGGTCGTCGCCTACTACGACGCTCCTGCCGACCAGGGCCTGGTCAGCAGGGACCGTCACGCCGCCCAGGTCCGGATCTCGCTGGCGGGCACGACCCAGGACGACTACCTGCGCCACTACGACGAGCTGGCGCCGATCCTGGAGGCCGACGGGCTCGAGACCGATCTCGCCGGGGCGTTCGCCGTCTACAACGACGTCAACGAGATCACCTCCGAGGACCTCGAGCGCGCCGAGCTCCTGTCGCTGCCGATCGTCGTGCTCCTCGCCCTGCTGATCTTCGGCAGCCTCGTCGCGGCCTCCATGCCGGCGCTGGTCGGCCTGCTCGCGATGATCGGCGCGCTGGCCGTCGTGCGGCTGCTCACCCAGTTCACCGAGGTGTCGGTCTTCGCCGTCAACGTGATCTCGCTGCTGGGCATCGGCCTGGCGATCGACTACGCGCTGTTCGTGATCAGCCGCTTCCGCGAGGAGCTCGCGCTGCTGCCGGCCGACGACCCGGACGCCTCCGCCACCGCGATCCGACGCACGATGGCGACCGCCGGCCGCACCGTCCTCTTCTCCGGCCTCACCGTCGCCGCGGCCATGGCGAGCCTGCTGATCTTCCCCCAGGCGTTCCTGCGCAGCATGGGCTACGGCGGGGTCGCGGCCGTGCTCGTCGCCGTGCTGGCCGCGCTCACCGTGCTGCCGGCGGTCCTGCGGCTGCTCGGTCGCCGGGTCGACGCGGGGCGGCTCCCGTGGCGACGTCGGGCCGGCGCGTTCGCGGTCGAGGCCGACGGAGAGGGCCGCTGGGCGGGCTTCGCCCGCGCTGTGATGCGCCGCCCCGTCGTGGTCATCGTCGTCACGGTGGCGCTGCTGCTCGTCATCGCCTCGCCGTTCCTCGGCGCCAGGTGGGGCAGTGTCGACCACCGGGTCCTCCCCGACGACGCACCGGCCCATGTGGCGGCCGACAAGCTGGCCAGCGACTTCGGCCCCGAAACCTCCACGGCGAGCCTGCTCCTACGTGGCGCCACCGAGCAGGAGGTCGCCGACTACACCCGCGAGGTCGGGCAGGTCGACGGGATCGTGGCGGTCCTGCCGGTCGACGCCACCGCCGACGTCACCCTGCTGCGCGCGGTCTGGGAGGGCAACAGCCAGACCGAGCGCTCACAGGACATCGTGACCGCGCTCCGCGAGGTCGACCCCGGGGCCGGCTCCGCCCTCGTGGGCGGGTTGAGCGCCGACACCGTCGACCTGATCGCCTCCGTCGGCGACCACCTGCCCTGGATGGGGCTGATCGTGGTCGTGGTGATGCTGGTCCTGCTCTTCCTCGCCTTCGGCTCGGTGGTGCTGCCGGTCAAGGCGGTGCTGATGAACCTCATCTCCATCACGGCGTCCTTCGGCGTCGTCACGTGGATCTTCAGCGACGGCAACCTCGCCGACCTGCTGGGCTTCACGCCACAGGGCTTCCTCGACGCGACCAACCCGATCCTGATGCTCGCCATCCTCTTCGGGCTCTCCATGGACTACGAGGTCTTCCTGCTCTCGCGGGTGCGGGAGCAGTGGGACCGCACGGGAGACAACGACGCGGCAGTGGTGAGCGGCGTGCAGAAGACCGGACGCATCATCACCAGCGCGGCGCTCCTGCTCGGCGTCGTCATCGGTGCCTTCGGCACCAGCGGCATCGTCTTCATGAAGATGCTCGGGATCGGCATGCTCGTCGCGCTCCTCATCGACGCCACGATCGTGCGCGGCCTGCTGGTGCCCGCCACGATGAAGCTCCTCGGCCGGTGGAACTGGTGGGCTCCCGCGCCCATGGCCCGCTGGTGGGATCGCCACGGATTCCGTGAGGGCGGCGAGGCGGGGGCGGCCGGAGGGCACGCTGAGACGGAAGCAACCGGCGAGCGGTCCCCGGCTGTGGTCTGATGCCTCCTGTCGGGAGGGGGACGGATGCGCGGGAGCCGTGCGGCACTGGCGTCACCCCTGGTCGCCCTCCCGCTGGCCCTCGTGCTGACCGCGTGCGCCGGCTTCGAGCAGGAGACGCCGCTGTCGGTGCTCGCCGCTGCGGAGGCGGACATGGCCGACCTGACGTCGCTGCGGCTCCGCACGACCGACTACGTCGGCGGCGTGAGGGAGACGCGCGACCTGGTCGTGACCCGGGCCGGTGACTGCGCGGGCACGGTCACGACCGCCGGTGCCAGCGTGCAGGTCCTCCGGGTGGCCGGCGAGGTCTGGATCCGTCCCGACGAGGGCTACTGGCCGCTGGTCTTCGACGGGCCGCTGGTCTCCAACCTCGCCGACACCTGGATCCACCTCACCTCGTCCTCCGAGCTCGACCGCTTCTGCGACATCGACGAGCCCTACCGCGCCTTCGTCGGCAGTCCCCGGGACCTCTCGTGGCGCAACGCCGGACCCGACGAGCTGGCCGGCCTCGCCGTCGTACGCCTCGAGGGGGAGCGGGACGACGGCACCCTCGTGGACGTCGCGGTGACCGTCGACGACCCGCATCGGATCGTCGCGATGGAGCTGAGCGGTGCCGGGCGGGGCAGCGCCGAGCTCTACGGCTTCGACGACGGTGTCGAGGTCGACCCTCCGGACCCCGGTGACGTGGTGGAGGTGGAGGACCTGCGCTGACTAGGTGTGATGCCCAGCCAGGTTGTTCAACCGGGTGATGGGTGGAAGGCCACCGAGGGCTGAGTGGGGCCGGTGGTGGTTGTACTGGTGTAGCCATCCTGCCAGCGCGGCTCGTCGTGCGGCTTCGGAGTTGTAGAGCTTCTTATAGG
>NZ_CALRWD010000086.1:0-19379 GCF_943371775.1 Nocardioides psychrotolerans
CCGTGAACCGTCCCGGGTTTCATCCACTCCCGGGTTGGGTTCCGACGTGGTGGTCGGTGTGGTTTTCAGCGTAGTACTGGGCTTCTGCTTCGGCGGGTGGTCGACGTCCCAGGCGGTGCAGTAGTCGTTGGGTGTTGAACCAATGAACCCAGTCGCCGGTAGCGGCCTCGACATCACCGGGGGTGTGGAATCCGTGGGGGTTGAAGGGTGATCCCTGCGGGACGCATTCGCACTTGTAGAGCCCGATCATGGTCTCGGCCAGGGCGTTGTCGTAGGCGTCGCCCACGGACCCGATCGAGGGTGTGAAGTCAGCCTCGGCGAGCTGGCCGGCGAAGTGCAGCGCGGTGTACTGGGTGCCGGCATCAGAGTGATGGATCGCGCCGGTGACCCGGTGGCCTTGTCGGGACCGGTACTCCACGCCGTGGTGGAAACTCGCCGCGACCATTCCCGCGTCCGCGGTGGTCGCGACGTGCCAGCCCACGATGGTGTCAGCGAAGGCATCGATGGTGAACGCGGTGTAGCACCACCGCCCACCGATGCGGGTCACGTAGGTGAAGTCCGCGACCCACAACACGTTCGGTGCGAGGACACCGAACCGGCGCTCCACCAGGTCAGGAGGGCGGCGTTCCTCAAGCGCCTCGGGATCACTGATCGTGGTCCTGGGCCTGGCCGCACGAGTGACACCAGCCCAACCGTTGAGCCGCATCAGACGCTCCACGGTGCACTTAGCGACCGCGATGCCCTCACGGTTCAGATGAGCCCACATCTTCACCGACCCGTAGAGCGACTCACGGCGGCGTCGACCGTGCTCGTCAGGTTCGTAGAAGCCCGCGAGGACCTCGGTGATCGTGGTGTCCCACAGCTCTCGCTTCGAGGGACCACGGCGACGGTGGGCGTAATAGGTGTTCGGGGCGATCAACAAGCCCGCAGCGCTCAGGGCTCGACAGATCGGTGCGACCCCGAATTGGTCGCGGTAGAGGTCGAGGAACTCGCAGAGCTCCCCGGTCGTAGGTGCGGGTCGCACTCCCGCGCGAAGAAAGTCGTCGCGGCCTTGAGGACCTCGACGGTCTGGGACAGCTCGACGTTCTCACGCTCGAGCTCAGCTATCCGGCGGTCCTTCCAATCCATGTACGGCACCACCTCACCGGCCTCGGCGCGCTCTTCACGCACCCACCTGCGAAGCGTCCCAACCGTGACACCGACCTGGTCGGCGACATGCCGCGCCGCCGCCGACTCACCACCGAAGCTCTCGGTGTTCTCCCGCACCAACCGCACCGCACGCGCACGCGTGGCCCCACTGAACTTGCTCGCCCCACGGGGACTCCTCGGAATGCCTGTCATCGTCCTACTCCTCCTGATCGAAGGGGTGGACGAAACCCGGGACGGTTCACCCGCTGCAACGGTCTCGGAGATGGGTGGACGACGTGTTACATGAGTTGCGCGCGCCCACCCCGCGGCGCGAAAAAGAGAATCACATCGGTGTAGTTTGCAAGCCGACACGCCGGTGACCGCTGAGAAAGTTGGGGAAATTGTGGCGTTTGTGACTCATGAGCACTAGCGTGCTGCGAGTTGCTCGCATCCCCGACATGTCTGGAGACCGCCGTGCGCTCCCGCGCGACAGCCGCCACCGCCCTGTGCCTGATCCTGGCCGCGGGTGCTGCGACCGCCCAGGTCGCCCATGCCGACGAGGACGTCCCGAGCCGCGCCGAGATCCGTGAGGCCGAGCGTGCGGTCGCCGGCGCGGGTGACGACGTCGCCTCGGTGCAGGCCGCGCTGAGCGCCGCCCACGAGCGGCTCCGCGCTGCTGCGATCACCGCGGCCCAGGCGGCGGAGGCCTTCAACGGCGCCCGCTACGAGGCCGCGCAGGCCAGGATCGCCGCCCGCAAGGCGGCGCACGCCGAGCAGGTCGCGCTGGCCGACCAGGAGCGCCTGCGCGACACCTACGCCGAGTCGGTCGTCACGTCCTTCGAGGCCATGCCCGAGCTCAATGCCCTCTCCGGCGTCATGGAGTCCGAGGGCATCCTCGACGTGGTCGAGCGTGTGGGCACGATGACCGACACCCAGCGAGCCCTCGACGGCAAGTACGACGACTTCCGCGTCGCCTCGAGTGCCGCCGAGGTCGCGAGCAACCTGGCCGCCGACGCCCGGGCCGAGGCCGTGGCCGCCGAGACCGCCGCACGCGAGGCCCGCGACGAGGCCCAGGCCGCTGCCGACGGTGCCGCAGCCGAGGCCCAGGCGGTCGCCGAGGAGAAGTCCGCGCTGCTCGTGCGGCTCGCCGAGCTCCAGGACATCAGCGTCGACCTCGCGACCCGGCGCCAGGCAGGTCTCGAGCGAGCCGCGGCCCAGGCTGCCGCCGAGGCCGCAGCGGAAGCCGCCGCCCAGGCAGCAGCCGAGGCAGCCGCGGAGCAGCAGGCCGAGCAGGAGCAGGTGCCCGCGCCCACCCCGACGCCCGCGCCCGCCCCGGAGCCCACCCCGGAGCCCAGCCCCGAACCCACCCCCACCCCGGAGCCCGCCTCGGAGCCGGCCCCCAGCAACGACCCGCCGCCGGCGTCGTCCGGCGCGCAGGCGGCCATCGCCTTCGCCCGCGACCAGATCGGTGAGCCCTACGTGTGGGGCGCAGCGGGACCGGGCTCGTGGGACTGCTCGGGCCTCACCATGGCTGCCTGGCAGCGCGGCGGGACCTCGCTGCCGCACTACTCGGTGGCGCAGTACGACGCCTCGACGCCGGTCGACGCGGGCGACCTCGCCCCGGGCGACCTGCTCTTCTGGGGCTCCTCGAGCGACCCGTCCTCGATCTACCACGTCGCGCTCTACATCGGCGACGGCCAGATGATCCACGCCCCGCGCACGGGCCAGCCCGTCCAGGAGGCCTCCATGTACTACTGGACGCCGCCCAACTTCTTCGCCCGACCCTGACCCCAGGCCACACCGACTCGCTAGCGTTGGTGCATGGCCACCGACACCGCACCGCCGCAGGCACCGACACCCCAGGGCGCCGAGGGCGGCTACGTCCAGCCCGAGGTCGACGTACCCGCGCTGCAGGCGCTCCTCGACGGGCGCTACGCCGAGGTCCGCAACCTCGTGCGCAGCAACCTCGACGACTACGCCGGCGTCCTCGAGGACGCCGAGACCCTCTCGCGCGACGACTACCGCGAGCGGGTCAAGGAGATCGTGGTCGAGATGGCGGCGACCGGCCAGACCGGCATGGGCTTCCCGCAGGAGTACGGCGGCGGGGGCGACATCGGCGCGTCCGTCGCGGCCTTCGAGACGCTCGCCTTCGGCGACCTCTCGGTGCTGGTGAAGGTGGGCGTGCAGTTCGGCCTCTTCGGTGGCGCGATCCTCCAGCTCGGGACGAAGGAGCACCACGACGCCTACCTCGCGCCGCTCATCACCGGCGAGCTGATGGGCTGCTTCGCGATGACCGAGTCGGGCCACGGCTCCAACGTGCAGGCGCTCGGCACCGTGGCGACCTACGACCTGGCCACGCAGGAGTTCGTGATCACCACGACCACCGACGACGCCCGCAAGGACTACATCGGCAACGCGGCCAAGCACGCCGAGGTCGCGGTCGTCTTCGCGCAGCTCGAGGTGGCGGGCGCGTCCGAGGGAGTGCACGCGTTCGTCGTGCCGATCCGCAAGGGTGGCGAGCCCTGCGCCGGCGTACGCATCGAGGACGACGGCCTCAAGATGGGACTCAACGGCGTCGACAACGGCCGCCTCTGGTTCGACCAGGTGCGCGTGCCGCGCACCGCGCTGCTCAACCGCTTCGCCGACGTGACCCCCTCGGGCGTCTACGAGAGCGCGATCACGAACCCCAACAAGCGCTTCTTCACCATGCTGGGCACCCTCGTCCAGGGGCGCGTGTGCGTCGGTGGCGCCGGCATCAACGCGTCCAAGGTGGCGCTCACGATCGCGACGAAGTACGCCCTGCGACGCCGCCAGTTCGAGGCCAGCAGCGAGGACGAGGAGGAGCTGATCCTCGACTACGGCATGCACCAGCGCCGGCTCTTCCCCCTGCTCGCCGACACCTACGCGCTGCACTTCGCCCAGGAGGTCGTGGCCTCGCGGCTGCACGACGTCTTCAGCGGCATCACCGACGACGAGCACACCCGCCGCGAGCTGGAGTCGCGGGCGGCCGGCACCAAGGCCTACGGCACCTGGCACGCGACCCGCACCATCCAGGAGTGCCGCGAGGCCTGTGGGGGAGCGGGCTACCTCTCGGTCAACCGCTTCGCCGCGCTCAAGGCCGACACCGACGTCTTCACCACCTTCGAGGGCGACAACCACGTCCTGCTCCAGCTGGTCGCCAAGGGCCTGCTGACCGACTACTCCAGCGACTTCTCCGACCTCGACCAGTTCGGGATGGTGAAGTTCGTCGCCGGGCTGGCGGTCGAGACGGTCCTGGAGCGCACGGCGGTCCACAAGCTGCTCGAGCGCATCAAGGACGTCCTGCCCGGCGGGGACGACGGCTGGGACCAGGAGGCGGGGCTCCTCGACCCCGACTACCAGCTGGCGATGCTGCGCTTCCGTGAGGAGCACATGCTCGGTGGCGTCGCCCGGAGGCTCAAGCGCGGGATCGACCAGGGGATGAACCCCGGCGTGGTGTTCTCGCGGGTGCAGGACCACGTGATCGGCGCGGCCCGCGCCCACGTCGAGCGCCTGGTCCTGGAGGCCTTCGTCGAGAGGACCCGACAGCTGCCCGAGGGCGACCTCAAGGTGGCCCTCAACCTGCTCTGCGACCTGCACGCGCTGTCGACCATCGAGGCCGACCGGGCGTGGTTCATGGAGCACGGCCGCCTCACCAGCCAGCGCAGCAAGGCGATCAGCCGCGAGGTGTCGTCGCTGTGCCGCAAGATCCGTCCGCTGGCCGGAGACCTGGTCGACGCGTTCGGCGTGCCCGACGCGATGCTGCGCTCGCCCGAGCTGGTCGGGCCCCTCGGCTCATGAGGCTCCCCCTGCTCTCCCGGGTCGGGCTCGGCGGCTGGTCCGACGACCCGCTGTGGGGCACCGTCTACGACTGGACCGTCGAGCACCCGCGGGTGGGCGGTGCGCTGTGGGCGGTCGCGATCCAGAGCGACCTGCGCAGGCTCTACGCCGCCGCCGCGGAGACCGGTCGGCTGCCCGCCGGCAGCGCCGTGCTCGACGTGCCGTGCGGAGGCGGGGTGGCGCTGCGCGGCCTGAAGCCGGGCCAGGGCGTGCGCTACGTCGCCGCCGACATCGCCCAGAAGATGCTCGACCGCACCGTCGACGCGGCCTACGAGCGCGGGGTCGAGGACCAGGTCGAGCCCCGGCTGGCCGACGTGGGCGACCTGCCCTTCGCCGACGGCGAGTTCGACCTGGTGGTGTCGTTCACCGGGCTGCACTGCTTCCCCGACCCGGCGCGCGCCGTGGTCGAGATGGTGCGCGTGCTGCGCCCCGGCGGGGTGATCACCGGGAGCGCGATCCTCAACGACACCGGGCTCCAGCACGAGCCGATGCGCCAGATGGGCCGGCTCGCCGGCCTCCTCGGCCCCGGCTGCACGGGCGAGGAGGTCCAGCGGTGGCTCGGGGGCCAGCGGTGCGTCGACGTCACCCTCGACCGCTCGGGCGCCATGGGCTACTTCCGGGCGGTCAAGGGCTGACCCCGTCGTCGAGCGGGTCGATCAGTGGTGCCTGATCAGTGGTGCGGCGTGCCGCCGGTGTCCTTGAAGCGCTGGAACGACGCGTGGACCTCGGCCTCGGCCTCGGTGCGACCGACCCAGTCGGCGCCTTCGACGGACTTGCCGGGCTCGAGGTCCTTGTAGACCTCGAAGAAGTGCTGGATCTCGAGGCGGTCGAACTTCGGGACGTGCGCGATGTCGCGCAGGTGCTCCTGGCGCGGGTCGGTCGAGGGGACGCACAGGACCTTGTCGTCGCCGCCGGCCTCGTCGGTCATGCGGAACATGCCGATCGCACGGCAGCGGATCAGGCAGCCCGGGAAGGTCGGGGCCTGGAGCAGCACGAGCGCGTCGAGCGGGTCGCCGTCCTGGCCGAGGGTGTTCTCGATGTAGCCGTAGTCGGCGGGGTACTGCGTCGAGGTGAAGAGCATCCGGTCGAGGCGCATGCGCCCGCTTTCGTGATCCACCTCGTACTTGTTGCGCTCCCCCTTGGGGATCTCCACCAGTACGTCGAACTCGAGCACGTCATCCTCCGGAATGTCTGTCGCCAGCGATGGCCCCGGCGAGGCCGGGCTCATTGTCCCGCACAATGGCTCCACACACGAAGGCGGGAGGGGACAAGGGGTGCGACGCACGTTCATCGGGGTGCTGCTGCTCGCGCTCGTCGTGGCCGGTGTCGCCACGTGGCGCTACGACCTGGTCGATCGCTACCTGCGTGACGGCGAGCCGGCCGCGGACGCCGACCCCGTGGCCATCGCGCCCCCGACCGGCCTCGACCTGCCCCCCGTCCAGCCCCCCGCGGCGGTCGCCACACCGGCGGCCTCCGCGTCGCTCAGCCAGGCGAAGGTGCGTCGCGCGCTGGCGCCGTACCTCGCCGACGAGGACCTCGGCCCCCACGTCCTCGCCGCCGTCGCGCCGCTGGCCCCCGGCCCGGAGACCTTCGTGCGCGGCAGCGGTGACGCGATCCCGGCCTCCACGACCAAGCTCGTGACCGCGAGCGCCGCGCTGCTCGCCCTGGGGCCCGACCACGTCTTCACGACCCGCGTCGTCGCCAGCGGCCCGGCGCGGCGACCGCAGGTCGCGCTCGTCGGTGGCGGCGACCCCTACCTCGCGAGCGCGCCACCGGACGCGGACGACGCGCCGCCCTATCCGCCGCGGGCCGACGTCGTCGACCTCGCCCGCCAGGCGGCGCGCGCGCTGAGGGCGCAGGGAGCGCGGCGGGTGCAGCTCACCTACGACGCCTCGATCTTCACGGGTCCGGCCGACAACCCGGCCTGGGAGCCCGACTACGTGCCCGACGGGGTGGTCTCGCCGATCAGCGCGCTCTGGGTCGACGGCGGCCGCGACCCGAGCGGCTTCGGGCGGGTGGCCGACCCGGCCCTGCGGGCGGCGACCGTCTTCGCCGACGCCCTGCGGGCCGCCGGCGTCCGGGTCGACGGCGAGCCGGTGCCCGGCCCGGCGAGTGCCGGCGCCCAGGTGCTCGCCAGCGTGACCAGTGCGCCCCTGGCCGAGATCGTCGAGCACCTGCTCCAGGTCAGCGACAACGAGGCGACCGAGGTGCTGCTGCGCCACGTCGGCCTGAGCGTCGCGGACGACGGGTCGTCCGCCGGCGGGCGCACGGGCGTCACCCGCACGCTGGGCGCCGAGGGCGTCGACTTCACCGACACCCTCCTCTACGACGGCAGCGGGCTCTCGCGCCGCAACCGGATGGCCCCCGCCACCCTGGTCGACGTGCTCCGGCTGGCGACGACCCGCCCCGAGCTCGGTCCGGTGCTGACCGGCCTGCCGGTGGCCGCCTTCACCGGCTCCCTGGCCGACCGCTTCGCCGCCGGGGCGCCCGAGGGGCGCGGCCGGGTCCGGGCCAAGACCGGCACGCTGACCGGGGTCGCCTCGCTGGCCGGCATCGTGACCGACGCCGGCGGCCGGCCGATGCTCTTCGTGCTGATGGCAGACCGGGTCGCCCCGATCGACGGCACTGACGCCGAGGTGGCGCTCGACGGGGCCGCCGCCGCGCTCGCCGCCTGCCGCTGCGGTCGCTGAGACCCCAGCTGGATCACGGGGCTGGATCATCGGGCTAGCCTCGCTGCATGACGAGCCAGCCCAGCGGGTCCCACCAGGCAGACACCATGGTCGACTGGGACTTCGCGGTGTCCCTCGGCTCCCGCATCGCGGGGGAGGGGCCCACCGTGAGCCGCGAGGAGGCCGCCGAGGCGGTCGAGGAGCTGCGGGCGGGCGCCAACCGGTCGACCGGGCTGGTGCGCGAGTTCACCGGCCTCGTCGCGCGTGACCACACCGCCCCCGTCCTGGTGGTGGACCGCGCCGGGTGGGTGCAGGCCAACGCCGACAGCTTCCGGGTGCTGATGGCGCCGCTGGTCCACAAGCTCACCGACAAGAAGCCGCCCACGGGGCTGGCGCTCAAGGTCGGCTCGCGGATCACCGGCGCGGAGGTCGGTGGGCTGCTCGGCTTCATGGGCAGCAAGGTCCTCGGCCAGTTCGACCCGTTCTTCGAGCCCGACGGCCGGCTGCTCCTGGTCGCGCCCAACATCGTCCACGTCGAGCGCGAGCTCGGCGCCGACGCGCATGACTTCCGGCTCTGGGTCTGCCTGCACGAGGAGACCCACCGCGTCCAGTTCACCGCGGTCCCGTGGATGCGCGGCCACCTCTTCTCCGAGATCGAGGCGATCGCCGACACCGTCGAGCCGACCAAGCTCCTCGACGACGGCCTCGAGCGGATCATCGAGGGCATCAAGAGCGGCGCCCGCGGCGGCAGCCTGATGGAGCTGATGTCCACCCCCGAGCAGCGCGAGATCATGGACCGGGTCACCGGTGTCATGTCCCTGCTCGAGGGCCACGCCGACGTCGTGATGGACGGCGTCGGTCCCACGGTGATCCCGAGCGTCGACAGGATCCGCGCGAAGTTCAACGAGCGCCGCAAGGGCATCGGCACCCTCGACCGCATCCTGCGCCGCCTGCTCGGCCTCGACGCCAAGATGGCGCAGTACCGCGACGGCGCCGCTTTCGTCCGCGGCGTCGTCGACAAGGTCGGGATGCAGGAGTTCAACGCGGTCTGGGAGTCGCCCGCCAACCTGCCCAGCAAGTCCGAGATCGCCGACCCGGAGGCCTGGGTCACCCGCGTCCTCGGATGAGCCTCGACCCGGCGGTCGCCGCCGTCCGCCTCGCCGTACGACGCACGCTCGCGGAGGCCGGGCACGACCCGGTGGGCTCCCCCGTGGTGGTGGCCTGCTCGGGCGGCGCGGACTCGCTGGCGCTGCTCGCGGCGACCGTCTTCGAGACGAGACGCACCCCCCAGCGGGTCATCGGCGTCACGGTCGACCACGGCCTCCAGGACGGCTCGGCCGAGCACACCGCGCGCGTCGTCGCGCAGATGGCCGGGCTCGGCGCCGACGAGACCGGGTCGGTGCGCGTCCAGGTCGAGACCGACGGCCACGGCACAGAGGCGGCGGCGCGCGAGGCGCGCTACGCCGTGCTCGAGGAGATCGCCGGGCGGCTGGGCGCCGGCACCGTGCTGCTCGGGCACACCCTCGACGACCAGGCCGAGACCGCGCTGCTGGGGCTGGCCCGCGGCTCAGGGGGGCGCTCGATCGCCGGCATGCGGCCCGGCTTCGGCATCTTCCGCAGGCCCCTGCTCGCGATCCGCCGGTCCCAGACCGAGGCCGCCTGCGCGGCCGAGGGCATCGACGCCTGGACCGACCCGCACAACAGCGACCCCCGCTTCACCCGCTCCCGGGTGCGCCACAGCGTGCTGCCCGTCCTCGAGCGCGAGCTCGGCCCCGGGGTGGCCGAGACCCTCGCCCGCACCGCGGAGCAGCTGCGTCCCGACATGGAGGCGCTGGACCGCCTCGCCGACGTGGCGCTCACCCGGCACCTGCACCCCGAGAGCGGCTTCGACGTGCGCGAGATCGCCGCCCTCGAGCAGGCGGTCCGCACCCGGATGCTGCGGCTGGCCGCCCTGGGCGCCGGCTGTCCGCCGAGCGAGCTCTTCGCCGTGCACGTCGACGCCCTCGAGCAGCAGGTCCACAACCGCGTCCGGTTGCCCAAGCAGATCCAGCTCCCCGGCCACGTCACGGCGTACCGCCAGGGAGACCACCTGTGGTTCGGGCCGACGTCTGTGGAATCCTGACGCCATGGATGCGGCCCATGTGGAGCACGACCTCGTCAACGTCCTCTTCACCGAGGAGCAGATCCTGGAGCGGATCGGCGAGCTGGCCCAGGAGATCGAGACCGACTACGACGGCAAGGAGCTCCTGATCGTCGGCATCCTGCGCGGTGCGGTCATGGTCATGGCCGACATGGCCCGGGCGTTCACCCGCCACGTCGAGATGGACTGGATGGCGGTCTCCTCCTACGGCTCGGGCACCAAGAGCTCCGGCGTCGTGCGGATCCTCAAGGACCTCGACACCGACATCTCCGGGCGTCACGTCGTCATCGTCGACGAGATCATCGACACCGGTCTGACCCTCTCGTGGCTGACCTCCAACCTGAGCAGCCGCAGCCCCGCGAGCGTCCAGATCTGCACCCTGCTCCGCAAGCCCGAGGCCCTGCAGATGCCGGTCGACGTCAAGTACGTCGGCTGGGACATCCCCAACGAGTTCGTCGTCGGCTACGGCCTCGACTACCGCGAGCGCTACCGCAACCTGCGCGACATCGGCACGCTCGCCCCGCACGTCTACTCCTGACCCTCGCCGCCCGGTCCCGGGCGGACTAGGGTCGGGGTCCCGAGAGCCTCGACCGGAAGCAGCCACGTGCGCGAGATCGTCGTCTTCAGCGGCAGTGCCCACCACGGCCTGGCCACCGGCATCTGCGAGCACCTCGGGATCGAGCTCTCGGCCGTCGAGCTGACCCGCTTCTCCAACGACTGCCTCCAGGCCCAGCTCCAGGCCAACTGCCGCCAGCGCGACGTCTACCTCGTGCAGCCCCTGTCGCCGCCGACGCAGGAGCACCTGATGGAGCTGCTCCTCATGATCGACGCCGCCCGGGGGGCCTCGGCCGCCTCGATCACCGCGGTGGTGCCCTACTACGCCTACGCGCGCTCGGACAAGAAGGACGCCTCCCGGATCTCCATCGGGGGTCGCCTGGTCGCCGACCTGCTCGGCGCCGCCGGCGTCGACCGGGTCATCACGATGAACCTCCACGCCCCGCAGGTCCACGGCTTCTTCTCGGTGCCCGTCGACCACCTCACGGCACTGGGGGAGCTGGCCGACCACTTCCTGGGCCAGGACCTGACCGACGCCGTGGTGGTCTCGCCCGACTTCGGCAACGCCAAGACCGCCACCCAGTTCGCCCGTCTGCTGGGGCTGCCGGTGGCCGCCGGGAGCAAGAAGCGTCTCGCCGACGACAAGGTGGTCATCGACGCGATCGTCGGCGACGTGGCCGGCAAGCGCGCCATCGTGCTCGACGACGAGATCGCCACGGGCGGCTCCATCCTCGAGCTGCTCGACCGGCTGGCCGACGAGGGCTGCGCCGAGGCCGCCATCGCCTGCACGCACGGCCTCTTCGTCGGCAAGGCCGTCGAGCGACTGCGTGGCCACCCGATGATCTCCGAGGTCGTCACCACCGACACCGTGCCCGGCCCCACCGGGTGGCCCGAGCTGCGCACCCGCTCCGTCGCCGGGCTCTTCGCCACGGCGATCCAGCGCATCCACGCCGGGGAGTCGGTCAGCAGCCTCTTCGACGGGGTCGACCCGGCCCATGCCTCGCCCCAGCCGCGACTGTTCGACTAGGGCGCATCGACGGGGTGGAACGACCGTGCCCTCAGGCTCGTTCCACCCATGTGCCTGAGACACTGTGGGCTGTGGATGGCGTGTACCGTCGAGAGTTCCGTCCTGGGCTCATGCCGGCAGGCCCAGTACAAGCGAAGAGAAGTCTGTGAAGCGCATTTTCAAGGGTCCCTGGGTGTGGATCGCGTTCGCCGTCGTGGCGGTGCTCCTCGCCCTCCAGTTCCTCGCCCCCGGTGGCGGCTACGACGAGGTCTCGACCTCGCGCATGGAGGCCTACATCGAGAAGGGCGAGGTCAAGGAGATCTCGTTCATCGACGGTGACCAGGTCATCCAGGCCACCCTCGACTCCGGGGTGCGCGAGAGCGGGTCGGACGTCATGGCCTACTACGTCGCCGGTCAGCAGCAGGGCATCATCGCCGCCGTCGACCGTGCGGTGGCCGACGGGACGATCGAGGAGTCCAACTCCGAGAACCCCCAGCCCAGCCTGCTCGGCACGATCCTCGCCACGCTGCTGCCCTTCGCGCTGATCATCCTGCTCTTCCTCTTCCTGATGAACCAGGTCCAGGGCGGTGGCGGCCGTGGCGTCATGCAGTTCGCCAAGTCCAAGGCCAAGCTCATCACCAAGGACATGCCCAAGACGACGTTCGCCGACGTCGCCGGCTGCAACGAGGCCATCGAGGAGCTCGGCGAGATCAAGGAGTTCCTCCAGGAGCCCGCCAAGTTCCAGGCCGTCGGCGCCAAGATCCCCAAGGGCGTCCTGCTATACGGCCCTCCGGGCACCGGCAAGACCCTCCTGGCCCGCGCCGTCGCCGGTGAGGCCGGCGTCCCCTTCTACTCCATCTCCGGCTCGGACTTCGTCGAGATGTTCGTCGGTGTCGGCGCCAGCCGTGTCCGCGACCTCTTCGAGCAGGCCAAGGAGAACGCCCCGGCGATCGTCTTCATCGACGAGATCGACGCCGTCGGTCGTCACCGCGGCGCCGGCATGGGCGGCGGCCACGACGAGCGCGAGCAGACGCTCAACCAGCTCCTCGTCGAGATGGACGGCTTCGACGTGCGCGGCGGGGTCATCCTGATCGCGGCCACCAACCGTCCCGACGTCCTGGACCCCGCGCTGCTGCGTCCGGGCCGCTTCGACCGTCAGATCGGCGTGGACGCCCCCGACCTCGCGGGTCGCCACAAGATCCTCCAGGTCCACTCGCGCGGCAAGCCGATGGCCACCGACATCGACCTCAAGTCGATCGCCCGCCGCACGCCGGGCTTCACCGGCGCCGACCTGGCCAACGTCCTCAACGAGGCGGCCCTGCTGACGGCCCGCAACAACGAGAAGATGATCACCGACGGCGCGCTCGACGAGGCGATCGACCGCGTCATCGCCGGCCCGCAGCGCAGCTCGCGGCTGATGAGCGAGAAGGAGAAGCTCATCACCGCCTACCACGAGGGCGGCCACGCCCTCGTCGCCGCGGCGCTGCCCGGCACCGACCCGGTGCACAAGATCACGATCCTCCCGCGCGGTCGCGCGCTGGGCTACACGATGGTGCTGCCCGACGAGGACAAGTACTCCCAGACCCGCTCGGAGATGCTCGACAAGCTGGCCTACATGCTCGGCGGTCGTGCTGCCGAGGAGATGGTCTTCCACGACCCGACCACCGGTGCCGGCAACGACATCGAGAAGGCCACGGGCCTGGCCCGCGCGATGGTCACGCAATACGGCATGACCGATCGCCTCGGCGCCATCAAGCTCGGCGAGACCCAGGGAGAGCCGTTCCTCGGCCGCGACATGGGCCACCAGCGCAACTACTCCGAGGAGATCGCCGCGATCGTCGACGAGGAGACCAAGAAGTTCCTCGCCGTCGCCCACCAGGAGGCCTTCGACATCCTCGAGGAGAACCGCGACGTCCTCGACGACCTGGTCCTCGCGCTCCTCGACCGCGAGACGCTCGACAAGGCCGAGATCGCGGAGGTCTTCGTGCCCCTGCGTCGTCGCCCCGAGCGTCCGGCCTGGACGGGGTCGCCGCACCGCAATCCCTCGGCGATCCCGCCGGTGGAGATCCCGCAGGAGATCCGCGACCGGGCCGCCGCCAACGGTCTGGCGGCCGAGAAGGCCGAGGCCGGCGTCATCCTCACGCCCCCGGGCTCCGGCGGCGACGTGCACGGTGGGTCGAGCGCGGGCGACCCGCCGGCGCCGGGCCTCCCCGGCTGAGCCGAGGACCCATCCGGGACGGGTCCGGCAACGGATACAACGGCACGTTCGAGCCACACCTCCCAGACAGGACCCCTCATGACCAACCCCATCTCGCTGGACACCGACCCCGCCGACGTGCCGGAGTTCGACCACGCCCGTGCGGAGGCGGCGATCCGCGAGCTGCTCTACGCGATCGGTGAGGACCCCACCCGTGAGGGGCTGCTGGACACCCCGGCCCGGGTGGCGCGCGCCTACGCCGAGCTGACCCAGGGGCTGCGCCAGACGCCGGAGGACGTCCTGACGACGACCTTCGACCTCGGCCACGACGAGATGGTCCTGGTGCGCGACATCGAGCTCTGGTCGATGTGCGAGCACCACCTGGTGCCCTTCACCGGCGTGGCCCACGTCGGCTACATCCCCGCCGAGTCCGGCTTGATCACCGGCCTGTCCAAGCTGGCCCGTCTCGTCGACGTCTACGCCAAGCGGCCCCAGGTGCAGGAGCGGCTCACCACGCAGGTCGCCGACGCGCTCATGGAGATCCTCGACGCCCGTGGCGTGATCGTCGTGATCGAGGCCGAGCACCTCTGCATGACCATGCGCGGGGTGCGCAAGGCCGGCGCCCGCACGATCACCTCCGCCGTGCGCGGGATCATGCACAACGGGCCCACGCGGGCCGAGGCGATGGCGCTGATCCACAGCAGCCGACGCTGAGGATCGGGCCCGGACCCTGCTTGGTAGCGTGGCGCGTCCGCAGAGCAGAGGAGCATCCCCGGTGTCGAACCCCGTGATCGGCACGGCCAAGAAGGCCGCCGTCCGCGTCGTGAAGCCGCTGGTGGGTCCCCGCGCGTGGGCACGGCTCAAGGGTGGCGCTCCGGCCCCGCCGGCGACCCCCGCGGCGCCGCCGGCGGCACGGCGTACGCCGCCCCAGGCGAAGGCCGAGCCGAAGGCCGAGCTCACCGAGGCCCAGCGGCGTCGGCGTGAGCTGCAGGCGATGTCGCTGACCGAGCTGGCCCAGCACTTCGGCACCGACAAGCACGGCCTGCACTTCTACACCGCGCACTACCAGCGCCACCTCGAGCACCTGCGCGGCGAGCGGTTCACGCTGCTGGAGATCGGCATCGGCGGCTACGTCAGGCAGGGCCGCGGCGGGGCGTCGCTGCGGATGTGGAAGTTCTTCTTCCCGAAGGCGCAGGTCATCGGGCTCGACATCGAGGACAAGTCGTTCGTCCGGGCGCCGCGCATCGACACCTACCAGGGCAGCCAGGTCGACCCCGAGGTGCTCGAGCGGATCGTCGCGGAGAAGAAGGGCCCGCTGCGCGTGGTCATCGACGACGGCAGCCACCGCCCCGAGCACATCCGTGAGACCTTCCGGATCCTCTTCCCGCTCCTCGAGGACGGCGGCATCTACGCCATCGAGGACACCCAGACCTCCTACTGGCCCGAGTGGGGCGGCAGCGAGGACCGGCACGACCCCACGACCACGATGGCGCTGGTCAAGGACCTCGTCGACGGCCTCAACCACGAGGAGTACGTCGACGAGTCCTACGTGCCGACCTACGCCGACCTCCACGTCGTGGCCGTGCACTGCTACCACAACCTGGTCTTCATCGAGAAGGGCAGCAACACCGAGGGCACCAACCGGCGCTCCGTGCTCGCCGAGCGCTACGCCGGCACGCCCGACACGACCGACACCGCCGACCCCCAGGCCTAGGCACGTGCCCATGCTCGTGATGGGGGTCGTCAACGTCACCCCCGACTCGTTCTCCGACGGCGGTCAGCACGCCGACACGGCCGGCGCGATCGCCCACGGGCGGCGGCTGGTCGCTGAGGGCGCCGACATCCTCGACATCGGTGGCGAGTCGACCCGCCCCGGTGCGACCCGGCCCGTGCTCGACGAGGAGCTCGACCGCGTCGTGCCGGTGATCGAGGCCCTCGCCGCGGACGGGGTCGTCGTCTCGGTCGACACGATGCGCTCCGAGGTGGCGCGCGCCGCGATCGAGGCCGGTGCCGGCATCGTCAACGACGTCTCCGGCGGCCTGGCCGACCCCCGCATCCTGGAGGTGGTCGCGGCCTCGCGTGCGTCGTACGTCGCGATGCACTGGCGTGCCCACGCCGACCGCATGGCCGACCTCGCGTCCTACGACGGTCCCGGAGGGGTTGTCGCCGCGGTCCGCGACGAGCTGGCCGAGCGGGTGGCGGCGATCCGCGCCGCGGGCATCCCGGACGAGCGCGTCGTGCTGGACCCCGGCCTGGGCTTCGCCAAGCGACCCGACCACAACTGGCGGCTGCTCCAGGGGCTCGACGAGATCGCGTCCCTGGGCTTCCCCTTGCTGGTCGGCGCGAGCCGCAAGAGCTTCCTCGGGGCCCTGCTGAGCGATCCCGACGGGACCCCCCGACCGGTCGACCAGCGCGAGTCCGCCGGACTCGCCCTGACCCTCCTGCTGGCACAGCAGGGGGTGTGGGGAGTGCGGGTCCACGACGTGCGCGCGAGCCGCGACGCCCTGCGCGTGCTGGACCGGATGAACGCCCCCCACGCACCACGAGAGACGGAGTCACCATGACCGACGAGCTGTTCATCAGCGGGATCGAGTGCTTCGGGCACCACGGCGTGTTCGAGTTCGAGAAGCGGGAGGGGCAGCCGTTCGTGATCGATCTCGCGCTGGGCTTCGACACCGCGCCTGCGGCCGCCTCCGACGACTTGCGCGACACGGTGGACTACGGGAGTCTCGTGCTCTCGGTGAAAGCCGCCGTGGAGAAAGATCCGGTCGATCTGATCGAGACCCTCGTCCAGCGGATCGCGGACGTCTGCCTGTTGGACGCCCGTGTTGAATGGGCGCGGGTCACGGTGCACAAGCCGGATGCCCCCATCGAGGCGACGTTCTCGGACGTCGCCCTGACCATCACCCGGAATAGGCGAGGGCCGCAGTGACTGAGACCCCCAACCCCCACATCATCGACGCCGACACCCTCACCGGTGAGATGCGTCCGATCCGCCGCGCGGTGCTGGCTCTGGGCTCCAACCTCGGTGACCGTCTTGCCAGCCTCCAGGGTGCCGTCGAGGCCATCGCCGACACCCCCGAGGTCTGGGTCACCGGCGTCTCGCCGGTCTACGAGACCCAGCCCGTCGACTCGCCCGCCGGGGCCGACACCTACCTCAACGCGGTCCTGCTGATCGACACCACGCTGGCCGCCAACCGGCTGATGGACCGCGCGCTGGCCGTCGAGGACGCCTTCGACCGGGAGCGCAGCGACGTCCACAACGCACCCCGCACGCTCGACGTGGACCTGATCGTGGTGGGCGACCGTCGCAGCGACGACGAGCACCTGCGCCTGCCGCACCCGCGGGCCTCCCAGCGCGCCTTCGTGCTCAAGCCGTGGTTCGACCTCGAGCCCGACGCGGTCTTCCCCGAGCTGGGCCCGATCGCCGACCTGCTGGCCCAGATCGGCACCGACGGGCTCGTCCTGCGCGAGGACCTCGCGCTCGACGTCGCGTGACGCTTGGCGCCGCACGCTGACCTGCCCCCGGGCGGCCCGAACGGTGGGTCCGACGGTGGGCCCGACGGTGGGTCGGACGGACCGGAGCCCCAGGGCACGCTGCACCCGACCCCGCCCGCGGTGGTCGCCGCCTGGGCGCTCGCCGGGTTGGTCGTGGGCCTGCTGGTGCGGCCCGTCGCCGACCGCCTCGGCGCCACCGCCCCCATCGTCTCCTGGGCCCAGCCTCTCGCGCTCCTGCTGGTCGCGGCGATCCTGGGCGTGACCGCTCACGCGACCTGGCGCTCCGTGCACGTGCGCCGCGAGCGCCTCGAGCCCCACAGGGCCGTCAACAGGCTGGTCCTCGCCCGCGCCTGCGCGCTGGTCGGCGCGCTCGCCGGTGCCGGCTACCTCGGCTACGCCGTGAGCTGGATCGGCGCCGAGGCCGACCTCGCCGACGAGCGGATGATCCGCTCCGGCGTGGCCTTCCTCGGCGGCGTGCTCACCGTCGTCGCCGCGCTGCTGCTCGAGCGCGCGTGCCGGGTGCGGTCGGACGGGCGGGCCTGAGGCGGGCCTCGCCGTGCCGCTCCATCAAGGTATGCAGGCGAACCGCCACTCCCCACGGCGCAGACCCCGTGGTCAGTGGCGTGTCGTCGTGGGAAGTGCCGACGCGCGTGCGTGGCGCGGTGAGCCGCCGCTCCACCGTGGGAGGTGGCGTTTCGTCGACGTACCGTGATGGAGCGGACGCCCGAGCACCGCAACTCCTGGGACCCCTGTGACGAGAGGGATTTTCCCGCGGGGTGTCGACCGACACGCGCCCGGCGCGGCGCGTCGGCGCCGATGGGGCCCTGACCAGGCCTAATGTCGCGCCATGACTTCCCCGTCAAGCACGCCCATGCGCCGACGCCAGCGGTCCACCCGTCTGGCCGTCGCCGTCATGTTGCTCGTCGTCGCTGCCCTCGCCACCCTGGGTGCAGCCTTCAGCGGGTCGTGGCTCGTCGCCACGCTCGCCGCCGGCCTGGCCGTCGTCCTCGGCGCCGCGGCCACCCGCATCACCCACACCGAGCTCGCGGTGTCGCGTCGCGAGGCCGCCCGCGACCGGGTCGAGCAGGCGCAGGCCTACCTCGAGCTCACCGTCGAGCGCACCGCCGAGCAGGCCTCCTACGTCGCGTCCGTGACGGCGCGCATCGAGGCCCACGAGTCCACGATCGGCGAGCTCGAGCGCGACCTGCTCGAGGCCCAGGCCTGCCTGATCGACGCCCACCGCCAGCTGCTCGAGGAGCAGCTGCGCGCCGACGACGCCGAGCGTGCGACGGCGTCCCTCACCTCGCGTCTCGACGACGCCGAGGAGCGCGCCGCCCACGCGATCGTACGCGTCGCCGAGCTCGAGCAGGAGCTCGACGTCGTCACCGCCGAGTGGCAGGCCGCCCAGGTGGTCTACCGCAAGCACGCCTGACGCCCCGGCCGCGGCCCGCGACGACGACCCCACCAGGTCGTGGTCGCGGGCCGTCGCCGTCTCCGGGTGTCGACGGCAGGCGCTGCGACCCGGTCGGGGACAATGGCTCCTCGTGAGCACTGACGAGTCCCGATTCGAGAGCGACCCCGACGAGATCGTGGGCGAGCCCGGCCTGCCAGCCGGGTGGGTCATCGAGGCCCCCGACCCCTCCGACCGCTTCACGCTGGCCCGGTTGACGCAGCTGCTGCGTGACCACGAGCGCTCCGGCCGCGGCTGGGCCGCCTCCGGCGTGGACGACGTGCTCGTCGAGGTCTCCGAGGCGGGCCTGCGCACCCGCGAGAACGTCGTGGTCCGCGACCGCGCCGGCGACATCCAGGCCTGGGGGAGCGTCCACGACCGTGCCGGCGGTCGCATGCTCTTCGTCCACATCGTCTCCCGGGAGCTGCCCGAGGGACTGGGTCGCTCGTGCTCCGACGTGCTCGTGGAGTGGGCCGTCGGGCAGGCCCAGGCCGTGGGCAGCGCGCGCGGGCTCGACGTACAACAGATCGACACCGGCGCCTTCGCCGACGACGACCGTCAGCACCGCTGGCTCGCGGCCGCCGGCTTCACCCTGGTCCGCACCTGGTGGCAGATGAGCCGGCCCGTCACCCCCGACGAGGCGGAGCTCGTGCCGTCGACGGAGCTGTGGGAGACCGACAAGGCTCGCTTCCGGACCGTACGACGTGCCGGTGACGGCATGCCCGACGAGGACGACCTCCGCGGGGTCCACGAGGTCCTCGAGGGCGCCTTCGTCGACCACTTCAACTCGTGGGAGGAGACCTTCGACGAGTTCCTGCACCGGCTGCGCGAGGACCCCGGCCACCGCTGGGACCACTGGTGGCTCGCCGAGGTCGACC
>NZ_CALRWD010000087.1:0-19201 GCF_943371775.1 Nocardioides psychrotolerans
CGCTGATCGTGGCCGGATTGCTGGTCTCTGAGCGCGGTCCCACAGTAGATCAGGCGTCTGGGCGTGTAGATTGCCTGCCGTATGGGATCCGCTTCGCGGTTTCCATACGGATGAGGCAGAGTGGCGGGCCGACAAGCCCGGCCCCAGACAAGAGGCGACGCTCGTGAGCAAGATCGACTCGTTCAAGCTGTTGTGCGACACGGTAGGAACGCGCCGCGCCGTGGCTGTCAGCCGTTCCGAGCTGGTAGCCCGCGCAGCTGCGGCAATTGGCGGCCCCGAATGGGGCTCGGCACTCCCGCCCTCCATGGACGATCTCGGGCGGAGTATGCCCACGACGACCGTTGCCGAAGAGGTCCTGCGTTGGGCTGGCGCTGACGACTCGCAGGTGCGCAATCTGCTGGCCGAGTACGACGGGGTGGCTGAGGAGGTCCAGGCCGCCTATGCGCGCACAGCCACGACCTGTCCCGAGAACTGGGCCGTCGAGACCGCGACCGCCACTGTGCTCTACGCCCTGGTGCGGCTCCGTCGCCCTGATCGGGTCATCGAGACCGGCATTGCCAACGGACATTCGGCCTTCATCATCCTGTCCGCCATGGCCGCCAACGGCACCGGGCAACTGGCGAGCGTGGATGTCCGCCACGACGTTGGTGGCCTCGTGCCCGACGACCTAGCCGAGCGGTGGACCAAGGTAATCGTCGACGACCGGCGACCCGACATCGGCACCCTCAACCGGAGGCTGGGCGGCGGGAACGTCGACATCTTCTTCCACGACGGTGACCACCGGCTCCTCGGCCAGATGATCGACTACCAGCTCGCCGGGAAGATGCTGAACGCTGGCGGCATCCTGGTTAGCGACGACATCAACACGACCGCCGCCTGGGTGACCGCCAAGCGCTGGGACCTCATCGGCGACGACGGGATGGTCCTGCTGGACCGCCGCAAGGCCGTCGGATTCGCCCGTTTCTAGCCCTCGCTCGGCGACCGCAAAACTACCTAGGAATACGCATGCTCGGATCCGCACTCTTGCCCAGTTCTGCCCGCCGCTTCGCCCGGCTCGCCGTCGATCTTCGACCAGCCCGACCACAGTGGGGCGACGTCTCGCAGAACGGTGAGTACAGCTACCTCAAGTGGCTGATTCCCAGCGACTGGCCCCGCACCATGGTCGAGGTCGGAGCCAATGACGGCCTCACCTACTCCAACAGCTACAACCTGCTCCGAGACGGCTGGAAGGCGGTGCTCGTCGAGCCGCACCCGGAGAACTACAAGCGCCTGGTCGAGAACACCGGCTCCGTCGACGCCATCCTCTTCGAGGCGGCTGCCTCGGAGTCGGCAGGAAGCGCGGATCTCTTCGAGGACACAGCCACCGACGGCCACAACCTCATGGCCACGCTGCAGACCACAGACAGCGCCTGGTATGACGCCACTAGGTCGGACCGGTCCGTGCCGGTCAAACTCCGCCGACTCGACGAGATGCTCGACGAGGCTGGGTTCGACCACGACTTCTCGGTGCTCTCGGCCGACACAGAGGGCCACGACGCCGCCGTCTTGGCCGGGATGGGCGCCTACACGCCCCGCGTCATCCTCACAGAGCGCGACCTGAACATCCCGGCGCAGGCCCACGTCAAGCAGCAGGAGCTCACGCGACGCGGCTACCTTGTTGTCGACCGGGTCGGGTGCAACGAGATCTACATGCACCGGGACCGCATCCTTGAGGCCCCACAAATTCTATCCTAGCAAGGAGAGCCCCTCTCGCGCGGCAGTGGGCCAGCGCAGCGGGTGAAGTGGTGAGGGCGCGGCGGTGCTGAGATCGGGCGCTGGTCACGGCACGGCGCTCCGGGTTGGGCACTTGCCCATGCGTCGCGGTCGCTCAGCCGAAGCAAAGCATCGGCGCCCTGCAGAAGGACGCACTCGTAACCCCTCGCGTACCATCCCTGCTCATGAGGGTATGGGCCGGCCTAGGGCCGCTTGTCGTGGCCTTAACGACCGGCATGGTCAGCCTGTTCTGCGCAATGGGTGGCACCAGGGATGACGCGATCGTCAACGCCCTCGTGGCCGCCGCCCTCTTGGAAGGCGCGCGGGGCCGAATGATGGGGACGGCTAGATGAAGCAAGTTCTTACGCGAGCGAGCTTCATTATTTGCCTGAGTGTGATCAGTCTAAGCGGCGGGGCGCTCGCCACAATCCTCGAGCCGATCGTTGCCCTGGGCGCATTCCTGGCGACCTTCATGTTGGTCGCCGTCCTGATCTCGGCGAAGGCCCGGATCCTAGCGACCGCCGGCGGCGCACTACTCGTGTTCCAGGCCCCCGGAGACGAAGCAAAGATCGCGTACCTAGGACTCCTGATCGTGTGCCTCATGGTTGCCGCTCGGAACCTGGCTCGCTCCGATGATCGCGTATCGTTACAGGCGTTCCGGCCGATGCTTACGGCGACGGTCGCGGTGCTGGCGCTGTTGGCCTTCTCGTACCTCAACGCGACCACAAATCAGATCGCACCTATCGACTGGTTCCGTGATGCGCTCGGATACTTTCTGATCCTCGCGTTGCCGCTAGTCGGGCTTGAGGCGTCTCAACACCTATCCCGGCGCTGGCTGATGACGACACTTACTGTTCTTGGACTCGTGGCGGCTGTCGGATTGGCCCTGGACTGGCTCGGCCGAAGGGGGGCTGCGAGCACCGAGCGGGTGGTCTTGGCGACGGCGACGTTCACGCTCTTGGCGCTCGCCTTCGTTGCAGTCAAGGCGGGACTGGGGCCGAAGCGGATCCGCTGGATGGTCGCCCTGGTAGTGATCGTGGGCTCGCTGGTGGCCACCGGAAGTCGCACCAACGCTCTGCTGTTGGTCATGGTGCTCGTCGGTATCGTCGGTGCCCAGCGCCGAGCGCGCGTCCCATTGCCCCGCATCATTCTGCTCGGCGGAGTCTTTGCTCTGGTCGCCGTCTACTTCTCCACGTTCCTCAGTGACAGCGGTTTGGTCGAGGCAAACTTCTTCACAAACCGGCTCCGCGCACTGACCGACGCGGCGGGCGGTGGACTCTCGCAGGATCAGAGCTTTCTGGCCCGCGAATACTCCTACCGGCTGGCGCAGAAGCGGTGGGAGGCCAGCCCTTGGCTCGGCGGAGCGCCGGGCTATATCTATCGTCCGAGCGGCTTGTATACCCTCGACACCCCCTGGATGGTGCCCGCCAAGTTCGGCGTCGTTGGCACGGCCCTACTCCTGGGCTACTTGCTCACGGTGGCGAGATGCGTGCGCCGACTCGCGACGCGGACGGTCGCGCCCGAGTTCACTGCCGCCCGAGGGTGGATGCTGGCGATGATCGCGCTGACGCCATTCGGTCCCTGGATCGAGGACAAGGGAACCGGGATTGCACTGATGATGATCGTTGCGATTGCCGTGGCGGTAACCCGCGACGACGGGGCTATGCGGTCAGGCTCGCCATCGCCTTCCGCGTCCCCGGAGCTAAACACATCCAGCCCGGATTCGCGCCCGCGCTCGGTGCGGAGTTCCACATGATGGCGCCCGCGTAGGGGTAGCCAGCTGTTGGTGCCGCCGTCGCGTAGAGCACCTCCCGGCCGGGATTCTGCTCAAGGCTTGCAGTCAGGGCCAGATCGGAGAGCGAAAGGGCGGGGTCGGGGAAGTAGTCGTACTCGACAACGACGTAGGACCCTGCAGGCGGCGGCGTCGCCCCGTCGAAGTTGGTGCCGATGATGACGACCTTGCTGCCCATGGCGGCGTTCATCGGGTAGCCGGTGCCGAGCCCTCGCCACCGGAGGCAGCAGCGGCAACTACCTCGATGTCCAGGACGCCTTGCCCGATCGCCCAGGGTCCGTCCTTGCCGCGGACCACCACCTTCCCGCCACCTGCCGGGAGGGACGCAATAGCGGCGTTGATCTCGACGTGTGTGCGCCCCGAGCCGAAGTTGGCGGCGTCGACCACGACTTCCGTGAGCGCGTCCCCAATCGTGTTGAAAAGGACGCCCTTGAACTCTGTCCCGGCGGTCTCTGCAACCCCCCGCCGTGACGGTGTCCTGATAGGCGAGCCTCCTGACAGGCGGCCTGGTCGCCGATCGTCTCGTCGAGCTACTCAACCTGTGCCTGGAACTCGGCGGGAATCTCAGCCGGTTGGGTAGGTGACGGGTAGGGCACGGCCCGGGAGGTGGTGGGCATCAGAAGATCGATTCCTCCACGGGGACGTGCCCGGCGCTGCGGCGGTCGTGGTGAAGCGGTTGTCGAGCTGTGCGGAGAAACCGTGCTCCTCGGCGATGTGGTGGGCGTAGGTCGCGTTGTAGCGAAACGAGAGGTCGGTAACCTCATGACATGCGACGTCTTGGTGCTCTCGCCCTGCTCCTCACCCTCACTGCGTGCAGCGGTGGCAACGACGGAGACGAGGCCGAGGGTGAGACGACGCCTCCAGACCGGGCTGCGACGCAGGCTACCGAGGCGTTGACCCTCACCGTCGTGCTGCGTGACACGGGGAAGCCGTCGGCGCTCTTCCCACTCGAGGACCAGACGTGCACGAGCGTCAACCCGTCGGAGGAGGTGGCGACCGGCGAGTCGCCGACCCCGATCGTCATCACCGTCTCGACGGTCGACGGCGAGGAGCTCGCCCAGCAGGCTCTTCCGGAGACTGGCGGCTCCTCGTCCGAGGAGGCTGGCTGCACGTGGGAGATCACCTTCGACGACCTGCCCACCGACGAGGGCTACAACGTGACGCTGCTGGGCTATGACATCGGCGCCGGCTCGAGCGCATCCCCCGGCGGGACCGCGACCCTGACCTTCTGACCCGCGCTGAGCACCAGTGGGTCAAGGCTTTCGAAGCAGAAAGCCGCAGCCGAGCATCCCGACCGCCCACAGCACCAGCACCGGGACGTCGCCGGAGTTCAGGCCGTGCCGGTTGTTGATCTCGAAGATCGTGCGACCCGCCCAGGGCCCGTGACCGGCGATGAGCAGGACGGTCAGGACCGACAGGACCAGGGCGACGCCGATGACCACGGCACGGTGGTCCTGCTTCATCCGACCTCGCTCAGGTGCGGGGGCGGACGTGCAGGCCGACCTCGGGGTCGACGACGACCTCCTGGGCGGCGGGCATGTTGTCCGTCGTGAGCTGGGCGTCGAGCGCGACGTTGCGCTTGACCAGGGCGAGGGCGATCGGGCCGAGCTCGTGGTGGCGCGCGGACGAGCCGACGACGCCGACGACCTTGTCGCCGAGCAGCAGGTCGCTGCCGCGGGTGGGGAGCCGGTTCTCGGTGCCGTCGAGGTGGAGCAGGACCAGGCGGCGGGGCGGGCGGCCGAGGGTGTGGACGCGGGCCACCGTCTCCTGGCCGCGGTAGCAGCCCTTGTCGAGGTGGACGGCGGGGCCGATCCAGCCGACCTCGTTGGGGATCGTTCGGTGGTCGGTGTCGAGCCCGAAGCGGGGCTCGCCGCGGGCGATGCGCAGCGCCTCGAAGGCCCACAGTCCTGCCGGCGGGCCGGCGGCCTCGGCGAACGCGTCGAGCTGGTCGCGGGGCACGAAGGCATAGCGACCTTCGAGTGGTTTCGAGGCTCGCTCCGCTCGCACCTCAACCACCGGTTCCGGGCGCCAGGTGACGGCGTACGCCTCCGTCTCGTCGGTGACCTCGACGCGGGTCATGAACTTCATCCGCTCGAGGAACGCGATCAGCGGGCCGCTGGCGCCGGGCTCGGTGTGGGCGGTGAAGGACTCGCCGTCGTCGACGCCGCGCAGCTCGTGCTCGACGTGGCCGGTGGGGCTCAGGATCAGCGCCTGGGTCCAGGTGCCGGGCTGGAGGTCGGTGAAGTGCTGGGTGGTGAGGTTGTGCAGCCAGGTCAGCCGGTCGGGCCCGGAGATGCGGACGACGTCGCGGTGGGACAGGTCGACGAAGCCCTCGCCGGCCTCGAGGAAGCGCTGCTCGGTGTTGAAGGACCCGTAGTGGGCGGCGACGGGCGCGTCGATGCCGTCACCGGAGACGGCGCCGGGCAGGCTCAACAACGGGCTGGGCTGGGGGCTGGTCATGCGTCACAGCCTGAGGCACAGGTCCCGAAGACGGTCAGGTGGCCGACGTCCACGGTGAAGTCGTGGTCGTCGCGGAGGCTCTCGCGCAGGGTGGTCAGCACAGTGGGTCCAACGGAGGTGACGCGCCCACAATTCCGACAGACGATGTGGAAGTGCTCGTGGTCCTTGACCGAGTGGTAGGTCGGGGCGCGGTCGGAGAGGTGCGCGTGACGCACCAGGCCGAGGGTCTCGAGGACCTCGAGGGTGCGGTAGATGGTGGAGATGTTGACCGCCTCGGAGGTCTTGCGGACCTGCGCGAGCACCTGGTCGGGCGTGGCGTGGCCGAGCTGCTCGACGGCGGCGAGGATGAGCTCGCGCTGGGGCGTGAGCCGGTGCCCGCTCTCGCGCAGGCGCTCGCGCCAGTCATCGGTCGCAGCGGGTGCGCCGTGGGTGTGCTCGCTCGCCTCAGCCATGGGTCACCGTCGTTGCAGCCGGGCCCAGGTGTGGGGCTGGAGGGGCTCGCCCATCGCGGCCATGTCGTAGGCGTAGAGCAGGTCGCCCTCGACGTTGCCGTAGAGGCGGTGGCCGCCGACGTACTCCTTGGCGGTGTGCGTGCGCACCACCGCGTCGGTGCTGAGCTCGAGCTTCCCCTCGCCGGCGGTGCCGTAGTAGATCTCCACGAAGCCGGTGTTGTGCGTGAGCAGCATCTCGACCTGGCCCTCGGGCAGGCAGCGCAGGAAGCCGGTCTCGAGCGCACCGTCGCGGACCTTCTCGCCGGCCTCGTCGATGATCCACGCGCGCGCCATGTAGTGGAAGAACGGGCGCCCGTCGTGGGTGAAGATCAGCTCCTGGCCGAACTGGTAGGGCTCGATCGTGGGGTAGTCGCCGTGTCCGTTGCCGGCCCACGTGCCGAGCATCCAGGCCAGGGGGCCGCACTGGGGGTGGAGGTTGTCAGGGAACTGGAAAGCCACTCCCCCAGCCTAGTGTGTGCGCATGTCGCCCTCCCCGTCGCGCAAGCTGGTCGTCAAGGTCACGTGCGGCGCAGACGACCCCGAGCGCGCCAACCAGGCGTTCACGGTCGCGGCTGCTGCGTGTGCTTCGGGCGCCGCGGTGTCGCTGTGGTTGACGGGCGAGTCCGTCTTCTTGGGGGCGCCCGATGCTCCGTCGCTGGGGCTCGAGCACGCGACACCCGTCGCCGACCTGCTCGCGGTGGTGCTGACGGCCGGTGAAGTGACGGCCTGCTCGCAGTGCGTCGTACGACGAGGGCTCGGCGAGGCCGACCTGCTGCCGGGCGTGCGCGTGGCCGGGGCCGCGGTGTTCGCCGAGGAGATCCTCGAGCCCGGGGTGCAGGCGATCGTCTACTGATCCTCTCTCGGTGGTCGAGCCGCGAGGAGCGTCAGCGACGAGGGTGTCGAGACCCCTCGAGGCAGGCTGCTTCTCGGCTCACGGGGTCTCGACGCGACCTCGCCTAGCGGCTCGGTCGGCTCAACCAGCGGAGGATTGAGCGAGGCGGGCGCGGAGGCGGCGTACCTCCTCCTCCAGCTCGATCACCCGGGCGATGCCGGCGAGGTTGAGGCCGTCGGCGAGGAGCTCGCGGATGCGGTGGAGGGTCTCGATGTCGTCGGGGCTGTAGAGACGGGTGCCGCCGTCGGTGCGGTCGGGGGCGAGCAGGCCGCGGCGCTCGTAGACGCGGAGGTTCTGCACCTCCATGCGCACCATCTCGGCCGCCACTGAGATGGCGAAGACGCCGCGGCTGGCGGGCTGCGATTTCCTCGGGCTCACGGGTTGATCATGACCGGGATCGTCGGCTATAACAAACCTGTATCGAATGATACATATCCGCGTTCACGCATCGCGGGCCCACCAGACAAGACAGGACCAGGAGGAGACCCTCATGTTGCTTCGCACCGCTGACCCGTTTCGTGACTTCGACCGCCTGACCCAGCAGCTGCTCGGCACGACCAACCGCCCCGTCGTGATGCCGATGGACGCGTGGCGTGAGGGCGACCGGTTCGTCATCGAGTTCGACCTGCCGGGGGTGGCCCCGGAGACGATCGACCTCGACGTCGAGCGCAACGTGCTGACCGTGCGCGCCGAGCGCACCGGTCGCAACGGCGACTGGGAGATGCTCGCCTCCGAGCGCCCGCGCGGCTCCTTCAGTCGCCAGCTCGTGCTCGGCGACAACCTCGACCTCGACAAGATCGAGGCTAGCTATGACGCCGGCGTGCTGCGGCTGCTGGTGCCGGTCGCGGAGCGCGCCAAGCCGCGCAAGATCCGCGTCGAGGGCCTCACCGACAGCGGCGCCCAGGCGATCAACGCCTGATCTCCCGCTGCGCACCCGGAGGGCCGTCCCACACGCTGGGGCGGCCCTCTGTCGTCCAGACGTCCCCTCATCTGGGGAGCCGAGCCACTAGGCTCGGCCCCGATGAGCTCGGCCAACCTGCCTCCCCCCGACAGCGACGGCCCCCGACGGTGGCGCCGCCGTGATCGCAGCGACCCCACGGAGACCCTCGAGCAGGCTCAGGCACGCGCTGCGGAGATGACCGCGTCGGCCGCGCACGCCGCCTCGCTGCGCCACGCCGCCGAGCTGGCCGGGGCCGAGCAGGCCGCCGAGCGGCTGGTGGCGGAGGAGTCCGCCGCCGTCGCGATCCGGGCGCGCGAGGCGGCCGAGGCCGCGGCGACCGAGCACGCGGAGCTCGCCGCGGAGGCCTACGCCGCCCGCGAGATCGCCGAGGAGGCCGCGGCACGGCATGCGGCCGCGCTGGCGGCGGCGGAGGAGGCGGCGGCCGCTGCCGTCGTACGACGTCGGGAGGCCGAGGAGGCCGCCCGCATGACCGCCGAAGCGGCCCAGCGCGCCTCTGCCGGCCGCGCCGAGGCGGAGCAGGCTGCCGCTGCGGCGCTGGCCGACCGGACCGCTGCCGAGGAGCTGGCTGCTGCGGCGGCTCGCGCTGCTGCGGAGGCCGACGAGGCGCGACAGGTGGCCGAGGAGGCTGCTGACGCTGCTGCGCAGACCGCCGCCGCCGCGCTGGCGGACCGCGAGCTGGCCGAGGTCGCCGCCGCGGGCGCGGCCAGGGCGCGCCAGGCGGCGGAGGAGCAGGCGGCGTCCCTGGCTGAGGCTGCGGCCGAGGCCCACGCTGCTCGCGAGGCTGCTGAGGCGGCTGCCGCGACGTCGGCGTCCGCGAGGTCTGCGGCGGAGAGCTTTGCCGAGGGACAGGCGACCGCGCGGGCCGAGGCCGAGACGACGGCTGCGGCCGCGCTGGCTTCTGCGTCGGCTGCGGAAGCGGCTCGGGCTGCGGCCGAGGAGCGGGCCCAGGAGGCTGCCGAGCGGGCGTTCGGCGCCGCCGAGGTCAGGCTGGCGGCCGAGGAGTCCGCACGCGTGCAGGCCGAGGCGGCCGGTGCTGCTGCGTCGGATGCTCAGGTGTCGGCCGAGAGTGCTGCGGAGCAGGCCAGGCTCGCGGCCGAGGCGCATGAGGCGCGGGCTGCTGCAGAGTCGGCGGCCGCGTCGTCGGCCACGGCTCGTGCCGCGGCCGAGGAGGTCGCCTCGACCGAGGCTGCTGCGCGCGCGGAGGCCGAGTCGGCCGCCGCTGCTGCGCTGGCGTCGGCGTCGGCCGCGGAGGTGGCCAGGGCTGAGGCCGAGGTGCTGGCGCAGGAGGCAGCCGAGCGGGCGTTCGGCGCGGCCGAGGCCAGGCTGGCGGCGGAGGAGGCCAGCCGGCTGCAGGCCGTCGCTGCCGAGTCGGCTGCAGCCGATGCGGTTGCCGCTGCCGAGGAGGCGGCGGCCCAGGCCGGGCTCGCCGCGGCCGCCCACCAGGCGCGGGTCGCTGCCGAGAGTGCAGCGGCCGAGCAGGCGTCGGCTCGAGCGGAGGCCGATGTCGCGGCCCGCGAGCACGCCGACGGACGTCGCGTCGCCGAGGAGGGCGCCGCCGAGCAGGCACGCCTGGCCGCTCTCGCGCACGAGGAGCGCACGACCGCCGAGGCCGCTGCTGCTGCCGCTGTGACCGCCGCAGAGGCTGCGCTCGCCGCACGGTTGGCCGCCGAGGAGGCCGCGGGGGCTCAGGGAATGGCCGCCGAGTCGGCCGCTGCTGCCGCTCTCGCTGCTTCCGAGGAGGCTGCGTCGCAGGCCGGGCTGGCGGCAGCTGCCCACGAGGCGCGCGTGGCAGCCGAGAGCGCCGCGCAGGAGTCGTCGCGGCTGGCGAGCGAGGCGCACGAGGCACGCACCCAGGCCGAGACGGCCGCCGCCGAGGCGATCGCCGCCCGCGCGGTCGCCGAGCAGGACGCCCTCGCGCACGCCGAGCTCGCCCGGGAGGCGGCCGCCGAGCGCGCCGCGGCCGAGTCGCGCCTGGCAGAGCTCGCCGCGGAGGCCTTGGGGGCTGCGACGGCCCACGAGTCGACCGTGGCCGAGCTGCGCACGCAGCTGGCCGCCGCGCTCACCGAGGCCGACAAGCAGGCGACGCTGCGGGCGGCCGCCGAGGCTGCCGCCGAGACCCGCGCGATGGAGCGGTCGGCGGTCGAGGCCGCCGTACGACGCTCGGCGGAGCTGGTCGAGGAGACGATCGCCGAGCGGCTGGTCGCCGAGCAGCGGCTCACCGAGGTGCTGGCGGAGAAGTCGGACGGCCCCGTTGGTCGTCCCGTCGGTGGTTTCGAGGCTCGCTCCGCTCGCACCTCAACCACCGATGGTGAGCCCCCTCCCGTGGCTCGCACCTCAACCACCGACGCTGAGCCCGCGCCTCGCACCTCAACCACCGACGCTGAGCCCGCTCCCGTGGCTCGCACGGACAGCGTTGCCGACGTCGTGCTGACGCCGCGGAACCCGACCGCGCGCGGGCTGCTGGCGCTGGTGCTGGGTGCGTGCGCGCTCGTCGCGGCGGTCCTGGTGGGGCTGGCAGCACTCGACGAGCGACTGGTGTCGGCCTACGGGGTCGGGCTGACCGCGCTGACGCTGGCGCTCGCGCTGGCGGCGTGGCTGGTGCGGAGCTCACCGAGCCAGGTGAGCATCGAGGCCGGGGTCGTGGACATCAAGGCCGACGGGAGCCACCACCGCTTCGACCTCACCTCCGACGCGGTCGAGGTGACCATGACCGGGCAGCCGGGTCAGCGCGGGTGGCGGGTCGACTTCCACCGGCGCAGCCTGCCGCCGTGCTCGATCACGGCGCGGATGGTGGACCCGGTGCAGTTCAGCGAGGCTGTGCGGCGGTATCGGCCCGGGTTGTAGGGGTCTCGACTACCGCTCGCTTCGCTCGCTGCTCGACCAGCGAACGATGAATCAGCGGTGGAGGGCGGCGCCGGTCTTGGCGGCGATCTCGGCGACGGCGGCAGGTGAGCGGCGGCCGACGCCGACGATGTTGAAGAAGCTGTGGATCTGGTCGGGGAAGCGCTGGAGTTCGACCTCGACGCCGGCGTCGGCGAGCTTGCGGGCGTAGGCCTCGCCCTCGTCACGGAGCGGGTCGAAGCCGGCGGTGACGACGTAGGCCGGCGCGAGGCCCGCGGGGAGGTCGGCGTGGATCACCGAGATGCGCGGGTCGCGCAGGTCCTGGCCGGGCGGGAGGTAGCACTCATTGGCGAGGTCCATGAAGCGCTTGGTGAGGTAGAACCCCTCGGAGAACAGCTCGAAGCTCCGCGTGGGGTGCTCGGCGTCGGTCATCGGGTAGACGAGCAGCTGGAAGGCCAGCGGCAGGCCCTCGCGCGCGGCGTGGATCGCGACCCCGGCGGCGAGGTTGCCGCCTGCCGAGTCACCACCGACGGCGAGCCGGTCGGGGTCGGCACCGATCGAGGCGGCATTCGCGACGACCCACTCGAAGGCCGCGACCGCGTCGTCGTACGCCGCGGGGAACGGGTCCTCGGGGCCCATCCGGTAGTCGACGGCCAGGACCCGGATGCCGGCGCGCTCGGCGAGCAGGCGGCAGGAGGCGTCGTGGGAGTCGAGGTCGCCGTACATGAAGCCGCCGCCGTGCAGGAAGAGCAGCAGCGGGCTGGTCGCCCCGGCCGAGGAGCCGGTGTAGAGACGACCGGGCAGGTCGCCAACGGGCAGGTTGCGCACGGCGCCGATCGGCTGGTCGCCGGCGGCGAGGGCGCTCTGGTGGAGCACCACCTTGCGGCCCTCGGGGATCGGCAGCGTCTCCGCGCTGGGCAGCGGCGCCAGGCGCTGCATGGCCAGCAGCAGCTGGGTCTCGGTGGCGAGGGTCTGGCCGTCGAGGACGACCGGCTTGCCGACGAGGCGGGCCTGGACCGACTCCGGGAGGGCCATCGCGGCCTTGAGGACGGACGATTCCGCGAGGGCGCCGAGGGCGGCGAGACGCTGGTGGATACTCACGGGTATCAAGGTAGCGCCGATCACCTCACGTTCACCCGCCGGTGCCACACTGCGGTCATGCCTCTCGAGATCGTGCCCGACTCCTCCGACACCGACCCGCTGACCCTGCAGCGCCGGGCGGCCGACGGCGTGCCGGACGAGTCCTACGAGGTCGAGGCGCGCTACGTGCCCGACGAGGCGACGGTGGCGGCGATCGAGGGCTTCGACGACCGGTTCCTCGACCGCGAGCTGTCCTGGCTGCACTTCAACCAGCGGGTGCTCGAGCTGGCCGAGGACACCTCGCTGCCGCTGCTGGAGCGGGTGCGCTTCCTGGCGATCTTCACCAGCAACCTCGACGAGTTCTTCATGGTGCGCGTCGCCGGCCTCAAGCGACGCATCGCCGCAGGGCTCGCCGTACGCGCCGCGTCGGGGATGCTGCCGCGCGAGGTCCTGGAGAACATCTGGCGCGTCACGGGCGAGCTGTGCCAGCGCCAGGCGCACCTCTTCCGCGACGAGATCATCCCCGAGCTGCGCGAGCACGAGATCGAGATCGTGCGCTGGGACGAGCTGGACCGCGAGGAGCAGAAGGCCGCCAAGCGGCTCTTCCGCGACCGGATCTTCCCGGTGCTCACCCCGCTGGCCGTCGACCCGGCCCACCCGTTCCCCTACATCTCGGGGCTCTCGCTCAACCTCGCGGTCCTGATCCGCAACCCCAAGACCGGCAAGGAGCACTTCGCGCGCGTCAAGGTGCCGCCGATCTTCGACCGCTTCGTGCCGCTCGGCAACGCCCGCTTCGTGCCGCTCGAGGACGTCATCGGCGCCCACCTCAAGCGCCTCTTCCCCGGCATGGACGTGCTCGAGGTCCACACCTTCCGCGTCACCCGCAACGAGGACCTCGAGGTCGAGGAGGACGACGCGGAGAACCTCCTCGCCGCGCTCGAGAAGGAGCTGCTGCGCCGCCGCTTCGGCCCGCCGGTGCGCCTCGAGGTCGAGGAGTCGATCTCCGCCTCCGTGCTCGACCTGCTGATCTCCGAGCTCGACGTCACGCCGCAGGAGGTCTTCCGCCTCCCCGGCCCGCTGGACCTGCGCGGCCTGCACGGGATCGCGGACCTGTCGCACGAGGAGCTGAAGTATCCCGCGTTCGTCCCGACGACGCACCCGCTCCTGGCCGAGGTCGAGTCGGCGGCACCCGTCGACGTCTTCAAGGCGACCCGCCGCCACGACGTGCTGCTCCACCACCCCTACGACTCCTTCGCCACCTCGGTGCAGCGCTTCATCGAGCAGGCGGCCGCCGACCCGCACGTGCTGGCGATCAAGCAGACGCTCTACCGCACCTCCGGCGACTCCCCCATCATCGACGCCCTCGTCGACGCGGCCGAGGCCGGCAAGCAGGTGCTGGTGATCGTCGAGATCAAGGCCCGCTTCGACGAGCAGGCCAACATCCGCTGGGCGCGCAAGCTCGAGCAGGCCGGCTGCCACGTCGTCTACGGCCTGGTCGGTCTCAAGACCCACTGCAAGCTGGCGCTGGTGGTGCGCGACGAGCCCGACGGCATCCGCCGCTACACCCACATCGGCACCGGCAACTACAACCCCAAGACCTCGCGCATGTATGAGGACATCGGCCTCATCACCACCGACGAGCGCATCGGCGAGGACGTCGCCCACCTCTTCAACAACCTGTCGGGGTGGTCGCGCAACGCGTCGTACGACGAGCTGCTGGTCGCGCCCGACAACGTGCGCTCGGGGCTGGTCGACCAGATCCACGCCGAGATCCAGGACCACCGCGACGGCAAGCCCGCGCGGATCCGGATCAAGGCCAACTCGGTCGTCGACGAGGCCGTCATCGACGCGCTCTACCTCGCCTCGCAGGAGGGCGTGCCAGTGCAGCTGCTGGTGCGCGGCATCTGCGCGCTGCGACCGGGCGTGCCCGGCCTGTCGGAGAACATCGAGGTCCGCTCGATCCTGGGTCGCTTCCTGGAGCACAGCCGCGTCTTCGTCTTCGAGAACGCCGGCGACCCGGTCGCGTGGATCGGCTCGGCCGACATGATGCACCGCAACCTCGACCGCCGCATCGAGGTGCTGGTGCGGGTGCCCGGCGAGGAGAGCGTCGCGTCGATCGTCGGGCTGCTGGACGTCGCCTTCGCGCCCACCACCAGCGCGTGGGTGCTCCAGAGCGACGGCACCTGGGTGCTCAACGACGGTGACGTGCATCTCCAGGAGAGCCTGATCGAGGGGCAGCGGAGGCGTCGTACGACGGGTTGATTTGTCGGAGCGGGCGGAGCACCCCCTAGCATGATGGCCGTTCGTCTCCGCCTCACCAGGAGTTCTCCGTGGGTTTGCGCTTCCGTCCGGTCGATGCGACGTTCTACGACCTGTTCACCCAGTCGGCGGACCACCTGATCAAGGGTGCTGACCTGCTCGCGCAGATGCTCAGCGACGGCGCCGACCACGCCGCCGTCGCGACCGCGATGCGCGAGACCGAGCACGCCGCCGACGAGACGACGCACGAGATCGTGCGCCGGGTGAACTCGACCTTCATCACGCCGTTCGACCGCGAGGACATCTACTCCCTCGCGTCCGGCCTCGACGACGTCATGGACATGATGGACGAGGTCGTCGACATGATCCTGCTCTACGAGGTGCAGGTGCTCCCGACCGAGCTCTCCGACCAGGTCGAGGTGCTGCAGCGCTGCGCCGAGCTGACCGCGGCGTCGATGCCCAACCTGCGCTCGATGAAGTCGCTCGAGGAGTTCTGGATCGAGATCAACCGCCTCGAGAACGCCGGCGACAAGAACCACCGCCGCATCCTGGCCAACCTCTTCTCCGGCGACTACCCCACCCTCGAGGTGCTCAAGCTCAAGGACATCGTCGAGGGCCTGGAGAACTCGATCGACGCCTTCGAGCGGGTCGCCAACATCGTGGAGCAGATCGCCGTCAAGGAGTCCTGAGCGACCGTGGAACTCGCGCTCGTCATCGCGGTCGTCGTCGTCGCCCTGACCTTCGACTACACCAACGGCTTCCACGACGCCGCCAACGCGATCGCCACGTCGGTCTCGACGCGGGCGCTCACCCCGCGGGTGGCGCTGATCATGGCGGCCGTCATGAACTTCATCGGCGCCTTCCTGGGCCAGGAGGTCGCCAACACCGTCGGGTCGGTCATCTCGCCGCCGTCGGGCTCGCACGGTCTCGTGATCGTGATGGCCGGGCTGCTCGGGGCGATCGCGTGGAACCTCATCACCTGGTACTACGGCCTGCCCTCCTCCTCCTCCCACGCCCTCATCGGCGGCCTGGTCGGCGCCGCGCTGGCGTCCGGGACGTTCGTGCAGTGGACGACCGTGCGCGACAAGGTCGTCATCCCGATGATCCTGTCGCCGCTCTTCGCCTTCGCGGCCGGCTTCGCGGTGATGCTCACGATCATGTGGGTCTTCCGGCGCCGCAATCCGCACCGGATGCAGCGCAACTTCCGCGTGCTCCAGACGATCTCCGCGGCCGCCATGGCGCTGGGCCACGGCCTCCAGGACGCCCAGAAGACGATGGGCGTCATCTTCCTGGCGCTGCTCGCGGGCGGCTTCGTCTCGCCTGGTGATGATCTCCCCCTGTGGGTGATCGTCGCCGCCGCTACTGCGATTTCTGCTGGGACCTACGCCGGCGGGTGGCGCATCATGCGCACCCTCGGCCGCCGCATCATCGCCCTCGACCCCGCCCGCGGCTTCGCCGCCGAGTCGGTCGCCGCCGGCGTGCTCTACACGACCGCGTTCGTCTACTCCGCGCCGATCTCCACGACCCACACGATCACCTCGGCCGTCATGGGCGTCGGCGCCACCAAGCGCTTCTCCGCGGTGCGCTGGGGCGTGGCCAAGTCGATCGTCGCCGCCTGGATCCTCACCTTCCCGATGGCCGGCCTCGTCGCCGCGCTCTGCTACTGGGTCTCGCACCTGTTGATCGAGGTCATCCCCTAGCTGGTCACACGCCGAGTCGGCGCGATGTTGCAGGCTGACTGGTCCTGGTCGGGTCGTGTGGCGCCGGCAGCGCTGGAGCGCGTTCTCCGGCACACGACCCCGGGCCCCGCCTCGGTCAGCCGTCGAGCACCGCAGCAGCGCGAGCAGCTGCGTCCTTGGCCGACCGACCGACGCCGATCAGGGTGGCGGACGCGGGGCCGCACCAGTCGCCGTAGCCGACGAAGAGCACCCGCTCGTCATCCGGGCTGACCACCCCGCCGTTGGGCCTGGCCACCCCGCGCAGGTGGCCGAGCGCGGGGCGGAAGCCGGTGCACCAGATCACCGCGTCGAAGGCGCGCTCGGTGCCGTCGGCCCAGCGGACGCCGCTCGCAGTGAGCCGGTCCGGCATCGGTGCCGCGTGCAGGCCGAGCTCGTCACGGGCGTGGCGCACCGACGGCACCGCGACGATGTCGCCGAGGCTCCCCACCCCTCCCCCCTGGCCGGCCACCGCGGCCGTGGCCGCCTCGAAGAGCGCGCGCCCGTCGACGTCGTCGGGCAGGTAGCGCGGCGTTCGCTGCGTCGCCCAGGTGAGCTCGCGGGCGACCGGGAGCAGGTCGGCGGCGATCTGCGCCCCCGAGTTGCCACCACCGACGACCAGCACCCGCAGTCCGTCGTACGCCGTGGGGCCGGTGTAGTCGGCCGTGTGCCGCTGGGTGCCCGCGAAGTCGCGCATCCCGGGCACGGTCGGCCAGAAGGGCCGACGCCACGAGCCGGTGGCGTTGACCACGACGCCGGCCTGGCGATCGCCGTCGGAGGCATGGACCACGAGCGGGCCCGACGGGTCGCCGATCCCGGAGACGCCGGTGACGGCGACGGGTCGTCGTACGGGCAGGTCGTAGCGCTGCTCGTAGGCGGTCAGGTAGTCGCGCACGTGCGCCGCGGACGGGTTGCCCGGGCCGCGCCAGGGCGGCATCGGCCAGCCGGGCAGCGAGGAGTAGGCGGCGGGAGAGAAGAGCTCGAGGCTCGGCCAGCCGTCCTGCCAGGCACCACCGGCGCGCGAGCGGTCGTCGAGGACCTCGAAGGTCAGCGGCACCTCGCGGCGGCGGTTGAGCCGCACGAGGTGCCACGCGGTCGCCAGCCCCGACTGGCCGCCGCCGACGATGACGACGTCGAGGTCGATCTCAGCCCGCCGGCAGCAGGTCGGCCAGCAGCGCCTGGACGCGGCGGTCGATGTCGTCGCGGATGGGGCGTACGGCGTCGGCGCCCTGGCCGGCCGGGTCCTCGAGGGCCCAGTCCTCGTAGCGCTTGCCCGGGAAGATCGGGCACGCGTCGCCGCAGCCCATCGTGATGACGACGTCGGAGGCGGCGACGTCCTCGGTGAGGAGCTTGGCCGGGACGTTGCGCGAGACGTCGATGCCGAGCTCCTGCATGACCTCGACGACGGCGGGGTTGATCGAGTCGGCGGGCGCGGAGCCGGCACTGCGGACGGCGACCCGGCCGGCGCCGTGGTGCTCGAGGAGCGCGGCGGCCATCTGCGAGCGGCCGGCGTTGTGGACGCAGACGAAGAGGACCTCGGGTACGGCGTTCATGGGGTGGCTCCTTCGGTGGCGGCGGGGATGGCGGTGGGCTCGGGCGTCCACGTGAAGCGGCGCCGCGCCCAGAGGGCGACGTAGACGAGCCCGACCAGGACCGGGACCTCGATCAGCGGCCCGACGACCCCGGCGAGCGCCTGCCCGCTGGTGACGCCGAAGACCCCGATCGCGACGGCGATGGCGAGCTCGAAGTTGTTGCCGGCGGCAGTGAACGCCAGCGTGGTGGAGCGCTCGTAGGACATCCGCAGCCGGTGGCCCAGGAGCATCGAGAGGCTCCACATCAGGGCGAAGTAGGCCAGCAGCGGCAGCGCGATCCGGGCGACGTCGCCGGGCTGGTCGATGATCGTGTCGCCCTGCAGCGCGAAGAGGATGACGATCGTGAAGAGCAGGCCGTAGAGCGCGAAGGGGCCGATGCGCGGGAGGAAGGTCGACTCGTACCACTCGCGTCCCTTGGCGCGCTCGCCTCCCTTGCGCGTGAGGTAGCCGGCGAGCAGCGGGATGCCGAGGAAGATCAGCACGGAGACGGCGATCTTGCCGACGGAGACGTCCAGCGCGTTCTGCTCGAGGCCGAGCCAGCCCGGCAGCACCTGGAGGTAGAACCAGCCGAGACCGGCGAACGCGATGATCTGGAACACCGAGTTGATCGCGACCAGGATCGCGGCGGCCTCGCGGTCGCCGCAGGCCAGGTCGTTCCAGATCAGCACCATCGCGATGCAGCGGGCGAGACCGACGATGATCAGGCCGGTCCTGTATTCCGGGAGGTCCGGCAGCAGCAGCCACGCCAGCGCGAACATCAGCGCGGGGCCGACGAGCCAGTTGAGGACGATGCTGCTCACGAGGAGCCGGCGGTCGGCGGTGACCGTGCCGAGCCGGTCGTAGCGGACCTTCGCGAGGACGGGATACATCATCACCAGCAGCCCGATCGCGATCGGCAGGCTGACGTCGGCCACCTCTACCTTCGAGAGCGCCCTGTCGAGGCCGTCGACGGTGCGACCCAGCACCAGCCCGACCACCATCGCGACCCCGATCCAGACCGGCAGGAAGCGGTCGAGGGTGGAGAGCCGGTGGAGTACGTCGGTCCCGTCGCCGTCGTGCGTGGTCGCGGTCATGCCGTCGCCCCCGCCGGGGCCAGCGTGGTCGCGAAGAGGCTGCCGAGCGCGGCGATGGCCTCTGGGCGGGCGTGGAAGTAGACCCAGACCCCGCGCTTCTCGCGGTCGAGCAGGCCGGCCTCGTGCAGCACCTTGAGGTGGTGGCTGATCGTGGGCTGGGAGAGGTCGAAGGCCGGGAGCAGCTCACAGGCGCAGGCCTCGGCACCCTCGCGCGACATCACCATCGACATCAGCCGCAGCCGCACCGGGTCGGCCAGCGCCTTGAGCATCGGCGCGACCTGGGCGGCCTGGGC
>NZ_CALRWD010000088.1:0-18722 GCF_943371775.1 Nocardioides psychrotolerans
CCAGAGGTGCTGGGACAGCGGTTGGTGACCAATCCGCAGCCCCCGGCGACTAGGGTCAGCAACGTGGCCGGCAGCACCCGCGTGATCGCGCTCCTGACGAATCCGACGTCCGGCAAGGGCAAGGGCGCGCGGTTCAGCGCGCTGGCGGAGGTGCGGCTGCGTGAGGCGGGGCTCGCCGTACGCCCGATGCAGGGACGCGACGCCGACGAGGCCCTGGACCTTGCGCGGCAGGCCGTCGCGGACGGGGTCGAGGCGCTGGTGGTCGTCGGTGGTGACGGGATGGTCAACCTGGGGCTGCAGGCGGTCGCCACGACCGCGACCGCGCTCGGGATCATCCCAGCCGGCACCGGCAACGACGTGGCCCGCTACGTCGACATCCCGCGCAAGGACGTCGTGGCTGCAGCGGACGTCGTCATCCGCGGCCGCACGCGCACGCTCGACCTGGCCCGCAGCGGCGGTCGCTACTTCGCTACCGTCATGGCCGCAGGCTTCGACGCGGTCGCCAACGAGCGCGCCAATTCGATGACCTGGCCGCGTGGCCAGATGCGCTACAACCTCGCCACGCTCGCCGAGCTGCGCACCTTCCGGCCTCGTTCCTACACGCTCGACCTCGACGGCGAGACGCTGCGCCTGGAGGCCATGTTGGTCGCGATCGGCAACGGTCCCTCCTACGGCGGGGGCCTGCGTATCACCGAGGGTGCCAAGATGGACGACGGGCTGCTCGACGTCGTCATCATCAAGCCGATCACCAAGCCCGACCTCATCCGGACCTACCCCAAGCTCTTCTCCGGCACCCACACCAGCCACCCGCAGTACGAGCACCACCTTGCCCGGACCGTCACCGTCGCCGCCCCCGGGATCGTGGGCTACGCCGACGGAGAGCGGTTCGGTCCCTTGCCGATCACCATCGAGAGCGTTCCAGGAGCACTGACCGTCCTGTCATGAGCACCGACGAAGACACCACCCCCGCCCAGCGGTACGCCGAGTTCCGCAGGACCAAGTCCTACCCGGTCCTGAAGGACTTCCAGGCGCACTACGAGTTCCCGCTCGACGACTTCCAGCTGCGTGCGTGCCGCGAGATCGAGGAGGGCCGGGGAGTCCTCGTCGCTGCCCCCACAGGCTCCGGCAAGACGATCGTCGGGGAGTTCGCCATCCACCTGGCGATGGCGACCGGGCGCAAGTGCTTCTACACGACCCCGATCAAGGCCCTGAGCAACCAGAAGTACCACGACCTCGTGGCCCGTTACGGCCCCGACCAGGTCGGTCTGCTGACCGGTGACAACACCATCAACGGGGAGGCCCCGATCGTCGTCATGACGACCGAGGTGCTGCGCAACATGCTGTACGCCGGCTCGCGGACCCTCATGGGCCTCGGCTTCGTGGTCATGGACGAGGTCCACTACCTCGCCGACCGGGCCCGTGGCGCGGTCTGGGAGGAGGTGATCATCCACCTGCCCGAGTCGGTCTCGGTGGTGTCGCTGTCCGCGACCGTCTCCAACGCCGAGGAGTTCGGCGAGTGGCTGGCCACGGTGCGCGGCGAGACCAACACCATCGTCGAGGAGCGGCGACCCGTGCCGCTCTACCAGCACGTGATGGTCGGACGCCGCCTGCTGGACCTCTTCGCCTCCAGTGACGTGGACGCCGCGGCGGGCTTCGTCAAGGAGGGTGCCCCTGTCAACGACGAGCTGACCAAGATCGCTCGCGACGACTGGGCGTCCTCGCGCATGAAGGACCGTCGTACGCCGAAGGGCCGTGGCAAGACGCCCCGCAGCAGCGGGTCACGCGACGTCGGCAACGGACGACGGGTGTGGATCCCCAGTCGGGCCGACGTGATCGAGCGGCTCGACCGCGAGCGGCTGCTGCCGGCCATCGTGTTCATCTTCAGCCGCGTCGGGTGCGACGCCGCCGTGACCCAGTGCCTCAACGCCGGGATCCGGCTGACCTCGGCCGCGGAACGCGACGAGATCTTCCAGTTCGTCGAGCAGAGCTGTCGCGACCTGCCCGAGGACGACCTGCACGTCCTCGGCTACCACGACTTCCTCGACGGCCTCACGCGTGGCGTCGCGGCCCACCACGCCGGGATGCTGCCGGCGTTCAAGCAGGTCGTGGAGGAGCTCTACATCCGCGGCCTCTGCAAGGTGGTCTTCGCGACCGAGACCCTCGCGCTCGGCATCAACATGCCCGCGCGCACCGTGGTGATCGAGAAGCTCTCGAAGTGGAACGGCGAGACCCACGCCGACATCACGCCGGGGGAGTACACCCAGCTCACCGGGCGCGCCGGACGACGCGGCCTGGACGTCGAGGGCCACGGGGTCGTGCTGTGGCAGCCGGGGATGAACCCGCGAGAGGTGGCCGGCCTCGCGTCGACACGCACCTATCCGCTGCGGTCCTCCTTCCGCCCGTCGTACAACATGGCGGTCAACCTGGTCCACCAGTTCGGTCGGGAGACGTCGCGCGAGCTGCTCGAGCAGTCCTTCGCACAGTTCCAGGCCGACAAGGCCGTCGTGGGGATGGCGCGGCAGCTGCGCAAGAGCGAGGACGCGCTAGCGGGCTACGTCGAGGCGGCGACCTGCCACCTCGGCGACTTCATGGAGTACGCCGGGCTCCGGCGGCAGATCAGCGACCTCGAGAAGAGCGCGAGCAAGGCGAAACGGTCCGACCGGCGCGACGAGGCGATGGCCTCGCTGGCCGAGCTCAAGGTCGGCGACGTGATCCAGGTGCCGGCCGGCAAGTTCGCCGGCTTCGCCGTCGTCGTGGACCCGGGCTTCTCGCCCGAGGGTCCGCGGCCCTACGTCGTCACGGCCGACCGGCAGGCCCGCCGGTTGGCGATGATGGACTTCCCGACGCCGGTCGTGGCACTGACGCGGCTCAAGGTGCCGCGCAGCTTCAACGGCCGCAACCCGCAGATGCGGCGCGACCTCGCCTCGGCACTGCGCTCGCGCACCCATGACCTGACGCCTCCGCCGTCGAGCGCGGGTGACCGGTCCGGAGGGCCGCCCCTGCCCCCGGCCGTCGAGCAGGAGATCACGGCCCTGCGCACCGCGATGAAGGCACACCCCTGCCACGGCTGCTCGGACCGCGAGGACCACGCACGCTGGGCGGAGCGTCACTTCAAGCTGCAGCGTGACGCCGACACCCTGCGGCGGCGCGTGGAGCAACGGACCAACACGGTGGCGCGGCAGTTCGACCGGGTGTGCGACGTGCTCACCCGGCTGGAGTACCTCGATGGCAACGAGGTCACCGAGCGCGGCTCGCACCTGCGTCGGATCTACTCCGACATGGACCTCGTGGCGGCTGAGTCGCTGCGCCGCGGGCTCTGGGACGACCTGTCACCGGCCGGCCTCGCTGCTGCGCTCTCGACGCTGGTCTTCGAGTCCCGACGACCCGACGACGCCAGCTCCCCGAAGCTGCCGGGCGGCAACGTCAAGCCGGTCATCGCCGAGATGGTGCACCTGTGGGCGGAGCTCGACCAGCTCGAGCGCGAGCACAAGCTCGACTTCCTGCGCCAGCCTGACCTCGGCTTCGCGTGGATCGCCTACCGCTGGGCCGAGGGCGACGACCTCGACGAGGTCCTCGGTACCTCCGAGCTGGCCGCCGGCGACTTCGTGCGCTGGATGAAGCAGCTGCTCGACCTCGCCGGACAGGTCGCCGACGCCGCCGGCGACACCGCCCTGCGCGGCACCGCACGTGAGGTCGTCAAGCGGCTCCGACGGGGTGTGGTGGCCTACTCCAGCCTCGCGGAGTGATGGGTCGCCGGATCCCGGGGAGGCGCGGTTTGGTCACCAACCGCAGGTGTTCACCGGCTCGAGTTGCGGTTGGTGACCAAACCGCAGGCCCTGCGGACGCTTCGGCAGTGGGGCCGACGGAAGATCAGGCGCTCAACGAGCGAACTGCGTCAGCCACGGGCACGGAGCCGTTGACCAGGTTGCACTGCTGACCGATGGTGGTGACGTCGTCGAGGATCGCGGCGACGACGTCGGCGACGTCGGCGCGGGTGACCTCGCCTCGCTCCACGTCGAGACCCAGCGCGACCTGGCCCGTGGCGGGGTCATCGGTGAGGGCGCCGGGGCGCAGGATGGTCCAGGCCAGATCGCTGTCGCGCAGGGCGGCGTCGGCGTCGCGCTTCGCCTCGACGTACGCGCGCCAGACCTCCGAGGTGTCCTCGGGCAGCGGGGCGTCGACGCCGATCGCGGAGACCTGGACGAAGCGGGTGATGCCCGCCAGCTGTGCCCCCTCGATGGACTTCAGCGAGCCCTCGAGGTCGACGGTGCGCTTGCGCTCGATGTTGCCGTCCGCGCCACCTCCGGCGGCGAAGACGACAGCGTCACAGCCGGCGAAGGACCCGGCGAAGGCGGCCGCGTCGTCCTGCTCGATGTCGAGGATGCGGACCTCGGCGCCGAGTGACTCCAGCTCCGCGCGGTAGTCCTCCTTGCGGACCAGCGCGACCGGTGTGTGGCCACGGGCCACCAAGGAGGGGTGAAGGAGCATGGCCACCTTGCCGTGGCCTCCGACTACTGCGATTCGACTCATGGTTCCACCGTACGAGCCGCCTGGTCAGGCTCCCAGGACCCCGATGAGACGCTCGGTCGGGCTCTCGAGCCCCCAGGTCGCGGCCAGCTCGGCGACACGGGTCGCGTCGCGGGGCGTACGCGGGAGGGCCAGGTCGCTGCGGTCCAGGTCGATCTCGCGCGCGACGGCCACGACGGTCGGGGCGACCTCGAGGTAGTCCAGCGCGGCCTTGATCTTCCCGCGCGGCCCCGGGCCGAGGTCGCTGTCGGGGTCCAGGGCGGCGGCGACGATGCCGTCGATGTCGCCGAAGCGCTGCAGCAACGTGGCCGCGGTCTTCTCCCCGACCCCGGCGACGCCCGGCAGGCCGTCGGAGGCGTCGCCGCGCATGGTGGCGAAGTCGGCGTACTGGCTCGCGTCGATCGCGTACTTCTCCTGCACCCAGTCATTGGTGACGCGCTCATGACGCCCGACACCGCGAGCGATGTAGAGGACACGGACGTCGGCCTCGTCGTCGACGAGCTGGAAGAGGTCGCGGTCGCCGGTCACGATGTCGACCGGCTGGCCGGCGTCGGTCGCCAGCGTGCCGATCACGTCGTCAGCCTCGTAGCCGTCGGCGCCGATGACGGTGATCCCGAATGCGTCCAGGACCTCGAGGATGATCGGGACCTGGACCTGCAGCGGGTCCGGGACCTCCTCGACGTCGGGGGCGGCCTCGACCTCCTCGACGACGCGGTGCGTCTTGTACGTCGGGATCAGGTCGACACGCCACTGTGGCCGCCAGTCGTTGTCCCAGCAACAGACCAGGTGCGTCGGCTGGTACTCATCGACCAGGCGGGAGATGAAGTCCATCAGTCCGCGGACCGCGTTGACGGGCGTGCCGTCGGGGGCGGTGATCTCGGGAACCCCGAAGAAGGCCCGGAAGTACATGGAGGCCGTGTCCAGCAGCATCAGCCGTCCGGGCTCGCGGCTGGTCTCATCACTTTTGACATGCGGGTCGGTCACGTCGCGCATCCTGCCACGGTCCTGGGGCTACCCTGTCGCGCGTGGCGACAGAGCTTGAGACAACCGACCGCAAGATCCTCGAACTCCTGGCCCGGGACGGGCGGATGTCCTTCACCGACCTCGGCAAGGCGACCGGTCTGTCCACCTCGGCCGTCCACCAGCGCGTCAAGCGGCTCGAGCAGCGCGGGTTGATCCTCGGCTACGGAGCCACGATCAACCACGACGAGATCGGGCTCCCGCTCACCGCTTTCATCTCGATCCGACCCATCGACCCCTCCCAGCCCGACGACTCTCCCGAGCGCCTGCGCGACATCCCCGAGATCGAGTCGTGCTGGTCGGTGGCCGGCGAGGAGTCCTACATCCTCAAGATCCGGGTGCCGACCCCGGCGCACCTGGAGAACCTGCTGGCCCGCGTCCGTGCCGCCGCCAACGTCTCCACGCGGACCACGATCGTGCTCTCCACGCCCTACGAGAGCCGGCCTGTCACAGGGCAGTGACCCTGCCGGGCAGTGCTGCTCACTTGACGCGAGTCAACACCCGCGGATTGGTCACCAACCGCAGCTCCGGAGCAGGTCAGGTTGCGGTTGGTGACCAAACCGCAACCCCCGGGGAGCCGCGCCGAGCCGGGGCCGACCGTGCTCAGTAGGCCTGGAGCGCGGCGGTGCGGCGGGACGCCTCGGCGACCTCGGCGGCCTTGAGGGCAGAGGTGTCGAGGTCGGCATGCTGGGCCCACCAGGCCTGGCCCTCGGCGGGGAGGGTGTGGATGGGGTCGTAGTACTCGTAGGTCCTCGAGAGCGCGTCGTCAGAGGTTGCCTCGATGGAGGTGCGGTAGTTCTTCGTCCACGACGAGATGCCGCGGACCTCGTCGTAGGCGGCGAGCTGGTGGACCCAGCGCTTCCCGACGAACGGCACGTCGCAGACGATGCGCGGGGTGGCGAAGCCGGGGAGGTAGCCCATGATGTGGTGCTGGAGGCGCTGGGCGTCGGCGACCGAGACCCGCCAGTGCTCCGAGAACGGGATCATGTCGCACATGTAGAAGTAGTAGGGCATGATCTGCGCGCCGTCGAGGAGCGCGAAGCAGAGGTCGAGGAGCGCGTGCGGGTCGGCGTTGACGCCGTTGAGCAGCACCCCCTGGTTGCGCACGTCGCGGATGCCGGTGTCGAGCAGCGCCCGGGTCGCGTCGGCGACGAGCGGCGTCACGGAGTTGGCGTGGTTGGTGTGGGTGTGGACGGCGATGGAGACCCCGCGCGAGCGAGCCAGCGTGGCGACGCGCGACATCCCCTCCAGCACCTCGGGCTGGAGCCAGTGCTGCGGCAGGCCGATGAGGGCCTTGGTGGCCAGGCGCACGTCGCGGATGTTGTCGATCTCGAGGAGCGACATCAAGAAGGCCTCGAGTCGGGGCCACGGCATGTTGGCCACGTCGCCGCCGGAGACGACCACGTCGCGCACCGACGGGTTGGCGCGCAGGTAGGTCATCATGTCGCCGAGCCGGTCGGTGGGCTTGGCGGTGAACTTGAGCTTCTCGATGACCGGCGTCGAGTTGCCGACGAGGTCCATGCGGGTGCAGTGGCCGCAGTACTGCGGACACGTCGGCAGCAGCTCGGCCAGCACCTTCGTCGGGTAGCGGTGGGTGAGGCCCTCCGCGACCCACATGTCGTGCTCGTGCAGCGAGTCGCGCGTGGCGAGGGGGTGCGAGGACCAGTCCGTGCGGCGGTCGGAGAACACCGGGAGCATGTAGTGACGCACCGGGTCGGCGTAGAACGCGTCGGTCAGCGACCCCGGCCCGCCGACGGGGGCGTGGGGGACCATCGTGTTCATCATCTGCGGCGGCACCAGCATCGACATGGTGGCGCGCTCGGCCTGGTCGCGCTCGAGGTCGGCGTAGAACCGCTCGTCGACCAGGTCGCCGAGCAGCTCGCGCAGCTGGCGGACGTTCTTGACGCAGTGGGCCCGCTGCCACTGCACCGACGCCCACTCCTCGCTGGTCACGCCCTTCCACCCGGGGAAGCGGGTCCAGTCCGGCTCGACGAGCTCGACGCGGGAGTAGGGGTAGGGCTGCCCCGTCTCGCCGAGCAGGTGGGTCGCGATCGAGGTCTCGATGCTCATGGTCGCTCCTGGGTGCGGGAGTAGGGCCGGGTGGAGGTGCGGCGCGTCGGTTGTGTCACATTCGCTCGCAGTGCGAGACTACGCGCAGATCATCCGGCGCGCACATCACCGCGCCGAATATTTTCCTGCAACAGACTTATAGAAGCGAAGGACGGCCTGCCATGTCAGCCCGCAACGGCGATCCGACCGGCCTGCACCGGGTCCTCGACGACACCCTGGTCCTGCCCCAGGCGGCCCAGCGCCTCGACACCCGTCGCGAGCTGTGGCCCGACGAGGTCCGCATCCGCGTCGAGCGGCTCAACCTCGACGCCGCGTCCTTCCGCCAGCTCGAGCGCACGCACACAGCCGCCGACGGCAGGCCCGACGGTGACGCCGTGCGCCGTGCGGTCCTCGACATCGTCGCGGCCCGGGGCAAGATGCAGAACCCCGAGACCGGCTCCGGCGGCATGCTCGTCGGCACCGTCGAGGAGGTCGGGCCCGAGTCCACGCTCGGCCTCACGGTCGGTGACCGCGTCACGACGCTGGTCTCGCTGACCCTCACACCCCTGGTCATCGAGGACGGCCTCGCCGGCTGGGACGGCCTCGACGAGCAGGTCCCGTGCGACGGCTACGCCGTGCTCTTCGGTCGCTCCATCGCCGCCGTCATCCCCGACGACCTCCCCACGGGCCTGAGCCTGTCGGTGATGGACGTCTGCGGCGCCCCCGCCCTGACCGCCCGGGTCGTGCGTGAGTACGTCGGCACGGGACGCAGCGACGTCGTGGTCGCCGTGGTCGGTGGTGCCGGCAAGTCCGGCTCGCTGAGTCTCGCGGCCGCGCGTGACGCCGGTGCCGGTCGCACGATCGGGGTCGTGCCGCACCAGGCGGAGGCCGACCTGCTGACCGCGTCCGGCCTCGCCGACCGGGTCGTGGTGGCCGACGCCCGCGACCCCCTGGCCCTGCGCGACGCCGTCACCGGTGCCGGCGGCCCGGCCGACGTCACGGTGGTCTGTGTCGACGTGCCCGGGTGCGAGGGCGGAGCGATCCTCGCCACCGCCGACCGGGGGACCGTCATCTTCTTCTCCATGGCCACCTCGTTCTCGGGTGCGGCTCTCGGTGCCGAAGGCCTGGCCGCCGACGTGCGGATGCTGGTCGGCAACGGCTACGTGCCCGGCCACGCGGCCTACGCGATGGATCTCCTGCGGGGCAACGACGGGGTCCGCGGCCTCTTCGAGCGACGCCTGACGCACCAGGACGCCTGATGGTCGAGGCGTCCCGCAGGCTGCTCCTGCGCAACGGTCGTGTCCTGGGCGGTCGTCCCAGCGTGCCGGCCACCAGCATCGCGGTCGAGGACGGCCACGTCGTGTCGGTCGGCGACGAGCAGCACGCCGACCGCGTCGCCGGCAGCGGTCACGGTGCCCCCGAGGTGGTGGACCTCGACGGGGCCCTCGTCACCGCAGCCTTCGTCGACAGCCATGTCCACACGGTGCGCACCGGTCTGGCCCTGACGGGTCTCGACCTCACCGGACGGCGCAGCCTCACCGAGGTCCTCGACGCCCTCGCCGCGCACGCCAGCACCCACGTCGACGCCGGTGTGGTGGTCGGCCAGGGGTGGGACGAGACCGACTGGCCCGAGCAACGACCTCCGACGGGGGACGAGCTGGAGCGCGCGGCCCCGGGACGGCGGACCTACCTCACCCGCGTCGACAGCCACTCCTCGGTGATCTCGCCCGCCCTCGCCGGACTCGTGCCCGGCCTGGAGCAGCTCGTCGGCTGGACCGAGGACGGCCGGGTCGAGCGCGACGCCCACCATGCCGTGCGCAACGTCCTGGAGGGGCTCATCGGTCCCGACGAGCGGCTCGCCGCCGCCAGGACCGCCTGCCGGGCGATGGCCGCCCAGGGCATCGTGGCCTTCCACGAGAACGCCGCACCTCATATCGGCCCCGAGCACGAGATCGAGGTGGTCCGTCAGGCCGCCGCCGAGACCGGGCTGCGGGCCACCGTCTACTGGGGCGAGCTGATGGCGGTCGACACCGCCCGCCGGCTCGGTGTCGCGGGACTGGCCGGCGATCTGGTGGCCGACGGGGCCTTCGGGTCGCGCACCGCCGCCCTCACCACCCCCTACGACGATCGGCATGAGACCTATGGGCACGCCTACGTCTCGGCCGAGCAGGTGCGCGACCACGTCGTCGCCTGCACCGAGGCCGGGCTCCAGGCGGGCTTCCACTGCATCGGCGACGCCGCTCTCGACGCCATCGGCGAGGGCTTCGCCCGGGCCGAGGAGATCGTCGGAGCCGAGGCACTGCGTCGTTCGCGGCACCGCCTCGAGCACGTCGAGATGCCCTCGGCCGCGGTGATCGAGATCCTCGCGCGACTGGAGGTGGTGGCCAGCGTCCAGCCGATGTTCGACGGTCTGTGGGGCGGCCCCGACGGCATGTACGCCGCGCGGCTGGGGGAGCGCTGGCGCGACACCAACCCCTTCCTCGACCTGGAGATGGCCCCGGTCCGGCTGGCGTTCGGCTCGGACTCACCCGTCACCGCGCTCGGTCCGTGGGCTGCGGTCCGGGCCGCTGTGCACCACCACCACGAGGGCCAGCGGCTCCCGGCTGGGCTCGCGTTCCGGGCCCACACCCGTGGCGGCGCCTTCGCCGCCCACGACGACCTCGGAGGCCACCTGGGGCAGGGTGCCCGCGCCGACCTGGCCGTCTGGGAGGTCCCGGGCGGCTATGCCGCGAGCACACCGCAGGAGCCCACCGACGCGATGCCCGACCTCACCCCGGGAGCGCCGCTCCCGGTCCTGCGCCGCCTTCTCGCCGGCGGCGACACCATCCACCCCGACACCACCGACCCCGAGGAGGCGGCATGACCGGCAAGCTCGACCTGGACCCGGCCACCGTCAAGCAGGCCCGCGCGCTGGCCCGCAAGGTCGGTCGCCCGATCGTCACGACCGCCAAGAAGCACACCACCGTCGCCGTCGAGCGCGCCACGTTGCGCCTCGCCGGACTGGAGGGAGCCGACGCCGAGGGCACCCCGTGGGTCAACCGGCTGATGGACGTCGTACGCGCCGACACCGGTCTCGAGCACGGCGTCGCCCTGCCGGTCTGGGACGCGCTCGTGCGCGGCGAGGCCGACGACCTGACCACGCTGGCGCAGAAGGCCTCGGCCGGCTCGGTCACCTTCCGGCTCCCCGAGGGCAAGGACGCCACCCGCGCCCGCGCCGCCTCACGCAAGCAGGTCGGCAGGGGCATCACCGTGATGGACAAGCGTCGCGTCGAGCGCGAGCGGTTGATCAAGCGCCACGGCGACGCGCCGCGCAAGCCGTGGATCTACCTCATCGTCGCCACCGGCGACATCTACGAGGACATCCCGCAGGCCCAGCAGGCGGCCCGCGAGGGCGCCGACGTCATCGCGGTCATCCGCTCCACCGGTCAGAGCCTCCTCGACTACGTGCCCGAGGGAGCGACCCGTGAGGGCTTCGCCGGCACCTACGCCACCCAGGAGAACTTCCGGCTCATGCGAGCCGCGCTCGACGAGTCGAGCAAGGAGCTGGGCCGCTACGTCCGACTGACCAACTACGCCTCCGGGCTCTGCATGCCCGAGATCGCCGCCCTGGCCGGCATGCAGCGCCTCGACATGATGCTCAACGACTCGATGTACGGGATCCTCTTCCGCGACATCAACCCGATCCGCACCTTCGTCGACCAGCGCTTCAGCCGGCAGGTGCACGCCCGCGCGGGCATCATCATCAACACCGGCGAGGACAACTACCTCACCACCGCCGACGCCGTCGAGGCCGCGCACACCGTCACCACCAGCCAGCTGCTCAACGAGTACTTCGCCAAGGAGGCCGGGCTCGAGGACTGGCAGCTCGGGCTGGGGCACGCCTTCGAGATCGACCCCGAGGTGCCCGACTCGTTCCGCCTGGAGCTGGCCCACGCGATGCTCGCGCGCGACCTCTTCCCGAGAGCGCCGCTGAAGTGGATGCCGCCCACGCGGCACATGACCGGCGACGTCTTCCGTGGCTACCTCCTCGACGGGTTCTTCAACCTCGTCGGGGCGCTCACCGGCCAGGGGATCCTGCTGGTCGGGATGATGACCGAGGCCGTCGTGACCCCGTGGCTCTCGGACCGCGACCTGGCCCTGCAGAACGTCCGCTACGTGATGAACGCCGCCGGCAAGCTGCACGAGGACTTCCGGCCCACCCCCGACGGGTTCATCGCCCAGCGCGCCCGTCAGGTGCTGGGGGAGTCCATCGACCTGCTCGAGAAGATCGTCGAGCACGACAACGGCCTGCTGGACGCGATCGCCGACGGCACCTTCGGGCTGATGAAGCGTCCGGCCGACGCCGGTCGCGGCCTCGAGGGCGTGGCGAAGAAGTCCAGCGCCTACTACAACCCGGCCACCGAGCTGCTGGAGGAAAAGTGATGGTCTCGACAAGCTCGACCGACGTGGAGGGCTCGACCGACGGGGGCAGCCAGATCATCCGCCCCTACGGCGACACCACCGGCGACGGCATGGTGCAGCTGAGCTTCACCCTGCCGATGGCCCACTCCAAGGTGGCGGAGGGTGCGGCGGCGCAGCTGGCCAACAAGATGGGCATGGACCCGGCCCTGGTCGTGCACGCCAAGCCGATGGGTCCCGACTTCACGTTCTTCGTCGTCTACGGCCGCGTCCACCACCTCGTCGACCCCAGCAAGGTCGTCGTCGTCGAGCGCGACTACCCGTTGCTGACGCCCAAGGAGGCCAACGCGGCGATCAAGCGGTCGCTGCGTCGGCGGCTCACGGTCGTCGGCGCCTGCATCGGCACCGACGCCCACACCGTCGGCATCGACGCGATCCTCAACATCAAGGGCTTCGCCGGCGAGAAGGGACTGGAGTACTACCGCGAGCTCAAGGTGGTCAACCTCGGCGCCCAGGTCTCGGTGCCGCAGCTGGTGGAGCGCGCCCGGGCCGAGAAGGCCGACGCGGTCCTCGTCTCGCAGGTCGTCACCCAGCGCGACGCCCACCTGCTCAACACCCGGGAGATGTCAGCCGCCTTCCGCGAGTCCTATCCCTCGGGCAAGGCCCCGCTGCTGATCGTCGGCGGGCCGCGCTTCGACGAGGCCATGGCGGACGAGCTCGGCGTCGACCGGGTCTTCAGCCGCGGCACCACGCCCGGAGAGGTCGCCTCCTACATCGTCCACCAGCTCGCCCCCGCCCCCGACTCGAAGGCCTCCTGACATGACCACCGACTCGACACCGACCGTCGGCACCCGCGTCGTCCACCGCCGCTACGTGCCCTACTCCCACGCCCACTACGCCGGCAACCTGGTGGACGGCGCCTACAGCCTCGGGCTCTTCGGCGACGTGGCCACCGAGATGTGCATCCTCACCGACGGCGACGAGGGGCTCTTCGCCTCTTACAGCGACGTGCAGTTCCGCGCCCCCGTGCGTGCCGGCGACGTCCTCGAGATCACCTGTGACCTCACCCGTGTGGGCACGCGCTCGCGGGTCATGGACTTCGCCGTGCTCGTGGTCGCGCGCGGTGCCGCGACGCCCGAGAAGCCAGGTGCCGCCCGGGTCCTGACCGACCCCGTCGTGGCGACGACGGCCACCGGTACGGTCGTCGTCCCCTGATCCGGCGTGGCGCTGGACGACACGCCGATCCGGCGCGAAATTTGTCGATCTTTTCCTCGCCGACAGCCATCGCGCTGACCTGCGACGACGCGCGTTCACGCAGGTCAGCGGCCGGTTGACACCCGGCCTCGCTCAGGGAAACTGTAGGCCGTCCGCTCACGCAGATCGTGGCCGGCGTACCGACGTCCGAGTGGCCGGGTCGGAGGGTGAAGGCGCCAATCACCTGTCCGACGTGGTTCGCGGAGGTCGGTACGCCTCTACGAGAGCGACCCGGAAGGGCCCCCCGCCCCCTAGACAACTTCGCAGGCCTCGGCAGCCCGTCGTCGCCTGGATGGCCGAAGGGGCCCGGGGCCCTTCCGGAACTGCGCAGCCGCCGTGACGGCCACCGGCCCCGGAGATGCCGACCGACCCGGTAGTTTTCACCGTGTGCTCCTGCGGACCTCCCTCGCGCTGGTCGCGGGGCTGACGCTCTCGCTGGCCTTCGAACCTGTTGCGCTGCCCCTCGTGATGCCGTTCGCGGTGGCGGCGTTCTTCGTCTCCACGCGCGGGCTGCGGGCCCGGTCGGCCTGGATCCCGGGCCTCGCGTTCGGGGTGGCCTTCTACTTCACCCACATCTCGTGGATGCGCGACTCGATCGGCCCGGACGCCTGGGTGGCGCTGGCCACCATCGAGTCGCTCTTCTACGCCGCTCTCGGCTCGGTGACGGCCGCCCTGCACCGGCGACGGCTCTGGGCGCTGTGGATGGCGCCCGCGTGGGTGACGATGGAGGTCGTGCGCAGCGGGTGGCCCTTCAGCGGCATGCCCTGGGGACGCCTCGCGTTCGGCGTCGTGGACACCCCGGTCGCCCCCGCCCTGCCCTACGTCGGCTCCGTCGGGGTCAGCCTGCTCCTGGCACTCGTGAGCTCCTTGCTCGCCTGGGCCGTCGTCGCGCGCGGACGCGAACGACGCGTGGCTGGGGGAGCGACCCTCGCGGCCCTCGCGCTCACCCTCCTGCCGGCCCTGACGCCGTACGACGTCGAGGAGACCGGCCAGGCGACCGTGGCCGCCGTGCAGGGCAACCTGCCGGGCCCGGCCGACAACATCCTCTTCGACTCCCAGCAGGTCACCGACAACCACGTGCAGGCGACCATCGACCTCGCCGACGAGATCGCGGCCGGCACCCGGCCCGAGGTCGACTTCGTGCTCTGGCCGGAGAACTCCACGGCCAGCGACCCCTTCGGCGACGCCGAGGTCAACGCCGGGATCCGTGCGGCCTCGGCCGCGATCGGCGTCCCGATCCTGGTCGGCGCCATCGTCGACGCCGGCCCGGAGCACGTCCTCAACCAGGGGATCGTGTGGGACCCGGTGACGGGAGCGGGGGAGCGCTACACCAAGCGGCACCCGGTGCCCTACGGCGAGTACATCCCGCTGCGCGAGTACCTCGACGGCACCTTCGGCAAGCTGGCGCTGATCCCGCGCGACATGCTCAGCGGCTCCCGCAAGACCCCCCTGGAGATCGCCGGCATCAGCGTCGCCGACGCGATCTGCTTCGACATCGCCTACGACGACGGCCTCTACGACCAGGTGAGTCGCGGCGCCGAGCTGCTGACCGTGCAGACCAGCAACGCCAGCTTCATCTTCACCGACCAGATCGACCAGCAGTTCGCGATGACGCGGCTGCGGGCGGTCGAGGCCGGCCGGTGGCTGGTCGTCGCGTCGCCCAACGGCATCTCCGGGGTGGTGTCGCCGGACGGGGAGGTGGTCGCCACCGCGGATCCACGCACCCAGGCGGTGCTGGTCGAGACGGTGGGGCTGTCGAGCGAGATCACGCTCGCGGTGCGTCTCGGACCGTGGGTCGGACGTTCATCTGCCGTCCTCACCGGAGTCGGCCTGCTGCTGGGATTGCTGGCGTATCGTCGATCACGACACAGTCCGGCGCCGGGAGGGGCTCCGGACGAGACTCCCGAGGACGAGGTCCTGCCATGAGCATCGACGAGCTCGGTCGCATCGTGATGGTCGTGCCGACCTACAACGAGGCCGACAACCTCGCCTGGATCGTGGAGCGCCTGCGTCGCGCGCAGCCCGGGGTCGACGTGCTGGTGGTCGACGACGGCTCGCCCGACGGCACCGGACGCATCGCCGACGGGCTCGCGGCCGCCGATCCCCAGGTGCAGGTCCTCCACCGCACCACCAAGGAGGGCCTCGGCGCGGCCTACCTGGCCGGTTTCCGCTGGGCACTTGCCGAGGGCTACGACGTCATCGGCGAGATGGACGCCGACGGCTCGCACCAGCCCGAGCAGCTCGGACGCCTCATCGAGGCCCTCGCCGGCGCCGACCTGGTGATCGGCGCACGCTGGGTGCCCGGTGGCTCCGTGGTCAACTGGCCCTGGTCGCGCGAGCTGCTCTCGCGGGGCGGCAACCTCTACGTGCGTCTGCTCCTCGGCATCAGCGTCAAGGACGCGACCGCCGGTTTCCGGCTCTTCCGTCGTCACACCCTCGAGAAGGTCGACCTCGACCTCGTGCGCTCCACCGGCTACGTCTTCCAGACCGACCTGGTCGCACGCACCCTCCACGCCGGGCTCACCGTCCGCGAGGTGCCGATCGAGTTCGTCGAGCGGGTTCGTGGCGACTCCAAGATGACCCCCGACGTCGCCAGCGAGTCGCTCAAGCGGATCACCCAGTGGGGCCTCAGCGAGCGCCGCGAGCAGGCGCGTCGTGCGCTGGCCCGCCGGCGGGACCGGACCCGATGAGTCGTCCCTTTCCCGACCCTTCCGCCGCCGCGGGTCCGAGGGCCCAGCCGGGCCATCGACGGGGTCGCCTCGGCTGGCTGGTCGTCGTGCTGCTGGTCGTGGTGCCGCTGGCCGAGATCTACGTCCTGATCCAGGTCGGGCAGGTCATCGGGCCGTGGTGGACCATCCTGCTGCTGATCGTGGACAGCATCATCGGTGGCTGGCTGATCCGGCGTGAGGGAGCGCGCGCCTGGAAGGCGCTGAACGCCGCCATCGGCAGTGGCCGGATGCCCGCGAAAGAGCTGGCCGACGGTGCGCTGATCCTGATCGGCGGCACCCTGATGCTCAGCCCGGGCTTCGTCACCGACGCCTTCGGCATCCTGCTGATCCTGCCGGTGACCCGTCCGCTGTTCCGCGGGCTGCTCACCGGGTTCGTGACCCGACGCGTCGTCATGACCGCCACCGGCGGCACCGTGCGCGGTCCCGGTCGACCCGGTGGTGCGGCCGGCCCGGAAGGCCCCGTCGTGCGCGGCGACGTCATCGACGACCCGCCACGCTGACCGGGCGTCGTACGACGTCTGGCGTCCGGCAACAGATGACACTCGCCCCGACCCGGTGGACCGGATCGGGGCGAGAGGTGTCAGTGACGCAGGCTCAGGCCGAGGCGGCCTTGCGCTTCTTGGCGTTGGCCCGGTGCAGGTGCGCCGGACCGATCTCGCCACCACGCAGCAGCTCGAGGCGCTCCTTCAGGATGTCCTCGAGCTCCTTCTCCGAGCGGCGCTCCAGCAGCATGTCCCAGTGGGTGCGAGCAGGCTTCTCGGCCTTCTCGATCGGCTTGATGCCGGCCGTGCTCAGACCCTCCGCGCCACAGCGCGGGCACTCCCAGAGAGCCGGGATGTCGGCCTCGATGGACATCGTGATCTCGAACTCGTGCCCGTGCGAGCACCGGTAACCGACCTGCTGACGTGCTGCGAACTCGATGCCGCGCTCGTCCTCGAAGCTCTGGCCTCCGAGTCGTGCGCCACGCAATGTGCGTTCCGCCATGAGGCACCTCCAAACTTGTGTTTCCCCCGTGGAATGTTTCCTGAGGTGCCGTGTACCCAAGGGCCGCGCTCTCGACACTCGGCAAGGGGGTGGTCAGGGACACCTCGTCCTTGATCAACGGTAGCGACCCCGCCAAGAATTCCCCCAATTACGACACATTCCCTGGGTATGTCAACGCGTCGGCCAGGAAGTGGGACATCCCGGGCGGGGGACCCCGGACCGGGGGGTCACACCACCCGAGGCACGACGTTGCCGGCCTCCTCGATGCCCCGTCGGGGATCGACCCGGTAGAGCAGGGCGCCGCCGACGACGAAGAACACGATGAGGGCGAAGATCGCCGGACGGTAGGAGTCGGTGAGCTGGTGCACCAGGCCGAAGACGAGGGTCCCGAGCCAGCTCGTGCCTCGCTCGCAGGCCTGGTAGAGCGAGAAGTACTCCGCCTCGCGGCCGCGCGGGATCAGCTGGCTGAAGAACGAGCGCGACAACGCCTGGGTGCCGCCCAGGACCAGGCCGATGCCGACCGCGAGGGCCAGGAAGAGCCCGACGTTCTTCTCCGGCAGGAAGTAGCCCACGGTCACGATGACCATCCAGACCACGAGCCCGCCCAGGATCACCTGCCGGCTCCCGCGTTTGGCGGCCAGCCGGCCGAAGAGCAGCGCCCCGAAGAACGCCACGAACTGGACCAGCAGGATCGTGGCGATCAGCACCGAGGTGCTGAAGCCGAGCTCCTTCTCGCCGTAGATCGAGGCCGAGGCGATCACGGTCTGAATGCCGTCGTTGTAGAACAGGTAGCCCAGCAGGAAGGTCAGCGTCATCGGGTAGTTGCGCATGTCCTTCAACGTGGCGCCGAGCTGGCCGAAGCTCTGGCGCACCAGGCCTCCGGGCTCACGCTCCACGTGGACGGGCTCACGGTTGCGGATCACGCGGTAGGGGATGACGGTGAACGCGGCCCACCAGATGGCGGCCGAGAGCATGCTGACCCGCACGGCCATGCCGGTGCCCATGCCCAGCGAGTCGTGGAGCGTGACGACGGCGAGGTTGACCGCGAGGAGCAGCCCGCCGCCGAGGTAGCCCATCGCCCAGCCACGGGAGGAGACCCGGTCACGCTCGTCGGGCTCGGCGATCTCGCACAGGATCGCGTCGTAGACCACCAACGACGAGCCCAGGCAGATGTTGGCCACGAAGAGCAGCCCGACGCCCAGCTGCCAGTTGTCTCCGGTCACGAAGAACATGCAGCCCGCGGCCAGGCTGCCCGCCCAGGCGAAGCCCGCCATGATGTTCTTCTTCTTCGCCGAGCGGTCGGCGGCCGCGCCCACGATGGGCAGCAGGAGGGCCGAGGCGATCGTGGCGATCGTGACGACGTAGAACACCAGGGAGCCCGGCGAGATCCCGAGCCCGAGGACCTGGAGGTTGTCGGTGCACTTGAGGCCGGCGTCCTCGTCGGTGACGAAGCCGCAGGCGGCCTGCTCGGCGACCGAGGTGAGGTAGGGCGCGAAGAGCACCGTCGCGATCGTGGTGACGTAGGCGCTGTTGGCCCAGTCGTACCAGTACCAGGCCTTCTGCTCCTTGGCCCGGTTGAGCGGGTCGAGGTCGGCGACCCCCGGTGTCTGTGTCGTCATGCTGTCTCCCTCCATTGCCCGCGCTCCTCGAGCACGGTCCTCAGCACATCGGTCCGGTCCGTGAACATCCCGTCGACACCCCGGTCGAGAAGCTCCCTCATCTCGACCGGGTCGTCGATCGTCCACACGTGCACGTGCTTGC